>VEMX01000082.1 GCA_009711805.1 Balneolaceae bacterium | reverse complement strand
GCAAGGCGAAGTGGAAATGGGAACGGAAGGGTACTGTGGTACCCTGAGTACCCCAATTTTCACTTGAACGCAGCGTACGGGGAAATTTCGCCGCCTAATCCGTACCTCAAAATTGGGCTATTACATAAAGCAATTCACCGATAATATATTCAAGTATATAGATCGCCATTTTGCATCCATTCGTGAATAATTCGGGTTTAAAAAAGAAATTATTCAGTAATCAGGCTGTACAGCCTCACTTCTCTTCCGCCGGTTGACGAACTCACTCAGTCGCATTCTTTTCAGATGACTTCGCAGATAGCGTAAAAAAGAAAGTGGCTCCTTTTCCTTTGGCAGCCTCTGCCCAAATACGGCCGCCATGTTTATGAATAATACGCTGCACAGTAGCCAAGCCGATACCCGTTCCGGAGAACTCCGATTCTGCATGCAGGCGTTGAAAAGGGCTGAACAGCTTATCGGCATACTCCATATCAAACCCGGCTCCGTTATCTTTGATATAGTAAATATCGGGTTCGCCGGTTTCCTGATTACAACCAAAAGAGATTTTGGTCTCCGGTTCCTCCGACGAATATTTCCAGGCGTTGGAGAACAGGTTCTCTATAACTACACGAAGCAGGGACGGGTCCCCTTCCACCTCAACCTCTTCTTCAATGGCAAAAGTTACTTGTCGGTCAGTGAAATCGTCTTCTTCCCGAAGGCTTGAGGCAATTTCATTGACCATTTGTGTCAGGTTGACCTGTTCCTTTACAATTTCAGTGCGCGTTATTTTTGACAGTTTAAGGAGATCTTCGATCAGTTGTCCCATTCGCGATGCAGATTCTCTTATATGCTGCAGGTAATCGTTGCCGGTATCGCCCAATTGATCGGCTGAATCCTCCTTAAGCAATTGACTGTAGGCCTTTATGTGACGCAGTGGGGTTCTCAGATCATGAGATACCGAATACGAAAAGGCTTCCAACTCTTCATTTGCCGCTTTCAATTGTTGAGTCCGCTCTTCTACCCGGCACTCCAGTTCATTATAAAGGTGGACATTCTCCATGGCAATAGCTGTGCTGTTGGCCAGCGTCTGCAACATTTCTACCTCTTCGGAAGTGGCTTTATGCTTGCTGGCCCAATAGTTGCCAATAGCTCCTACAGGATTTTTAGACCGGATGGGCACCATTGCCAAACTCTTAACGAAAGTCGGCCGGTAGGCATCAGCCGGAATTCTTGAATCTGAATAAATATCTTCAATAATGGCCGACTCGCTGTTATTCATCACCCATCCGCTAATACATGCCGACATGGGAAACCGTTTCCCTTTCCAAAGAGGCGCGATGGCATCTTCATCTGCATAATAACATAGTCCCCGTTCGCGGAGAACGAACGTAGCTCCATCGGCACCAGTCAACTCACGTGCCACCCGGCGTACAATTTTCATTACTGCTTGCAGGTCCCGGGCCAGTGAAAGCTGTTGTACCGCATCAATAAGCTGCTTCGTTGAAGAGTCGCTGTCTTTCCGGGCTTCAGTTTTGATTCCGGCATCTTCCATTAGGCGTTTTATGGTTGATTTCAGCTTCCCAAGTTCTTCTTTTGATACATACTCGGCTTCAACATCCCGTTCAGATTCATCAACAATATGCCCGGAAACAAAAATAAAAGGTATTTTTGGGAATCGCTCGCGGGCTGCTTCCAGTGCGGCCCGACCACTGAAACCGGGAATGCTGCTATCAGACAATATCAGATCAAATTCATTATTACTCAACGTAGACAGGAATTCCTCTTGAGTAGATGCCAGTTGGATATCGTGGTTTAACTTCCATTGATCCAAAGCCATTTGCACAAGCCTAAAATCGTTTTTGTCATCTTCCAGATGTAAAATGCGTAGTAATTTTTTCATCTCCTCTCCCTCTAATGGTTATTGTGCTTTTAAGTTGGTTATTTGTCGCCTCTTTTCAATTTGTTGTCAGTGTACTGCTCTCCTGTTATCAACAACACATATTTAAAGAAAATGGCAAACAAAGACAAAAATTTAATACTCTAAGGGCGTTAGTGCATGCGCCCGGTGGGAATGCCAGCCTTGATTAATGAGGTGTTGCCCCGTTAGAAATTAATCCTCATCAAAAATACCTGTTCACCCTATTTCTGATATGTTTTTTACCCATACCCGGTTATAGGAATTCTCTTTGCACATAGCAAAAGCTCCGGTTTCCAGTAGAGCAAGCTTCCATTCTTAATCTCAGTCTTTCCTTTTTTTTTTAAAAAGATTTGATAGTACTTTAAACGCTGAGTTATTAATTATGAAACAAATAGCACTGCTGGCGTATAACCCGAGTCTAAATTATTAAACGTATTTAAAATGGAGCGAAAATGGAATCTGATTCAGTGAATAAAAAAAATAAGAATCTATCAATAGTGATGCTTAGTTGTGGAATGTCTATTGGTACTGGCCTTGGCATTACTTATGGAGTTGTATTCGATAATATTGCCATAGGGCTATCAATCGGTGCCGGAGCCGGCCTGGCAATAGGAGCAGCTCTCTTTAACTACTATAATTCGAAAACCTGTGAAGAAAAATAACCGGTTCGAACAAAGTATTGACAAGCCAATGAAAATTGAAGTATTGGAAGATATGCTTAATAACACCTTACCAAGTTCCAGCTTCCGGTGATACAAAAAGAGGAAAATTAAGAAAGCTGGAAGATTACCGTGTGTATCAGCCCTGGCTTTTAGGGCTGTACAGCGGCTTGAGTTCATACAATCTCGAACATCGTTGAAGTTATGAGCTTTTGGGGAATATCCTTCATACTATATATTTATGCTGCTATTGATACCCATACTTCTTTCCTTAATCACTCAATCCCTTATCTTCTGTTAACTAAACAAGGTCCCAACGATTACCATACAGGTCTTCAAAAACAGCAACCGTGCCATATGGTGCATTCTTTGGATCTCTTACAAAATTGATATTTTTGGCTTTCATCCCCTCAGATCTCTTAAGTCTTACAGCGAGTCTCGAAACTACTATTCGAAAACAAATACAGAACGAACGCTGACTTAAGAGCCCCGGCTCAACGAGATTCTGATTTGATGATTTGCATGGGTTGGAAGTCAGAGACTTCCTGAGCATCAACTTTCCAGTCTCCGCTACGCTAAAGACTGAAAAGATCTTTGGGGAGATACTACTACCCAGCGTTTATCCTGCTCAGCGTGATAGGTGTCCTCAACAAGCGTAAAGTTGAGCTTGTTTGTGTAGAAATCTATTGCTTCGTCATAATCTTTAACTACCAGGGCAATATGAATAATAGACTGTTTTCATGATGTTGATTCATTGATGAGAAGTAAACATTCTTTCAGGCAGAGCAGGTTGGGAATTACAACATCGACAGCATCCGGTTTTTGTTCATTCAGAAAAGCTTCTTCGTTAATCCAGATGGTTTGAAAGCCGAGTTCCTTTGCGCCCTGCATGTCATAGGTAAGACTGTCTCCAATAAAAGCTGCCCGGCTGGTGTCCCGGGTATTGCAAGCCGACAAGCCCTGTTGATAGATCTTGGGAGAAGGCTTCATAAAAGAGTAATCGCTCGAAAATATCAATGCTTCAAATGCGGTGTGCAGGTTCACACGCTTAAATTCTGCGACCCAGTGGTGTTTGGGAGCCCATATATTTGCAACCAAAGCCAATGTAAAGTGATACGAGAGTTTGATCACAAAAGAAGCATATGTATCTGGTATAGTTCCCAGCTCGTGGATGGCAAATACATCGGTAAGCCGTTCTAATTCAACATCCGACAAGTTTTTGGTTTTGGAAGAAAACGCAGGTATAGACTGTAAGACGGATGGAAACTGTTCATAATACGCAGGATCCTGGTACAGCCCCTCCATGCCATGATACGTCGCCCTGATAATGGCATTCACCATATCCTGCTGTAGGAGGTCACCCCCAATCTCCCGGTAGGTAGCATAGAAATCTTGATCGTCACCGAAGTTATCTTCCTCAAACATAAAGGTGCTGTTCATATCCAGAAAGAGGGCGTCGATCTCGCAGAGTAATGATTTCATCATGAAGAAAGAAGGATTTACAAGATTATAAAAAGTACTCCTTTATAAGATACCAGCCTATTGCCAAAATTACCTTAATACAATAAAACATAAGCACATTAACGCGTTTACCAGTTGGAGATTAGCTTAAAACAGTATTGAAAGGGAGTAACCTCGCAGTGTCCGTAGATCCTGCGACCGTTACGGGATTCTCGCTGGAAAGCCGAACGCTACGAGGATCTGCGGACGCTCGTAGGTTCTCTAAATGGTACTTCTAACCGGTAAACGGGTCACATTACAACTTTTCTAATTCATTAATCTTGCCCATGATTAGCTCTCGCTCAGCTTCGGTTTTGGCCAGCGAGCAGGCTTTTTGATAATGTTGTTTTGCTTCCCGGGGATCCATTTCCCTGCAAAGTTCACCCACTAACACAAAATAGAAATGATTGTCTTCCAGCTTAAGTTTCCGGGCTTCCTCCAGGGCAGGTTCAACTCCTTCAGCCTTATACAAAGCATATATCCGGTTAAGGTCTGCGATGGGAGAGTAGTTCACTGCAAGGAGCTGGTTGTATAGGTGTAGGATGTCTTGCCATTTTTCTTTGGTATCCTCTTTAATACAGTGCCAGTAGGCAATCTTAGCCTCCAGGTGATACGAGCTGATATCCTCACCCTGAGCAGATTCACCCAAAAAATGCATACCCTGTTTTATGAGGGCCGTATCCCACAATTCATAGTCCTGATCTTCGTAGAGTACCAGGCCATCCATGCCCGAGGGATGGTTTTCTCTTGCATTAAACCGGGAAGTGTGAAAACACATAAGAGCCACAAGGGCGTTTGTTTTGGGGAGATTGGTTTGTTCATATTCCGTTAGCAAGAGTCCAAGCCGCATAGCTTCGAGACACAGGTCTTTTTGGAGAATTTGGTTCTGGGTTTTGGAGTAATATCCTTCGTTAAAAAGCAGGTAGATTACGTGTAGCACATTGTCGAGCCGGTCTGTGATTTCATGTTCGGGGGGCATTTCCAGGGTAATGTTCTCGGTTCGTAGTTTTTTCCGTGCCCGGTACAGTCTTTTGTTGATGGTTTCTTTATTGGATAAAAACGCTTCGGTTATTTCATCTATACCAAACCCACAGAGGATACGCAGGGCCAGGCCAATCTGGGCTTCGCTGGCAATAACAGGGTGGCATACGGCAAAGAGCATTTGCAGCTGGCTGTCTTTGATGTTCTTCAGCGAGAAGTCGGGTTCCGGTATCCCTTGTTTTTGTTGATGCCTGTAGGTCAGCTCAGGAGATATTTTATCATCGAAAATTTTCTTTCGCCGAAAGTGATACAGGGCTTTTCGTTTGGCTACCACATACAGCCAGGCCGCGGGGTTTTCGGGCAACCCTTCGATCCCCCATGCTTCGGCCGCCTGGAGAAAGGTTTCACTTACAACATCTTCGACTATTTGGATATTTGACAAGCCATAAAGTTTACTGATGACCGCAACCATCTTGGAAAACTCCTGGTGAAATAACTGCTGTATAGTCTGTTGTACCACCTTATATCTCGCTATTTTTTGGAACCCGCCCATGGGTTTCCGAACGGCCTGATTTCAACGCTCCCGCCTTGATCCAGTGCCGGGCATCCATGAGCCAGGGTAGTTGCTTCTTCCAGGTCCTCTGCTTTCACAACAATAAAGCTGCCCAGCTTTTCTTTGATTTCTACAAAGGGGCCGTCAGTAACTACCCCGCCGGGTTTTAATACTCTGCCCTCCATCGAGAGCAGCGGTCCTCGACTGGCCAGTTTTCCTTGCTTTTCGATGCCTTTCCACCAGTCGCTCCATTTTTTTGACAGGGCAGCCATCTCTTCTTTTGAGACATCACTATAATCGTAGCTTGGTTGCCGGAATAATAACATGAATTCTTTCATTATCGCTTTTTTTAAAAATTGAGTATTTGCTTTACATCTCTATAATGATCGAGACGCTGAAAATTGGACATTTTAACAGGCTCTATGTTGATTTGTATGAATAAAATGAAACGTGCTATCATGATTGTCAAACATAACAAACCCTATTGGCTTTATGCAGGCTGTCCAAAAAAGCTTTTTCTGTTTTAATAACTTAAATTATTATGGTATAGACCTCCAAGGGTTTTCCCCTCAGATCTCTTAAGTCTTACAGTGAGTCTCGAAACTATTATTCGAAAACAAATACAGAACGAACGCTGACTTAAGAGCCCCGGCTCAACGAGATTCTGATTTGATGATTTGCTTGGGTTGGAAGTCAGAGACTTCCTGAGCATCAACTTTCCAGTCTCCGCTACGCTAAAGACTGAAAAGATCTTTGGAAAAACCCTGAAGGTCTTGCCTGTAAAAAAGGAAATATCCTCAGATCTCTTAAGTCTTACAGCGAGTCTCGAAACTATTACTCGAAAACAAATACAGAACGAACGCTGACTTAAGAGCCCCGGCTCAACGAGATTCTGATTTGATGATTTGCTTGGGTTGGAAGTCGGAGACTTCCTGAGCATCAACTTTCCAGTCTCCACTACGCTAAAGACTGAAAAGATCTTTGGAAAAACCCTGGAGGTCTTGCCTGTAAAAAAGGAAATATCCTCAGATCTCTTAAGTCTTACAGCGAGTCTCGAAACTACTATTCGAAAACAAATGCAGAGCGAGCGCTGACTTAAGAGCACCGGCTCAACGAGATTCTGATTTGATGATTTGCTTGGGTTGGAAGTCAGAGACTTCCTGAGCATCAACTTTCCAGTCTCCGCTACGCTAAAGACTGAAAAGATCTTTGGGGAAGTTGGGGAAAAAATCCAAAAAGATAAGTCCAAAGTTATTTCGAAGCATCTTGAAAAGTTAAAAAATGAGCTCGACTAATTTAGCTGAGTCTATAAATCAGCATATTGGCAGCTAAGCTACCGGTCATGAAATCCTTTTCCATCGAGAATTTTCGGAATGTATTTCTCAACTCTTCGCTCCCGTGTTTTGGATTGTTTGGCGTCAGAAAAATACAGGATGTATCCTCTCTGCCGCCCCGGTGTTAACGCCTCAAAGGCTGCCTTAAGCTTTGGGTTTTCGTCCAATTTAACTTGAAGTTCCTCAGGGACAGGCTCGGGATTCTTTTCAAGTTTTACTTCCAGCCCGGCTTTTTCCACTTCAATGGCTTCATAGATATAAGCCTTTAGCGTAGAATGCGCTTCGGTTACTTCCTGAGCATCAGTAAACACCGCCCGGCGTGCCACCCTGGAGTTTTTTCCAGGTGGCTCAAGAATATTCTCAGCATCATTTAATAGAGTCCCCTTAAAAAACATAAAGGCGCAGGACGCTTTAAAAGGCTGAATGATAGCGATATTACTTCCTTTGAAAGAATAGCAGGGTTTTCCCCACTTTATACGTTCGGTAAGTCCGCAGTCAAGGCTGATCTTTCTCAACTGGGCCATTACATCCTGCCATTTCGAAGCTCTTTCTATAAATTTATCAACGTCGGGATTCATACTATGTATAATTTAATGTTCACTTGGCTTTGTTAATCTCTGCTTGTTCTAATAATAATTTCTTTATTATTGCTACCGGTATTTCCTGATCAAACTTAATTTGAATAGTTTTCTTGCCAGTTTTATATCCCTGCTCTCCCAGTAATTCCCGGTCTGCATTCTGCAGTGAATCGATACCAAAACTGACATGATGTTTGCTTACATCATATCCGGCAAGAATCCCGTGGTGTTTGTAGATGGGCACATTCCAGCTTATTCCTTCTTCAGCTTCCGGAACAGTTGATGTTATAATTTCATGAAGTTCTTTCATGATCGGACGAGCTTCAGTGGCTGAATTAGCAATGCAAGCATCAACGGTTTCTGGCTTTGACATTTTCATTTCATTTATTGATGAACCGAAACGATTTTTCTATCCGCAGGCCTGAAATACCAGGATATCACAGTCAGGGTCAGAAGCAGCAACGAGGGTAATAGTTCAATCACAGGATCAGCCACAGCGATATGTGAGAATATCGCTCCTGTCATTAAAAAGAAAAAACCTGCATATGCCCATTCTTTTACTAAAGGAAATTTAGGGACAAGCACGGCCACAACTCCCAACAATTTCCAAACACCCAGTACAGTCAAAAAATAGACGGGATAGCCCAAATATTCAATACCGTATACCCCGGGTGGCGCCACGGCTCCTTCTGCTTCCATTCTTAACAATTGAACAATTCCGGTTGATGTCATTCCCAATGCCAGCCATAGCGTGGCAATCCAGTAGATAATTTTATTTCGCTTCGTCGTTGTCATGATGTGATTTCTATTTTATAGTGAGTTTCCCAACGAGATCCCTTCGGCCTTAGAGTGAAGGGTCAAAAATCCCCCCTTGACCTGTCTTCCGTAGCTTTCCTGATCCTCGTAGTTTTAACGAAACGGATAGCGAAGAGAGGTGGGGCAAGTGGTTCTAAAGAGCCGGGGGAGACCCGCTGAGCATTAATTTAACTTAAATATCAAATATTTGGCTTCGAATTCACGCTATTTTGGTTTTTTCTAATTCAATAACTTTTTCATTTAAAAAGGCTTCAGCACAAACCTGCCATAGACAATAAACGCACAAATGGCAGCCACGACAAGCCAATAGATCATGGGACCGTAATTCTTGTCACCCGAAGAAATATGTAACACGCAATAGATCAGCATTTCCGCGGCTATGCATACTGCCGCTACAGGGGCCAGGATAGCCATGGACATACTAATTGCAGGGAGGATCAGGGCGACACTGCAAAGTAATTCAATGATACTCATCGCCCTCCAAACTCTGTTAGGAATCGCTTTAAGTGAAGGCATGGTTTTTCCCCGGCCGAATTGGAAAACTTCCACGCTGCACCTATGGCGGTATGCAGGGCAAGAAGGATCTGAAGTCCCCATAAGAAAGTATTCATGGTTTACCTCCTTTTCGGATTTGATGTACTAAAAATGTTTTCCTTTATCTCTTTCATTTTCGTCTTTGTTGATGTGAGTGTTTGCATTACACCCTTATAATGACTGAAACTTCGGAAATTGGACATCCAGATTTTAAAAATATATTTACCCTCGGCCTCAAGCCTTGAATAACTCAGAATGTAAACTGGTACAGAGGACAAGAACGAACCCTGAAGTTCCCAGGGGATTTCTCCCGGAAGGGTTCAACATGTTGACGCATGTAGTTGGAATGAGTGGTATTGTCACTTCTTGCCAGTGGTTTTTGTTTCACGATGCAATAAAACACCTCCGGCTACAAGCCCAATTGCTACAATTTCCAGCCCTGTAGGAATTTGATGAAGCACAATAACCCCGATAATTACAGCCATCGCCGGAAGAATGGCCACAAATAATGAGTAGGTTGAACGCGAAAGCCGCGTCATTGCCAGTTGATCAAATACATATGGAATTACGGATGAAGAAAGTCCAACCCCTAAACCTGCGGCCAGGGCTATAGTATCTGTCATAGCAGGAAGGGCTCCATTAATACCGAGTGGCGTTATAACAATGCTGGCGATGAGCATTGCAGCACCCAGCCGGTCAACGGCTTTTGTGCCGGTGTCTGATCGTGAAATCCGATGGGCCAATATAATATAAGCCACAAATAATGCCGCATTGACAAATGCCCAGATAAAGCCCATGGGTTCGCCGGCTAGCCGGATATCCGTTAACATATATACCCCTAAAACAGCCAGGACAAGAGCCGCAAGATTACGCCAGGACCGTGTCCCTATAAGCGCCAGTAAAATAGGGCCTATAAATTCTATTGCCGCTACAGTACCCAGAGGAAGCCGGGCGATGGCATAATAGAATGAGTAATTCATTAAGGCAAAAACGGAACCTAAGCCGACGATAAGCCATCGTGTTTCATAATTGGTTTGAGCAAATACTTTCCATGGTTTTCGCCACAAGGCAAATACAAGTCCGGCAGAAACAATTCGGAGCCAGGCCACCCCACTTACCGAAACACGGGCAAAAAGCAGAACCGCAAAGGAAGGCCCCAGGTAATGGAAGATAGCTGAACCCATAAAGTATAAATGTGGCGGAATACGCTTGGTGATTGATTTTTCTTGAGAATTATAGCTTTTTTTCATTACTAAAACTTTACCTTCTATAATTGATTTAGATAGTAAAATAAGAAATAACCATTTTCTTCCCAATATTTTTTTACCTTCTACTTTATAATAGATAGTAAAGCATAAATAATGGATCCCGTTGAATTAAAATCCGGAGATTACACCGGCACCTATAAATTGATTGGTGGAGATGAGGTGAGCCTTGATCTCGTAAATACAATTGCATGGCCAGATACAGAAAAGGAGCACGACTGGCTGGATAGCACCGACAATTTTTTGAGCTGGGCGGTGGCCTCAGGTGTTATTAATACCGGGCAAGAAAAAGATCTTGCGAATCAACCAGGTACCAAGCTTGAAAAGGAATTAGTGAGAGTTCATGAAATTCGTTCTGGTCTCGCGGATGTTCTAAGGCCGCTTGCCCATGATGAACAACCCGCTTCTTCAGCTCTTAATACTCTCAATGACTTCATGCGCGAAGCTGTACAATACCGATACCTTAGCCCCGACTACCAGTGGAAATGGGATATCCCGGAGACATTACCCCAGGTTTTAAATTCTGTCATATGGAATGCGGTTCATGTTCTCACAGATCTCGATCATACACGCATTGGCCATTGCCCGTCTTGTGACTGGATCTTTTATGACACAACCCGGAACAGAAGCCGGAAATGGTGCGACATGGAAGACTGTGGCAGCCGGGATAAAGCATTACGCTATTATCACCGAACAAAAAAATCCTGATCCCCAAATAACCAACATGGCCAACATGTGAAAAGGTAGAAGGCAAAAGTGAAAAGTTGTCCACTCTTGTCACTGAACACGCATCCCTAATTGAACTATTCACTTTTGCCATCTCACTTCATCCCCTGCCCAAGGTATGCCTGCAAAACAATAACAGTAGAATAAATGCCATGACTCTGTTACATTTCGAACCGGATGCCCAATTAACACAAAAGTGCCACCATGAAAAATTCTGCCATTATACCCACTATGCAATACAAGGATGCCACTAAGGCTTTAAACTGGCTTTGCGAAGCGTTTGGATTTGAACAACACCTGATCGCCGAAGATGAAGACGGCAAGGTTGCCCATGCCCAACTCACTTATAATAATTCAATGGTCATGATTGGTCCGCGCAGAGAAACGGACTATGGCCAATACATCAGAACCCCGGAAGAAGCGGGTGGAGTCAATACTCAAAGTCCTTATATCATTGTAAAAAACATTGATAAGCATTACGAACAAGCCAAAGCTTCTGGTGCCAATATTATAATTGAACTGCGGGAAGAGGACTACGGAGGTAAATTATATACCTGTAAAGATCCGGAAGGATTTATGTGGAACTTCGGATCCTACGATCCCTGGGAAACAAATTAATGGGATTCCATTTCAGAAAAGAGAAAGAGCTGATATCAAACATTAAAAAAGACTCCACATCGGATGTATTCTCATCGGCCTGATTAGAAACGGTACTTTTCAGATTTATGGATGGTTTTCCATAAGATTTCAAGTATAGATTCCGATTTTTTATTATAAAATAGTTTTCGTTGGTTGGGGGGAGTATCATCAATGCACTCTTAAAATTAAAAACTATATAGCATGGAGGATAAAAATTTACCGCCGTTCAAATTAATCGGCCTCAAACTCGACAAGAAGACAACCAACCAGGATGGACAATCAAGTATCGATTGTGGCAATTTATGGCAGAGATTTGAGAAGGAGCATATTACCAGACAGATACCTGGCAAAGAAAATGATGAAATATATGCCGTCTATTATGAATATGAAGGGGATCATATGCAGCCATTTTCATATTTCATAGGCTGTAAAGTTAAAGGGGACGCCGATGTACCAGAGAATATGGACAGCCTCACCATTCCCGGGCAAACATACCGGAAAGTAGTGGCAAAGGGTAAGATGCCGGACTGTATTTCTGATTCCTGGAAAACTATATGGAAATCTGACTTTAACAGAGCTTATAATTACGATTTCGAGGTTTACGGTGAACGAAGCAAAAACTGGGATAATGCCGAAGTAGATATTCTTGTTTCCACTGATTAATCCCGGTGTTTTTAGGCAAAAGAGCGAAGGTAGGCATTTGGAACGAGGCTTAAAATACTCACTGCCGATTTTTGGCTCTATTCCGCCTATAGCGAAACAAAGAAGGGGAGGCTGTTGAAGAGATATTTATCTCTTGTCACAGTAAGAAGGGAGTTAGCTAACTCAGTCTTAACCAGAACAGTCAACAAATTACAGGATATCCACAATCTGCCAAATGTATGAAAGGACTGTGTATATCACATCACAGCTATGATATTTTCCCGCCGTTAAGTAAATTGGAACCCATTTTGCTGGTCGCTAATCGTTAGCCGATTTCTTTTCAATACATGTATTGTTCCCGTATTGGCCAGAATTTGCATGTGCCAGCACAATTACATTTCATAACTGTTCATCAACATTTTGAGTCACATGTCAGACTTTAGAGAAATAATAAAACTACGACACACTCTCCACCGTTATCCCGAGCTTTCAAATCTTGAATTTGAAACTTCGAAACGTATTTCGGACTTCATGCAGCAATTTAATCCTGATGAAGAACTTGATATTTCTGATACCGGAAAAGCTTTTGTTTTTGACAGTGGTGAGCCCGGACCTATAGTTGTTTTCCGGGCTGAGCTGGATGCCCTGCCTATTCTCGAGCAAACCAATCTGGCTTACGAATCCCTGAATACATATGTGGCTCATCTCTGCGGACACGATGGCCACATGGCTATACTGGTTGCCCTTTCAAAATTAATAGCTGAAAACAAACCCGAGAAAGGTAAAGCTGTCATCCTTTTTCAACCTGCGGAAGAGAACGAACTGGGAGCCAAGGATGTGGTAGAGTCGATGGCCTTCCGGGAACTGGATCCTGATTATGTATTTGCCTTACATAACATACCCGGAGTACCCAAAAATAAAGTATTGCTTAAAGAGGGCAGTTTTTCGGCAGCTTCAAAGGGAATGACGGTCCGGCTGGAAGGTTTAACCTCCCATGCTGCTGAACCAGAGAAAGGCATTAGCCCTGTTATGGCTATTTCCGATATCATAAACGCCTTAAATGAACTTATAAGAGACTCCGGACAGTTTAATGACACTACTTTTACCACTGTCATCTACATCCGTATGGGTGAAGTCGCCTTTGGGGTATCTCCCTCCCATGCAGAGTTAGGTATCACCCTTCGGGCTTTTGAAAATGGGGATATGGAACTGCTAACGCTAAAAACAGAAAAGATTGTTGAACTCATTGCCCACACCAATCAACTTACATATGACATCAATTATAGCGAAATATACCCGGCTACAATTAATGATATCGAGTGTGTTTCCATGATCCGGGAAGCAGCCGAACGCAGTGGACTGGAAACCGAACAGATGGAGAAACCCAACCGCTGGTCGGAAGACTTTGCCTATTTTACTGCTACGTATAAAGGAGCTCAGTTTGGTTTCGGCGCCGGGGAGAAACAACCCCCACTACATAATCCTGAATACGATTTCCCAGACGACATTATAGAACCTGCCGCCCACGTCTTTTTTGAGATTTATAAAGATAAATTAGTTGGGTGAATTATGTACACCTCCTTTAGAATATGAAGCCTTCACAGATAGCTGCTGGAGAATTCTTAACAACCCAGAGTGCCGCAGGTACGGCCAATCCCAACTTGGTACATTGAAAGACCCCGATTGATATAAAAGTGGCCGGTACTTCCCAGGAAAGTGTGTCTTCCGGTAGCATAAAAAAGTCTTCTTGTGTAGGTTTGGCGGCGCTGGCAGGGGTCTGTGAGAAATGGCGAGGAAAATTCCGGCGATTTGCCCCCTTAAAAAATGAACCAAGATATCGGGCGGGGTTCACCTATCTAAACTACGGGGGTATTAAAGAAGGAGTCATCGCGGGCGAAGTGTATACGAAGACCCGCGATCTCCCTGGTACGGGCAAGGTGGTTAACAACGAGGCCGTGGCAGGTGTAACCCATGTGGCGGGAGATCCCGGATCGGCGACTTCACTTCGTTACGCCTTGTCCGGGATGACGGGGTTTTCCCGCACGCATCCCGATTTGATCGGGAGAAGATGCGGAATCTCCTTGTTAGGGCATGTAGCCATGGACAAGCGGTGCTACCGAAGAAAAGTATCCAATTAAATACGACACGAATCTTTTTCCACCTGAGCCAGCTACCAACTAACTCAAAAAATAAGTACGTTGTTAACCTACACTAGCAAGACCTCCAGACACACTAATTGGGTAAGTACCAAGTGGCCTCACTGATTCACAAAAACTACTCTCCAAAACCAGCCAACACTTCTTCCATTCGCTTAACAATCAGCTCATTCCCCAGCTTGCCTATTGACCCTTCATGCGTATGCTTCAATTCCGAAGGAGGTTCAAACTCCCCGGATTCAATTTGGCGGGCTACTTCTTTGTAAGCATCTCTGAACGGCACTCCTTCCAGTACTAACTGATTGACGGCTTCCACCGAAAAAATCAACTGGTATTTGGGATCATCCAGAATGTTTTGTTGTACCTCTACCCTTTCCATGGCATAGTTGGTGATGGATAAACAATCCTTCAAATCATGCAGAGCCGGAAACAGGGTTTCTTTCAGCAACTGGAAATCGCGGTGATAGCCTGACGTCATATTTGCCGTCACCATCATCAGCTGGTTTGGGAGACTGCGTAATACATTGGTTTTAGCACGTATCAGCTCAAACACATCAGGGTTTTTTTTGTGTGGCATAATGCTTGATCCCGTAGTCAGTTCGTCCGGCAATTTCAGGAAAGCAAAATTTTGGCTGTTATACAGGCATACATCTGCCGCCAGCTTGTTGAGTGTTCCTGCGATACCCGCCATAGCAAATGAAAGTGTTTGTTCAGTTTTACCTCTCCCCATCTGGGCGTAAACCGAGTTCACATTCATCCCCTCAAAACCCAATAGGTGAGTTGTTTTCTGTCGGTTTAAGGGAAAGGAAGAGCCATAGCCTGCCGCCGAACCCAGGGGATTACGGTTAATAATATCATACACCGCACTCATTAGTACCAAATCATCGGTCAGGCTCTCGGCATAAGCTCCGAACCACATCCCGAAACTGGAGGGCATAGCCGCCTGGGTGTGAGTATAACCGGGAAGCAACACCTGTTTGTGAGCTTCACTTTGTGCAATAAGCGTATCAAACAACTGCTTGGTAAGGGCTGCTATTTCTTTTATCTGATCTCTGAGATACAAGCGTATGTCCACCAGCACCTGGTCGTTACGGGAACGCCCGGAATGGACCTTTTTTCCCACATCGCCAAGCTTGCGGGTTAACATCAACTCCACTTGAGAGTGCACATCTTCCACTCCCTCTTCAATCACAAAATCGCCGGCTGCTATCACATCTTTCAGGATACGCCTGAGTTCCACAGTAAGCTGTTCCAGTTCCTCTTCTTCCAACAGCCCCACCGACTCCAGCATGGTGATATGGGCTAAGGTTCCCTCCACATCATATTTGGCCAGTTCCAGATCTAATTCTCGGTCGCTTCCTACCGTAAAGTTCTCGATAAACGTGTCGGTCTCTATTCCCTTATCCCAGAGTTTATTGTTGCTCATTGTTCCTATGCTTTGGTTTTATCAAATGTCATTCTTTTATGCGTCAATCATTTAATCCACAGTTAATACCTGTCAATTACTAACGTTCAAACTTCAATGTTTGGACACTGTTAATTAAAATCATAGCTGGAAGCCATCTAAAAGGCGAATATACTTATCGATTCCATCTCTGATTTCATGCAAATAAATATACTCATCTGCCGTATGAGAGCGGTGGGTATTCCCCGGCCCTATTTTTACAGTAGGAAAAGGCATATGTACCTGGTCCGACATGGTTTGCGATCCATACATCCGAACATCCTGCTCTTCAGCTTTTGTTATGATGGGATGGTTTTTTGATATGCCCGAAGCCTTTAAGTTCACCGAACGAGGACGCACCTCACATTCTATATTCTCCCGGATCATCTCTACCAGTTCTTGATTATCGTAATGCTCATTGGGGCGAACATCTACCACAAACGAACAGCTATCGGGTACCACATTGTGCTGAGTTCCGGCATCAACTTGTGTCACCGTCATATTCACCTGACCCAATACTTCGGATGTTTGTTCAAACTGATGGTTTCTGAACCACTCAATATCCTTCATGGCCTTATAGATTGCATTCTCTCCCTCATTTCGTGCGGCATGCCCGCTTATCCCTTGGGCCGTACAATCCAGCACCAACAGGCCTCGTTCTGCAATCGCCATATCCATAGATGTGGGCTCGCCCACTACTCCAAGATCAATCCTCCCCAATTCGGGAAGTACTATTGGCACTCCTTTCTTCCCGGATGTTTCCTCCTCAGCCGAAGCCAGAAACAGCAAGTTATACGGCTGCTCGTGCTGGGAGAAATATACAAAAGTAGCCAGTAAACTCACCAGTGGTCCTCCCGCGTCATTACTTCCCAGGCCATAAAGCCTTCCATCTTCCACCACAGGTCTAAAAGGCTCTTTAGTCCATTTTGATATTGCCTTCACCGTATCGTGATGGGAATTCAGCAGGATGGTGGGCCTGGAGGTGTCTTGTTCCCCTGCCCAGGCCCATACATTATTTCCTTTCCGTTTGGAGTGAAAACCATATTCAGTCAGCACATTAAACAAGACTTCTGCCGTGTGGTCTTCTTCTCCGCTGTACGACTGGATAGAAATAAGCTTTTTCAGCAGTTCAATGGCCTGCGCTTTAAGCTGATTCGTTTCGATCATAATGTTAACTCCGTTCCTGCTTTGGATACTGCAATTTCTTTATAACTCCGAATACTGACTTTAGAGACCCCCTGGGTACGGGCTTCAAAACCGACATCAATTTTGGGAATCATTCCATCTTTAATAATTTCCTCCTGTTTTAGCTGTTGATACCGTTCTGAACTAAGATTAGAAATGACATCTTCGCCATTCAGCACTCCTTCCTGTTCAAAGCAAAACACCAGTTCAGTTATATAGTGCCCCGCCATAGATGCCGCTACCCTTGAAGCGATGGTATCTGCATTGGTGTTTAGCATCTGTCCCTGTCCGTCATGGGTTAGTGGGGCAAAAACCGGCACCACTTCCTGCTCCAACAGCATATTTAAAACAGATTTATTGACTTCCTCCACATCTCCCGCCCAGCCATAATCTACCGGTTTCGGCTTTCTTTTTTTTGCTCTGATGAGGTTTAGATCAACGCCGGTTACCCCCAAGGCGTTATCTCCATACCCCTGTAGTTTGGCTACGATTTGTTTATTCACCAATCCGCCATACACCATCATCACTACATCCAGGGTTTCATCATCGGTGATACGTCGGCCTTCCCTCATCTTTGGCGCAATCCCCAAACGCTGTGCCATCCCCGAAGCAATAGATCCCCCGCCGTGCACCAATATTTTGGATCCTTTAATTTCAGAGAAGGATTTCAGGAATGACTGGAGCTTCCCATCATCCTCTATTACCTTTCCGCCTACTTTAACTACTTTCAATGTGGCCATTAGTTCAGCCCCTCCAGTATGTTTTTAAGAACCGCTTGCATGGATGTCACCCTGTTAGCGGCTTCGGGAATGATCAGGCTGCTATCACTATCCAGCACCCTGCCTTCCACCACTACATTTCTGCGAACCGGAAGACAGTGCATAAACTTAGCCTGGTTTGTCAGTTTCATCTTATCGGCAGTTATCATCCAATTGAGATCCCTGCTGAGCACCTTCCCATAATCGGCATAGCTGCTCCAGTTCTTGGCGTAGATAAAATCCGCCCCTTCAAAAGCTTTCTGCTGATCATATTCAACTTGGGCCTGCCCAACTACCCCTTCCGCCAGTTCATACCCTTCGGGATGGGTGATCGTGAGATCATAATCCACCACCTGCATCCATCTCGAAAACGAGTTAGCTACTGCCTGGGGTAGGGCTTTGGGATGCGGAGCCCAGCTCAACACCACTTTGGGCTTGGCTTTTTTCTTGTGTTCTTCAATGGTGATAACATCTGCCAGCGCCTGCAATGGGTGGGCAGTCGACGACTCCATATTAACCACCGGCACCGGGCAGTACTTCTGAAATGCCGTTAATATCTGTTCGCTGTAATCTTGATCACGGTCTTCCAGTTTTGCAAAAGCACGGATGGCTACGACATCAAAATAGCTACCGATCACGGCTGCCGCTTCTTTAATGTGCTCGGCTTTATCTCCGTCCATAACCACTCCATCAGTGAATTCCAGTTGCCAGCCCTGGCTTCCTACGTCCAGTACAGCAGCATCCAGCCCAAGGTTAAAAGCCGCTTTTTGAGAACTAAGCCTGGTCCTCAGACTTGGATTCAGAAAAATCAGGCACAACGATTTTTGCTTACCCAGGCACGAATGCACATGCGGATTCTTCTTGATTTCAAGGGCATCATCTACCAAAGCATTTATATTCTCTACACTATCAACAGACACAAACGATTTCACTGGCACACCTCCTGCAGAGCTTCAATAAGCTGATCGCATTCTTTTCTCCCTGCTGAAAGCGGAGGCAGCAGGCGTAATACATTTTTATTGGAAGATGAACCTGTAAATATGTGGTGTTTGTACAAGAGCTCCTTCCTTAATTCTGCTACAGGGTGATTAAATTCAAGCCCAATCATTAAACCAAGTCCGCGTATTTCTTTTGAGCCGGGCAATCCTTTTAACTGTGAAAGCAGGAAAGCCCCAAACTTTGTAGCACGTCCCATCAACCCATTGTGGTTAATAACCTCAACCACGGCTAAAGAAGCAGCACATGCCAGGTGGTTTCCTCCAAAAGTGGTTCCCAGCATTCCATATGAAGCCTCAAACCTGGGATGAATTAATACAGCCCCTACCGGAAATCCATTCCCCATTCCCTTAGCCATGGTGATGATATCCGGCTCTATCCCAAAATGCTGATGGGCAAAAAACTTACCAGTTCTTCCAAAGCCCGATTGTACTTCATCCAATATCAAAGCCGTGCCGGTTTGGGCACATAATTCTCTCAGTTGCTTCAAAAAAAGAGCATTGGGGATACGAATGCCCCCTACCCCCTGAATCCCTTCAATAATAACCGCACACACATCCTCTTCTTTCAGCAGCAGCTCGGTTGCTTTGATGTCTTGCCAGTCCACATGGGTAACTTCCGCCCCCTCGTTCACCGGAAAAACAATAGAAGGGTTATCGGTGGCGGCCACTGCAAGCGAAGTACGCCCGTGGAAAGCCCCTTTAAAAGCCACTACTTTCTTTCGTCTATTCCATGAAGAGGCAACCTTCAAGGCATTCTCATTAGCTTCTGCTCCGGAATTACACATAAACAACTTCCAGTCATTATAGCCGGATAGCTGCGTTAGTTTCCCCGCCAGTTCTTGTTGTATGCTGATGGGTACCGAGTTGGAATAAAAACCCAGCTTGCTGAGCTGTTGATTCAATCGGTTAACATAATGCGGGTGGCTGTGCCCGATGGATATCACCGCATGACCGCCGTAAAAATCCAGGTATTCGGTTCCTTCCTGGTCGTATACATAATTTCCTTTACCCTTTACGGGTTCCACATCAAGCAGTGGATATACGTTAAATACATTCATTTTGTGATGGTGTTAATTTTTTCGAACGAAGTCAGGATTCCTTTGATGAGTGCCGAGCTCAGTCCCTGGTGCTCCATTTCATTTAAACCGGCAATAGTGCATCCCTGGGGTGTAGTTACCTTGTCGATTTCTGTTTCGGGATGATTGTGTTCTTCAACCAGCAGAGATGCTGCTCCCCTGGCCGTTTGCATGGCAATTTTCTGTGCCTCTTCTGCATGAAAGCCCAACTGAATACCTCCTTGTGTAGCCGCCCGGATGTACCGCAGGAAAAAAGCTATTCCACTGGCCGCCAGCACGGTTGCTGCTTTCATCAGGTTTTCATCGATGATGAGCGTTTCTCCCAGAGCCTTGAATATTTGCTGTACCTCTTTCAACTGATCTTCAGAGGCATTGCTGGCGCACATGCATGTCATAGATTCAGATATGGCAATGGCCGTATTGGGCATAGCCCTCACAATGGGCAAAGTGATGTCCAGATGTTCCTCTATTGTTGAGATGCTTATCCCGGTAATGGTGGAAATGAAAATATGACTTTCTGCATCCAATGCGGGTTCTATTTCCTTTAGTACAGCGGGTAGTTGTTTGGGCTGAACACACAAAATGATGTATTCACAGCCCTCCACGGCTTTCTTGTTATCAGAGGTAATTTGGAATCCTTCTGGTTTCAAAGAATCCAATTTTTCAAGATGACGGCGCGTGAGATATATATTTTTGGGTTGAACCATATCATTGGCTACCATGCCTTTGGCAATGGCTACTCCCAGGTTTCCAGCTCCTATAATCGCGATCTTCTTTTGTGTGTCCATCATTAAAATGCGGTTGGTTTTAGAGTCAGGCCGGTCGTTTCGTCCAGCCCGAACATAAGATTCATGTTTTGTACAGCTTGTCCTGATGCTCCTTTTAACAGGTTGTCGATGACTCCCGTAATCAGCAATTGATCCCCTTCTTTCTGCACATAGAGCAGCCCCCTGTTGGTGTTAACTACTCTCTTTACATCGGGGCTGCTTTCCACCACCGAAGCAAAAGGATGGCCTTGGTAATACTCCTGGTACATGGATTGTGCTTTCTCCAAAGATCCTTTGAATGGCAGATAACAGGCCGCCAAAATACCCCTGGTAAAAGCTCCCCTCATGGGGATAAAATGTAGCTGATGTGCAAAAGCCGGCTGCAGTTGTATCAGGCTTTGGTTGATTTCATTCAGGTGCTGATGGGTTAAGCCCTTGTAGACAGAGGCATTATTACTTCTCCAGCTGAAATGGGTAGTCGCCGAGGGTTTTTGTCCGGCCCCGGTGCTTCCGGTAATGGCTATTACATGCACATCACCAATCAACAAGCCTGCATCCGCAAGCGGCAACAGGCAAAGCTGAATGCAAGTAGCAAAACAGCCGGGATTGGCAAGATATTGAGCCCCTTGTATAGCTTTCCTGTTCAATTCCGGAAGACCGTATATAAATTCATGGGCAGCATCTTTTAACCTGAAATCAGAACTCAGATCTATGATGTATGCCCCTTCCGGTACCGCTCCCTCCTCAACTAATATTTTTGATTTACCATGGCCTGAACAAAGAAATACCACCTCTGCATCACCTGATAATGTTGTATCAAATACCAGTTCAGTAATACCTTCCAGGTCGGGGTGAGCTTTATACAGATAGTCCCCCGCATGACTCTGGCTTACCACGCTTGTGATTTCCGCCCCGGGATGATTCAACAAAAGACGGATAAGTTCTCCGGCGGTATATCCCGCCCCACCTATGATGCCTGCTTTAATCATTATTCTGCACCTGTTTTTGAATGAGCATTGAATTAGCAAGTATTTTGGTAAAGCCCTTCACATCATCTCCGCTCCAGGCGTTATTCATCTCTCCATATTGACCATGGCCCGAAGCCATCAAATCGTTACCCGACTGTATACCTTCCAGGGTAAAACACCCCGGTTCTAACTTTACAAATACCTTCCCTGATACGTTCTGTTGAGTGTTTTCCAGGAAGACCTCAATGTCTCTCATCACCGGGTCAAGGTATTGGCCTTCATGCATTAGCATGCCGTACCATTCCGAAAGTTGATCTTTCCAGTACAACTGCCATTTGCCCAGCACATGCTTCTCCAGCAGTTGGTGTGCTTTTATGATGATAAGTGGAGCGGCTGCCTCAAATCCTACACGTCCCTTTATACCGATGATGGTATCACCTACATGCACATCACGGCCAATACCATAGGGGGCAGCTATCTCATTCAGTTTTCGGATGGTTTCTACCGGCGAAAGATTTTCTCCTTCTATCCCAACCGGTTCCCCATTTTTGAATTCCAGCTCAATGGTTTTCATATCATTCTCCACCGCTTTTGTAGGCCAGGCCTCTTCAGGCAGGGGTTGATGGGAGGTCAGTGTTTCGGCTCCTCCAACCGAAGTGCCCCACAACCCCTGGTTGATGGAGTATTTGGCTTTGGCCCACTCCTGTTCCACTCCGTGCGATTCCAGGTATTCAACCTCTTCTTCCCTGCTCAGTTTTTGGTCTCTGATGGGGGTAATGATTTCCATTTCGGGCACCATCACATTAAACACCAGATCAAAGCGCACCTGGTCGTTGCCGGCGCCGGTACTCCCATGGGCAATAGCATCCGCATTAATGGATTTGGCATACTCGGCTATGGCGATGGCCTGGAATACACGCTCGGCACTTACCGAAAGAGGATAGGTGTGATTCTTAAGCACATTCCCAAAAATGAGGTAGCGGATGCCTTTCTGATAGAACTCCTCTTCCACATTCAGGCATATGTGATGGTCGATTCCCAGCTGCTCAGTTTTTCGGGCCAGCTCTTTTTCTTCTGCCGGGCTGAACCCTCCGGTGTTTACGGCCGCGGTATACACATCATATCCTTTCTCACCGGACAGATGTACGGCGCAGTAACTGGTATCGAGTCCGCCGCTAAAGGCTAATACTACTTTCTTTTTGTTCATGACAATAATTTGGTTTGAATTAAGAGTTTCAGAAACGAATGCGTTTTGAGCCTTACCCAGCGGTAGAACTTTTTGACGTTTTTTTCTCTTTCCTTTTTAGATTTTTTATTTGGTTTTTGGGGATCGAACATCATTCCCGTGCATAAGCAGTTGGTTCGGTTGTTCCTGCTCAGGATGTCGTAATTGGGGCAGCTCTTGCAGCCATTCCAGAAAGTCTCGTCCTGTGTGAGCTCAGAAAAGGTGACGGGCTTATATCCCAGATCTGAGTTGATTTTCATCACCGGGAGGCTGGTGGTAATCCCAAATACCTTCGAGCCAGAATACTTCTTCCTGGATAGTTCAAATATCTTTTTCTTGATCTTTCCGGCCAACCCTTGTCCCCTGTAATCCGGATGAACGATAAGTCCGGAATTGGCTACATACTTTTTGTCCTCCCATGCCTCGATATAGCAGAAGCCCACGAGCTGTTCTCCATCCAGGGCTATAACGGCATCACCTTTCTCCAGCTTGGATTTGATGTAGTTGGGATCGCGCTTGGCTATACCTGTACCACGTTTTTTTGCAGCTTCTTCAACAAGCGTGCATATATCTTTTGCATAAATGGAGTGCTTCTTTGAAGCAATTTGAATGTGTACGGACATGGCGGTTTATAAAAAGTGTAGAAATATTCCTTTCGGAATGAAGGTTGAAATTAGGATTGACGGTAAAAAGAGATGAGTGTCGCTACACCAGCGACCAGATATAGCTTACCGCCGCCGCGGAATCCGCCGGAGAAAAGAAGTAGAAATCCTATTTCTGCTTTTGATTTGCATGGCTTAAAGTTAAACAAAGAAAGCTGAATAAAACAAGAGGGAATGGAAATTAGTTTTTTTTGGATATTAGTGAGGAAGTGAGGAAGTGATTAAAGCTTTTTGTTGTGTTAAGAGGCTAAATGTAGAAGTGAAAAGTGAAAGGTGAAATGGGACAAGTTTATCGATCCTTAAATCAAAGCTCCGGATTGAGTCCTCCCTCGAGGGAGGTAGATCAGCACACTGGTTGGGCTAAAAAGCAACATTCTTATTGTGCTGAGACGGAGGGCGTGGTGGGGCTTGGTTATTGGTTAAAGGGATATTAGTTATTGGAAATTGGAATTAGAAAATCGAATAAGGACGCCATTGCATGCACCCGGTGGGGCAGGTAAAAAGTGAAAGACAGAAGACAACCCTCACACATATATATTTAACCATGTTATACCAATTTGAGCACATCAAAATCCGTATAACATTGAAAAAAATTGGGTTTAGTTGGTTTTTAGAGGGATTTGAAATATAATGACGCGTATTGGTACGGATTAGCAAATCCGCTTAATTATATGTTATTTTACCTTCCCTAAAGTAGATTAGCCAGAAACTTTTGAGTTTTTTCTAAATTTCTGTAAAGCTGCCTTTCCCCTCTTTTTATAGTGCTCCAACAACTCTTTTTTTGATAAGCCTTTCGTCTCCTGATAGTTCCGATCCCTAATAGACCGAGTCTCTTTTACTGTATCGAATTTTTTATTCTTCATAATTGGTTACCTCACGTGGTGAATAAATATCGATGGATTTCAGTCCATTTTCAATGTTAACGGCATTAAACAGACGAATCTTGTCATAATGTACAATATGGCGAAAATTCCAGCTAACCAAAACATCCACATTGGCCAGCGAGGCTAATGCTATATGTAAGGTGTCATCGCGAAATTTTGGAGTCAGAATTTTTCGGTTTAAATACTCCTCTGATAACTCTAAAGCATCTTCAGTAATTTCCAATATCTCAGGTTTATAATCCAATAGCATCGTTAATGTATCTTGGACCCGCTCTGGTGCTTTACTTATTTCATCAAAAGTTAGCTGGGATAATACCGGCTGATAATTTTTCAACCTGAAATCTTTCATCAGTCCGTTAGACCATGTCGCAAATTCTATATCATGGCATCCGCCTATCACAGATGTATCCAAATAAATTCTTGATATTTTCATAGTGTTAATTGGTTTGTTTAACGTAAGATAGGTAAAATAATCGAGTAGGCGGCTCCACCCAAGATTGAGCGGAGTGCGCCTCTTGCCAAAAGCACCTCTTCGGGGCACACCACCGTACGTACGGGTCGCGTACACGGCGGTTTGTCATCTTGACTTGATCTGATGATAGAGTTCCACCATAGTGATATATCCCCTTTTCTTCATCCTGGCTAAGGTGATGGTCGTTTTCAGGATGGGACTTTGGGCTACTCCCCAGCTAATTGTATTCTGTCAGAGAACCAATCTCCATCAGAAAATATCGCTATATTCCTGTGGAGCTTGCCATTCGGGGCGCACACAATGGGATAGACAAACCGTTGGCCTTTTCCTCATATTTGTGTACACTTAAAAGTTTTAAGCTTCTTTTTCACCATTATGTGTAGCCGCGAACCGTTAAGATGAAAGCTGTAGATTAAGATCTTATGCCTTTATATATGGATATTCACACTGTAGATTCGGACACATTTTCGGTAGAAGATGTTGTCAAAGCCCACATGGAAGATTTGGCTATTCAGGAACGGTTTGGTGTTACTCAACTAAAATATTGGGTGAATGTAGATGCCAAAACACTGTTCTGTCTCATGAGAGGCCCTAACAAAGAGGCTTGTAATGAAGTCCATAAACAATCTCATGGTAATACGGCTTGCAATATCATTGAAGTATCAGATGATGAGTTCAATCTTTTTTTGGGACAAGGAACCCATATAAATGATTTAGCTCAAACGTTTTCAGGGGAAATTGATACAGGCTACCGGACCATTCTGTCCATCACGGTGTTTGACTTAACCAGAAGACATAAATACCACACAAATAAGGTTTATAAAATTATTGAACAGTATGAAGGTATAGTGGTCTTACAGCCCAGCGACGATTTAATGGCATCTTTTATTTATGCATCAAACGCTATGCAGTGTGCACTAACCATTAGTAAATATCTGCATTCAATTTCTGATAATGTTGAATTTACTTTAGCACTGTCTAGTGGCAGGCCTGTTGATGAAGCAGGGGATCATTTGTTTGAAGAGACAAAAAAGAAAATTTTATACTTGTGTGCGGCAAGTTTAAAAAATACGATGAGCCTTGATTTTGAAACCCAAATCCTTTCTGAAAAAGAAAGAACTTCTCCTGTCGAACCTCAAAACGCATTTAAAATTATACGAGATGAGGATTTTATTTTCTTGTTTCGCCTGTTTGATGTCTTTGAAGAAAGCCTTTATGACCCCGGCTTCAAAAGTAAAGATTTATACAACCTTTTGGGACTGAGTAAGTCGCAAGCGTACAGGAAATTAAAATTATTAACCGGAATGGCTCCTAATCAATTGATTCGGGAATTACGATTACGACAATCCTTAAAAAAAATAAAAAAAGGTAATCCAACCATTTCGGAAATAGCATTCGATTTAGGCTTTAACAGCCCCACCTATTTTACAAAAGTCTTCCGAAAACGATTTGGCATTTCTCCCACTTCATTTGCCAAAATTCAATAGCAGCTACGTTAAAACAAGTCAAATTGAATCAATTGTTTCAGCATTTGATTCAATCGTGGTATTGTTTCGTATATAAGTTTTGCAAATTTGAGTCATACATTTCCATTCCATTCTAAAAAAGAAGACATGATACACAAAACAAAAATAGCTGCAGCACAGTTAACGCCTGTTTATCTCAATAAAGAGAAAACAGTTGAGAAAGCTTGCAATGCAATTCAAGAAGCAGGTAATAATGGCGCAAAAGTTATTGTTTTCCCGGAGGCATTTATTTCCGGCTACCCGGATTGGGTGTGGCTGATTCCGAATAGTAAAGGAGCAGAATTAAATGAACTTTATGTAAAGCTTGTTGACAATGCCGTTTCGATTCCGGATAACGCAACGGATAAACTATGCAAAGCTGCAAAGTCGGCAAGTATAAATGTTGTGATGGGTATGCATGAACGAAACACAGAAAAAAGCAATGCAAGCCTTTACAATAGCCTGCTGTTTATCAGTGATGAGGGTACAATTTTAGGGAAACACCGGAAACTGATTCCAACAGGCGGAGAACGACTTATATGGGCCCAGGGCGACGGAACTACCCTGCAATCGTATCACACTTCTGCGGGAAAAATTGGGGGTTTAATTTGTTGGGAAAACTTCATGCCTTTGGCAAGAAATGCAATGTATGAATCAGGTACTCAAATTCTTGTTTCACCAACCTGGGACAAAAGCCCAAACTGGCTGCAATCTATGCAGCACATCGCAAGAGAAGGCGGCTTATTCGTCATCAGCAGCTGCATGGCCCTTAACATGAATGATATTCCGGATTCTTATGAATTCAAAAAGCTCTATCCGGAAGGCCGGGAATGGATAAATGATGGTAATAGTGTCATAATAGCACCCAACGGTAAAGTGTTAGCCGGGCCACTGGAAGAGGAAGAGGGTATTATATATGCTGATATTGATCTGGGTCAGATTATTGCAGCTAAGCGAATGTTTGATGTGGTTGGTCACTATGCACGTCCTGATGTATTTACGTTTGGGGTAAAGAAGAGATAAGAGACAAAAAAATAGTAACAAACAGAGAAAGAGGATATAATGTCAGATCCACAAACAAATACCTCCCAAAAAGCAAACGATCTCGCGGATCGCATAATAATGGGAGCAGTAGCCCTGGAAGGTTATGCCGAAAAATTATCCACCTCCGATTGGCAAAGGAAAGTGGCCGGCGATGGCCGCACTATTGGGGTTGTAGTTCATCATGTTGCAAGTTCATATCCTGTAGAAATCGATCTTGCCCGTCTTCTCGCTTCCGGCCAGCCGATTACCGGAGTAACGATGGAAGTGGTAGATCAAATGAATGCCAAACATGCACAAGAGAATATCTCCGTTGAGAAAAAGGAGACACTGGAATTGTTACGGAGCAACAGTAAGGTAGCGGCCGATTCAGTTCGAGCATTTACAGATACAGAACTCAATCAAGCGGCAGCGGTTTCACTAAATGCCGATGCTCCACTTACAACTCAGTTTTTTATTGAGGACCATGCACTTCGCCATAGTTTCCATCACCTTGCAAGAATCAGAGCCACATTAAATAAGTGATATCGGCTGTTGGAGCGTGTGATTTCTGACACAATTCCAAAAAGTGCGGAATTGTATCCATTTCAACATTACTCCTGTTGATGTTGACATCACAAGTAAGGCATCAACAATTTTTCACCCTTCATCTCTGTCATCCGCATTTAAACTATTATCAATACTGAGGGGAGAGTAATACCGGACATTCTCAGGTAGGCAATCATCTGCCGGCATTGCCTCTAACACCTAACCCGAATTATTCACGAATGGATGCAAAATGGTGATCTATATACTTGAATATATTATCATTGAATTGCTTTATGTAATAGCCCAATTTTGAGGTACATTCACGGGGATTATTGAGTATATCAGCCTATGTAGCCGTAATCTCCTTTAGCTGTTTCATTCACATCATTTAAGGCCGTAACAAAAAGAAAAGAACAGGCTACCAAAGAGGTTAAAGCTATAATTTTGTATTTTTCGTAACATTTTATTTCGTTAGCGGAGGAAGTTGTAATTAACTATACCCGGCTGAATGGACAAAATAGAATCTACATTTGTGCGAGTATATGTTTTCTTTAAGCTTCAGCTGTTTTAATCGCACTTTCCTGCTATACTTTTCGTTAGTTTAACGCCATGGTAAAAACAATCATCATTTACATATTTCTTAGCCTCCTTTGTATAACAAATGGGGTTTCTCAAGTACAAAGCAGAGAAGAACTCTCCGGAAAAGCTGCATACATCCAGGGAATGGAAGCTTTTTCCAGTGAACAATATGAAGAAGCTCGTTCACATCTTCTCCAGGCATATAAAGACCTTGATCAACCGGCGGGGGTAAGTTATTCTCTTGCCGATACTTTTTTACAGCTGGATGACCTTCCCAATGCTATACTTTATGGAAAAGAAGCAGTAGCTGCTGATCCCACCAACAAATGGTACCGAATGAAACTGGCACAGATTTACCGAAATGCCGGGCAAAACCAAGCTACCCTTGCTGAACTTAGTACCTTGCTAAAACAATATCCCGATGACTTTGATGTACTGTTTATGTTGGCTAAAACATACAGGGAGTATGGTGAATTTGTGAAGTCGAACCAGACGCTGGACAAAATCCTGAAATTAACCGGCCCCACCATACAGGCCAACCTCCTTAAGTTTCGGAATTATGAAGAGCTGGGCGTTACAGATTCTGCCCTGGTTCAACTTGAAACAATACGAAGCATTGACCCCGACAACCTGGAAGTACTCAATTTGTTGGGAAATTATTACTCAAAGTCGGGCAAAGAGGATAAAGCTAAAACCGTGTTGGGCGATGCTCTTAATCGGAATGCCAGAGACCCTCAGTCTCTGATAAACCTTGCCGGGCTCTATTTTGAAGAACAGAAATGGGATAGTGCGGGAACTTTGCTTGGTAATTTTATGGCCGACTCACTTAATGAAGCTGAAGCCAAAATGGTTATTGCTCAATACTTGTATAATAAGGTCCAGGATAATCCTCAAAACATTCAGCTTAAAATTGAGACTGAACGAATATTTGATCTTTTTACTGAAAGTGAGACCGACTATGGTCCTGCCTTCACACTCACTGGTCAGTTTTTTGCACAGCAGGGTAAAACCGACCAGGCACTTGAGAAACTTAAAACAGCCAACAAACTATTACCTGAAGATGATATAGCCTGGCGGCAACGGTTGCAACTGCTCATTAGTGAAAATAAACTGGAGCAGACTATAGAAACAGGTCTTGTCGCAAACCAGCATATTCCGGATGATGCCTTTATACAGTTCTTTATAGGATCTGCTTATATGCTGAAAGGCAATAATACTGAGGCGGAAAAATGGCTTCAAAAAGCTTCCAGAGCACCTGCCCGCCGTCCTTTTAAATCCACAGTATATAGTACACTCGGCGATGTACAAGCCAACCTCAATAAAGCGGAAGCCTCTGATAAGGCCTATGAAACAGCCCTCCGCTATGATCCTGACAATCACAATGCAATGAACAATTATGCCTATAACCTGTCGATCCGTGGCGAAAAACTAGACAAGGCAAAAGAACTTGCTCTGGAAGCCATTGAACAGGCTCCCGAAAACCCGGCTTACCTGGATACCGTTGGCTGGATCTACTATAAGCTTGGGGATTATGATCGGGCACGCCGGTTTATTAAAGCATCGATCGACATTGGTGATGCCGGTGCTGTAGTTCTGGAACACCTGGGTGATGTATATAAAAAGCTGGGTAAACCTGATGAAGCCCGTAAATGGTGGAAAGCAGCTTTCGAGAAAGACACCTCCAAAACTCATTTAAAAGACAAAATACAATAGTTTGAAATTGCGCACTCTCTTATCCCTTTCTTTATTTCTTTTTTTCGTATCAGCCTGTAGTTCTTCTAAGCGGTTGACAACAGGTGAATTCAACCCCAGTGATACCGATCCTTCCGATATTATTGATAAACTGCCTATGTACAGTGATGACGAACTGCGAGCAATGGAAGGCCGTGGAAGAGCCATAATAAGCGAACCCGGAAACAGTGACCGAATAACCATCGACTTTAAAACCAATCGTGAAAAAAGCTTACTCACTATACGAAACAGAATTGGCATTAAAGGTGGAAAAATGCTGGTGGACCAGGACTCTATCCTTATTTATGACCGGTTAGAAAAGCACGCACGCAAAATTTCTATTTATGATGGCCGCATTACAAGTTTGAATGAACTTGCTTCTGTCAACTTCCTGGATCTGATTAATTTTCGAATTGAGACTGCTGAGGTAACTGATGTCCAGGAAGACCAGAACTCCTATAAATTACGTTTAACTAACGGTGCAGAAGCTTACATCGATAAAGAGTCGAGCAGGATTTGGCAGGTACTTCAGAAAAGGGATAGTCCACTCCCTTATTCAAAAATATTTTATGAAGGCTATGGAGAACTCCAGGGCTATATTTTTCCGCGTAAAATCACCATATTTAGTTCCGATGGGGAATCCAAGGTTGCCTTTCTTGTGCAATCCCTTGATGTAAACCCCAGCAAACTTGACTTAACAATAGACATTCCTGAACATATAGTTATAGAACGGTTATGAAAAAACAATTCATTTTAGGTTCTGTTCTATGTGCATTGCTGCTTAGCATATGCTCACTGAATGGATATGCCCAGACTTATGAAGAGAAACGGAAAGCACTTCTCGAAGAACAGGAGAAAAAGAGAGCTGAAATTAATGTACTGGAAGCAAGAATCAAGCAGTTTCAGCAAAGAGTCAGTAAAACAGAAAACAGGTATGACAAGTCGTATAAAAAGTATAAGAATTTAACGAACCTGATTGCTCTGCAAGATGACAAAATAGGATCACTTCAGTCAGAACAGCAGCGCATTCAGGATGAAGTTAATTTAATCGGAGAAGAACTTAACACCCGCGAGAAGGAACTCAACAAACTTATAGAAAACTATAAAGACATTATTCTGTACGCTTATAAAAATGGGCGAACCAGCAACCTTGAGTTACTTTTCACCTCCAGCTCCATCAACCAGATGCTTGTTCGCTCTTACTATCTGCAAAAATTTGAAGAACAAAAGGCAAAACAAGCCAATCAGATTAAAAAGAGAAAACAAGAACTGGATTTGATGAAAGATGACCTGGAAGACAGTCACAAGAAAAATCAAGTTATTCTGGACGAGATACGCCAAGAAAAAGATCAACTGGGTAATCAGCGGCAACAACAACAGCGTATTGTTGAAAATATTAAACAGGAAAGAAGTGAGTATTTAGCTGAGCTTCGGAAAACCCGGGAAAAGAAAGAGAGCCTGGAAAATACATTTGCGGACCTGATAGCGAAATATGAAAAGCTGCGTAAGGCTGAGAATGAACGATTGGCCAAACTGGAAGCCGCCCGCAACATAGCTGACTCTGACCGCCGCGCAGAAGAAGTAGCTAAATATTCCAAGCCTATTGTCCGGGAAAACTATTTGGATGAAGAAACTCTTCTCACCTATGAAACAGCTTTTTCCCGATCAAGAGGCTCCTTACCCTGGCCTGTTAACAGCACTACTATTGCTAAGAAGTTTGGCCGCTACCGAAATCCATTATATGGCACCTTTACTGAACACCCCGGTATTGATATAGTAGCAGAACCTGGTTCTGATGTACAGGTGGTAGCCGATGGACGTGTCTTTAGTATCGTCCCTATTGTAGGTTTTGGCACGGTAGTATTTGTGCAACATGGCTCATATTATACCGCCTATGGTAACCTTTCAGAGATTAATGTGCAGAATTTTTCATTACTCGAAAGAGGAGATCTTATTGGTAAGTCCGGAACTTCTGCCTCTGAAATGGGCGAAGTACTATTTTTTATGGTTCGGAAGGGTAACCAAAACCTGAATCCTGTTCAGTGGCTTGATTGACCCTTCCCATTGCATTGCATGCGCCTTGGATTAAGCCTCAAAAAACCTCCAGGGTTTATATTTACGCAAATAGCCTGATTGCCAGGGGTGAAACCTTGCAGGTTTAGGAAAAGCTCATTAACCCGAATTATTCACGAATGGATGCAAAATGGCGATCTATATACTTGAATATATTATCGTTGAATTGCTTTATGTAATAGCCCAATTTTGAGGTACGGATTAGGCGGCGAAATCTTCCCGTACGCTGCGTTCAAGTGAAAATTGGGGTACTCAGGGTACCACAGTACCCTTCCGTTCCCATTTCCACTTCGCCTTGCGTACGATTAAATTTCTTGGTGAATAATCCGGGTTAAGTACTCTCAATTTCAATGGGGAGCCCTGCTCAAATGTTTCCCTCTTTGTTCACAAGCAGGCCTCGAATCATGCTTTGCTGTAAAAAGCAGGTACTTGTATTTCAGACATCGTCTTAAGGCCCGGAATTGCACTGAGTGCCGATCGTATAGCATTCACTGTTATAGCCGAAGTAGCAATATCTCCGTTGATGCCGCCATCAATAGTAGAACGAAAACCGGGAGTGCCCTTTATAGAGATCGTATCATGGGAATTACGAATCCCGACAGCAGCTTTAAAAACCAACCTTACTACCTCCTCATCCTTAATAAAACCGCTGCCTATTTGTTGTACCCCGGCCACATTGCCTTTGGGTATATGGATTCGGTCATTTTTGATATCACGATCAGCTAGTACCGGGTCCAGGCTTTCGTCTACCCTGTCCAACTTCCAGTTGAGCGTGTCGGCGATCATTCGCACCGACTCCTCGAGCCCTACATGGCGGATAGAATCCCGTTTATCGATGAACTCCACTTCTGACAATCCAGCCCCAATCTTATCTCTGAACGGCTTTCGGCGGGGTGTAGCATCCTGTATGCGTTCCACCTTTACATAATCGACAGTACGGCATACCGATGTTAACACCGACGGTAGATAATCCATCAGGAAGCCTGGATTTACGCCTGTTCCCAGGCAACTGACTCCCTTTTCTTTACAGTATTTGTGAATACGTTCCGCACATTCAGGCTGGGTCTGCCAGGGGTGCGAAAGCTCTTCGCACGTCGACACAATATCGAGACCATAATCAGCTGCCTCCCTGATCTGCGGCTCAACTTTCAGGAGAGAAGAAAGAGTGGATATCACGGCAACATCAGCGGCTTCAATGTTCGGCACTAACTCCAGGCCAGAGACGATCTCTACTCCTGTCTTTGCTAACCCGGCATGGACAGCTATATCCTTCCCCACTTTGGCCGGATCGGGATCCACCCCGCCCAGAATTGTAATCCCCGGGCGTTCCAAAAGATATTGTGTGAGCTGCTGACCGATGGGCCCAAGTCCCAATTGCACTACTTTGACCATGAATCCTTATTCCTGTTTGGCTTTTTGAATTTTGTTATTGACAACTGATCTGGTTGTAAACTCCTCATTTTACCACAAAATCGTAGACATAATGAGAAATATCGGCAAAAGCCGCCAGTACCTTTTCCCGATCCGGTGCATTTTTCGACAGGAGCACCAATACGTACTTCTGTTCGTCGGGCAAGATGATCAAACCGGCATCGTGGTTAATTCCGGTAATCCAGCCCGTCTTATGTGCCACCACAACTTCCCCGGGTAACTGGGCTGGTATCATTTCATTAAAATGCTGGTTTGTTAGAATTTCGATCATCTGCTCCGAAGCCTCTTCACTTACTGCCTCGCCGCGGCCCAGCTTCTCATAGATTATACTCTCATCACGAGCTGTCGTTCGGTTACTCAATCCCTGCTGGTAAGCTTTGATATCTTCCACACCCCGCAATACTTTAATGCTGTCGGCCCCGTAGCTTCGCATTGTTCGGCTTACATTGCGAGCTCCGACTTTTTCGATCAGAATATTGGTGGAGAGATTACTACTCACGGTAATCATATCATTGATCAACTGGCGTATGGTACGCTTTTCACCAATCCGACTGTAGAGTTCTCCTTCACTGTCTTCGCCAACATCCATCCTGTATAAGCTACTGTCGACAATGCTTCGAAACTCATTTTTAATGATAATGGAATCATCCAGCGAAAATTTACCAGCCTCTGCCTGCTTGAATAGTTCGATCATCACCGGTGTTTTCATCGTGCTTGCTGCATGGAACATCTCCCTCTCATTGATATAGACCGACTCGGTGGTATCTTCCAAATTTTTGAATGCTACTGCGAAATCACCTTTCACACCTTCCAGCCGTTCACTGATTCGATCTTTCAGATGCTGAGAGTTCTGGGTCGCAGAACCACAGGCCCCGATCAGTATTATGGCAGTGAGCAAAAAAAATAACTTCTTCATAGATAGTTCCCAAACATCCGGTTTTGGGTTGTGGCTTTTAATATATACATAAAAGGCACAGAATTATGAAACTCTGTGCCTTTTATAGAGATAAGATTAAGCAGTTATTTAGCAGCGTTAAAAGTAACTATTATTTGATTACTGTTATGTTGATAGGCCCGGCAGTAAAATTGTCGGCATCAACATTATTCATGGACAGACCATTTTCATTGACGATCTCTATTTCAAGATTAATCTGAGAAGAATCGTTGGGAACCACCGGCACCGTATATTCTATTCTCAGAGAGTCGGTTTGACTGGATGCGGAAAAGCCCGCCTCATCAGGTCCCCATTTGCCATATACCTGCTGCGCTGTTTGGCTGACAACAGAATCTTTGAGAATAATTTCTTTAATCGGGTTTTCTGACCAAAAAAGGAGATCTAACTGCACTATTTCCCCTTCCCCGTACTCAGCCTTGGAGTTCGCAATCTCAACATCAGATATATTGGGATAAGAACGTCCGGTTTCTTCCATGTTATCTTTTAGCCAGTTGTCTTCTTCCAAACAAGAAGCCATCAGGAAGGCCATAACTAAAAATAATACCGTTTTTTTCATAACATCTGTTAGTTTCATAGTACTGAATTTCTTTTGGATTAATTATAGAACCACATTGGTGTTCCAATGTCTTTTTGTGCTTTTTTGACTTCTTCCGAGTTACGGCTCAGTTCAGAACTGGGATAAACAGCACGTTGTATCCATTCACCATTCAATTCGTCGTTGTGATCAGCCGGCAATGCCAGACCTTTAAAGATCTGATTGTTAAAATCATACCGTCGGTAATCGTTATAGACTTCGGGATTCAGAAAGAGTGCTTTAAATTTCTCCTTCATAATCAGCTCCATGGTCAAGTTACCAGCACCTACATCCACACTACCGGCATTCATGTAAGCATCTTTAGCCGCAGTTGCTACTCCCAGCTTATCCATATTGGCACGGATACCTTCCAGATATGCATCATAAGCTTGTTGAGAGGCTCCCGTTGCCAATGCATTGCCACTATTGGCTTTAAGGAATTCGGCCTCAGCTTCAATAAATTTCATCTCAGCATAGGTCATCATAATAATGGGAGCACCCGCCCGCGAATAAAAAGTCTCATCGCTGAAAACAGTATTAGCACTATTATCGGGAGCATCATTATTTACACCGAAATTACCACTTTCACTGCCATAATATTCTGAAGCTCCGCCGTTCTCAGCAATAATTGACAGACGAGGGTCTGTTTCGGGATAAGTTTGTCCATTCATCATATCAATAAACTGATCTGCATGATCGGGAGCCGGATTCCCTGTTTGAGCTGCTAAATAAGCACTTGTATGCCAGGGATTAAGGTTTTTATCGGTATTGTAAGATACCTGGAAATCGTCTCCATTATTGGTATAAGCGTTCGCCAGGGCGGCCAGAGCCTCGTCGGCGGCTGATACCTCCCCTTTGGATGTCACATGTATGGCAGTACGTGCCTTTAGCGCATAGGCTGTTTTAATCCACTTCGAAATATCGCCCCCATAAATGATATCATCACTACCGGGCTCCTGAAATTCCGAAAAAGCTTTTTCAAGTTCGGTAATACCTTCATCCAAAAGCTGATCAACAGCATTGTAGATTTCTTCCTGAGTATTATAGCTCGGCGAGAACTCTCCCTCTTTAAAAGCATCATCCCAGGGAATATTCTCCCATGTATTAGTGGCAAGGCTCAGGTTATAGGCTTGCATTACTTTCACTATACCCAAATAATGAGATGCCTCGGCCTGTTGTGCCTTTTTCTCCATTACATCAAGGTTATTCAAACTGTTGAGGTAGATCTCTACCCATGCGCCTGTCAGCTCTGACTCCTCATGCGAATCGGTATCGCCCACATACGAAATTTGCTGGGCATACTGGGAAAATGTAAAGGCTACATCGAAATGAGCCTCACTGGTCGAGACCAGTATCGGCGGCAACAAGGCATCAAGCCCAATATCATCTTCAAAAATCCGATTAGGATCTTTGTTCGTGTCTGCTCCTAAATAGTTTTCACACGCACCAATAACAAAAACTATCAGGATGCATGTCAAGGTCGAAATATATTTCATTGATTGTTTCATAGACATTCCCAATTAGTATTAAAACTTAAGATTCATACTGAACGACAGACTGCGCGTAGGTGGTATGTTTAAGCCTGTGAATCCGTAGGTGTTGGATCCCGCTGAGTACTGTTGCCCTTCCGGATCAAAACCTCTGAAAGGAGTATTTAAAAACAGATTTCTGCCCGAAATACTAAAAGAAGCAGAAGCTACCGACAATTTCTGAGTGAGCCTGGAAGGCAACTCATATGAAAGACGAACATTCCGCAAACGAATCCAGGAAGCATCTTGCACCAATATTTCCGAAGCTCTGTTAAAACTGGTTGAACTCCGATAAAGATTTTGGCCAATTCTTACTGGTTTATCATTAGGCGAACCGTTGCTGGTCACACCCTGAAAGATAACTTCGTCATTTCGCCATTTTGTTATCTCCAGTATCCCGTTACGAATACTGTTACGCTGTCCGGAATCATAGGCGTCAGCCCCCATACGTACTTCAATCAGAAACGACAACGATAACCCCTTATAATTGAAGTTGTTCGTTATTCCTCCCTGCCAATCGGGCAGTGCATTGCCAACCTTAACCAGGGTATCGGTTCGAATAGTGGGTAATCCATCGTCTCCTATAAGTAATTCACCCTTGTCGGTGTACTCAAACTTATAACCATAAAGGTCACCCATTTCCCCACCTTCCTGAATACGACTGACAACACCGGGAAAGCCGCTGTTCGCAAACTCGATCACATCCAGTCCCTCAGGCATTTCGGTTACCTCACTACTTACAGAAGACCAGTTAACCGAAACATCCCAGCTGAAGTCTTGTTGCCTGAACGGTGTACCGTTCAACAGAACTTCAACTCCCTCGCCCTGAATTTCACCTGCATTCGTCGTATAACGCGACAGGCCCGATGGATTACTAACCGGGAAGGCGACAATCTGGTTTTTACTGGCTTGCTTAAAGTAAGTGAGATCCAGGCGTAACCGGTTATTGAAGAAGCGCAGATCTGTACCCAGTTCGTAAGAAGTTGTAATCTCAGGCTTTAAGTTGGGATCACCGGCGCGTGTATCTTTACTAAATCCACCGGTTCCGCTAAATGGGAAACCCGAAGCTCCTTCAAAATACTGTCCCACACTATATGGTGGAGCATCTTTACCCACCTTAGCCCAGGAAAAGCGAAGTTTACCAAACGGTAACCAGTCACTGTTCGCCAATCCCAGATCTTCGGTAAAAATGTATCCCAGGCTGACTGATGGATAGAAGAAAGATCGGTTATCCTCAGGCAACGTTGACGACCAGTCGTTTCTACCGGTAACCGTTAAGAAATAGGTTCCGTCGTACTCCAGTTTGGCATCAGCAAACACACCCACAAGACGCCGCTGCCTGGCCACTTCGGTAGTAAATATATTTGTGGTATTGGCAAGAGATCGAAAACCATTAATATTCAACCCTTCGCCGCGGGTATTCAATCGATCCGACGAGATATCGGTAACCTGGTTACCAAGGACCACTGAACCGCTCAGCCTATCGGTAAAACTACGGCTGGCCCGTACATATAAGTTCGAGTTTAACTGGGTATAATTAATCTGCTCTTTTACAATAAACCCATTGACCTGTGTTCCCACATCCAAATTGGGTGGAACAAATCGTTCCCTGGAATCATTGTAATAATCTGCACCAAATGTATAATCGACGGAAAGCCAGTCTGCAAAATCGTAAGACATCCTCATATTCCCGATTATGCGATTCACATCATCCTTAAGTGTACTGTGCTCGGCAAAGTAGCGTGGATTATCGATGAATCCTGAATTGAGATCATCTCTAAACCCTGAGTAATTTTTCTGATTTCCATCGGGATATTTATAGTCATTGATATCATTTGAAGGTGTCCAGTAACTCAGCGAACTCATGATCGATTTGTCCCCTCCGGTAGGCCGGACTCCCCCTGAATTCGAGTAGTTTACCGAACCGGAAATATCAAAAGCTTCTGATATTTTATGTGAGCCTGTTAGCTTAAAAGTAGTTCGGCCCCACTCGGTATTCGGTACAACGCCTTCTTCATTGACGTTGGAAACAGAAGTAAAATAGGTAGTACTGTTATTGCCTCCGGAAATACTCAACGAATTGCTAATGTTTGTTGAAGTCTGGAAAAACCGCTTGTAGTTGTTATAGACTTTCGATGATTCGGTAGTCGGTGGGCCGTATTGCCAGAACTCGTAACCAAATACCCTATATGGCAATGCCCCATAGTACCCGTGCTGATAATCATCCTGAATTTCAGGGACTTTATTAACTTCACTAAATCCTACCTGTGTATTGAGCGCAACCTGAGTATTACCACTCTCTCCTTTTTTTGTTGTAATCTCGACGACCCCATTGGCAGCACGCTGCCCGTATAATGCAGTTGCCGCCGGCCCCTTCAGAATTGAAATATTTTCAATGTCCTCGGGGTTTATATCGGCACCGCGATTTGAGAATGAAAACTGTTCTGCACTACCCGGAGAATTGGTACCTTCGCTTGGCAATACATTTCCATAACTGGTCTCATTGCTTACAGGCACTCCATCTACCACAAAAAGAGGCTGGTTATCGCCACTCGGGCTTAAGGAAGAAATCCCCCGAATAGTAATATCCATGCCTGCCCCGGCGGCTCCACTGGTATTCTGGATATTTACCCCGGCCAACTTCCCTTGCAAAGCACCCACAATGTTCGTTTCTCCACTTTTAGCAATCTCCTCACTCGAGATTTCCTGTACCGAATAACCAAGTGATTTCTTTTCCTGCTCAATACCAAAAGATGTAACAACCAACTCATCAAAGGCCTGTGCTTCTCTGGATATTTCTACATCAATAGTGGTTTTGTTGCCTATAGCTACCTTTTCTCTCTTATAACCAATAAATGAAAAGATCAACGTATCGGCATCAGCCGGGACATTCAAGGTATAGCGTCCCTGCGCATTTGTTGAAGTTCCCACCTGGGTGTTCTTAACAAATACATTGACTCCTGGCATTACCTCGCCGGTCTCTGCATCAGTGACCACACCCGATATCTCCTGTCGGTTTTTCACGACCGGCAGTGCCATTTTCTTTTTCAGCAAAATCTCCCGAGTCTTGGAAATAACCGCCTCATATCCGGTTCCTTTTAATACCTTCTGTAAAGCCTTTGCTACTGTAATATACTCTTCTTTAAATGTGACCGGCTGTTTTAGCGATATTAACTCAGCGTTATATGCCAGCCCAAGCTCCGCTTTTGAAACGATAGCCTCCAGTACTTTATGTCGAGCAGCGTTTTTCATATCGACTGAGATAATCCGTCGCAGCTCTGAAATCTGATCGGCGTAAAGCTCTACCGAATAATACGGCTGGCTTACTGACTGCTGTGATACCGAAGTCAAATACTGGCCGTTGGCTTCCATTACCATTCCCTGTCCAAAAAACAGAAGAAGGGTGCCAAGTAAACCATACCACACCGTCCTGTTAAATAATTTAGTAAACAATGCATTCATACTACTGACCTCCATTTAAGCTGACCATTTAATGAGAAAAAAAATTCTATTAGCGTATATATTCTTATTTATGCTGTATCTGTTTTTCATGGGCACTTGTGTTTAATTATTAATTAGGTGTAAAATCATTCATTAGCCGAAAATGATCCGGTGCTCCGTTAATTCGTATTCGATATCCAATGACATGGCAATAACATTAAGAACATTTTTTATAGAACGGCTCTTTAGAAAAGCAGTAAGCTTCTTGTTTTTTATAGCGGGATCACGAAACATAACCTCTACCCCATAACGGCGTTCCAGGGCGGTAGCAACTTGCTCCATAGGTGATTCCCGAAATTTCAAGTAGCCCCGTCGCCAGCTCAGATATAATTGCATATCTTTAACCTCTGAGGTACGCAAATCTTTACTGTCGATGGTAAAGTGAGCCATTTTATTTGCTGTCAGCAATACCTGTTCTTCCAAGTCAGACTGTTCAGGACCAAAAGCCACTTTTCCTTCCTCTACGACCACCCTCACTGTATTCTCTTCTTCGTAGGAACGAACCGTAAAAGAGGTACCCAACACACGCACTACCGAGCCGAAAGAATGAATTACGAATGGTTTTTCCGGGTTCCTTTTTACATTAAAATAAGCCTCTCCTTTAAGGTACACCTCGCGTATACCGGCATTAAACTTTTCGGGAAATTTAATGTCACTGTCGGCATTTAGCATCACTTTGGTACCATCTCCGAGGGTCAGGTTTACCCGTTGGGCATTTTCCGTACTTACTTCCCTCAATACAATCTGTTCGTCCTTCTGCTCAGGCTCATACTGGTTATGAAATGAAAATATTCCAATCAGTCCAGCAACCAAAAATATCGCCGCTACCCGTATTATGCGTTGGCTCATTGAATGGATTGAAGAGGTACGGTATTTTTCAGCATACAAATCCCGCTCAACAGGTGGAGTTGGAGTTTTCTCCTTTTGGATTCGACGCTGTAAACCCTCCCACTCATTTTCGGGATCAAAGAATCCCTGTAATCTATCTTCCTTTTGTTCCGATAACTGCCAAATCTGTCTTAGCTGTTTTTCTTTTTCTTTGTTTTCAGGATCGGCATTAATCCATTCTTCAACTTTATTCTGTTCATCAGCTGAGCAGTGACCAGCCATATACCGAGCCAAAAGCTGGTAATCAATTTCTTTGGGATTCATATAGTGATTTTCTATCTGTCTGAGATCGATCTTCACTTATAAGACAGTTGCGAAGAGACTTACCCCCAAAAATATTTTTAAAAAAAATCTCAGCCATATTGAATGGCTGGGTAACTCAGCAATCCAGTTTCTTTCGGATTTCTTCCAATGCCAGTCCCATGTGGTTTTCAACCGTCTTCCGGCTTATATCCAACACCTTGGCAATCTCTTTATAGGAAAGACCATGTTTGCGATGAAGTACAAATACCGATCGCCGTCTTTGAGACATCTGCTGTGCAATCTCCCAAATAGCACGAATCTTCTTTTTTTCGCTCTCCGTTTTCTGTCTTCGTTCCTGCGGATAAGGTAATTGCCCTTCGGCTGATACTTCCTCTTTAACCTGTTCTTGTTGTTTTATTTTGTTGATCTGGTTAAGTGCTTCATTTCGGACAACACGAAACAAGTACGCTTTCAGCGAAGTATGAATGTTCCATTTGTGACGATGTTTCCAGATTTTATAAAAAACTTCCTGAACGATATCTTTTGCCCGATCATTGGATTGGGTGATCTGAAAGGCATACGAACAAAGGCTAAAGAAATAATCAAAGAAAAGCTGTTCAAAAGCCTGATGGTCTCCCTTGCGGATCTGATCCACCAGCTGCATTTCGATTTTTTTATTTTTTGTTTTAAAGCTGTCCATACACTAAAGATAAAACCCAAGGAGTCTACCCGGCGTATTTTGTATTTTCCGTCGCTTCCATTGGGACCAAATAACCTATTAAATAATTGTCAAAAATAAACAACCCTAATTTTGAATAAACACTCTCAAGTTTGGCGGTACTTAAATCCAGATCCGGCAAATAGGTAATAAGTACTATAAGGTGTTACAAACCCCCTTTTATAATGGCTTCAGTAATACTTGGCACTACACAAATACTACTGGCAGCTACTGACTATACCAATAAAGGTTTCCTCAAAGCCCGACAAATATTCAGAGAAGTTGAGCAGTGCTGCCCCTATCTACTAAAACTCAAACCTTAAAGGTTTCAAAAAAAATGGAAACTGAAAAAAGTCGGGTAGTTGGTTTGGGTAGAGTGGTTTCACGCGGAGTTTCGCAGAGTAAGACGCAGCGTTTCGCGGAGGGGTGTAGAGGTTGTTTGCAGGGCTGGTGGGTGAGTTTTTTAATGATGGATATTGAAGTTGATGCACCTGCTCATACAACGACCAGATAATTCAAAATCAACCCCTTCTTCTCCCTGGAGTAGTCTGGACAAGGGGTTGCAACCCCTTGCCGATCGTATCAAGCCTGGAGATTTTTCTTTCCCCCCTCACCATGGGCACTAGTCAAAAATATAAAAGCCCCTATCTGCGAGGGATGGGTGAGCACGGCGAGCCAGCCCGTGGCAGTCTCCCTGTCTATGGCAACTGATGCAATCAGCGTTGATGTACATCGGCACAAACCAAGAAAGGCTTTATCTCACAATTATTGTATGATTCTATCTGCAGCGCAGGAATGAACTACCCCGAGGCAAAGCCGGCGGGGAATTCTTTGATTAACTATTCCGTGCTCATTTCAAAAGCATTGAAACCATTCGTAAAATTTCAGCATAAAACCGCTTTTTATTACATTTTCTGCTTCCAATCTGTTATCATCTTTCGACACCGAAACATCAACTAACTACTGTTTCCTTGGATAATCTTCCCAGATTCGTCTTTTATGCCTCCGGGCTTATGCTATTTTCGTCTGCCATTATTCTGTTTACTTCCAGGTTTATCTCAAAAGTAAATGATCCTTCTTTTGTGGGTATTCTTGTTTTACTGGGTTATGGCTTGGTATATATGAACCTCGTTTTCATATGGAGCCGTCGATTTATGCGCAGGTTGCAAGGCCCCAGCCCTGTACCCTTTATTTTTACCGGTATTACAGCTCTCCCCCCCATCGTATGGATTTTCATTTATGATGCCGGCCTGGGCAATTCATTTTGGCTATTCGCATTTACACTTCTTTTTGGCTGTGCACTGGGAGGTTTTTTTGGTCACAAGGCCGGTTTGAAAGCACAGATTGCTTTCCGAAAGGAACTGGAAGAACATCTTAACCAGAACAACAAACTGTCTGACGATTTAAAACGCCCTCACGACAACCTTAATAAAAATTAGAACCATGAAAAAATTATTACCCACAGCTTTAACTGCTGCTCTTGTTTTCACATTTACTATTATTTCTACTGCCCAAACCTCGCAAACAGAGACATTAAGGGATATCGGGGAAGCCCCTTCGGCCGAGCGTGTTGAAAAAGACATACGCAAGCTGGTTAGCTTCGGAACCCGACATACATTATCTGATACTACATCCGACAGCAGGGGTATAGGTGCTGCCAGACGTTGGATAAAAGCTGAGTTTGAACGTATTTCTGAAGAATGCGGAGGTTGCCTGGAAGTTTTTTATGTCGGTGATGTGGTAGAGGGAGAACGACGAATTCCAGATCCTGTTAATGTAGTGAATGTGATTGCAATTCAACGCGGTACCACAGACCCTAACCGTTTTGTCATGATGAGTGGTGATATTGATTCGCGGGTTTCCGACCCCCTGGATGGTACTTCAGATTCTCCCGGAGCCAACGATAACGCTTCCGGTGTAGCCGGTGTACTTGAATCGGCGCGAGTGCTTAGCAACTATGATTTTAACGGATCCATCATTTATGCTGCCCTCTCCGGAGAAGAACAGGGATTGTTCGGTGGCAAAATATTAGCAGATTATGCTAAAGAGCAAGGTTGGAGAATTAAGGGTGTTCTTAATAATGACATGATTGGCAATATTACAGGTATTAACAGAATTACCGACAATACTACCGCCCGGGTTTTTTCGGAGGGTACTCGCTACGTTGAAACTGAAAGGGAAGCACGTATTCGCCGATTTACAGGAGGTGAAGTAGATTCCCCTTCTCGTAACCTGGCTCGCTATGTGAATAAAATGGCTGACCTTTACATTCGCAACCTGGATATGATGATGATTTACCGTCTCGATAGATTTGGACGAGGTGGGCATCACCGGCCTTTTAATGAAGCTGGTTTCCCAGGGGTTCGTATTATGGAAACCAATGAACATTATCACCGGCAGCATCAGGATTTGCGTACCGAAAACGGCATAAAGTATGGTGACGTTCTGGAAGGGGTTGATTTTGAATTCGCCGCCAAACTTACCGGCTTAAATGCGGTAGTAATGGCCTCTATGTCGTGGGCCCCCAATCCTCCTGTTGGTGTAGAAATTTCCGGTGCGGTTCAACCGAGCACTACTTTAAGCTGGAAGCCTCTTGATGAAGCTCAAAACCCACAATTGGCAGGCTATAAAGTGTATTGGAGATTAACCACTTCGCCTACCTGGGAAAAGAGTGTTTTTGTACCCGCAGATCAAACTGAGCACACACTGGAGAACATTGTTATAGACAACTACTTCTTTGGGGTTGCCAGCGTCTCTAAGGATGGATTTGAAAGCCCTGTCGTATTTCCCGGACCGGCCGGTTCCTTTGGGGAATAGATTAATGGTGGAATTAGGAATTAGGAATAGTTCTCAAGCTATTTCTAATTCTTACATTCTTGATTAAACATTTTTCCTTTCAATCCTGACATTCTTTCCCACCACTGTTTTTAATAATTTGCTTTTGCGCATAGCTCCCCAAATTTCCAGGTAAGGTTCATCTTCGGTTGTTATCTCAAGGAGAACTTCATCTGTGTTTGAATGTACCTGCAGTTCCTTCACATTCTGGTAATGGCTGCGATCCAGGCCATCTGCCACCCTGAGTATTCCTGACAATTTTCTAATCCTTGTTCTGATAGCCCGGGGCATTTTCCAATATTGCTTATGTCTTTTCTTTGGAGTAGATCTCCGGTGATATCTTGCCACATTTGCCATAATTTCAATTTCATCTTCTTTAAAGCCCTTAAGCTTTGAATTCCTGATGATATACAATGCATGCTTATGATGTTTTGAATGTGAAATATAGTACCCTATGTCGTGAAGGTAACCGGCATACTCAAGTAATTCCCGGTCATTATCACTTAAATTCAATTCCTCCTTCAATGCATCAAATAATTTGAGCGCCATCCGGGTTACATGCCGGGAATGTTCTTCGTGCCACTGGCATTTTCTTAATAGCTCAAAAATACTTCTTCTTCTTGGATCATTAAACTTACCAGCCCAGGAAAGCCCAATCATTTCCTTTCTAAGATGCCGTATAATGATACCCTCCCTAAGAGCTTGAGTAGAAATTCGAACTTTTTCAATCTCATACTTGTCAATTAACTTCTTAAGCAGAATTATACCGGTATTAATCATATCTACTCTCTTATCATCCAATCCCTCTATTTTTTTTCTTTTTGTTCTGTCTAAAGTGATAAACCAGGCATAAAATTCCTGTAAGTCTTCTGCCGAGTATTCATACTCGTTCAGTGTTATATCCACCGCTGTATCTTTCTTAGAAGCAATCATTAGTGCAATATTTTCCATTGTTCCCGATGAGCCTACAATAGTCCTGGGCCGGTATTGTTTCATATGCTCTGATAATGATTCCAGTTCTTTTTCATAATGACGCTCAACTGCATCTATACCCTCGGATGAAATAGGGTCGTCAGGTTCAAACATTTGAGTTATTCTTGACACTCCTAATTTTTTGCTTTCAGTGTGAAAGAACTCTTCATCATTGCCAATAATGAACTCTACACTGCCACCGCCTATATCGACCATAAGTACGGAATCGTTGCCTATATTTACTCCATGCTGTACCGAATAGCCTATTAATTCCGCTTCAATTTTTCCTGAAATAGCATTTATTTTTACGCCTACTTCATCAATACTTTTTTGTATAAACAGCCCCCCGTTTTCAGATTCACGGATTGCGCTGGTACCATAAGCTAAAATCTGCTCACAGTCATAACTATCGCATAGTGTTTTAATATTCTTTAGTGCTTTAATACCTCGTTTTATAGCCGCATTTGATATAACATTTTCTCCCCCTCCTTTTCCAAGTAAAACCATTTCCTTGAGTTTATCCATGCGCCGAAAACTTCCGTCAGAATACACCTCAACAATAATAGCATGAAATGAGTTAGTACCGAGATCGATAGCTGCTATTCTTTTAACAGGAAAAACCGGGGCAAAGTTAGGAGCTACTCTCAAAACGTAAGGATTTTATCTTTGTTGAACATATTATTTTGATGATATATGAAAACATAAGAAATAAAAAAAGGCACCCGAAGGTGCCTTTTTAAAACAGATATGGAATGTACTGTTTTGGTTACTTCAACAATAACATCTTCTTGGAATCCACAAAGCTACCTGCTTTAATTCTAACGATATACATACCGTTTGAGAGATTAGAAGCATCAAATCTAACTGTGTAGTCTCCGGCACTCTGCTTTGAATTAACTAAAGTAGCAATGTACTGACCGAGAGAATTATAAACTTTCAGTGTTACATCACTTGCTTCAGCAACAGAGTATGTAATATTAGTTGTAGGGTTGAATGGGTTTGGATAATTCTGATTCAAAGCAAACCCTTCAGGTACTCCAGGCTGATTTGGCTCATCAATATGAGTTGCTTCACCCATCTCAATCTCATAGAAAGGATATAGCTGAGTTGTAGCATCAAACCTACCCATTACACCTGTAATAGAGAATGAGTCTGCCGGAGCAGTTGTACCATCAAAATATGATTCGCCTCTATCAATTCTGAGTACATAGGTAACTCCTTCCAATTTGGGGCTGTTACCTAATACATTAACATTTACACCGCTTCCGCTGCTTATGCTTTCGGTTGGCCATTCTGATTCATCTTCCAGCACAACGTTTTCGAGAGTTACTCTTTGTCCCTGAAACTCAGAATTTACAGCCCATTCGCTAGCAGGGTCTGTAATCTTAACGGGATCAGGAAGAGTATTATCTGTAGAAAGTTCAGTATAGGAGTCAATCTCAATTTGAAGTTGAGAGTTGTATGATCCTACTTCACCAATAAGAGTTAGCTCTTGTCCGCTTGCAAATGGAGAATTTCCATCACTATTTGTTCCAAAATTAAAACCAACAGTTTGGATACCGCCGGTAGCATCTTGGATATAGAAGTTATTCACTCCAAATCCATAGTCTGGTGTTGTTACAATACCTGTAACCTCAACAAGACTACCTTCATCCATGCCTCGTGCTTCTGCAATAGTTGCTTCAACTGGTACTGGATCAATTACTGAAACTTCACCAGATACACCGGCTATTGCAACAGATTGTCCGTTAGAGTTAAAAAACTCAACCTTTGTGAAATTCAATTCACTTGAGGTTGTTGAAGTACTTTCCACTGTTCCTTCCAGGTTAATTAAGTCTCCTGAAGAAGAAGCAATTGGCTCAGAAAAAGCCACTGATAATACAGCTTGCCCATCTTGTGGAGTATTAAACTGAGCACTTGCTCCATCAGAAGCAGTACCAGATGTACTAATACCAGTAAATGAAACCACATCAGGATTGTAAGTAAACTCAATATCATAAGACTGAATATCGAGTGCGCTTAAATCGTCAGTAGCAATTGCCTGGCTAAAGGAAGAGCCCAGTTCAGCATCGAAAATAGGCAGTGTGACCACTGTTTCAGAAACCTGAACAGTGATATCATGAGGTAGCGAAGGAGTTACAGTCAGAGATCCGTCACCGATTAAATAATCAGTTACAGATATTCCGGAATTGTTTGTTCCTGTACCATTAAAAGTACCAGATATGGTGAATAAAACACCCTCCCCGACAATGTCATCAGAGCTTGCATATTGAACAAGAATACGATCATCATTGGTTACATTTTTGGTAATATCAGAAACGAGGCCACCCGCTTCTATACCATCAGCAGTTACATTAACTAAACTTGCATCGAAAGAGAATTCAAAGTCGAAGTTTTTTACACTCAGGTCGGTCAGGTCAGAAGTTGTTACCTCAATGGTAAAACTATCTCCTGGTCGGCCCGATATATTTCCTCCAAAATCCAATTCTACCTGTTGAGCTATCGCATTGGTACCGCCTATTAGCAGCAGTCCCATAATAGCCATCAGGGTTTTGAAAATTGTTGTTTTTAAGTTGTTCATAAGATTCCCTTAGTATTTAAATATATAGAGTCATTGATTAAAGATAAGAAGGTGGGTGATTGTGCACCCACCCTCGATAATCTTATTTGATTAGGGTCATCTTGCGCGTGAACGTAAATGTTTTCTCAGCTGACTTAGCATGAATTCTGTAGATGTACATTCCACTTGCGAGGTTTGAAGCATCTAACTGAACAGTGTGCATACCAGCATCTTTGTTTCCACTAACCAGTGTGCGAACAGTTTGCCCGGTGATTGTAATCACATCAATAGTAACTTCTGCAGCTGCAGGCAGCTCATAGCTAATATTGGTTACAGGATTGAACGGGTTCGGGTAGTTCTGGTTAAGAGCAAAAGAATTTGGTACTTCTTCTACTGCTATTTCATCCAGTGCAAATGCTTTGGTGTTTACTGAACCTTCACCGCTAAAGCTTACACTTTCACTTAAACCATTGAGTTTGAAGTTTACTTTTACAAGCTCACCTGTATTGATTGGTGTAGTACCAGCCAATGCAATGTTAACTCGTCCATCTTCTGAAACTTCTTTCACTGCAATCCATCCATCAGGAAGGTTATTAAACTCAAGGTTTTTGATAGAAGCCTGAGTAGCATCGAATTTACCAGAGAAATCTACTGAGTAAATTCCAGATCCTTTAACGTTCAGAGGAACGGTAATTCTACCTTCTTTTCTTGCCATTTCACCCCAGTTGAGTTCAGCATTGCTGACAACTTTAGGACTGGAACTGAATGGTAATGTCACACCGGCTTCTTCAACTGAGTATCTCAGCATTACAGAAGCATCGAAACTGTTAATGTTTCCATCAGTGTTTACATCGGCTACAGATTCCTGAGTTGCTGTAAATGCCGGATCAAGAAGACCAACATTGTTTTGCAGTGTCATTGTAGCGTCAAGAGCGTTCACAGTACCATCAGCATTCACATCACCATAAGCAGGTGTCACAGTAACATCGAATGTTTGAGTAGCAGTTGCGCCAGTAGCATCTTCGGCAGTTACCGTAATGGTTATCGCAGAAGGACTAGTGCTTCCTGATGCAGCAGTTACTGTTAGTGTATCATTGCTTGTGCTTGCTATAGCTGTTGCAACGTCTGCACTTGTTGCAGAGTATGTGAATGGAGCAGATCCACCAGTGAAGTAATTTCCGAGTGAATCAGCTGTGAATGTCTCAGCAGCTTGATCTTGTCCGTCGCCGGCTCTCAGAGCCTGGTCGGCAATTGTTCCTGTGGAAGCGAATGCACCGCCAACAGCGACTGTAAAGGTTTCGCTGGCTGTATCATTAGCTGCATCTGTACCGGTTACGGTAATATCAGCAGATCCAGCGCCTTCAGCTGTTACTGTTAGTGTGCTACCGCTTACAGAAGCGATGGCTACGGCTGAATCAGTAGTTGCAGGAGCATACGTTACCGGTGAAGTACCACCAGAGAATACAGTAGAAAGATCTACCGTTAAGGTATCTCCTACATTTGCAACCTTATCTTCAATCGTTGAGGCTACAAGATCAGCGCTTACGTTCACTGTTAATTCAACAGTATTTTCGTCGCCAAGTTCGTCAGTCGCAGTAACTGCGATTACAACAGAACCTTCCGCAACACCAGTTACAGAAACAGTGTCGCTTGCAATACTTACAGTAGCAATTGAAGCACTACCTGATGTATAAGTGGAAGTGTATGTATAAGAACCTGTACCTCCAGTAATGATGGAGTCAGCTACAATGGCAAAGTCATTAGTTTGACCAACATTGATATTAGCTGCACTTGGCTCGTTCACTTCGAGGTTAGATTTCAGACCATAAGTAAAGATAGATCCATTTCCACCCAGCAGACCACCTGTTACAGTTGATGCTATAATTGTTGGGTATACACTTGGGAAACTTCCAGTCTGATAGTTCTGAGAATAATCAGTGTTTTCGCCCTGGAGTAACCAGTCGTTATCATCGTTACCAGCAGCTCGTCGGATGATTCTCATGTCTTCAACATCAGCGATAGCACCTGTTTGAGTGTATTCGCTGTATCCCTGACGCTCCATCTCAAGACTATATACCTGAGTAGCAGGTAATGTTGTAGATGTATTTATGCTCCAGGAGAACTCATCTGGATAGCGTACAATGGCTTCACCTTCTTCAACGCCATCTTCGATTGGGAATCCGTTTAATCCACCAGGGTTGCTTTCTGAGTGACCTACTACCATGTAGATGCCAGCGGGCAAGCTGGAAGGGTCATCAAATGTTACAGCTACAGGGCTATACTCATCTTCAGCATTTCCTGTTGATCCGTCGAGGTTGTTACCACCAACTGGGAATTCAACACGGTTAGAAGCAGTACCACCTGATGGCAATAGCTTTCTAACGTTACCGAATACCTGTCCGTCAGTTCGGCTGTATCCCTGATCTGCAGTAGCATCGTGGTCGAGCTGGATGTAGTTATCATCGCCGGTTGTCACAACACCATCAGTGAATGTGGCCATACCTTCATCACCCATTACAAGGCTACCAGAAGCAAGGTCAACACCTGCACTGTTGTTAAAGGTAACACTTATAGCTGTTCCACCGCCAGGCAGTGTTAGTGTAGTTGGTAAGTTAATCGTTTGTGCTGAACTACCACCAAATACAAGAGCAGCTGGGTTTGTTCCACCTACGCCTCCGGAATTGGTGAATGAATCGTCAGTACTTACTGTAAGGTTTCCTGTTAATGTCAGGTCATTACCATCAAGATCAACATCATCTCCGCCACCAGTTTCCAGTGATACAACACTGAGATCAGATGTAAGAGTACCTGTAATGGCTGAACCACCACTTTCATCATCTACAGTGATAGAGTAGTTAGTACCTGCCAATTCATCATCACTGGTATCGATGTTTACATCGTTTCGATAAGCAACAGTATAACTGTCACTATCGGTATCAACAGCACCACCAGTAATAGCTCCCCCGTCAAGGTCAAGAGTAGAACCTGAAGTAAGCAATAAATCCTGACCATTATCATCAAGATCACCATTCAGTTCAAGCGTTCCTGAAATTGCAAGGTCATCATTCAAATCAACAGTATTACCACCAAGAACTGTCACATTCTGCGCAGTTGCTGGTGCTTCAAAATCTGTTACAACTGATGCATCATAGATCAGGTTGATAACACCTGCAAAAGTAGGCTCTTCATCGAATGTACCAGCCGCCGAACGGGTAATGGTAACATCATCTGAAAGAACAACCTCTTCATCATTAGCATCTTCAGCATTCAATTCACCTGCTCCGCTAAACTCTAATCCGTAAAGGATAGTGAGCGTGTCATCGTTAGTCAGGTCAACATCACTTGCTCCGGAAATCTCAAGATTCGGAACACTTAAGTCGTTATCACCTGTATCGATGGTTAATGCGCTTGTACTAATAAGATTAATACCACCATCTTCTGAATCAGATGTGTAGTTGCCTGCAGTCAAGTCGAGATTGATATCATTCAATGCCAGAACATTGTTATTCAACTCAATATCACCACTTGTATGGGTGTAAGAATCATTAACAGTGAATGTTCTTGAAGTAGCATTGTTAGATGCCAGAGTCAAACCATTTTGGATAGTCAGATCATCGATTGCACGGTTACCATCTGCTGTAAATGTTCCACCACCGGTAGAAGTTAATGAACCAGTACCTGTTACATCGGCACCAAGAGTAGCATCACCTTCAACAGTAACGTCAGCATTATTGGTAATTGCAGCAGTCACATCAAGATTAGTCGCAACTGTCACATCTTCATCAATGGTTCCTTCAAATCTGAGGTAAGGAATAGACGCTCCGTCGGCAGAAAGAGTAGCTGTTCCACCCATATCAAGGTAACCACCAGTAGAAGTTACAGTAGCACCGGCGGCGCCTTCAATGTCTGCATTAAAGTTATCTTCGATCAGGAAGTCGTTCCCAACCAAGGCAAGAGTACCGGTTCCATCAATATCAAGCTCGGTACCACCTGTATTATCTTCAAGAGCAGTTGCAGAACCTAACGTTAGAGATGCGCCATCGGCTATATCTACGCCGTTATAAATAACACCATAATCTTCGTTAAGTGTAGATTGGTTATCGGTTGTGATCAGATCCACAGTAGCAGTAGCATTTGCATTCAGTGTAACCGGGCCAACATATTGCAACCCACTAACAGATGCACCTGTACCAGAAACTGTTACAGCAGCCTGAGCATAGTTATTATCTGCATCATCTGCAGAAGAACCGTTAACGGTTACATTATCTCCGGTTACAGAAAGAAGCACCGCACCGTTTCCTGGCACATCGATAGCACCAGCTATGCTGTGTGTAGAACCATCAGTTGCAAGATCAAATGTAAGATCATTACCAAGTGTAGCAGCACCATTTACTGTACCGTCTTCCTGAATTGTCAGCGTACCATCTATTGTAATTGTGTGAGCTGCATTATCATCAGCATCCAGAATAGCATCTGTTTCAACTGTCAGGTTTTCGATAGTAACATCATCGTTAGGCAGAACCAGAGAATTAGTTGTAGTAGAAACGGTCACGTTCTGAGCATCAGAAGTAAGTTCGTTTCCAATAGTCTGGTTTCCTGTAAGAGCTCCATCGTACTTGAGGTTATAATCAAGGCCTGCATTATTGAAAGTAGCCGCGTTAATTACACCATCAGAATTCTCTGGGAATACAGTTACTAACTGTCCGGCAGCTACTGGAGAGATATCAAAAGCTCCACCATCAATGCTACCAGAAATAAACGTCAGGTTACCGCTATAAGTAACATCTCCTGCAAGAGCAATACTTGTTGTAGTGTTCAGGATAATATTTGAATAACCTTCACCATCGATAGTTGCGTTATCGGCAGTAAAGAATACACCACCTTCGTTTGCACTATCACTTTCAACAGTACCATTATTAACAACATCACCGTCTGCACTAATAGTAAGTGTATGATCCTGAAGATCCAGCGTACCAGCAGTTACTGTAAGAGCAGCACCACCAGAAGCAGTCAGGTTCGCATCATCTGTTAACATAACAGTTTGACCTGTTTTGTTAACAGTAATAGTACCAACATCAAAGTTAGAACCAGGAGTAAATGTACCGTCATTATTAGTACCCGTGAATGCAATGACAGAAGTAGCTGTACCAGTAAAGGTTCCATTGTCATTTATAAAAGAACCATCATCCACAGTTAATGTATGACCTGCAGACAGATCCAATTCATTTCCACTGTTAATGGTAATATTCATTGTAGCAATATTACCACCAGTAGTTAATGTACCACTATTGATATTGATATCACCGTTCACGGTAAGATCGTTACCAGCAGAACCAACAGTATTACTTCCAGTAACTGTCAGATTTCCTACTTCGGCACCAGCACCACTTACTGTCACATCATTTGATGTAGTTACAGTACCAGTAACCTCAGCGTTGGCAGCAAGGTCAATAACACCATCTAATGAAGCATCTCCATCAACGGTTCCAGTCACGTCAAGATCTACATCATCATTAGTACTTGACAGATCAACGTTTCCAGTAACATCACCATTGGTTGTAACCTGACCTGTTGTACCATCAGTAGAACTGACAGAAAGATCACCAGTTAAATCACCATCAAGCGTTAGTGCACCTACAGCAGCAGGGCCCGCATTACTTACGGTAAAGCCACCACTCACATCACCATCAATATCTACAGCTCCAACACCTGAACCTGCAGTAGTACTGGACTGAGTTATTGAAACATCACCAGTAATTGCTGAACCAGCATTTAGAATAAAAGTTGGAACACTTCCACCATCATACTCTATCTCAAGGCTTCCGGTGAAGTCATCATCAATATCCACATTAGTCGCAGTATTGATGTTAACAGTGCTACTTCCAATCACACCATCACCAGTACCGTTATTAAGATCAAACTCATCAACGGTGACGTCTTTAGTAAGATCCAATACTGTTCCTGCATTAGTAGTCAGAACTGAGAGTGTTCCAGATCCTAAACCGGATGGAAGCTCATCACCTGATGTATAGTCAGCAGCTATATCATATGCGACATTTACATTAGAAGGAAATGTTAAAGTACCCGTAAGCGTACCGGCAGTTGTACCGTCACCTACATCTATATCAGAACCAGTCATAGTAACAAGGCCGGAACCAACATCTATTGAACCATCAGTTAAAAATACATCTTCAATCGAAAAGGTATTCCCACCATTAGCCTCAAAAGTAAGCGTCTTACCACTACCATCTATTTCCAAGTCGTTGAAAGTTACAACTTGCTGGCTACCGGTTTGTCGGGCTTGAAACATTACTGTTTTATCAACAGTTACGTTCTCAGAATAAACACCGGCCTCTATACTAATAAGGTCGCCGTCGCTTGCCAGTGAAAGTGCCTGATTGATCGTCTCAACCGGACCATCACCGCCACTTAACGCCGGAGCCTGACCATTATTTGCATCGTTACCGCCGGTATCGACATATAATGTATCTTGCGCGTATGATGTGTTCACACCCATCGCTACGGCAAATAAAAATGTTAAAATTGAAAAAGCTACCGTTCGTAGCAATTTAGGAGGTATCATACGTGACTCCTTGATTGATTTAGATTTAGAACGTGGTATACCCACGTCGTTTATTGTTGAAGCAGTTTGCATGGATTTACTATTTGATTTATTTGTGTGTTTAGAAATTGTTTAAAAATCCTACAAGTTTTTTCTACTTATGTAATGAGACATCCCAGCAGAGCTTTTTTGCTCATACCCTAATTATACCCATCGTTAAGTTAAATTAGAAATTCGTTCAAAGTTAAACACTACTTTGGAAGTAGACAAGCTCAAATTACCAATTATTTTCAATCTTTCAAGGGAGTTGTTAAAATTTTTTGACCTTATATATATAGGGTTTCATCTTGGCTTTTTTAAAGGTGTCCCTCATTATAAAATTCAATGTTTGAGCGAATATAATTTTTTTCTTAAAGACAACATATTAACATTCCCGGTAATTATAATCTTTATATACTCTGCGTTCAGGACTTTGTATAATATCTGAATTATTAGCCAGATGTTACTTTATTTAACTTACAATCTCGAAGCAGACTGTTTACTTATTTATTGTTAACCATTACACCTGATAGCTACTATTCCTTTAATGCCTCAACAAAAAGCCGAACAATTTACCCCTGCTCCCTTTCAATCCCCCTGGTGGGCAGTACACTCGCATATACACACTATAGTCCCATCTTTACTATATAATCCCCAAAAACCAACCTATAAGCGTATTGAAATAAATACTCCCGATGGCGATTTTTTGGAAATTGATTTGAGTATTGCCGACTCTACTAAAGCCGTTGTCGCTCTTTTTCATGGACTGGAAGGATCATCAGACCGGCATTATGTAAACTCTGTCATGAGCGCCCTGTATTCATCTGGTTTTTCATCTGCGGCTCTTAATTTTAGGGGGTGCGGAAACAAATTAAACAGAAACAGAAGGTTCTACCACTCTGGTGCCACTGATGATTATAACACACTTATACGATGGTTGTTATCGACTTATCCTGACAAAAATATTTATGCCGTTGGTTATTCCCTTGGAGCGAATGCACTTGTAAAATTTTTGAAAGAAAAGAGGGAGAGTACTCAAATCCTGAGAGCGGTAGCGGTATCTCCGCCATACGATTTAAGGCGTGGATCACTACGTTTACACCAGGGATTCAACCGCTTATATGAGCAATCTTTTTTGAAAACATTAGTGGAAAAACTCGAGAAAAAACGACAGCAGTATCCCGACCTTCCAACCTTTACCGGAGACTCTATCTATGAGTTTGACGACCAGGTAACAGCGCCCCTGCATGGTTTCAACAATGCCGATGATTATTACCGGAAATGTTCCAGTAAAAAATTCTACAAAGAGGTGCAATGCCCCTTACTTATCATCCACAGTAAAGACGACCCGCTTTGTCCGCTCGAATACGCCCCCACAAAAGACCTTAACGACAACCCATATATTCAAACTATTTTTACTAAAAGCGGTGGGCATGTCGGCTTCATTAGTTCTCCGCATGGCTGGCTGAATCGAACGATTGTGCAATGGTTTGAGCACGATGACTCTGCCGTTTCCGCTTCATCTCCTTGAAATGTTATCTATCTCTTTCTCTTTATGAAGATCTCTATCCCGCAGATAGATGGTCTCGCTTGGACGGCACACTATTGGTTCCGTATATTTGTGCCTCATTCTATAACTTCGAATCTCAACTATTCTACAAGATGGTCATCATTATTGGAGCAGGCCCTATTGGGCTTGCCACTGGCATTCAGCTTAAACAGAGAAATATACCTTTTCAAATCATTGAGCGTGGGTGTTTGGTTAACTCTATTTTTCATTACCCCACCAACATGACTTTCTTCTCCACCTCGGATAAGCTTGAAATAGGAGGTATTCCATTTATATCGCATGGATCTAAACCTACCCGCAGCGAAGCCCTTGAGTATTACCGCAGAGTGGCTGAGCATTACGAATTACCAATCAACCTGTACGAAACAGTCCTGTCTATGGACGGTTCTGACGGCAACTTTACGGTAACGACAGACAAAGCTGAATATAGTGCAAACAAAGTGATTGTCGCTTCCGGCTTTTATGGTCAGGCTAATATGATGGGAGTCCCCGGAGAAGGACTCCCCAAAGTACGCCATTACTATGATGAACCCCACCCCTATGCCTGGCAAAATATATTGGTGGTAGGTGGTGGAAACTCTGCTGTAGATGCAGCATTGGAATGCTATAGAGGAGGAGCAAAGGTAACCATGCTGGTTAAGTACGATACCATAAAACCTTCTGTAAAGTATTGGGTGAAGCCTGACATCGAAAACCGGATTAAGAATAATGAGATTGATGCTCATTTTAATTCTGAAGTTAAAGAGATTCGGGAAAAAGAGGTGGTTCTCACCACACCTGATGGGGAAATATCCATTGCCAACGACTTCGTACTCGCCATGACTGGGTATCACCCAAACTACACGTTGATGGAGCACCTGGGAATTGAACTCACTGAGGATGAAAAATGTATGCCGGTCTATGATGAGGATAGCCTCGAAACCAAACGTAAAGGTATATATGTAGCCGGTGTTGTATGTGGCGGTAAAGATACCAGCCGATTATTTATTGAAAACTCCCGGGTACATGCCAACCAGATAGCCAGCCATATTGAAGAACATCTTTAATGGTTGGTTGTTATTCCTGTATGCTAAGGTTGGGATAGTGACGCTCGGGGCTGTCGCTAGCTCCTACCTCTCCTGAAGGAGAGGACTTGCGAGGCCCCTGCTCTTAAGTCAGCGCTCGGCTGGCTTCATTCTTTGTAATTGAAACCCCGATACTCGCTGTAAGACTTAACCCGAATTATTCACGAATGGATGCAAAATGGCGATCTATATACTTGAATATATCACCGTTGAATTGCTTTATGTAATAGCCCAATTTTAAGGTGCGGATTAAGCAGCGAAATTTCCCCGTACGCTGTGTACTCCACCTCACCTAAATCTTCTCCTCCCGACCCCAACCATTTCAGAAGAAGACCTTTCACACAAAAAAAGAGGTGCCTTTTGCATGACTTTATTTATTCAAAAAATTCAATTTTTGCTTGATAGTGGATAGTGATTAACCTTATCTTAAAATCCTTGGGCAAGTCCTATACAGCCAGCTCCCTTTGAACTCCGTCAGGGCGGGAACGCAGCAGCGGTAATTAGGTCGTAGCGGTGTGATATAGGTAGCTTGCCCATTTTTTATTTCTGCTGTTTTGCCTTTCACTTTTGATATAACTGCCTTTCTTCTTTCTTTTCATCCTCTTCAACATTTCCTCAAGGACTATAGGGGTTGAGTTTTGAAGTGAAAAAGCGGGACTTCTGCCGCGGGCATCCCTTATATAAAAAAGAAAGTCAAGGATACATTTTTCCCATGACGGTCCCGAACTGATTTTTGAAGTTTCAGGACGCCCTGAAGGATGGTAAATTCTCGGATTCAATAGTGTTGATGATGGCATACA
>VEMX01000066.1 GCA_009711805.1 Balneolaceae bacterium | reverse complement strand
GGAGGAAGCAAATAGGCAGTCTCACGATCCACCAAGCGAAAATTAACAGACATTAAAGTATTTTTGGTTCATTGGAAGTTCAACCTAAACTAATAATTTAACCTCAGAAAGTCCGACAGGCTCCTAGGGCAGATTCAGAACTAATAATTCCCAATCTTTTTTCAATCTCAAGATTTTTAGGATAAGCTTCAGTAGTTAAGATAATATGCTTGGTATCAATTTTTAGCTCATCTTTCTTAGTCTTTTTTATTTTATCTCGTAGCTTTTCAACACCTGTAATTACTTCTGGAACAACATTTTTCAAAAGTTTAAATTGGTTGGTATTATCATTGGCAGGCTTGCAAAGTGTTTTGGTACCAATTTTATAAGAGCCAAGTAGTTGAATCAAATCCTCTTTTGAATAAGGACCTTCCTGTTTCTTTTTAGCGCTTTTTTTAATGAAGTATTTCATATCTCGATTTTAATTGAGCAACCCTAACGCATTATTCATGAACATGTCATTGCCTGCTAAAAGTATATAATTTAGTCTAAAAAACAACTGTTTATTCTTAGGGGTCCGTAATTACCCGCAGAAAAAGTTCAATAAACACCTCCAAATAAACCTGCTCTCCGAAAGCTATTTTAGCTGAAGGCGGGGCGGCTGAATAAAAATTTATTGAACTGTTTTATTCTTGTTAAGAAGCTCTGGCTTCCCGCTAAAAAAAACCTAAAGATGATATCTGAAATCTCACCTGGCGCAAGCGTCCGCTTGTGCCTGCATAAACCCATTGCATCGTCAAATATACATTTTAATATCAATAGCACAGTTCTACCTCAACCAGCCCCGGTTTTCCGTAGTAGTTAAGTACACTGCTGTATATCCAATGGACCGTGGCAAAGCTGACGAAGTAAACCTGAGTTTGATCCAGGAATTTATAGGTTCTGCTCATTGGTTTCTTTTTAGAAGTTAGATCTGTGAACAAGCTATTCGTTACAGATCATTTTAACGGATGTTATATGGTATGTTGGTGGCAGGCAGAGGTGGCACAAGCGGACGCTTGCGCCAGGTGGGATTTGTGATGTACCGACGTAACGATTTTTTGACCGGGTTGAGCAATCGATCGGACTGAGTTACGAAGTGGAGGGCAGAATACCTGTGATGAATGGGTATCACAAACACCAACATTAAATAACCGCACATAGATTTTCCAATTCTAAAAATCAGTTTGTATATTATGGGGCTCCCAATCATGGGAACTAATCTTAAAAGAAAGGATGTGATACTTCATGCTAGGTGTTGAAGTAAAAGACAACGAAAGTGTAGATCGCGCAATAAATCGCTTTAAGAAGCTGGTGACCCGTTCTCGTGTTCTCAACGAATACAAGGATCGTCAACAGTATACTAAGCCTTCTGTTAAGCGACGAGAAGCTTTGAAAAAAGCTAAACGCGAACAGCGTCGTCGCCAGCGCGAAAATTACTAATTTTCGTTACGCACGAACTTTAAAGCCCTTAGGATTTTACCCGAGGGCTTTTTTTATGGCCTGTGAAATATACGTGACGCCTTCGTTCGCTCCGTTTTTCGGAGCTATTAACGATTGATATCCCAATTTTGCAGCTTCTTTCTTCCGCTGAACAAAATGGGGTACTGTTCTGATCTCCCCTCCCAATCCAACTTCCCCAATAAAAGCCATTCCCTGATTAACAGGTTCATCTTTAAGACTGGAAACCAGCGCGCAAACCACTCCAAGGTCTCCTGCCGGATCACTTAGTTTAAACCCGCCGGCTATATTAAGATATACATCATGATTGGCGAATGAATGGCCCGCTCTCTTTTCCAAAACAGCCAAGAGTAAAGCAAGTCGGTTACGGTCAAAGCCGTTGGCTGTTCTTTGGGGAGAACCATAGGCCGAAGGAGTTACCAGGGCCTGCACTTCCACCAATAAAGGCCGGGTACCTTCCATTGTGCACACTACTGCATTTCCACTTATTCCCGAAGTGGTATCAGACACAAACAGACCAGAGGGATTGGCAACTTCAGAAAGACCATCGGCTTTCATTTCAAAAACCCCTACTTCCTGAGCGGGGCCAAAGCGGTTTTTAAGACTCCGGAGCAATCGATAAGTGTATTGTTTATCGCCTTCAAACTGAAGAACGGTATCTACCATATGCTCCAGTACCCGCGGCCCGGCAATATCGCCTTCTTTGGTAACGTGCCCAATTACCAGGGTGGTAATATCCTTCTTTTTTGCCAGCTGCTGAAACAAAGCGGCACATTCTTTTACCTGCTGAATGCTTCCCGGCATACTACTCAGTTCTGTTCTGTATACCGTTTGAATAGAATCAATGATTAATAAATCCGGCTTCGTTTTTTGAGCCTGTGCTATAATCACATCCACCTGGGTCTCATTATAGATGAATAAATTCTTTGAATTTACTCCAAGGCGTTGGGCACGTTGTTTTATTTGCCCGGCAGACTCTTCCCCGGCGCAATACAAAATATTTAATCCAGGGTTCGACTTTGCTATTTGAAGCGTAAGTGTACTTTTACCTACTCCCGGTTCTCCACCAATCAGAATATAGGAGCCGTGCAGGAAACCTCCCCCCAGTACCCGGTCCAATTCTCCTATATTGCTGGAAAAACGACTTTGCTCGCTTACATCTACCTGATCCAGGCTTTGGGGTTTCCCGGATGCGGCAAGTCCATCTACTTTAGCTTTATGCTCCTTGCTTTTTTTCTCTACTGTAATCTCAGAAAAAGTATTCCATTCGTTACAGGACGGGCAGCTTCCCATCCACTTGGGAGAAACATACTCACAATTGGAGCATTCAAAACGAACTTTTGTTTTAGCCAAAACTATTCCTCGAGTTTACTTTCTACAACAGACCGATTGATATACCAGGTGGTTGCCATCATTCCCAGGCCAATACTGATATAATAACTTATAATTCTCCAGAGAAAAACGGCCAATCCTATAAATGCCTCACGCGTAATCAAAGGCCCCTGGAACAGCACAAACAACCCTTCTACCCCGCCACTGCCTCCTGGGGTTGGCACCAACAGAAACGCTAAATTCATCGCCAAACTTCGAAATATGGATAGGGCTTCCGGTGCCGGCAACAAACTAAGAATAACGATAGTAGCCAGTGCTACTCTGCATATCCAGGACATGGTAGACAAGAAAAATGCTTTAAAAAGGAACCTGGCTGGTTTCTTTCTCAGCTGTTGGGCGTATTCCTCCAGGTTTTCGGCCTCTACTTCAATTTTGTCTTTAAATTTTCTTAGAAAAGGAAGCTTAAAAACCCAATTCACTACTTTTTTAATAGCAGTGGGATTCACTAACACACCATATGCCAATAAACCTGCATAGCACAACAATCCCGTATATACTAAAGCCATCGATATTTCGCCCAGAAGCCCTATTTCGGGGGGGACAACTTCATAAAATAATCCTGCAATCAGCAAAATAGGAATAGCAATGGCAAACCAAATTTGGTCTAACAGTACGCCATACAAGATAATAGCCCCCGCTCCACCTAACTTCAGCCCTTCTTTATTCATCGCATAGGTAGCCATCGGGGCTCCGCCTATGGTTGATGGGGTAACAGCTGACGTAAAATCCCAAGCCAGCACTACCCTTATTGAGGCCATCCATCCAAGCGTTTTTTCAGATAAAAACCGGATTTTGGCTGCGGAGAACCAAACTCTCATTCCAGACACAATAACAGCTATTACCAAGCCCGGAAGTCTTTTGGGTACCAGATGCTCTAACACCCCTGGCGTATAGGTATAATAAATAACCCCTGCCATGGTAAGAACACTTAACGCAATAGAAATAAATAAATATCTCTTTGAGAGAAATGCTTGTGGTTGTCTGATATTTTTATCTTTTACACTCAAATAATTGGGTTAATACACAGCTATTCTATAAAAAAGGCCTTACCGAAAACCAGTAAGGCCTTTCGCAAAGACTGGCAGTTACGCTAAAGTGATATCGTCGTTCAGATAAACATCCTGGATCATATTCAGAAGCTTTACCCCTTCTTTGATCGGACGCTGAAATGCTTTTCTTCCGCTTATAAGTCCCATACCACCTGCTCTTTTATTAATAACCGCAGTTTTAACGGCATCTGCAAAATCATTAGATCCTGAAGCGCCGCCTGAGTTAATAAGGCCCGCACGCCCCATAAAGCAGTTTGCCACCTGGTACCGGGTTAAATCGATTGGGTGATCACTGGCAAGTTCAGTATAAATTCGCTCATCCAGCTTACCATAGCTGGAGTCGCCGGAATTCAATGCCTTATATCCGCCATTATTGGATGGCTGTTTTTGCTTGATGATATCAGCACCTAAGGTAACCCCGAGATGGTTTGCCTGGCCTGTTAAATCGGCTGAGGAGTGGTAGTCTACCCCGTCTACTTTAAAAGCACTGTTTCTTGTATAGCACCAAAGGATGGTTGCCATACCCAGCTCATGTGCATATTCAAAAGCCTGCGAAACTTCTACAATCTGCCGGTTCGATTCCTCAGAACCAAAATAAATAGTAGCTCCTACTGCTGCAGCTCCCATTTCAAAAGCCTTATCGATGGTACCAAACATAATTTGGTCGTAGGAATTGGGGTAAGTCATGAGTTCGTTGTGATTTATTTTAACCACAAATGGAATCTTATGGGCATATTTTCTTGATACGGAAGCAAGAGCTCCAAAAGTAGAAGCCACTGCATTACATCCGGCTTCCATGGCCAGGTTTACAATATGCTCTGGGTCAAAATAGTCTGGATTTTTTGCAAAAGATGCACCCGCTGAGTGTTCAATCCCCTGATCTACGGGCAGTATTGAAACATACCCCGTGCCGGCAAGCCTCCCCGAGTCAATGATCCGTTGCAGGTTGATCAGCACTCTGTTTTTCCGATCAGAATGATACCATACATCATCTGCATAAGTGCCCGCAGGCTTTGCAAGCCTGTCTTTGCTAATAGTTTCACATTCATGTTGAAGCAGATAAGAAGCTTCATCTCCCAAAAGTTCTTCAATGCTATTTATTCCAAGTGACATATCTGTTGTTCCTGATTATAATTGGTTCTTCGGTTGAGTAAGTGAGGCGAAAATATAAGAGTTCGTAAGGGAAATGACTAAGAGAAATACAGTTCCTTCTGTATGTATGTTAATGTTGATGTGTTTGAAGGGCAACGTAATCTGCCTTATATGCAGTTTTGGTAAAATGTCCGGGAAAGAATCGAATGAACTACCCCGAGGCAGACCCATCGGGGCATCAATCAAAAAGCCGTAATTGATCTTTATGCAGGTTAATATCAGTGCCATCCCTGCCTTGGTTTTCAATATATCTTTGGTTCTTTGTTTAGAGGCCAAAAAAGAAAAAATAATAAAAACCTCCTTCTCCCGTGGGGATGTCTACAGCACGCGAGGGATGGGTGAGCCTGGCGAAGCAGACCGTGGCAGTCTCCTTATCTATGGCAATTGATATGGGCAGCGCTGATGTATATCCTAAACATATTTATGGAGATCGCCGCTTCGGTACTGTAACGCCCCCCTTCTTATAGATTTAGGCTTCTCGCAACGGGGAATTCTTTGATTAAACAATTCACTTATATCTTTCAGTTATTTCCAGGAGAAGTAGAGAACTCCTGCACATAAATCCAGTCTCCAAACTCTGATTGATCTCCATTCGAAGCATTTGCTGCGATGTTAAATATGACCCTGCCGGATATCGAATCCGGAGACTCCCAATGTACAGTCCAGCGGAAATCATCTTCATCTACAGGAAGAGTACCCGCCGCAGAATGTTGGATATATTGTACTGAATCGGCAGTTGCATCAGTAAACATCTGACGGTCGTTATTGGACAGCCCGAAAATCCCGGCCGGCCGGCCATCTTCGTAACGAGCACTCATCTGAAATCCAGCCTTAGCCAAGTCTTCCCGTTTAACCTCAATAATAAATGCATATGCCCTTTGGGGAAGAACAACATCCGGGATACCAGATACTGATAGTTTCCCGTCTTCCCAATTTAAGTCGTAATCAAAATGACAACTGTGACAGCTTTCTTCTCCAAACCCTCCCGTAAAAGCACCCGTTAAATGTCCGGGATATGGGGGTAGAGAATGTGATGGGTTATCCGGTTCACTCGCCTGATAACCAAATACTGATATTGTCATCAGTATAATGGTTAGTGCTTTGGCGCAGGCTGAAATCATAGACGGTTAATCCCAATATTTAAATTTAACAGGTATAGTCGAGCTTTCCTGGATATAGAACTCTCTCAATACAGTTTTGCCCGCCCCAGATAGTTAGTATCGGTTCCAAACCAAATAGATTGGGTAGCAGCATCAAATACCATATGCCGAACAGTTCCTCCGCCACTCGGTATTGCTTCGGAGGCTATAAACTCTTTGGTGTGAGTATCGAATCCAACAAACATATTGGGATCTACCCCGGTTTCAACCAGCCATACCCGGTCTTTATCATCCACGGTAATCGCATACGGCCGGGATGATGTACCCGAAGGCAAAGGCCACTCTTTTATTTCTCTATTATTGGGATTATAGCTTCCGAGATAACCCCGGGAATAATCACCATACCAAATAACCCCATCCGAAGTTTGCGTTAACCGGCGGGGGCGGCTGCCTTCATCTGGAAGCTCAAATTCTCGCAATTGCTTTGTGGCAGGATCTACGGTTGCCAATTTATGTGTTCCAAAAAGAGCAATCCACGGAGTCTTCATATCCTGATCCATAATGATACCGTATGGCCGGGCACGTGAGGTAGGTACCGGAATAATCGTTGGTTCTTTAGTTTTCATATCAAAAAAACCAACCGAATTTGCTCCCTGAGAAGTAAACCAAAAATCTCCGGATTCATTGATTGCAATGGTATGTGGATCGCGAGCACTATTATCGTCTGGCATCATATACTTGGTTATTTTCCCACTTCCCGGATCCACCTTACCGATATGGTTAGCCCGGTTACCTGCATACCAGGGATTTCCCCCTGCATCAACTACCACGGTGTGAGGGCCTGCTCCATCTTCCAAATCAATTTTTCTAAATGTCTCGGTATCAGGGTCGAACTCCGCCACATAATGTGCTCGTTGTCCCACAAACCAAATATCGCCATCGGGAGCAACATAAGGATCGCGTGGGCGGCTTTGCTCCCAGGGTACTTCCCATTCCTGAATTTCAATTTCAGCCTTTTGTTCAATTCCATCGCTTGCAGTAAAAAAAGCAGCTACCAACACTACTGATAAAGTAACAGATAATAGTTTACCCATAGTTTTGTCCTCAGATTGGTTCCTGAATAATTAACATGCTTTAAAGTGAAAAAACCACCAGTTGCAAAAAACTTTTACAACCAGTAGGAACTTAGAACAAAAAAAGCCGCAGGCTCTCGCCCACGGCTTCCGCTACAATCAGGTAATGATCCTATCACTGATGAAGCTATTTAGCTATTGCTTATTTGATCAGGATCATCTTCTGTGTAACCGTCTGTTGTGTAGTTTTAAATGATCGTAATAGGTGCCACTCGTTAAGCCTTCAGCGTTACTGGTATAGCTTTGATTATGTCATATTCAATAATAGCTTGTGGGTTAAACAGCTTTGGATAATTATTCTTAAGCTGGACGTGGGTGGGGGTATTGCCTGATTCCCTTTTTCTACAGCCGTTGTTGTGTACTGTTCATATTTATCGAAGTCTGAGTTCAAGTAATAAATGATTTAGTGGTTATACTGAGTTTGAGGTCACCTTCCCTCTCATTAGCTAATGCGCATTTTTTATGAAAAGAGTTCAAAGTAATTTTACTCTGCCTTTTGCACATTGGGACGCTTTGCCACTAAAACCGCCACTTGTTATGTTTCTCCTTTTGAAACCCTTATTTTTACCCTTCAATTAAACCTTGCAATTATACTTTCAGTTATTGATGGACATTGGCGATATACATCTGCCCGACAAACCTCTTTTCCTCGCTCCCATGGAGGATGTAACCGATTCTCCCTTCCGGCAGATTTGCCGGGAAAAGGGAGCGGATATCGTTTATACAGAATTTATCAGCTCTGAAGCGTTAATCCGGGATTCGGACAAAGCTTTTCACAAAATGGATTTCTCTGAAAATGAACGCCCTTTTGGTGTTCAGATATTTGGGGGGCGCGAAGAAGCCATGGAGGGAGCGGCTAAAGTTGCCGAAGCCAATAACCCCGATGTTGTGGATATTAATTTTGGCTGTCCGGTATATAAAGTAGTTCGCAAAGGAGCGGGAGCCGGGTGCCTCAAAGATCTGTCTATGATGGAACGTATGGCAGGTACTGTAGTGGATGCGGTAGAAAGTAAACCTGTAACTGTAAAAACCCGTTTGGGCTGGGATGATAGTACCATCCGCATTCAGGAAGTGGGGTTGATGCTTCAAAAGCTGGGAGTAAAGGTATTGACGGTACATGCCCGTACCCGCTGCCAAAAATATAAAGGCGATGCCCGCTGGGAATGGCTAAAGAAATTAAAAAACACTCCGGGACTCGAAATCCCTATTGTTGGAAATGGAGACGTTACCTCGCCTGAACTTGCTAAGAAAATGTTTGATGAAACCGGGGTAGATGGTGTTATGATTGGCCGGGGCGCAATTGGCAACCCCTGGATTTTCGAACAAACACGTCATTACCTCGAAACGGGAGAAAAACTACCAGAACCTACACTCAGGGAACGGCTTGAGCTCTGCGCCAAGCAACTCCGGTTATCTGTAAAACACCAAGGGGATAAATACGGGGTCATCATTATGAAAAAGCATTATGGAAAGTATCTCAAGGGTATTCATAATGGAAAAAAACTCCGCATGCAGATTATGGAGCATGACGAAATGGACCCCATTCTTGAACTGCTGCTCAATTATGATGAAAAGGAATATTACGCGGTGGCGTAATGTCTATACATAGCCCCTTAAACGAGGTATTGTGCGAAGTGCTTTGGGAGAAACGAATCTTTTTGTAGAACAGGCCGTAGCTTTTGCAAGCCCTCAATTAAATACGCAATTATGTTAGCTCGATTATTACGTCTGATTCGGTCCCTTTTTAGTGCTGGAACGGTTGCCGCTTCCCCGATCAAAGCCATCACCGGGATTGTAGTAAGTATCATCATCCCCTATCTGCTCTATGCTTTTCTTGGAGGATTTGGATTAGCACTTGCCTTAATTGGAATTATCTGGGGTGTTATGTGGCTGGTTAAGAAGAATAAGTAGAGCGTGATGAAGTAATGAAGTGTTTGTTTTATTTTGATTGATGGGCTTTTCTTCGATCGGTGATCATTTTCAGCATAAGCCGGATGATGTGGGTGATAAGTTGAACTCGCTTAGTAGAAACTTCATCAGAAAGAATGTGTCGGCTTTTAAAATACCAGCCCCTTGCTTCACGTGCAGAACCTAATGCAATTTCATAAAATCTGGCTTTTTCTTTATTAGAAATTCTGGAATAGCCCTCTGAAGTATTTGCGCTTATCGAACTTGAGGAACGATATAGTTGATCTGCCAATGAAAAATGTTTTCGTTCAATTATTTGCAAAGAATCAGACCAAGCCAAATCAGATAAATAAAGTGCATATCTGTATACCTCCAGCTTCCAAACTATATCATTTTTTATTTCGGGATAGACTGATTTTTCCCATTCTTTATATGTCATGGCTACTTTTTTCTTTATAAGAGCCACAAAATGCAAATTCCTTACACAATATTTTTACTTCATCACTTCATCACTTCATCACTTCATCACTTTATCACTTTATCACTTTATCACTTCATCACTCCTACAAATAATCCCTTCCAATAAACCCTTTCAGTACATCCGGCACTCTAACTTTTCCATCCTCTTCCTGGTAGGCTTCCAAAATAGCTGAAACTACCCGTGGCAGAGCAAGACCCGATCCATTTAAAGTATGTACGATTTCAGTTTTCTTTTCTTCATTCCGGTACCGCAGCTGCATTCTGCGTGCCTGGAAACTTTCGAAGTTAGAGCAGGAGCTTACTTCCAGCCAGCGTTGCTGTCCCGGGCTCCACACTTCAAGGTCGTATTTTTTACTCTGGGTGAACCCCATGTCTCCGGTACACATTAACAAGGTTCGATAGGGCAGCTCCAATGCTTCCAACAACCCTTCGGCATGCTTCCGGAGATTTTCCAGTTCTTCATACGAATGCTCCGGCTTCACCATTTTAACCAGTTCCACTTTATCGAACTGATGCAGGCGGTTAAGTCCGCGTACATCTTTTCCATATGAACCGGCTTCTCTTCGCCAGCAGGGAGTATAGCAGACATATTTTTTGGGGATATCCGCTTCAGCAAGAATTTCACCCCGATGAAAATTAGTGACCGGCACTTCAGCGGTAGGAATAGCAAATAATTCATCTCTTGGAATTACATACATCATATCTTCCTTATCGGGAATTTGTCCCGTGCCCCGTGCTGAATCTTCATTCACTAAATAGGGCGCCTGTAATTCAGTATAGCCCTTTTGGGCAGCTTCATTAATGAAATAGTTAATAAGAGCGCGCTGTAATTGTGCTACTGCTCCCACATAAAAAGGGAAACCTGCGCCACTCACTTTCACTCCGCGTTCAAAATCTACCCAGCCATGGCGTTCTACAATATCCCAGTGGGGTTTACGCCATTCGTCTTTATTGATGTTGCCCCAATTTTTAAATACTTCATTATCATCTTCCGTAGCTCCTACAGGCACCGAAGAATGGGGCACATTTGGGATTTTAAGGAGTAAATCATCCCGTTCACCTTTAAGCTTATTTAATGCTTCTTCATGTTCTTTAACTTTTTCCTTTAATGCTGATGTTTCCTGAATAATGGCCTGGGCCTCTTCCTTTTTGCCCTGCCCCATCAGCTTGCCAATTTCTTTGGCTTTAACATTGCTTTCGTTCCGCATGCCGTCCACCAACTGAACCTTCTCTCTCCAGGATTCATCCACTTCAAGTACGTTCTTTACAACCGAGACATCTTCTTCACCTTTATTCCTGATTGCATCTTCAACTTTGGCCTTATTATCTCTGATATAGTTTATATCCAGCATGTAGCAATTTTTTTAGTTTTGGAGAAAGAGCTTTAAAGATAAGGGCTATAAATCTATTGTTTCACATTTTTTTTAATAATCTATGTACTTCTCTCTTGGGATTGCCGAGGTGCTTTTATATTTTGATACTTAAATAATTAAGGCTTAAACCTCCTCACCTTATAAATTTTAGGAGTTCAAGAAAGATGAGTCACCTTTTGGATGAAATTGATATTTCCATTTTAAATCATTTACAGAATAATGGCCGAGCCCAACGCAACACTATCGCTGATTTAGTAGGACTTTCGGTTCCTTCTGTTTCTGAGCGAATGCGAAAACTTGAAGAACGCGGACTCATTAAAGGATACCGTGCCATCCTGGACAGTAAAGTCTTCCATTTTGATATTACTGCCTTCATCTTTGTACAAGTTGACGGTTCTGAAAACTATGAAAACTTTGTAGAAAGTGCGATGGAAGAGCCTGAAGTATTGGAATGCCATTCTATTACAGGAGATGGCTCTCATTTCCTGAAAGTACGAACAAAAAATACCGGGAGCTTTGAAAGCTTGCTCTCTCGTATCCAATCCTGGAAAGGAGTGAGCAAAACCCGTTCTAACCTGGTTTTATCCAGTTTTAAAGAAACCAGAAACCTCCCTATCGAACAAGCCAAAGAGCTCATCAAGTAGTTTAAAAAGCTTTATAACACCCTATATTTGGCTTACTTGCCATAGCAATATTTATTAACTTACGTCATTCTGACAGTAGTTAATCACAAGGTTTTTTATGGATCGCGAAGTATTTCAGGAACAACATGGTTTGCTTGGTTCATCTGATGCGATGAGACAGGTTGTTGATAAAATCATGCAGGTAGCTAAAACGGATATCACCGTTTTAATGCAAGGTGAAAGTGGCGTGGGAAAAGATGTAACTGCCCGTGCCATTCATAATGTAAGCCAACGCAAAAACAATAACCTGGTTATTGTTAACTGTGGAGCTATTCCTGAAGGTATTATAGAAAGTGAATTGTTTGGACACGAAAAAGGTGCTTTTACCGGCGCTAACGAATCACGGGAAGGGTATTTTGAAAAAGCCGACAGGGGTACCATTTTCCTGGATGAAATTGGTGACACTCCAAAAAATGTACAGGTAAAACTACTTCGGGTACTCGAAAGCGGTGAATTTTTTCGGGTGGGGTCAAGTAAGATAAAGACCACCGATGTACGGGTTGTGGCTGCAACCAATCAAGACTTATGGCAGCTGGTACAAGATGGTATTTTTCGTGAAGACCTTTACTACAGGCTCGACACTGTCAAAATCCACCTTCCACCGTTGCGCGACCGACAGGAAGATATTATCCCCATATTCAGAAAATTTGTTCAGGAATCTTCCTCACGTTACGATTCGGTATTTAAAGGTTTTTCTGATGATGCACGCGAGTTATTGATCTCTTACCGATGGCCTGGAAACATCCGGGAATTACGGAATGTTGCAGAACAATTGGTTGTGCTTGAAAAATCCCAATTCATAGATAAAAGCACACTTCAAAAATATCTAAAAGGAAGACAACATGAAGGAAGTGCCGACAATCTCCCTATACTGTCTGAAAATAGCAGAACTAAAGATTCTGCCTCCGATCCCGACCTCGACAGTAAAGACCGCGAACTGATATACCGGGCTCTTGTTGAACTGCGTAATGATATAGCAGATGTTAAAAAGATGTTTGCCAACTTTATTTATTCAACATTTTCAAACAAAAACATTAAAGCGCTCCCACCGTCTGTTCGCAACGAAGTTGACAATCACGAAGTATCGGACATGAATATTGATGTGGGAGATCATGGTACGCTGGGGATGCAGTCTATGCCTGAACAACAGGAAATCAATACCCCTGAAGAATCCGAAATGGAACAATTTTTCGGGGATGATAAAATCCCATCTATCGAAGAAACTGAAAAGTTTTTAATTGAACAGGCTCTTAAAAAGTTTGATGGTAATCGGCGCAAAGCATCCGACACCCTGGGCATAAGTGAACGAACCCTATACAGAAAGCTGGATCAATATGGACTTGAATAAACGCCTTGTGCTGGTTTTAATGTTAACAGGGATATTTTTTACCGGCTGCCTGCGGTACAGTTTTACCGGTGCCTCTATCCCTGAGGGAGTAAATACCATATTTATCCCCTTTTTTCCAGACCAGTCGAATAGTGGATTGGGGGATTTGGGAGACCGGCTTAATCAGGCGCTGATTGAACGGTTTGTGAATCAAAGCAAACTCCAGCTGGCGAACAATGCCTCCGACGCAGATGCCGTACTGGAAGGTGTTATTACAAGCTACACCAACCGGCCCTTTAGTATTGGCGGAGATGAACAAGCCAACCGGAACCAGGTAAGTGTTTCCGTGCGGGCTTCTTTCAAATACAATAATAAAGACGAAGCGGAGTGGAACTCATCCTTTAACGGAAGTGCCACCTTTGATACAGCCGAGGATCCTATAAACGGGGAAAGAGACGCTGCTGATGAAGCATTACAGCAAGTTGCGAACAATATGTTTAATGATGCCGTCAGTAATTGGTAAAACCTTTTGATTGTGAAGCTACTGCACACTATTATGGCCCTGCGCTAACAACCTATGCAAGAATTACCTTTTAACATACCAAAATCGCTCTCTTCATACGTAGAGAAGTTTGATGATGACCCGGATAAAGTCATCGGAAAGCTTAAAAAACATCTTCGAAAACGCGGGCCCGATGCTGTAGGACACTTTCTTCTATCCTGGTTTTATCATCATCAGGGTGAGAACAGTCAATCGGTGAGAGAGGCTCTCAAGGCAAAGACATACGCGCCGGGCAGCCCGCTCATGGAGCACTTGCACTACTTTCTGGTACATCCGGAACAGTTTGAAGCAGCCATTCCGGCCCGTTCAGTATCCTCCACAACTAAACCGTTGAAACGTGGTTCCCGCACCTCTCCCCTCTTAAACCTGGACAAACTGATTGCCCTGCTCGAAGAAGCCGAATCTCAGCGAATCACTATTCCCGCTGATGAAGACGATACCGATAAACGTGATTTGGGGAAACAAGCTGAAGAGGTTGATGATGTAGTTTCTGAGACTTTAGCTAAAATTCATGCACGGCAGGGGCGCAAGAAAGAAGCTCAAAAAATGTATGAAAAGCTGAAGGAAATAAAGCCGGATAAGACCGGTTATTTTGATGAACAGATTCAGAAGCTCGAAAACACACAGAACTGATCCTATCCCTCTCTTAGCTAAAAAACTGTTTTAGTTTCTATGCTTGATTGCCCTTTGCATCAAGCTTTAACAAAAGGGTTGTGGGTTTTTTCATGTCCAATTGTGGTGAGTGGACCATGTCCCGGGTATACGGTAGTTTTTTCAGACAGACTATACAGTTTTTCTCTAATACTTTTCTCCAACAACGGCAGACTTCCTTTATACAAATCTGTGCGGCCTATGCTTTCCTTGAAAAGAGCATCGCCGGCAATTACGCACTGGGTTTCCTTAAAATATAAAGAGTTGTGATCTGGGGAATGTCCCGGAGTGTACAGGCATTCAAAAGTAAAAGAACCGATGGTAAAGCTACCATCAGAAGGCAAGGGCTCCGGAGTAAAGTTAAATCCCCCGTCATTAATACCAAACATTTTGGCCTGGCTCCCATAATTCTCCCATAAAAACCGATCTTCCTCATTCAGATATACAGGAACATCATAATCCTGGAGAACACGGCTTAATCCCTGAACATGATCTACATGAGCATGTGTAAGCACTACAGCCAGCAGCTCTCCATTCATTGTTTCCCTAAATACCTTGTATTCCGATTCACGGGAAAAACCTGGATCAATAAGCAGATTTTCCTCACCCTTATTTAGCAGATAGGTGTTTTCAAGAAAAGGACCGACTTCAAATTTTTTGAGTTCCATATCCTCACATAAAAAAAGGATGTATTCATTTACCGAACACATCCTTCAAATTCATAAAAACAAATAGTTAGTTGTCGTCTTTCTTACCATAGCGGCGCTTAAATCGATCGATTCGGCCAGCTTTAGATGTAAATGTATTACTCTTGGTATAAAACGGATGGTTTTTAGAATCTACCTCGCTCTTGTAAACGCCACTTTGCGTTTCCATAGTGCTGCGGGTCTGGATTTCAGTTCCATCACTCAATACTACTGTAATTTCTTTATACTCGGGATGAATTCCTTTTTTCATAACAATAGACTTCCTTAAAAATTTTCGAAGACTACAAATATAAGACTATCTGCAAGTGAATTCAACGGAATTATCTAAAATCCTCATATCCTTCTTCTCCCATATCCCCAAAAGATGAAAACATTGAGCCCAGCATATCGGAATAGAGTCTTTGATCGTCCAAATCCTGTTTACTGAGCATAGAATTCTGGTGTAGTGCTTCTAATACAAGATCCATCCACAGAGATTGTTCATCGGTATCACAATCCTGAATGTACTTTTCTATAAGTGACTGCAGCCCTTTAACTTTCCCCAGCACCTTCTTATACTCCTGATTTGAGAGTGTATCCGAAATCTTTACTTCATTACCGTTGGCAAACCAATCCGTAATAGTTTTATAGGCTGATTTTTCTTCCGTCGTTTTGCGTTGAGGGTCTTCAAAATATTTTTTCAGTATTTTGCCTATAGCCTTTCCCAAAATATGTTTGGCTACATTAATTGCGCCTTCCTGTTCACCTTCGTATACCAATTCCATTTTACCAGTGAGAGCCGGCACCATATGATAAATATCGGCTATGCGTACGGTTGTTCGCTTTTCTCCATTTACAATAGCACGTCGTTCAGCAGAAGAGACCACCTGCTCCAGGGCTGTGATGGTCATACGTGTAGAAACCCCACTTTTTTGATCCACATATTCTGATTTCCTGGCTTCAAAAGCCACATGCTCTATAATCTCCCGGCATACATCTGGCACTACAACCTCGGCCTCATTATCCCGTTGCTGCCAGGCTTCCTGTTCAGTAATTGAAATAGCAGTTTCAATATTGTGAGGATAGTGTGTTATGATTTGTGAGTCTATCCGATCTTTCAATGGAGTAATAATGGAACCCCGGTTGGTATAATCTTCTGGGTTTGCAGAAAAAGCCATCGAAACATCCAGGGGTATGCGCACATTAAAACCTCGTATTTGAATATCACGCTCTTGCATAATATTCAAGAGTGCCACCTGAATTCTGGGTTGCAGGTCGGGCAATTCATTTATAACAAAAATTCCGCGGTTAGTACGCGGTATGAGCCCAAAGTTAATTACATTTTGATCGGCCAGGGTGAGCTTCTGTGCCGCTGCTTTAATGGGATCTATATCTCCTATTAAGTCAGCTACCGTAGTATCGGGAGTAGCTAATTTTTCTCCATATCGAAAAGAGCGGTGCAACCACCTTATGGGAGTGTCATCCCCCTGCTCTTCGATCAATTCTTTCGCATATTTTGAAAGCGGATTAAGTGGATCGTCGTTAATATCAGATCCTTTTACAATGGGGATGTATTCATCCAGAAAATATACCAGCATCCTCAGAATACGGGTTTTGGCCTGCCCCCTAAGCCCCAACAAAATTATATCATGTTTCGAAAAAAGGGCGTGCTGAATCTGCGGGAGCACCGTTTTGTCAAAACCCAGAATGCCGGGGAATAGCTCTTCTCCGCTTCTAAGTTTATTGATCAGGTTTTTTCGGAGTTCTTCTTTTACGGAAATGGACTCCCATCCACTTTCTTTTAATTCACCAAGCGTTGCCGGTTGTTCTTGAGAATATTTCATTATGCTTCTGTAGACTTCATTCTGATAGCATAACCCTCATAGACTTTTCATCATTCAACTAATATGTGTTTTTATGCTATTGGTGATGGCTCGTGCCTTTATCAGTGTTTCATCCCATTCCTTTTCTGGCTCAGAATCACTGGTGATAGCACCCCCTACCGGGTATACAAGTTGTTGTCCTTGTATTAAGGCTGATCTAATCAATACATTAAAATCAAAATCACCCTCTGGGCTTATATACCCCATCGCTCCCGAATAAATTCCTCTTTTATAATTTTCAAGCCTTTCAATGGCCTGCATAGTGGCAATTTTAGGTGCCCCAGTCATTGATCCCATGGGAAAACAGGCCTTCAGTATATCTACCGGATGTGTCTCTTCCCCAACCTGGCATTCTACCGTAGATACCATTTGGTGCACCGTCTCAAAACTTTGAATTTCGAACAGATCTTTTACCTGTACCGAACCCCTTTGGGCAAAATGACTTAAATCATTTCTAACCAAATCCACAATCATCAGGTTTTCCGCCCGGTCTTTCTCCGAATTCTTCAATTGTTCAATTTGTCCATGCTCGTGATGCTCTCTTGAAGCCGTCCCTTTTATAGGTTGCGACCACACCCTGCTTCCTTTTTTTGCTAAAAAACGCTCAGGAGAAGAACAGCATATGCTGACATCATCAAAACTCAAAAACCCTCCAAAGGGTACGGGGCCCACATTTTTCATCCTCTGATAAAGTACCCAGCTTTCTCCTGTAAAATCGAATACGAGGGGATGCGAAAGATTAATTTCATAATACTCCCCTTCAAAAATATCCCTTTGAGCTTCTTCAATTACTCGCAAATATTCCTCTTTTGAAATCCGGTGTCTTAATCTTACTTCGGGCTCTTCAGGCTCTATATTTTCCGGTATATCGGGATACTCCCCGTGTATTAAACGCATATTCCCGTCCAGATCAATCTCAGCCAAAAAAGAAGGGGCAAAAAAGAATAAATCGGGAACATCCATCAGTGCTGCATTAACTGATTCAAGCTCTTCAATATCATTTTTAAGATCGTAGCCAGCATATCCAAATATCCAGTTTTTGGCATAGTTTTGATACTGGCGAAGCATAGTCCAGGAGTCTGTATCTGGGGCTATACCTGTTACATTTTCTGCCCAGGAACATCTATCTGCTCCTATCTTTATCCAGGATTCCGGTAGCCCGGCTATATATGATTTTTGGCTGGACGGATGTTCTGTCATCTGAGATTCCAGGTAAATAACCGGTCCCTGTTCTTTAAGCCAGACTACTAACTTTGTTATGTCTTTTGAGTTCACTTTCATCTTTTAGATATCAACCGTCCGATGATAAGACATATTCACTATTTTTCGAATGCTTTTTTCCCAATTTGATGCTTACCTTTGATCCATGATTTATAAACGCCTTTTAAAACCTCTGCTTTTCAACCTGGATGCCGAAGATGCCCATGACATCACTCTACAACTGGCATCAGATGTTAATAATTCAACTTTTCTTCAGCAGCTAACCTCCCTCTTGTTTAACAAAAAATATGAGAGCCTTGAACGAGAGTTTTGGGGATTAACATTCCCCAACCCCATAGGCTTGGCGGCTGGCTTCGACAAAAATGCGGCAACCCCACTGGCAATGCAATCGCTGGGTTTTGGTTTTGCAGAAATTGGCAGCATAACAGCTAAACCTTCTAAGGGAAATCCCAAACCCCGCGCCTTTCGGCTGCCCGATGATCATTCCCTCATCAACCGCATGGGTTTAAATAACAAGGGGGCTGAGGCCATCTGCCGTACAGTTTCTTCATATAACCTGGACATCCCCCTGGGTGTCAACATCGCGAAAACCAACGATGCTTCCATTTATGGGGATGACGCTCTCAGAGACTATCTTTTCAGCTATGAACAAGCTTTAGCCGTGGCCGATTATATTACTGTGAATATTTCGTGTCCCAATACCGGAGAAGGTAAAACTTTTGAGGATCCTTCTGCACTTAACGACTTATTATCTGCTCTTGAACCCAACCGTAAAGACCGTAAACCAACCCTGGTTAAATTTTCTGTTGATACCCCCCGGGAAGTCCTTCAAACATTGGTGAATATTTGTGAAGACCATGAGGTGTCTGGTTATGTTGCTACCAATACGTCTTCTAACAGGAGTTCTCTTAAAACCAATAAGGCCAGACTTGCTGAAATTGGAAATGGCGGTTTGAGTGGAAACGCTATTTTTGAACAAAGCACCCAAGTGGTACAGTGGCTTTCCGAAATTCTTGGTGGCTCCAAACCTATTGTAGGCGTAGGTGGAATAAACGACTCCCAAAGTGCTTTACGGAAATTAGAAGCCGGTGCCGACCTTATCCAACTTTATACCGGCCTTGTTTATGAGGGGCCGGGACTGATTTCCAGGATCAAAAAAGGATTAGACCATCATCTCTAAACAATAATTACTAACGGCTTTGGGATAGTGCAAATGTAAAGGTACACTGAACCGGAATAGCTTGTCCGCCTTTTAGTACAGGTTCAAAACTGAGATTATTTTGTATAGCGGCTTCAAATTTTGACTGGAAATCATCAGATACATCTTCGGTTGCCAGGTTGTAATCCTGAACAATGCCCCGTTGATTTATAAAAAACTGATAGGCTATTGCAGATATCTCTATTTCTTCAATTCCTTCAACTGTAGCAATAAAGGCCTCAACTCCGCCTCTTACAGTGAGGGTTGTTTCCAATTCCTCACAACGGGTGTATTCGACATTAAGTACATCTTCATTTTCAACAGCTGAGGAGTCTTGTACCGCAGTTTCTTCTTTTTGTACTTCTGATTTTTTCTTTTTCTGTTCCAGTTCTTTTGGAAGATCAAGTTCCTCCTCTAACATCTGTACTCTTGAGTGGATGCTGGATTTGGGAAATGTTGTAAGAAAATCATCCACTGCCCCCCTTGCTGAATCCCACATCTCTCCCTGATAGGGAAATATTACTTTATAGTCTGGTTCACTTAATGTAGAATCCTGCAGCTGCTGATATTCCGTTCTTACAGAATCTGACAAGGTTATAGTTGTATCGCTTAGCATAGCTGAAACTGAATCCTTGAGTTGTTTAAAAGCATCTTTCTGTTCTTCCCATTCCTCTTCAAAGTTCCACCATGCTTCCATTCTATAGTGGTAAAGTGAATCCTTCTTGCCCTCCTCCATATAGATCACAATTGCATCATACAGAGCCTGCGGAGCCATGTAAGCGCCTGTATAGTTCCGCGCGAAGCTTCGGTACTCTTCTGCCCGTTCAGTGGCTGTAACAGAGTCCTCAGCAGCTATTTGTTTATACATCATGTCGGTATCTACATCAGAAGAATCCTCCGGTACCGCTATATTCAAATCATAGGTATCAGCAAGCCGTTTTGCGTATTTCGACTCAGGGAACTCATTCACCAGTCTGCGGGCATAATTTCGGGCTTCATTCTCCCTGTCAGCTATAGACTCGACTTCCGATAATGAATACAGGGAAACGGCCTTCACTTCGTCTCTTGAAGGACCATTAATTGCTTTGGTGTAATACTTTGCTGCACTGTCGGGCATATTAAGGGATATAAAAAATAGGTTCCCCAGCTCATATTGGTATTCGGATATCAGTTTCCGTACCGAATCCTGTTCCGGTGCTGTAAAAGGGATGTTACTTATGTCAATTTCTACCTCAAGCACATTCGATACCGTGGATGAGTTTATTTCTCCTTCTTCTATCCCCGTATCATTTGCGGCTCGTGCTGATGATTGTATAAGTTTAGTAACCCGCCAATTATCTACCAAAGGACGATCTCCCCAAAGAGCTCTAAACTGCGTTTTTGCATCCAATATCATACTCTGGTTCCTGATATTTAAAAATCCATTTGAGGAACCGCTTGGCTGATTGGTATTATCCCCTTGCCCTACATTCACCAATCTGTTTTCTCTGGCTTCCTGTTCTTTCTGCAGCCGCTCAAGTTCTCTTTTCTTTTGCTGACGCAGCTGCACCATAACGGAATCAAATTCCTGGGGAGAAAGCTGGCCCAGTTTCATCAAACTATCCTGCAATGCAATCTCATTGCTGATGCGTGTATATTCGCCAAAAGACTCGGCTAATTCTGCTGCCATAAAATCTTCCGGCAGTTTTTGCGGATCTGCATTAACCTGTGCTGCAGAATCGTAATAGGTGGAAGCCAGTTGAAAGTCATCATAAACATATCGGTAAATTTCGGCCAGGCTGTAATAGGCTTTGGCCCGGGTCTCTGCTTCAGGTCTATTGAAGTTGTCATTCAGCAGCTGCTGATAAACCTCTTCGGCCTTTTCATAGTTCCCTCTTCTCTGTTCCGTACGGGCGAGTTCGTAATCCAGTTCAGCTTTGTATTCGGTGTTTTTGTCATCCCGTACCATGTCATCAAAGAGAGAATAGGCAACCTTATTACGACCTAAGTTTCTGGCTACTTCAGCTTTTTTCCGTTTTGCCAGATATTGGAGGTTATACTCCGTGTAGTACTTTTTTACTTTATCGTAGGCTTCGTATGCCTGCTCCTGTTCTCTCAATTTTTCATACACCTGTCCTAATAAAAAATACGCCCGTTCCTTGTATTCTTTTTTAGATAAGTCGGGTATACCTTCCAGTAACCGTTCTTTTGCCAACTCCCAGTTTTCGACATATACATAATGTTCTGCTAATAGCACCAAGGCCTCTGCCCGGAAGTGTTTATCCCATTCTCCTTCAAAAGAAATCAGCTCGTCTGTTAAAAATGAAATCCCCTGACTGTACAGCTCCATATCCAGCAAAACCCTTCCTTGCCATACAATCGCCTTCTGTTTCTTTTTTACACTGCCAGTGGTAGTGTAGAGTTCTTTAAATTTTTGATTTGCTGAAAAATATTCCTGCCGGAAGTAGTAGGATTTACCTATGAGTTCAAGTGCATCATCCACCCATTTAGTCTCATTATACTTTCGGAGTATATCGGCTCCTTTCTCTATTGCTTTATTAAAATCGCTGGCGCCGGCATTAACTGGTTTTTTATAGACTCTTATGGGTTGCAGAGGGTTATAGTCTCTGGATTGTCCCAGGTTTTTTTCCAGCCCTGTTTTATAATTCTTCTTAGCGTTATAAAACGTATTGTAATAAGCATTAAAGTTCCGCCAATTAGACTTTAGGGTTGAACGGCATCCACTTACCACTACCAAAAGAATAAGCAAACAAATAATATCTCGAAATACATTTCGGTACATCACTGGGGACAACTTATAGTTTTGAAAGATTCATAACTGACGAATTTAGTTTTGATGAAAACCCGCTCATCTGCTTTACTCTATCCTATAGCCTAACGGCATTTCCTATTCAATCGTACTTACCTTTATCATATTCGTTCTGCCGCGTTTTGCAATAGGCATGCCCGTAGCCACAATTACCCGATCGCCATCTTTAACCATTCCATTTTCTTTGAGATAATCCTCCATCATTTTAACGCTTCGGTCAGTATCAAAGAGTTCTTCCAGTCTTACTGAAAACACTCCCCAAACCAGGTTTAGCTGCCGGCGAACCTTTTGACTTTCTGTAAATGCCACAATGGGAACCTGAGGGCGAAATTTAGCGATTCGTCTGGCTGTGCTTCCCGAATGTGTAATGGTACTAATAGCTTTGGCTTCTACATTATCCGCAATGGTAACACATGAATATGCCAGGGATTCTATCACTTGTTTTTCTTTCCATTCCGGTTTTCGATATTCAAGACTGTTATAGATCGCTGTTCTTTTCTCTTCTATAGACCGACAAATCCGATCCATAACATTAACGGCCTCCATGGGGTAATCCCCTGCGGCTGTTTCGCCTGAGAGCATCACAGCATCGGTACCATCCAGTACTGCATTGGCTACATCAGAGCTTTCTGCACGTGTTGGGCGGGGGTTGTTAATCATGGAGTCCAACATTTGAGTGGCAGTGATTACAGGCTTACCTGCCATACGGCATTTTTCAATAATCATTTTTTGCACTAATGGAACTTCTTCAGTAGGAATTTCAATTCCCAGGTCTCCCCTTGCCACCATCACGCCATCGGCTTCTTCAATAATTTCATCAATAACCTCTACCGCTTCCGGCTTTTCGATTTTAGCAATAATTGCTGCCTGGCTGCCGGCTGCTCTTACTCTCGAAATAATATCTCTTACATCTTTGGCACTTCGCACAAAAGACAGAGCGATTAAATCTACGTCTTGTTTCAGGCCAAATTCAAGATCTTCTAAATCCTTCTCAGTAAGAGCGGGTATGGATAGCCTCACATTCGGCAGGTTCACTCCTTTTCGAGGCTTTAAAATTCCGCCCACTACTACTTTAGCCATCAAGTGGTCGTCATGTTTCTCTGTAATTCTAAACTCTAAGAGTCCGTCATCCAGTAGTATTGAGTTATCCACTTCAGCTTCCTGAATCAGGTTACCATAATCAATAGGAATAGTTTTTTCATCTCCGATGACATCATCAGCGGTAATTTTTATAAAAGACCCCGTCTCCAGATCTTGTCCTCCATCCTTCATTTGACCTACCCTTATCTTGGGGCCCTGTAGGTCCATCAGCACAGGTACACTATATTTATATTTTCGTGCGGCTTTTCTTATATACTGGATTACATGAGCATGATCTTGATGAGTACCATGTGAAAAATTTAGCCGGGCAACGTTCATCCCATGAAGCAATAAATCTTCGATTTTTTCCTGAGTGTTACAACTGGGGCCAATGGTACAAACAATTTTTGTGCGGCGCCTTGCTGATATCATATACTGTTGTTATTTATAAATTTTAAAACTGTTAAGGTACTAAAGATAGGCTAAATCGTGTTATATATTTGGAATGATTTTTAAAATTCATTTCTTTACTAATTAATACAGGTATATATAATTCAGTAGATTATGGTAAAATAGTTATGATTAAAATTTCAGCGCCCTCCATAAAACCCAATTCTCATTACTTTTCTTACTCGGTTTTCATATGCATTATAAGTTTAGTGTTTATTGTCAGCTGTTCAAACAAATACATCAACAGGATCGACCGAGGACAAGGTTTTAATTATAAGCCTGGCTTCCCAGAGTTAAGACTTTCTACTACAGGTTATGTTAATCCTCAGAACGATACAAAAATTATTGTATCTGGTTCCATTGTATATGGCAGCCTCATATATAAGAAAGCAGACGATCTATACCAGGCAAATATTGGAGTGGATATTGAAGTAATTAATAAGTCGGCGGATAATCAAAAAGCAATAAAACTGGACTATAAGTATACAATTAACCGTCAAGAAAAGAATATCATCAACAACCAGGAAGTTTATCGATTTGAACACGAATATGATGTACCACCAGGGGATTACCTGATTAGGGTAGTAGTCACCGACTTAACCTCCGAAAAACAAACTACTCAGGAAACAGAATCATCTATTCCTGATCCTGAAGGAGACATTTCAAAGGTGACAGAAATCAGGGTTTTGGGTAAAGATTCTTCTGTCCAGAATACTTTTTTTAATCCTGTAAACACCTATGATATTCCGTCCAGGCTGGATTCCCTCCAATTCATATTCCAAGTTACTAACAATAAAGAAGATGAACAATTAACATTACAGGCTCGATTGTTGAAATTTGACGCAGATACAACTATAGCCCGAAGAATGAATTTTAACAATTATTCCCCTTCCAACATCTCATATAGGGGAATAGAATACGATGATTATGATGTTGTACAAAGTTCCCGCCGGGTTCTTAATCAATCTGGAAGCGTACAGATTAAGTACTTCTTTACCGATCTGGACAGGGGCAACTATAGATTAGAAGTTACTTCTGAAAGAGATGATGATGATTTATACAAAGCCAGGGACTTTAGTATTAAAAGTAAGAATTACCCCGCCTTAAAATCTCCCAGAGAACTGGCAGCCCCTTTGTATTATTTAATGGATAAGGGCGAATATGAGACCTTAATGGCCATAGAGGACAATGATTCATTAAAAGCCGCCATAGATCGCTTTTGGCTTTCAAATATAAACAATGCAGCCCGCACCCGCAGTGTACTATCGCTGTACTATGAAAGGGTTGAAAGCGCCAATAAAAAGTTTTCTAACTTTAAGGAAGGATGGAAAACCGATGCCGGTATGATTTACATCCTTTTTGGCTCTCCCTGGTATACTGAAAGTTTTGGAGATGAAATGCTTTGGTCTTATTCCTACAATCGTCAGGATCCCCGGAAGAACTTTTTCTTTCATCGTACAAAGATTAATTCCAAATACTTTCCCTTCCATAATTATTTATTTATAAGAAAGAATTCTTACCATAGCGTACAGTATAATCAAATTGAACGATGGCGCTCCGGCCTTATATTAAAGGATAACTTGTAGTTTGCTTTTCCAGACTTTATCGAAGCCACATTATATTATGCAATTTTTCTTACTCAAGAGCAGCGATTAGCAAAAAGTTACCTGCCAGGAGTTTTGCTTTTTACATAGTGTGTCTGGGCATTTTCGAGACTACCTTAATCAAGGAATTTCCCGCCGGCTTTGCCTGGGGGTAGTTCCTGCCTGCAAGTCCCGGAGTAAATTAAGGGTTATGGCCTTGCCGTCACGCTGTGCTTGGGCTAGCTCGCCGTCCTCACCTATCCCTCTCAGATGGAGCTTTTATATTTTTGACTAATGTCCATGGGGAGGGAGGAACATCTCCCGGTTCCATACAATCGGCAAGGGGTTGCAACCCCTTGTCCAGGCTGCTCCAGGGAAAAGAAGCAGTTGATTTTAAACGATCTGGTTGTTGTATGAGCAGGCATGAGCGTATTAACTTCAATATCTATCATTAAAAAAGTACTTACCAGGCCTGCAAACAACCTCTGTCCCCCCACGCCTTACTCTGCGAAACTCCGCGTGAACCTACACTACCCAAACCAATCTCCCATGCCATTTTTTCAATCCCTCTTTCTCGCAGAGGCTCGCAGATGAAACGCTGAGTTGCGCTGAGGATTCTGAAATACATGGACAAGAATAAGTTGATAAACGTCAATGCTACCTCAAAGAATACTCACCAAGCCCGTAAACAACCTCTAACCATTCCTCCGCAAAACTCCGCGCCTTACTCTGCGAAAATCCGCGTGAACCTACTCTACCTAAACCAACTGCCCGGCCTTTTTTATTTCCTCTTTCTCACAGAGGTCCGCTGATTACACCCATTGCCATGAACAGGGAGACTGCCACGTGCTAGCTCGCCGAGCGCACCCATCCCTCTCAGATGGCGCTTTTATATTTTTGACTAATGTCCATGGAGAGGAAGGGAGGAAAATATCCCGGTTCGATACGATCGGCAAGGGGTTGCAACCCCTTGTTCAGGCTGCTCCAGGGAAAAGAAGCGGTTGATTTTGAATGATCTGGTCGTCGTATGAGCAGGCATGAGCGTGTCAACTTCAATATCCATCATTAAAAAATACTCACCAGGCCTGTAAACAACCTCTAACCACCCCTCCGCGAAACTCTGCGCCTTACTCTGCGAAACTCCGCGTGAACCTACTCTACCTAAACCAACTGCCCGGCATTTTTTCAATTCCTCTTTCTCGCAGAGGTCCGCTGATTACACCCATTGCCATGAACAGGGAGACTGCCACGTGCTAGCTCGCCGTGCTCACCCATCCCTCTCAAATGGGGCTTTTATATTTTTGACTAATGCCCATGGAGAGGGGAGAGGAAAATCTCCCGGTTCGATACGATCGGCAAGGGGTTGCAACCCCTTGTCCAGGCTGCTCCAGGGAAAAGAAGCAGTTGATTTTAAACGATCTGGTTGTTGTATGAGCAGGCATGAGCGTATTAACTTCAATATCCATCATTAAAAAAGTACTTACCAGGCCTGCAAACAACCTCTGTCCCCCCACGCCTTACTCTGCGAAACTCCGCGTGAACCTACACTACCCAAACCAATCTCCCATGCCATTTTTTCAATCCCTCTTTCTCGCAGAGGCTCGCAGATGAAACGCTGAGTTGCGCTGAGGATGTAGATCTGGCCAGCATTCTAAAAAAAAGCCCCTTCCCCTACGGATGCAGGATATCTGCACAATTTCCCCGTGGGGATGTCTACGGCACGCGAGAAGCTCAAACCTTAAATAAGGCTCGGTTCGTTACCGACGCGGCGATCTCCCAAAATATGGTTGGGATATCCATCGGCGTTGATTACATCAGTTGCCATGAACAGGGAGACTGCCGCGGTCTGCTTCGCCAAGCTCACGCAGCCCTCGCAGATGGGCTTTTATATTTTTAACGAATGTCCATGGAGAGGGAGGAAGGAACATCTCCCGGTTCCATACGATCGGCAAGGGGTTGCAACCCCTTGTTCAGGCTGCTCCAGAAAAAAGTAGAGACATAAAAAAAGCCGGCTCGAAAGCCGGCTTTTCATTTACTTCATTAAAAAAGAAGTGGTAATTATCTCCATCCACCTGTGGAAGAAGATGGTTGATTTCCACCAAAGGTGTAATAAGGCTTCTCAGCCTCTAACAGTTCCAGGGTTTTTGCCGGAAGTGGAAGCTGAGTAAAAGTCCCTACTTGCAGCAGGTCTCTTTTTCTCATGTCGAAGTACTGTACACCATAGCTTGTTTTTGCCAATTCAATTTGTCGTTCGTGATGAATGGCATCACTTACTTCAGTTTCTGTAGCGGCTACATCAGGAAGACCGCCACGAGCCTTACGGCTGTTAGCTGGGTCATTCAGAATGGCAGCTGCAGCAGAAACGTTTCCGAGCATAAGCTCAGCTTCAGCTAAAATCATATCATTTTCAGCTTTAAGAAGTTCATTTACTTCTGTAGTCCACAGAGAGATATACTCATCATATCTGCTCATTCTGAAACTACTGTAATGATACAAGCCACGCTCTGCACGGAAGTTATTAGATGACAGATGCTGGAAATCAGTAATAATGCGATTATCAATTTCAGGATCAGCATTTACTACAGCCTCTTCTGGTGCAGGGAAATCTTCACCGTCAGGGTTGTGTGCTGGGTATCCACCCGCCTTGGTGTCTGGATACATCATGTTTGCGAGGCGCATGTCGGCACGTCCCCAACCAGGATAGGCTATGATCCACTGGTAGTTGTTCCACCAGGTTTCATCATCCATAAGTACAGCAAAGTCTGAAGTAATACCATTGCTGGCATAACTTTTTACAGCAGACCAGTCAACGTTATTATTTTCAGAAGCAGTTCTTGGCATGTAAGCCAGCAGGCGAGCGGCATAGGTGTTTGCAAGTTGCGATAACAGTACGTTATCACCTGAAACTCCATTAATGTAACCATCGCCTAAACTAAAGCTATTTGCATCTGCAATAGCAATTGCTTCGTCGAATAACTCTTTGGCTTTGGCTGCAATATCAGTGCTAGGTACCAATACCGGGCTCAACAACTCAGAATCAGGTGTATCTTCTGTAATAATATAACCCTGGTCGAACGTAAGGGCAACATTAGCAAAATTAATAGCCTGATTGAATTTGGCCCAAGCCTCGATGCGAGCAGTGTTTGATCCAAAGTCTGTACCTTCATCGATTGCTCTCAGAACGTCTGAGGCAGATGAAAGGTTGGCGTACATATCGTCAAAGAAATTACTTGTTACGTCTTCATACGGGAAAGATACCGTGTTATCCCATGCTGTTCTTGGTTCGCTTGAAGTAGCTCGCATTCCATAGTTACCCCATGAACAAGTAGCATTATCTGCAACAACTGCGAAGACACTTATTGGAGAAGTCCCGTATGTATCTATATAGAAATTTCTATACAGACTGGCTGCTAAGTTTTCAAGATCTGCTTTAGAAGAAAGAGCTCTTTTGGTATTAGGCTCATTTAAGTTTTCTACCGACAGATCCGCACAGCTTGCAACAATAAGTGCAAGCCCGAATGTGTACAATAATATGTGTTTTAGATGTTTCATATTTTAATAATTGTATGTTTAAAATTTAACCTGAACGGAAAAAGCAAAGTTTCTAAAGTTCGGATAAGTACCTGTTCCATCAAATGGGTTCCTGATACTTCCAACTTCAGGATCATATCCGGAATAATCGGAGAAGGTGAGTAGGTTACGGCCAATAGCTGATACCTTAATGTTTTTAACAGCATTTCCAAACAGTGGTTGCAGCTCCTGTGCGCCAAAGTTATAGCTGAAAGCAAGCTCTCTGACTTTAACGTATCCGGCATCTTCAACCCAATAAGCGTTATTAGAATTTACATCATAGAAAGACTGGTAGTAATCAACTGTTTTCTTCTGGTCGTCTGGTACTCCGGCCATGTCCATGATACCGTTACGGGCATCCCGGGTTAACCACTGAGACTTTCTGTTATACACATCGCCACCATGCTTGATGTCGAGGAGCAGGTAAGCGGAAAATCCTTTATAGCTTACCGTATTGGAAATACCGGAAGTCCAGTCCGGACGACCATTACCAATTTTAATATTGGCTATATCACCGTTTTCATCAAGTACATAGATCCCTGATTCATCAACAGTGCCTGCTGTCTCTTTTTCAATAACATAGCCATCACTGTTGACTTCGTAATTATCAATGCTATCGCCGTCTTCCAGCTGTGCAGCCATTTGATCCATACTGCGTACCCAAGCACGACCGTAGATGGCACCGTAGTCTTCACCTTCACGGATGAAGTACAAGCCGCTTGGCCCTGAAGCATAAGGAGGTACCTCAAGTGCTGTAATTTCCTGCTTGGATGTTTGCCAGGTTACACCCAGGTTCCATCGGAAATTGTCAGTTTGAACCAGGTCTGCATCTGCATTGAATTCAAAAGTATTGGCTTCAATGGTACCTGCATTCTGGTACTGTCCATTGTAACCAGCTACAGGCAGCAGTGGGACTCTTAGGAACTGATCGGTTGTTTCAGCAGTAGAGTAAATGGCCTCAAGACTGAGGTTTCCAATACTGGTATTTAAACCAAATTCAGTTTCTTTAGTCTGAGAAGGTTTGAGATTCTCATTACCCAGGGTGTTTTTAGAAGCAACACCATTAGACAAGCTAAATGTTTCATACTGCCAGGAGAATCTTGGACGGTTACCTGAGGTACCCTGAGCTACTCTAAGTTTTAAGTAGTCTACGAAAGGTATGTCAAAAGACTCCGTCAGGATATAACCGGCAGAAACCCGGTAGTATAAGTTTGAGCGGCTATCTGGCCCGAACAATGAAGACTCATCTTGTCGGAGCAGAGCGTCAACAATGTATGTATCATCAATATTAAAATATGCTGTACCATAGAAGTTCTGTGACTGAATTTCACGAACGCTTGAAGAAGCAGAAATTCGATCAGATGGGAAAGCATCCAGGGTAGGAGTATCAATAATAGCAAAATCCTGACCAAAGCTATCAAAGTATTCAAAGTCTAATCGTTCCCACTGGTACTTGAAAGTAGACTTCCAGTTTACATTACCAAAGCTTTTTCGGAATGTAACAGAATGCTCAAATACTTCTGAGTAGGTATTTTCAAAGTACTTGTACAAGTCACCCTGAGTGTAATTAATACCTAAGTCATTCTCTGGTCCAGGACCTGAAGAACCAAGTCCCCATGTGTCGAAAGGAGTGTAAGAAGTGTAGTTGTAAGACTCATTTTCGAATGAGTAAGCACCTTTATACTCAATCCAGTCAACAGGGCGTGCAAGAACGTTAAAGTTAGAAATTTGACGTTTTGTGCTTTCTACACGCTCTTCTTTCCAAGTATTGTACAGAGGGTTTTCCTCATTACTCCATTGGTTATGACGGATGTAGTATGGTTGTCCATCAGGGTTCTCCAGATACAGATTGTTATCTGGCTCGGCAAGAACGAGGTCAAAGAAAATTCCGCCACCGCTTCCGGGGAACTCAGAGCTTGTATCAATAAACAGGTTACTGGTAGCAACTCTTAACCAGTCGTTGATTTGGTAGTCAGCGTTAATACGGAAATTTTGACGCTGGAAACCATCAGTATCAGGTATAATACCTTCCTGGGAGTTGTTCTCGAAAGAAGCATAAACATTGATTTGGTCAACACGGGTAGCAATAGATACAAAGTTTGTATAATTAGTACCATTTTGGAAGAATTGATCCTGAATGTCGTTATTAACGCCAAAAGGATTATCCATGTATCGGTCCTCAGATATTGAGCGACTACCGTCAACTCTGTTATCATACCCGCCAACATATCCTGCAGGATAGTCTACACCAGCAAATTTGGTATAAGTTCCTTTTGCTGATTCCCAATCATCTGCAAGATCAAAGTAGTGGTGTTCCGCAAGATCAATGGTATTTTCCAATTGCTGGATACCAACCTCGTTACGCACGGTAATATCAATAGCACCGTTCTCGAGAGTTGAACCACGCTTGGTAGTTACCACCACAACACCATTACCGGCTCTTGAACCGTATAATGAAGAAGCTGCAGCACCTTTTACTACCTCGATACTTTGAATATCATCAACGTTAATATCAGAAAGTGATCCTTCAATGATAACACCATCAACAATCATGAGGGGTTCACTACTAATACCTAAGTTGTTATCAGCTCGTAGCTGAATGTTTGATTCGCCACCGGGAGTACCGCTGGTGTTTCGAATGGTTACACCTGAAACCTTGGCAGCAAGAGAACTTGAAACCGAGGTTGCAGGAACCTGGTTCAAACGTTCAGCATCTACTTTGGCAACAGATACGGTTAATAATTTACGAGGGGTCGCATCAGCAACACCAGAAACAACGATTTCATCCAATAAACCGATATCTTCCGCTAAAGAGAAGTCTTTTACATTTTCCCCGGAGGAAATCTGTATTTCTTCGGTAAGTGTCTGGAAACCGATGTATGTAACCTTAACAGTATAAGTACCAGGTTGAATGCCTGAGATCTCATAATGTCCGTCAAGGTCAGTAGCTGTACCTTTTGTGATTTCTGTAAGAACTACGTTTACTGCCGGAAGTGCTTCTCCAGACTCTGCATCGGTAATGGTACCGGTCAAAGTTCCGCTCTGTGCGTACGCACCAACGGACAAAAACATAGCTATAAATAATAAATGTAGCTTTTTTAACATGATAGATTTAATTAATTATTGTTTGTAGCTTGGTTGATTAATATAACTAATCAACGTCCCCACATATTAATAATAAGAAACCAAAAATCGAAGCTTTTATATATGCAGTGATAAGAAACTGTTAAATTTGGAAAACGCTGTATTCCTGGGTCATGTTTTACTTTTCTATAATCGGAATACGCAAACTATTGGAGAGGGGATTGGTGATAAGGATAATAGTTTGGCATGCACAAGATTTGATATCGGAAGATGATTTTAAAAACAGGCAGACCTTATATATAAGGGGGCTTTTTTTATCAGGGGCTTTTTTATGGGAAGATAGATGGGTTTTTTCTGAACATTCCAATACAAACAGGGAATAAAAAAGATGTAGAAATAATTAAAAATAAGTTTGATCTAAGGAGTGTTTAGTTTGTATATTAGAAGTCCATCGCGGGGTGGAGCAGCTGGTAGCTCGTCGGGCTCATAACCCGAAGGTCACAGGTTCGAATCCTGTCCCCGCCACTTTAAGCCTCTCGGCACATCACCGAGGGGCTTTTTTTTGCTCCCATAGGTGTATTGGAATACTTTATAAACAGGTTATAGGTTGTCTCGGAGTATCAAGCCATTTCTCCATTTACTACTCTGGTTATAATACAGGCTATTATATTCAATTTTTCTATCCAACAAATAATTTAAAAAAGGAAAGAACTTAGATTTGAGCTTAGTGCGTTTGAATAAAAAGTTTTTTTCAGGATCCATTCTGTTGTAGGAATAAGACCAAAGCATTTCATCAGAAAAAGAGGTAGTGTACCAGGGAGGGCCAAAGAGTATATATATCATTCCCATGTCGGTTTTCCAGCCTTCCTTATAATTTGAAAATTGTTTATTGGCACTTTCCACTCTCTGATAATACTTTGAGATTACCTCTCTGGCTCGTGCAGAGTTTCCAATGTTAGCCAACCAAAACCGGTCAATAAAAGATTTAAGAGAATCACTCGATTTAATACTCATCATTTTTTTGTAGGTACCACTCCCCATTAGATAATAAAGAGGGCGGGCCAGCTCCCTGGGAGTTTTAAGCGCTGGATAGTTTTTGCTTTTCACACTGAAATCCCGGGCCTTATATAAATCGTCATCTTCCTTTTCGGAAAGAACTTCAAGACGGTAATTGCCTCTTTTTAAATCGGTAAAAGTAAACTCAATCAAAACGCTGCCGGATTGATTTAAAACCCGGCGTGAACTCTGTACAACTTTATATTCACCATAATCGATACCTTTATATGAAATATGGGAAGGAGAATAATTGTTGTAATTCATTTTTCGGGCAATAGTTGTATCCGACTCAAACCTCAGAAGCCGTGCCTGTAATGTTAATTGTTCATCTTCTTTATTGTTGGTTACCTGGAAGATAAATTGCAAAGAATCCAGCTTCGAGGGGATGTCGTAAGTGTTAACCGGTTTAAAGGTTGTTTTTTGCTGCGAAGAGTTTTTACCTAAAACTCTGATTTCAGTAATTTTTGAAATTTTTCCCTGAGGGTCAGGTATCGAAGATTGAGCTTCCCGAACCGTTTGTTTCTCTGAATTGAGATCCGTTACAACCACCCGGATAAGGTAATCCCCGGGTGAGACATCATACTCTTGTTCAAATCGATATACCTCCTGGCTATTTATGATATTTTCGTTCTCACTGTCGAGGGAATAATTATAATCTAAACTCAATGCCTTCTGGTCAGGATCAGCTCTGTTTATGATTTCAATATCAACATTAACTTTTGCCCGGTATAGATCGCCTGCTTTCTTATATATAAGGCTGCCGTACACAATGGATCCTGATACAATAATTTTTGTATTGTCCTGCAGGTCAACATAGCCAGTAGTAGAAAGTCTTACTTCAGGAAAGCCGGGCTCATAACTATACCCTTGTCCACGATCAATTCTGTCTATGTATTTGTTGGAGCAGCCGGCTATAATAAAGGTAAAAAATATGCAGAAGAGGAGTCGATATGTAATAGTGAGCTTTTTTTGCATAAAAAGTAAAACTGTTTATTGAGGGAGTTTTAGGTAGCCCGAATTAATTTCATAAGACATAAATCCTGAAAATCATTCCAAGTGTATAACATATAGTCAACTAGCTTAGTATCCCGGTAATCTTATTATACAATAAATGACAGAAGATGGTAACAGCTAACCCGAATTATTCACGAATGGATGCAAAATGGCGATCTATATACTTGAATATATTATCGTTGAATTGCTTTATGTAATAGCCCAATTTTGAGGTACGGATTAGGCGGCGAAATTTCCCCGTACGCTGCGTTCAAGTGAAAATTGGGGTACTCAGGGTACCACAGTACCCTTCCGTTCCCATTTCCACTTCGCCTTGCCTACGATTAAATTTCTTGGTGAATAATCCGGACTAAGCAAACTGTTTTTGCTCAGTGAGTAAATATGTAGTTATGCCGTTTTGATGTAAAAGTGGCAGGACAACAATTACTTCGTACCGGATATCTTTTGTTTTGTATAATCGACAAACAACATTAATGGTTTATAAACCTTACAGAGAGGCATTTTGTATCTTTTTTAGATAGGGAAAAACACCTGGAAAGCCTGCTCAAGAACCAAGAAAGCAATGATTAACATTAATATTTTTTAATGTTATTAAGGTGGTTTTTCGGTGGTGTTTAACCTCTTTTTTTTGTTCTTTAGATACTTAAATGGTTTTACAAACCATAACATTAAAATTAAAAGAGGTTACTATGACTAAAAAGCTACTTACTATTGCTTATTTCGCATTATTTGCAGTCAATATCGCCTTTGCTCAAAGTGGAACATTAACAGGTACGATTACCAGTGGAGATACCGGCGAGGTTCTCCCTAGTGTAAACATTGTTATTGTTGAACTTGAGAAAGGTACACCAACAAATGTTGACGGTGAATATGAATTAGAGAACATTCCGTATGGAGACTATACTCTCAGAGTTAGTTTCGTGGGTTTTGTTACTGTTGAAAGAAACGTGACAGTTGACAGTCCCAATACCGTAGTGGATGTAACATTGAACCCTGACATTCAGGCGCTGGAAGGCATGGTTGTTACAGCCTTTGGATTGACCCGAGAGGAAAAGTCTATTGGATATTCTGTACAGTCGATTGATGGTTCCGCACTTACCCGTGTGAGTGAAGATAACATTGTTGGTTCACTTTCAGGTAAAGTTGCCGGTGTCCAGGTTATCGGTGCTTCCGGAGCCAGTATGGGAGGCTCGCAGCGAATTCGTATTCGTGGTGCCAACGGATTATCCGAGGGGCAGCCCTTGTTCGTTGTGGATGGTACTCCTATTGATAACTCCTCATTTACCTTGGGAAGCTCCGCCAGAGGCCGTGATTTAGGAAACCTGGCATCTGATTTAAACCTGCAAAGTGTAGAATCTGTATCTGTACTTAAAGGAGCTGCCGCAGCTGCCTTATATGGAAACCGTGCTTCTGATGGTGTAATACTAATCGAAACCAAGAGCGGAAAGATGGCAGAAGGCCAGCCCATTCAGGTTAATTTTTCCAATAGTACCTATATGGAAAATGTGTATATCCTTCCGGAATATCAGAACCAGTATGGAGGCGGATATCATCAAGACTTTATTCCTAAAACGGATCCTGCTGATGGTAAAACCTACAACACACTTAACTATGCTGCCGATGAAAGTTGGGGGCCAAAAATGGATGGTACAATGTATCGCCCGTGGTGGTCTTGGTACGATCATGACTTCAACGGTGATGGTTCAAGCGACTATGGAACTGAGATTCCGATGGAAGCTAATCCCGATAATATCAGAAACTTCTTTGATACGGGTGTTAGAGTAAAGAACAATTTATCTATTTCCGGTGGTTCTCAGAACGCCTCATTCCGTGTAGGGCTAAGTAATACGGCCAGAAGTGGTGTTATGCCAAATTCTTCACTGGACAAAACAGCTCTTAACTTTAGCGGTGCATTAAGTCACTCCGATCGCTTCACTTCTAAAGTGAATTTCAGTTATGTAAATACTCAATCACAAGGTAAACCTGCTCAAGGATACTCTGCGGTACAGGGTAATTCCGTTCAGTCTTTTAATCAGTGGTTTCAACGCCAGCTGGATATGGACTTTTTACGTGAATACAAAACATCTACAGGAAAGCCCACTACCTGGAATATTCGTTCTGTAAACAATACAACACCACTGTATTGGGATAGTCCCTTTTTCTCAGTAAATGAGAACGTTGCTGAAGATGATCGTGACCGCTTATATGGAAACTATCAAATGAGCTACAGAGTAAATGATAATTTTGAGGTGACGGGTAAACTTCACCTGGATACATATGCATTTACGGTAGAGGATAGAATTGCCAGTGGCGGTTTGGAAGAAGATTGGTACTTTATTGCACAGCGTACACGCCGCGAGGTGAATTATGAGCTGGGTGGTCGTTATGAGAAAGATTTTGATCAGGTTTCTCTTACAGGTTTCGTAGGGGGTAACATCAGAACAGAAAAGTATAATTCTCTGATCCAGCAAACAGTTGGTGGATTATCTACACCAAACTTCTTTAATATTGATGCTTCCATTAACCGGCCTGATGTATCTAACTTCACTCAAAATAAACAAGTGAATAGTGTATTTGGTACGGCCACTCTTGGTTATCAGGACATGATTTATGTAGATGCTTCATTGCGAAATGACTGGTCTTCTACATTGCCGGCTGATGATAACTCTAATCTGTATTATGGTTTCTCAACGAGTTTAGTATTTACTGAACTGGATGTGTTTGATGACCAAAGTATTTTATCCTTCGGTAAGATTCGGGCTTCTGTAGCTCAGGTTGGAAAAGACTTGAACCCCTACAGTGTTTTCCAGACCTATAATTCAGGAACCCCGTATGGTTCTCAGCCAACACAAACCATACCTAATTCATTAGCGAATTCAGAAATCAGGCCTTCGGTATCTTCTGATTATGAATTTGGCCTTGATTTAAGATTCCTGGACGGTAGAGTAAGAACAGATATTACGTATTATAATTCTGTTCGTGAAGACGAGATTCTCAGTCTTTCTGTGCCTGGTTCCAGTGGGTTTAGTTCTTCAATTGTCAACGCTGGTAAGTTCACTACTACAGGTATTGAAGTTGCTCTTGGAGGTACTGCCGTACAGACAGATGACTTCAACGTAGAGATGGACCTTAACTTCTCATCCAGCTACTCCGAGGTAAATGAGTTAGCTGAAGGAATTACCACTCGCCGATTAGAAAGTGCTTTCTTTGGTATGGCCCTGTTTGCTGAAGAAGGTGAAGAATGGGGTAAAGCTGTTACCACCGGCGGATATGGTGGTTATAAGCTTGATGACCAAGGCCGTAAATTAGTCGCTGATGGTAAATATGTTCTGGAACAGAATAAAGATCTTGGAAATATTTTACCTGACTGGACGGGTGGCTTTAACCTTGGAGTAGATTACAAAAACTTCTCTCTCGGAACTTTTGTAGAGTTCCAGAAAGGAGGAAGATTCTACTCTATTACGCAAATGTTTGGTTCTTACTCTGGCCTGCATGCCAATACTGTGGGTAATAACACGCTTGGTAATCCTCAGAGAGATCCTGTATTGGATTCTAATGGTGATGAAGTAAGTACAATTCTATTAGGCGATGCAGCTAGTAATTCCGGTGGTGTACTGGTGAAAGGTGTTGATGAAAGCGGCAACGAAGTTGCTTACCTCAGAAAGGCTGCCCTGTATTGGGGAGACCAGTTCCTGAACAAAGAACGATGGTTTTTTGATGCTTCTTACATTAAGCTTAGAGAGGTTAAATTATCCTATACTCTCCCAGCCGACCTGATAAGCACACTACCTGTTAAGTCAGCAACAGTTTCGCTGGATATCCAGAATGCATTACTTCTGTATTCTACTGTTGATGGTGTTGATCCGTCTATTATTCAGAACAATTCCAATGGATTTGGTTTCTGGGAAGGTGGCGGTTTACCCGGCACACGTGCCTTTGGTTTTAACCTAAACATCAGTTTCTAAACAGAGGTTATTTATGAATATTCTAAAGAACAAAGCTATGAACCTAACAAAGAAAACAGCACTCATATTAATGATGGTAGCTGTAGTTTCAAGCTGTGATGATTTCGGAGATCTCAACGAAGACCCCAATAATCCATCACAAGTAAAAACGGAACTGCTTCTTACCAGTGCGCAACGAAGTGTAAGCAGTGTCACGGGTTCTGTGGTCGGTACTATATATGTACAATATATAGCCGAAACACAGTACACTGATGATTCGCAGTACAGTAGTTCTACCTACAATTTTAATGGTTGGTATACAGGTCCGCTACAGGATCTGCAAACTATTATTGATTTGAACTCTGACGAAGTAACAAAAGCCGATGTGCTTTCAGGCGGCAGTAATGCAAATCAAATTGCAGCTGCACGCATATTAAAAGCATATTTCTTTCATGTGATGGCAGACCGCTGGGGGGCTTTACCTTATACAGAAGCACTTCAGGGGCGTGAAAACTTCACACCGTCATACGATACGCAGCAAGATATCTATGCTGATCTGATCAAAGAGCTCAAGGAAGCTGTGGCTCAGATGGATGACGGCGAAGGTGTGAATGGCGATATTCTCTTTTCCGGAGATATGCAGCAATGGGCAATGTTTGCTAACAGCCTTAGAGCCAGAATTGCTCTTAGAATGGCTGATGTAAATTCATCCGTTGCTGAGGCAGAATTCACAGATGCTCTAAATGATGGTATTATTACAGAAGATGTAATGTATCCCTATCTCGGTAATGCTGATAATGAGAACCCTTGGTATTCTCGTTTTAGAACACGTACCGATTATGCTATCTCAGATGTTATGGCCAACTATATGCTTGGACTCAATGATTATCGTATCACCCGATACGCTGACCCAGCCGAAGACCTAAGCAATAATGACGGTGAAACAACCTTTGATGAAATCAATGGTATGGATTACGATGCTGAAAATGCAGGCGATATAACCAATGCTTCTATTTCATTTCCCGGAAAAGCTATACGTGAGCAATCTGCTCCTCTGCCTATTGTTACTACTGCAGAGATGAATTTTGCAAAAGCTGAAGCTGTAGAACGAGGCTGGATTTCTGGTTCAGCTGAAGACTATTATCTTCAGGCTATCGAAGATTCATGGAGCCAGTGGAATGTTTATGATGCAGACAATTACTCTGCTTATGTAAACACCGCAGAAGTAGCTTATTCAAGTGCAGAATGGAAGAAAAAAATAGGAACCCAAAAATGGGTTGCTCTCTTCCCTCTTGGATATGAAGCTTGGGGTGAATGGAGAAGACTTTCTTATCCAGAGTTAACTCCTCATGCTTTTGCATTGAATGCCAGTGGCGAAATTCCTGTACGTCATGTGTATCCAACATCCGAATCTCAAATCAACGAAGAAGCATATAAAAATGCTGTTGAAGTACAAGGTCCGGATACTCCAGATACTCACTTATGGTGGGATATAACCGATTAATGAATGGAGATAATTCTCAACTTCTTTAATGAAGTAAATAAAAAAGCCGGCTTTCGAGTCGGCTTTTTTTATGCCTTTACTTTTTTCTGGTGTTATGCCAATATTTAAATGGCGGGACAGAGGGAACTGGGACGATTGACGTTGGACAATGACCCCGGGTCATTAGTCGGTACTTTCCCATCGAGTGTGTCTTCCGGTAGCATAAAAAGTCTTCTTGTGTAGGTTTGGTGGCGCTGGCAGGGGTCTGTGAGAAATGGCGAGGAAAATACCGGCGATTTGCCCCCTTAACCCGGATTATTCACCAAGAAATTTAATCGTACGCAAGGCGAAGTGGAAATGGGAACGGAAGGGTACTGTGGTACCCTGAGTACCCCAATTTTCACTTGAACGCAGCCTACGGGGAAATTTCGCCGCCTAATCCGTACCTCAAAATTGGGCTATTACAAAAGCACTTCAACGGTAATATATTCAAGTATGTAGATCGCCATTTTGCATCCATTCGTGAATAATTCGGGTTAAACAATGAACCAAGATATCGAGCGGGGTTCACCTATCTAAACTACGGGGGTATTAAAGAATGAGTCATCGCGGGCGAAGTGTATACGAAGACCCGCGATCTCCCTGGTACGGGCAAGGTGGTTAACAAGGAGGCCGTGGCAGGTGCAACCCATGTGGCGGGAGATCCCGGATCGGCGGCTTCACTTCGTTACGCCTTGTCCGGGATGACGGGGGGTTCCCGCACGCATCCCGATTTGATCGGGAGAAGATGCAGAATCACCTTGTTAGGGCATGTAGCCATGGACAAGCGGTGCTACCGAAGAAAAACACCTGAATTGGGCCAAGGACCGTAGTATTCTTACTGCTCATTAAATCACAAATTTCGTATGTTTGCCCTTCACTCTTATCCAAACCCAAAACACATTTATGACTTCAAAAAAGGCTATTCAACTGGAGGACAAATACGGCGCGCATAACTATCACCCACTGCCTGTGGTACTTGCAAAAGGAAAAGGCGTACATGTATGGGATCCCGAAGGAAATAAATACTTCGATTTTCTCTCCGCTTATTCTGCAGTTAACCAGGGACATTGCCACCCCAAAATAACCCAGGCCCTTACCGATCAGGCTTCCAAGCTCACCCTTACTTCAAGAGCTTTCTACAATGATGTACTGGGAGAATATGAACAATATATTACCGATTACTTTGGCTTCGACAAGGTACTTCCCATGAACACCGGTGCAGAAGGTGTTGAAACCGCTATCAAAATCTGCCGAAAATGGGCCTATGAAAAGAAAGGTATCCCGGAACAGGAAGCCCAAATCGTTGTGTGTGAAAACAACTTCCATGGGCGCACTACAACCATTATCTCTTTCTCCAACGACCCCGATGCCAAAAAGAATTTTGGCCCTTATACCCCGGGCTTCGTCAAAATAGCTTACAATGACACTAATGCTTTGGAAGAGGCTTTACAACAACCTAATATAGCAGGTTTCCTGGTAGAACCTATCCAGGGAGAAGCCGGTGTTGTGGTGCCCGATGACGACTACATTGAAAAAGCCGCAACCCTCTGTAAAGAAAACGATATACTATTTATTGCAGACGAAATTCAAACCGGAATAGCCCGTACAGGACAGCTACTTGCTGTAGATGGGAACGGAGAAAATGCTGCCGCTGTAAAACCCGATATGCTCATCCTCGGAAAAGCCCTTTCGGGAGGAACCTACCCCGTATCAGCGGTACTTGCTGATCATGAAATCATGGACGTCATCAAGCCCGGGCAGCATGGTTCTACTTTTGGGGGAAATCCTCTCGCATGCAAGGTAGCTATGGCCGCGCTCGAAGTGGTTAAAGAAGAAAAATTGGCTGAAAATGCCCATAAACTCGGAAAACTATTTCGCCAAAAAATGCAGGAATTTGTAGACAAACATGACCTCTTTGTTAACGTACGCGGGCGTGGATTGCTGAACGCCGTAGTTATCAACGACATTCCGGACAGTGATACTGCCTGGCGTTTTTGTGTAGCTCTTAAAGACAACGGCCTGTTGGCCAAGCCCACTCACGGCAATATCATCCGTTTTGCCCCTCCCCTGGTAATGACCGAGAAAGAATTACTGGAATGTGTGGATATCATTAAAAAAACCCTTAAAAGCTTCAGTAAATAATTTACTATCTCCCGGACTAAATTTTTAGCCGGGAGATTTTTCAGTCCAGGTGCTTTCCTTTTTTGTCTAAACAACTTCACCATTTAATTCTCTCTTCGCTTAAAATATAACCACGTCTCAGCACAATATGAGCTGCTTATCCAGTCTGTTGCGCACTGTCATACATCCTGAAAAAGCCCTTTCTGTACCTATAATGTTTAAACGCTATTGAGCCAATTACCGCTAATGGTTAGCTTATGCAAAAATGAACTTAACATATTGGAGTAAGCGATGAGTAATACTACTACTGTAACTGCGGATAGTGTCCGTTCTGTTTTGGATAAACATATATTGACCGACGGCTATGATATGGTCCTTGATCTGAAGAAAAGTAAGGGGCCTTATCTTTATGATGCAAAATCCGGAAAGCAGTATCTCGACTTTTTTACTTTTTTTGCTTCCAATCCCCTGGGCATGAACCACCCAAAACTGGCACAGGACAAAGATTTTGTACAGAAATTAGGGCAGGTTGCCATCAACAAACCTTCTAATTCAGACATCTATACCCAGGACCTGGCAGAGTTTATGGAATCCTTTGACCGTGTGGGGATTCCCGACTATATGCCCTACTCCTTTTTCATCTCCGGCGGGGCACTGGCAGTAGAAAATGCCCTGAAAGTAGCCTTCGACTGGAAAGTGCAAAAGAATTTTGAGAAAGGATACCGGGAAGAAAAAGGACACAAAGTACTTCATTTTGAGAAAGCATTTCACGGCCGCTCCGGCTATACCCTTTCGGTAACCAATACCGTTGAAGATAAAGTTAAATACTTCCCTAAGTTTGACTGGCCCCGGATTATCAGCCCGGCCATGACGTTTCCGGCTACTGACGCACACATTGACGCTACCAAACAACAGGAAGCACTGGCCATTGCCCAGGCAGAACGATATTTCGAACAGCATAAAGATGATATCGCCTGCATCCTCATAGAACCTATACAGGGAGAAGGCGGCGATCGTCACTTCAGAGTAGAATTCCACCAAGCTTTAAGAGACCTGGCAGACAAACATGATGCTCTGCTTATTCACGATGAAGTTCAAACCGGAGTGGGAATGACGGGTAAATTCTGGGCTCATGAACATTATGTAAAACCTGATATTCTCTCTTTTGGTAAAAAAGCCCAGGTGTGCGGTATTCTTGCAAGTGAGAGAGTGGATGAAGTTGAGACCAACTGTTTCCATGTATCTTCAAGAATCAACTCTACCTGGGGAGGCAATCTGGTAGACATGGTTCGCTTTGGCCGAATTCTTGATGTCATTGAAGAAGATAATCTTGTTGAAAATGCAGCTTCTGTAGGAAACTACCTGCAAACACGTCTTGAAGCTTTTGCTGATGAACACGAACATTTCTCTAACCCCCGGGGAGAAGGCCTTTTCTGCGCCATTGATCTTCCGGATGGACACTCCAGGGATGCCGTCATTAATGAATGTGTAAGCAATGGACTTATGATCCTGTCTTGTGGGCCAAATACAGTACGCTTCCGTCCCCCGCTTACCATCCAACAAGAACAAATAGATGAGGGATTGAACATCCTGGAGAAAGCGTATAAAGCTTCTCTTGATGAATGCCCGGCTTAACGGTTATGGGGATAATGAGGGTAACTCCGGTGCATCCAAAACATCCTGTTAATTCTCTCAATCCAGCATAATATTAGTTTATCCTTTTCCGGGTTTAACTGTAATGGGTGTGATGGACAGGATGGTTGTGATGAATTGGGGAAAAGATAAAGCTGGGTTGCTCGGATTGGACAATCGGGTCAGGCGGGCTCCAACCGGACAGACTGAGGGGGAAGACAAACCAGCTCCATACCCGATCTGACCGATCGCCGGTCTGATCGATAGATTAGCCTCCTTCTGCGAGGGATGCGTAAGCCTCGCGAACCAGCCGTGACAATCCCTTCTCTATGGCTACTGACGGGGTCAGCGTTGATGGATATCCCAAATATATGTTGGGAGATCGCCGTGTCGGTAACAAACCGGGCCTTATTAAAAGTTTGGGCTCCTCGCGTGCCGAAGGGTACTTACCCAAGTAGTGTGTCCGGAGGTCTTGCTTGTGTAGGTTAACAACGCACTTATTTTTTGAGTTAGTTGGTAGCTGGCTCAAGCGGAAAAAGGTTCGTATCGTGTTTAATTGGGTACTTTTCTTCGGTAGCACTGCTTGTCCATGGCTACATGCCCTAACAAGGTGATTCCGCATCTTCTCCCGATCAAATCGGGATGCGTGCGGGAAAACCCTGTCATCCCGGACAAGGCGTAACGAAGTGAAGTCGCCGATCCGGGATCTCCCGCCACATGGGTTGCACCTGCCACGGCCTCCTTGTTAACCACCTTTGCCCGTGCCAGGGAGATCGCGGGTCTTCGTATACACTTCGCCCGCGATGACTCCTTCTTTAATACTCCCGTAGTTTAGAGAGGTGAACCCCGCCCGATATCTTGGTTCATTGTTTAAGGGGGGCAAATCGCCGGTATTTTCCTCGCCATTTCTCACAGACCCCTGCCAGCGCCGCCAAACCTACACAAGAAGACTTTTTTATGCTACCAACAGACACACTGTTTGGGGAAGTACCAGTTTAGAAGCAGAAAATACCACTCATTCCCCTTTCCCCCACCGCCCCTGGGGACGTCTGCGGCGCACAAGGAGAGAGCTTTTCAATAAGTCCCAAAATCTCAACAGTGAGTAACCGATCTATTAATTACCCAGCAAGTCCTCTCCTCCAGGAGAGGATTTCCCCATAAGGGGTGCCTTCGGCAAGGTGAGGTGAGAGTACACGGCAGTTTCCCGGTTCATGGCAATGGATGGAATCAGTGTTGGTGTATATCCCAGGCATATTTTAGGAGATCGCTTCCTCATTAACGAACCGGGCATTATTGAAGTCCCGGGCTTCTCGCAATGACCAGGCTTTTTTGAGTTTACTCATCTTCTCGCCACATCTATAAAGGCAGATTATCATGCTTTTTCTTGGGCACCGCATCCACTTTGTCTTTCGACACTTCCAAAGCTCTGATCAGCTTTTCACGGGTTTCGGATGGTAAGATTACATCATCAATAAAACCGCGGCCTGCCGCCAGATATGGATGAGCAAAATTTTTACTGTACTCATCTTCCAGTTCTTTCTGTTTTGCCTCAGGGTCATCAGCTTTAGCAATCTCCTTTCTGAAAATAATTTCTACCGCTCCCTTGGTTCCCATCACTGCAATCTCAGCTGTGGGCCAGGCCACGTTATAATCCGCACGGATATGCTTGGAATTCATTACGTCATAAGCGCCTCCATAGGCTTTACGGGTGATAACCGTCATCTTGGGTACGGTAGCCTCGCAGAAGGCGTATAAGAGCTTCGCACCATGTTTTATGATGCCATTCCACTCTTGGTCGGTCCCAGGGAGAAAGCCCGGCACATCTTCAAATACCACCAGCGGGATATTAAAAGCATCACAGAAACGCACAAAACGAGCTCCTTTCAGTGAAGCATCAATATCGAGCACGCCGGCTAACGACAGGGGTTGGTTGGCTACCACCCCAACCGAGCGACCGCCTATCCGTGCAAAACCAACTACAATATTATCGGCATAATCTTTATGCACTTCATAGAACGAGCCCTTATCCATGACTCCATTAATCACATCATGAATATCATAGGGCTTATTGGGATTAAGGGGAACCAGCTCATCCAATGCTTTGGCTTTGGATGAATCTGGCTCTTTAGATTCAATAAGGGGAACTTTTCCTTCACAATTCTGGGGAATGTAATTCATTAGCTCCCGAATCTGGTTAATACAAACGGCATCATTCGGACTTGCAAAGTGTGCCACTCCGGATTTTGTATTGTGTGCCGTTGCTCCGCCCAATTCTTCCGATGTCACCTCTTCGTGAGTAACCGTTTTTACCACATTGGGCCCGGTAACAAACATATAGCTGGTGTTTTCAACCATAAAAATAAAATCGGTAAGCGCCGGACTATATACAGCCCCCCCTGCACATGGCCCCATTACCGCCGATATTTGGGGCACTACACCAGAGGCCATACTGTTTCTCCAAAACACTTCGGCATAGCCACCCAGCGAAGAAACTCCTTCCTGTATGCGGGCACCCCCAGAGTCATTTAACCCAATAACCGGCACTCCATTTTTAAGGGCCAGGTCCATAATCTTACAAATCTTTTCAGCATGCGTCTCCGAAAGAGATCCCCCAAAAACAGTGAAATCCTGGCTAAACACATATACCGGCCGGCCGTGAATTTTCCCATGTCCGGTTACAACCCCATCCCCCAGCACCTTTTTCTTATCCAGGCCAAAGGCTGAACTACGATGAGTCACAAACTTGTCCAGTTCTTCAAAAGAACCTTTATCCAATAACAGGTCAATACGCTCTCTGGCTGTTAGTTTACCTTTGTCGTGTTGTTTCTCTATGCGAACTTCACCTCCGCCTATTTTTGCTTGCTCCCGAAGTTTTTGAAGTCGCTCAACTTTTGGATTTGATGCCATGGATTCCCTGTTTTCTTATTTATGATCTGAAAAATATGCTTGCAGCCGATCTGTAAACTCAATCGCATCTTCTGAAAACATATCGATATTATTCCGTTTAAAAATTTCTTCTCTTAAATAACCAGAGGCTTTGCTCCAGTCTTCAAACTCGTCTATTTCTTTTAAAGCTTTGCCGTATGCCTTCTTTGAACCCCCAAACAGATACTTGATAAACACCTTCTGTTTGGCCTTTAGCACCTCCGATGCATTCTGTTCTTCGTTGGATGTCCTCCCATTCTCTGTTGATACATCCGAAACTTCTTCGCTTACCTTATCTTTGGGTTCTTCCGATGAATATTCATCCGCAATGGGATCTTCTATAAAATCATCGTCACTCACAATGATCGTTTCATCATCATTATCCTCATCTTCTTCTTTTGCAAACAGCGTGTTTAAATCGTCTGTTGTTTCTTCCAGCTCTTCTCCGTCTTCTGTTTCTTCAACTTCATTTGCCACAGGTGATTCTACTTCATCCCCGGCCTCTTCCCGGTCCGCCATCATTAAATCCATCTGCTCCGAACTTAGATACTGCTCCCACATCGGCTTATCTTCTGCTTCGGCTTCATCGGTATTTTCTTCTTCGGCAGGCGCAGCAGTGGTGTCTGTTGAACTTTCTTCAGCCTTTTCTCCAACTCCCTCCTCTTCTTCATCTATCTTTGTTTCTAAAACAGGGGAAACTTCCTTCGTTTCTTTCTCATCATCTTCTTCATGAAGGCTATTGAATGAATGAACAGCCTCATCCAAAACCGATGTCAGGTTTTCATGGAATCGTCCTGGCGGTACCTCTCTATCTTCTTCTTCGCTATCTGCCAGGTTCTCAGCCTCCTCTTCCCTGCTAAAGAAATCATTAAAAGACGCCAGTTCTGCTGAATCCTGTGCTACGAGAGAATCTTCTTCATATCCTTCAAAAAAATTATCAATCAGCTTTTTTTCATTTTCATCTACTTCAACAACTTCTTCATCGGGAGAATCAAAGCGATTCTTCTGTGCAATTAATTCATTTCTGAATCTCTCCTTAAACTTCTGCTGTAATTCTACATTCAACAAATCGGGATACGACAGTATGTCTTTGAATTGGTCTTCTGTAATCTTTTGGTTCAATTCATTAAATGCTTTGGCTGTCAAGTAAAGATCTTTATCCTCAAAAAACAGTTGAATCAACTTAGAGTCTACCTTACCCGCATACAGCACAAAAATTGGGTGTAATACCAGCGTCCATTCCTTTGCCGTGTATGAGGCAACCAGTTTGGCATCCAGGTTTTGGATTAGGGCTTTACATTTTTGACGGTCTATCTTTTTCAGTTTCCGTTTTTGCATGTACATAGGAACGGCTTTGGCAAAGTGCCTGTAGATAGTGATTTTCCGGCTTCGGGAAGCTACCTCCTCATACTTCAACTCCTCATCCCCCTGGAAAATATAATCAACCATATGTTGCCGGGGTTCAAGAATTACTTGTATAATATCGGTAATCACGGCACCCATCAGCTCATAAAGTTCCTTGTGCGGAATACGGGAATTACTAAAGACAGCCTGTTGAAAATCTTCCCATGCATCATTGGCAAGCTGGGTATTTGTCTCAGCCCATTGAGAAGATGGTTTTTCCAGCTCTTTTTTGAGCTTTTCATTAATCTCGAGCCGTATGCGTTCTACAATAAAAGGCGGGAAACCTCCTTGCAGCAAATCAGAAAGGGTATAGTATTCCTTCTGAGAAGTAATGGTACTGATAAGTCTGTCGATGATTTCTTCTACTGCCTGGTGCATAATTTCGGATCGATGATTAACTGAAAATAACGCCTGTTGGCTCGCAATACAATTAAGGATTTGCGAAAATTTATGTTGTAAAACAGTGTTTAAAAATTCTGCTATTCAACAGCTATATTCATGGGTTATTATTTCAAAATAACTTGCTACCTTTCGGCATGCTTTCAATACACGCAGAACAACTAACTAAGAAATATAACTATAAGACTATTTTCCAGAACCTCACTTTTGAATACAGTGGAAATGTTCTGGGCATAGCAGGAAATAACGGCAGTGGCAAAACTACTTTAATGAAGTGCCTCTCCTTTTTGCTCAGACCTACCAACGGTTCCTTGTATTGGGAAAAGGATGGAAAAGCAATAGATGCTCAAACCTTGAAATCTATGGCAGGTTATGCTGCTCCCTATATCAATCTATATGCCGAGCTGACTGTAAAAGAAAATCTCACTTTTTTACTTAAGGTGAATAATATTCCCGTATTTGAACGAAAGCTGGATGACTTACTGCAAAGAGTTCAGTTATCAGAATTAGGAAATCAATTGTTTGGAAGTCTCTCTACCGGACAGCAACAACGTACAAAACTGGCGGCAGCTCTCGTGCGTGACCCAGAGATTATTTTTCTGGATGAACCCGGTTCCAACCTGGATAAAAAAGGACATGCCCTGGTTCAGGATATTGTAGAAGAAACATCACAGCATGGTAAAATGATTGTTCTGGCCTCTAACGATCCCCATGAGATAGACCTTTGTGATCGGGTTATACGGTTAACAAGTGAATGATATATGATCGAAATTTTTATTGAAAGTTCAAGCCAATAGGGTTGGATGAGGTGTTATTTAGCTTTGCAATTACATTCGTTCCTCTCCCTCGGTCTCCGAGCCCGTCCGACCGATAGTGGAATTCGAGCTCCGGGACTTTAACGTACCCATCAGGTAATCCGTCAGATGGATTTTTACCTTTATTATTTTGTATAGGAGTCGAAAACAATCCATCTCTGGTCGTTAGTCCCTCGTCAATGCCCCTCCCTTTCCCCCTCCCACTTAACCAACAAATCTGTTAACTTAGACAGGCATCATCAAAAGAATCACAACCCAGATAACAATGATTTCACAAAACGATCAGGACCTTGCTGCTTTAATCCTTGAACACAGTACCGAATTGCAGAAGGGGCAAAATGTAATGGTACAGCTCATCGGTTTAAACGGCATCGGTTTGCTCCGTGCGCTGGTAGAACAAATCCGTACTATGGATGCACATCCGTTCATTAAGATTGAAGACGCTGAGACGCAACGTATGCTTATTGAAAATGGCAATCCTGAGTTTTGGCAAAACCAGGCCGACACTGACCAGCTTCCACTTATGAAACAAATGGACGCCTTTGTAGGCATCAGGGCTTCCCAGAATATCTATGAAAACTCAAGGGCTGGTAAAGAAGCCAACAAAGCCTATTCCGAGCACTTTCTGAAGCCTGTGCATTTTGATGAACGGGTCAATAATACCAATTGGTGCATTATGCGCTACCCCTCCCCGGCTTTTGCCATGAACGCTAAGATGCCCACCCGTGAATTCACCGAATTTTATTACAAAGCTTGCCTGGTCGATTACGGCAAATTGGAAGAAGCCATGAAGCCTCTCGAAAAAAGGCTCCGGGCTACCGATGAAATCCACCTTAAAGGCGAAGGCACAGACATCAAGTTCTCGGTTAAAGGACAAAATTGGATCCCCTGCTTTGGAAAACGCAACATCCCTGATGGAGAACTCTTCACCTCTCCCGTGCTCGATTCAGTGAACGGAACCATCACTTACGCCCCCTCGGTGTACCAGGGCAAACCCTTCGAATTTGTGAAGCTGGTAGTAGAAGATGGCGTAGTTGTAGATTTTGACTCTTCGAATAACGATGCCCTCAAAGACATCCTGGATACTGATGAAGGCGCTCGCCGTTTTGGGGAATTCAGCTTTGGGTTAAACCCGGTTATCGAAAGCCCGATGTACGATATCCTTTTTGATGAAAAGATCTACGGATCGAACCATCTGACCCTGGGCAAGGATTACGAAATAGCCCCTAACGGCAACAGCAGTAATATCCACTGGGACTTGGTGTGTATAGGAGCCAATGTGTACCTGGATGGCGAACTGATCCGCAAAGGACGTAACTTTGTAGTGGATGACTTGAAAGGACTGAACCCGGAGAACCTGCTTTAATGTTACTACGTTTTTTAACGTATGTGCGTATTAAAATGAATATCAGTAGAAAATATGAAACCATCTTTCCGCTTTGGGCGGGCTGGGGAATGGCGGCTTGTCCTACTCAACCCTGCTTTTTTAAATTTCCTCTTTCTCGCAGAGGTCCACAAACAATCCCGGCCTCCTCCGCGAAACTCTGCACCTTACTCCGCGAAAATCTGCGGGAAACTACACTCTCCGGATCAACCCCTCCGGCCTTTTCCCCACTTCCCTTTTCTCGCAGAGGACCGCTGATGAACCGCTGAGTTGCGCTGATGGTGCTGGAATACCGAACGGAATGAGCGTAAGAACTTCAATATCCATCTCCAGGCTTGCAAATAACCCCTACCCCCCTCCGCGAAACTCTGCGTGAAACTGCCATGCCCGAATCACCCTCCCCAGCCATTTTCCTTTTCCCCTTTGTCCTCTCACTCTATTACCTAATCCCCCCTTGCGAATTTATTCTGTATGCTTACATTCAGCTATGAAGAAAACCGTAGCCATATATGCAATAGCCCTGGCAGGATTAGCATTCATCCTGAACCTGGTTGAATACAAATTTTTGATCCGGGACCTCAGGATTGAATTCTATATCGGCCTCCTTGCTCTTTTATTCACGGGGATGGGGATCTGGATTGGGCAAAAACTGACCTCACCAAAAGAGGATGCCACAACCAAGACTGCAAGAAATAAAAAGGCTATAGCATATCTCGGCATCAGCCAGCGGGAACTGGAAGTACTTGAGTTGGTAGCAGAGGGACTATCCAACAAACAAATTGCTGAACGGTTGTATGTATCCATCAACACCGTAAAAACACACCTTTCCAACCTCTACAGTAAAATGGATGTAAACCGCCGTACTGAAGCTGTTGAAAAGGCAAGAAGTTTAAATATCATCGCTCACTGATCGCTTTTAGCCTCATCCTTTAGCTGTATTTCCCGAAAATCATACTTTCGGGTGAGGCATTCATGCCTGTTTATTTGTTAATTGGAACCGTTCGACTAACAAAAGCCAACAACTATGAAAAAGATTGTCTTTACTTATGGGGTTCTGGCCGGTGCCATTAATACTGTTATAGCGTACCTGCTTACCACCATTGCCGGTGATGATCTTATGCACGCCAACGCCGAATGGGTGGGCTACCTGATTATGATTATTGCTTTGTCCATAATTTTTGTAGGCATCAAACAATACAGAGATAAACACCTTGGCGGGATCATAAAATTTGGAAAGGCATTTCTGACAGGCCTGTATATAGCCTTAGTAGCAAGTGTTATTTATGTAGGAGTGTGGGAAATATATATGCAAACCAGCGGAGAAGGATTTATTGATACATACCAAGCCTCATACATGGAGACCCTGAGAGCAGAAGGAGCTACTGCAAAAGAATTGGCCGAAGCCAGCGAAAAGATGGAGTACTACAAAAAAATGTACAGCAACACTTTTTTGCGAATGTTGATCACCCTGTCCGAAATACTTCCGGTGGGTATTATTATTTCATTGATAAGCGCGCTTTTATTGAAGAACAGTACGGTACTCCCTGCTTCTGATGAAGATACTACTTCTCAACATCTCCAAACAGATTAATCATGAAAATAGAAGCATCCAGTCCCGAAGAGTATTTATCGAAGGTTCCAAAAGAACGACTAGAGCCTATGAAAAAGCTGCGCAGTGTTATTCTGAAACACTTGCCAAAAGGATTCTCTGAGATGATGATCTATAATATGATTGGATATGTGGTTCCCCATTCCATTTACCCGGATGGTTATCATTGTAATCCCGACTTACCACTCCATTTTTTGAATATGGCTTCCCAAAAGAATTATATCGCATTATACCACAGTGGTATCTATGCAGATGAAAAGCTCAAAAAATGGTTTATTTCAGCATACAAAAACCGAATGGGCCGTAAGCCTGATATGGGCAAAAGCTGTATCCGTTTCAAAAAACCTGAGGCCATTCCATTTGACTTAATCGGAGAGCTGTTGGGAAAAATGAGCGTGGATGAATGGATTGCACTTTATGAAAAAAACATCAAGAGGTAATACTTGGGAAATCCTAAACATCAAATCTCTATTGCATGAATGCATGAACCTTAAAAATCACTCCTTATCCCTGGCGGTAAAAGACATAAAAACCTCCAAAGCTTTCTACGAAAAGCTGGGCTTTGAAACGGTGGAAGGTACCGGCCCTATCCAAAACAATTGGATCATCATGAAAAGGGGACAATCCCATATTGGACTATTCCAGGATATGTTCAAGGAAAACATCATCACCTTTAATCCCACTGATGCCCGGAGTATATACCACAGCCTGAAAAAACAAGGAGTTGACTTTCTGATGAAATCTGAATCTATTCATGATAAAAGTGGTTCTTGTCATTTTTGCATAGCAGATCCGGATGGGAACCAGATTTTATTTGATCAACATAATGAATGAGGAATATCATGAAGAAAAGAGTAACAGGAATTGGCGGAATTTTTTTAAAGGCAGAAAACCCTGACGAAAGCCGGGAATGGTATCAAAAGCACCTGGGGATACAAAGTGGTAAATGGGGTGGTACGTTTGAATGGCGGCATGCGGAGGATGAATCCAAAAAGGGTTTTACAGCCTGGAGCATTTTTGATGAATCCACCGAATACACCAATCCCAGTACTAAAGACGCCATGATTAACTACCGGGTAGAAAACCTGGAAGAGCTGCTTGATGTTCTCGAACAAGAGGGCGTGGAGATTGTGGGCAAAATGGAAGTACATGAATACGGAAAATTCGGCTGGATTATGGACCCGAACGGTTACAAAATTGAGCTCTGGGAACCGAATGATGAGGAGTATGACAAGATTAAAGGAGATACTAACCTGAGTTCTTAAGTAAAAGTAAGGGTAACATGGAAAATAAAGTTGCCTGATTGCGAAAAATTATTAGTTTCCATCAATACACTATTTTAACTGCTATGAAATATGTTGGAATAATAATTGGTTGTCTTGTCTTGCTGGCAGGAGGAGTGTATCTGACGGGATATATGCTTCCGGAGAACCATAGCGTCACTGTAAGCCGTGAAATTGAAGCGCCCCGGAATAAAGCATGGGAAAGAATATCTACACCATCAGCTTTTCCAGCCTGGAGATCAACAGTAAATTCAGTCGAAGTTTACTCAGATTCTACGGTCCCCTTACACTGGAAAGAATCCTATTCAAACAATCACCCTATAACATTCCGGGAAGCCCGGCAGATCAAAGACACTTTATTCGTATCTCGCATAGTAGATAAGAATCTCCCTTTCGGTGGCGAATGGTCCATCAGCCTCGACTCCCTGGATATGAGCCGTACCCAGGTTACCATTACTGAGAATGGAGAGATATACAGCCCCATATTCCGGTTTTTTGCACGTTTTGTATTTGGTTATGACGACACCATCCATCAATACCTGGATGATTTGGAAGCTTCGTTGTAGGGCTACCGAAACAAAATGAAAGCCGCACTCGTGAACAACTCCGAACCAACCCGGGAGGATATCATGAAAATTTCGAACAACTTTCTGCTTTTCTTAGCCGCACTCATTTTTTTTGGATTTATAGGAGGATATAGCTTTCATATTGGATGGGGAGCTCGATTTTTTAAACTGGCACTGGTATTAGGATTAATTGCCCTGGCTTATCAACTCCGAAAATCAGACCATACCAAAATCCGGAAGGGAGCACTCATCATTGTCTTACTGCTGGCAACCGGGGTAGCCTGGGCCGAACCCTATGCCTCTGATTTAATATTTGGACATCACCATCATCATTCGTTTTGTTTGAATTAATCTAAGCATGTTTTGAGAAGGCGCTTACGCTAAATGGTGTATTATCAAAATATCTTCAGCCGAAAATCCAGCTCAGATTTTGTGCTTCATTTATCCTATCTTTCGAATGATTACAATCATTGAGATGTTACCTTAGCGAACCAAAAAAGCGCTTACAATGGACACAGAAAAAAGAGCTGAAGAATTTCAGCAACGCATTGACGCAGGCGAAAAAATTGAACCTAAAGACTGGATGCCGGAGCGATATCGCAAGCAGCTTATCCGGATGATGAGCCAGCACGCCCATTCTGAAGTGGTAGGTATGCTGCCCGAAGGCAACTGGATTGAACGAGCTCCTTCCCTAAAGCGAAAACTGGTATTACTGGCCAAAGTTCAGGATGAGGCAGGACATGGCCTCTATATTTACAGTGCAGCCGAAACACTGGGTATCAGCCGAAAGGAAATGGTAGAACAATACATCTACGGCGATGCCAAATACTCCAGTATTTTCAACTACCCCACTCTAACCTATGCCGACATCTGTGCAATAGGCTGGTTGGTAGATGGAGCTGCTATTGTAAATCAGACTATGCTGGCTCGTTCCTCTTATGGCCCTTACTCCCGGTCTATGGTTCGCATCTGCAAGGAAGAAAGCTTCCATAAAAAGCAGGGTTATGAAATGATTGCCCGGATGGCAAATGGAACTGAAGAGCAACAAAAAATGGCTCAGGATTCTGTAAATCGCTGGTGGTGGCCCAGCCTCATGATGTTTGGGCCGCACGACTCGGACTCTCCAAATAGCGCTGAACTCATCAAATGGCAGGTTAAACTGAAAACAAATGATGAACTACGCCAGCATTTTGTAGACCGGACGGTAATGGAAGCCAAAGCCATTGGGCTTGAAATCCCCGATCCCGATCTGAAATATAATGAAGAAACAGGTCACTGGGATTTCGGCGAACTCCCTTGGGATGAGTTCTGGAATGTGATAAAGGGCAACGGCATCATGAATAAGGAACGCATCAAGACCCGCAAAAAAGCTTATGAAGATGGCGCCTGGGTTCGGGAAGCGGCAACTGAATGTGCCCGCAAAAAGAAATTAGGCGAAGAAAAGGCTTCGTAGCAGTTTACAGGACAAGGGGATGAAAACAGAACCCCTTTGGGGATATCTCCCGGTGAAATTTCTCTAATTACTAATTCGATTCATATTAATGTCAGAAAATAGCTCAAATAAGAACGAATGGCCTCTTTGGGAGGTTTTTACTCAACCAAAATCGGGCAAGCCCCACCAGCATGCGGGCAGTGTACATGCAGTAGACGCAGAAATGGCGCTTCAAAATGCCAGAGATGTCTATGCACGCCGTAACGAAGGTGTAAATATTTGGGTGGTTGAATCCAAGCACATTACCTCATCAACCCCTGAAGATATGGGACCTTTTTTCGACCCGGCAAATGACAAACCATACCGGCACCCCCAATTTTATAGTGTGCCACGGGCTGTAAAAAAGAGATCTTAACTTTATTGAATGGTTATTAGTTATTGGTTCACTGTGATGACCAATACACAGGTAACAATTAATCTATTGATCAACTATGAGTATCCCAACAAAAGAACTTACTGAAAAACAGGCATTCATTACTTACCTGCTGAGGCTGGCTGATGATCGCCTTATTCTTGGACAGCGTCTTTCAGAATGGTGTGGACATGCCCCTGAGTTGGAAGAAGACCTGGCCATGGCCAATATTGCACTGGATACCATTGGCCATGCAACAGCATTATACAAATACGTTGCGGAAGTTGAAAATGAAGGCCATGATGAAGATCACTATGCCTTTTTCCGGAACGACCGCGACTTTACCAATCTCCAACTCTGCGAACTTCCCAAGGGAGATTTTGGCTTTACCATTGCCCGGCAATTCCTTTTCAGCTCGTTCAGTTACTTTTTATATGAGCAGCTAAAAGAGGCGGCTGATGAACAGTTCAGAGGTATGATTAACAAACATCTCAAAGAAATCAAGTATCACCTGCGGCATACCCGGGAATGGGTGCTGCGCCTCGGTGATGGAACAGAAGAAAGCCATGATCGCATTCAGCAGTCGTTTGATGACTTATGGATGTATACCGGCGAGATGTTCTACATGGATGAGGTAGATGAAATAATGATTAAAAATGGTAATGGAGCAGATCTTTCTTTATTCCGTGATGAGTGGAAAAAACTGGTGGAGGACACCTTAAATGAAGCCACACTTACGGTTCCCGACTGGGATCAATTCATGATGACCGGAAGCAGAAACGGGGTTCATACCGAGTACCTGGGACATCTGCTGGCCCAAATGCAGTTTATGCGGAGGAGTTATCCTGATGCGGAGTGGAAGTGATTTTTTTAGTTTTTAGTTTTTAGTGATGAGTTTATAGTTATTAGTTTTGAGTTTTTAGTTAGTAGTGTTTAGTGGTGAGTGAGTTTTGAGTGTTTAGTTATTAATTATCAGTTTTTAGTTATTAGTTTTTAGTTTTGAGTTGAGTGATGTCAGTGGTTCAATTGCATAGTGAGGAGCAGATTTGGGAGTACCTGAAAGAGATTACTGACCCGGAAATCCCTGTGCTCAATATTGTGGAAATGGGAATCGCCCGAAGTGTGCAGGTTGAGGGGAATCATGTACAGGTCCGTATCACTCCTACATATTCAGGGTGCCCGGCTATGGCAGCCATAGAGAAGCTGGTAAATGAAAAGTTGGAAGAGCGGGGCGTCTCAAATTTTGACGTTAAACTCGATTTCTCCGAAACCTGGACTACCGACTGGATGACCGAGGAAGCCAAAGCAAAGCTCAAGAACTACGGAATAGCTCCTCCCGAAAAAACCAGCGATCAAAACCAGGATGATTTCCTGTCTTCCCTCAAAAGTACAAAGATTATCCCCTGCCCTTTCTGCGACTCTTTGGAAACCGAATTACAAAGCCAGTTTGGATCAACCGCATGCAAGTCGCAATATTTTTGCAATAACTGCCACCAGCCTTTTGAGCATTTTAAGTGTATTTGAAAATAAACGTTAAACAGAATCACAATATAAGCGCCTTTGGCCCAACAAAGTCGCGTAGATTACTGCCTTGAAGGATTAACTCCACACACACACTGATAAATCAAGCGTAATTTTTCCCTTCTGCTAAATCATTCTGCGTTGCATGTTCTTTTGCATCGTTAATCAGTACTTCTGCTGAAGTATCCCAAGCCGCAGCATATGGCAACAAAATGATTAACAACTTCCACGAAAGAAGCTCCGGTACAAATTCTATAATACCTACATTATACCCCAGCATATACCTTATACAAGAAAGAATGCCTACAATGGACAATGTATATGCAATAAAGGTTGATACATATATGTAGAACTTGACATACTTAAATTCTACATACATCGGGATTTTCTTAATTGTATTCAGCTCTAATTTCCATATTAACAAGCCACCTAATAATCCGATCCAAATAAAGAAAATTGGCATCATTCCATCTGGAGAAAATAATAGATGTACTACTTGAAACAGGCCTACTCCCGCGGCCATAAAAACAGGAATTTCAAAAAATATATAAATGAGTTTCTTTTTCATTAGTAACTTATTTAGACTATGATTCTTCGGTGAGTTCACTACAGTCGGTTTATTCAAAAGCACCCATACAATCTGCAAAACTATAAACCAAAATAGCAACTCCAATATAACCCAAATATCTTTTTCCTATTGCCTTAACAGCGGCTATTAATGTTCGAGCACTCATTAAACCACTTACATCTAACACCGCTTTAATCGAGCTATAACCTGTGGCAATACTTAAACAAGACATAATCCTTCCTCCATCTATATTCCCTGCAACCTTCATTCTCTTTTTGTTCTCCATTTCCTTCTCAAATAATGATAGAAAGCCTACCATTGCTAACTCTTCATCTGACAAATTTTCAAGATCTTTTAAATATTGATTATTCTCTGTTGAGTTCTCGACTATTTTTTTTCGATAATCATTTCCCTTTTGGACAAGTGGCTTTAAAACCTCCTCCAATTTTTCAAGTTTGTCATGATTTAGTTTAGCTTGTGAATTATGCATATCTAGTAAATGCTCAATTTTGAAATTACTTTCTATATTGTTAGCAACTAAATCTAAATCAGCAATTGTTTCTAACTCAATTTTGGTTGTATCCCTTTCAGGTGCTTCCACAGAATTAGTACTACACCCTAATAGCAAAAAAAACAATAAACAAGTTTAATAAACAAGTTTAATAACTTCCACATAATTTTATTTTTTTAAGTTAATAAGTATAAATAAAGTATTAAATTTAAATACATATACATGTATATAAAAAAAACAAGATTAGTCAAGTCCCAAAAGCTATATAAGAAAAATGATTAGTTTACCTGTATAAAAGAGTTCGAAATCGGACCAAGTCAGGATGGTTCGCAATAGATTATGGTAAGTCTGACAGACTCCTAGTGTCATTACCACTTAATTCGTAATGTATTCTTTTCCGTAGGTCCACTTGAATGGTTTGGCATCGTTCTGGTTGTATTCTTTTATATAGCCCATAAGTTGATCAACGAGCTGCTTGCGGGAATG
>VEMX01000026.1 GCA_009711805.1 Balneolaceae bacterium | reverse complement strand
GAATCAACGGCATGGGAAAAGGCCAGAAACAAGAAATCCAAAACAATCAATTGGCAATTCACAACAGACGATGCCCGAATAAAATTACACCGACTTTACCCGACTTTTCAGGATTGACATGACACTAGGTTAATGGTCGATGATGAAAACAGGATGTGGGTGGCAGTGCCAATGGATGTACAAAACGAAACCTATGAGTGGTGGATTCTTAACCCATCAGGCGAACTACTTGCAAGGCTGGTACTTCCTGAAGATCAACCTATTTACGATATCAAAAACGGCTATCTCTATAGTAAAAAAACGAATGAAGAAACAGGTGCTGAGTATGTGGTCAAATACCGGATTGAATTAACGGAAAAGGAATGATTAAAGCTCTGTTCGATTCTGTGAAGATTCGAAGACAAGCCCATTGAAACAGTCCGTGACATATTGAAAAGAAACCACTTTACACGAGCATAATTAGATACGATTTACGGCCAACCCAACCAAATGGACTACGGCCCCACCTACCTGCGTATACCGGCCAAACATCATGGGCGAAAGTATTTACTGGAGTTGCTTCGCAGGGAAAGCGGGATTAACCGGGAAGGGGTTTCCGAGGATTAGCGAGGCGGCCAGAACTGTTAAAAGCACCGCGGGCATATCGCAAAGAACTTGACTTGAAGGGTGCAACAGAACTAAAAGGTGATATCGCACTGTTAGAACTACGTAAAATAATACGTAGTTATTACGTATTGATTTAGTGCTTATTTATGATAAACATCAGAGGGTAAGAATTCCGTAGTTAAGATGTGTTTTTGTTGGGGCAACTTAATACGATTCCAGCTACCGGAGATCTATCCCGGAAGGGTACCCTTCTGTTCGTTTTTTGACTACACTGGTTAAAGAAGGGACAGATATGAAGGGGATCCGCAAAAAGAGCAGCACCGGAACAGTGAGCCAACCGCTTGCTCACGGTAAATCAAGAAGCGTAATGATCAATTAAATAGATATAATTATGAATTCGATTAAATTGTTAAGTAGAAGTGAGATGAAAAATATTAAGGCTGGAAGTAATTCTTGTGAAGAAAGTTATGATATTTGTCAATGTTCAGCGCTTACCGCATGTTATGCACAATTGTGTACAGCTAATCCATTTGCTGATGGAACAAAAGTAGCTGAATGTGTCATGCAAGCAAGAACTGCAATGAAATATACTTGTCCTGGTATTGAAGCAAGTCCTATGTGTGTTAATTATGATTAGGGTTTTAATTAAAAGGGGGATTAGCAATATTCCTTTGTCTTATTGCTTAACTAATACCAATGAAATGGTTTTAAGATTTCTCACATGCCTTATTATTTTGGTTTTTCTTGTTCAATGCTCTGAAAATTCCATACCTCAAAAACTGGAATCTATCCGTATCCTCGATGAAATCCCTCAACACATTCAGGAAGTTGAAAACCTGACTATTTTTCCAGGAGATTCCAAACCCCAATATTCCATCGACCTCATCCCCAAACAAACCTATGGCGAAACTGATGAACCTTATGTAACAAAAGTTAATAGATGTATCGTTGATGATAAGGGTAGAGTAATTATTTGGGATAGTAATTTAGATTCCCGTGAATTTCCTTTTATAAACAGACTATATGTATTTGATAATGATGGTACCTATCATACTCAGATAGGTGGTCCCGGCAAAGGACCTGGTGAGTATGGGATGATAATTGATGTACAAACTAAAGCTGGAAAAGTATTTGTCACAGATTTTACCAGTATGCGTTTAAATGTATACACTACAAGCGATTATTCTATTGAACAGTCGACCTTGATTGAGCGATGGGAAGTCAGAGATTATAAGGCTGTACGAGGGATGGAGTTTGGAGCAATTAAGGCCAGAGATGATGGCAATTTTATTGTCTCATTCTATGAACCATCCTCAGATAATAATATGGTTACTTATCTATTGATGGACGCCAAAGGAAATGCGTTAAGTTTTGATCCTCTTCAATTCCCATCCAGCCCTTCGATCAGAGTGCCTAATAAACCATTGAGGCCCTCCATGTCATTATCATTTATGGGATTTACAATAATAGATGTGTCTGGTAAAGATGAACTATATTCAGTTTGGACCCGGGATTTTTTAATTAAGAAGTATGATACCCAAGGCGTGTACCAATCTGCTATTTATTATCCTATCCAGGGTCCTCCTTTTGATCTCAATGCGTATGCTAAAACAGATCCATTAAGTTATAATCCGCGTGTTGTAGAGAGGGCTTTTGATGATATGGATGAAGAATTACCGGAAACGAACCCTGTCATAGCCGGTATGATGGTTGACGATGAAAACAGAATTTGGGTGGTGGTACCTACAGATGGGCGACACGAAACCTACGAATGGTGGATTTTAAAAGCATCTGGTGAACTGCTGGCAAAACTATTGCTTCCTCGAGATCAACCAATTTACGACATCAAAAACGACTATCTCTACAGTAAAAAGATGAATGAGGAAACGGGTACGGAATATGTGGTTAAGTATCGGATTGAATGGACGGAGAAGGAATGATCAGAAATATTAATAGAGTCGCATTAGAGGAAAAGCGGGATTAACCGGGAGGGGATATCGCTGCTGGGGATTAGCGAGGTGGTGGAGCATATATAACGGATCTCCGGAAGAAGAGCAACACCGGAACAGTGAGTCAACCGCTTACTCACGGTAAATCAAAAAGCGACATAATCAATCAAAAAAATAAAATTTATGAATGCGATTAAATTGTTAAGTAGAACTGAGATGAAAAATGTAATGGGGGGCCAGGTATCTGAATGCAACTATAGTGGTTGTTCAGGCGCTAGTGCTGTTTTTAATTGTTGGTATGCGGATTGTGCCGCTTTTTATAGTGGTCAAGATGCTATTGACTGTTCAAATGAGGTAGGTGAATCATGGAAAAGAGTAATTGCCAGATGTGGAACAAATTATTCATAAATATCTGATAATATATAGATAAAAAATGATATAAGGGTATTAATATTAATACCCTTATATCCTCAGTGCTTTTAGCGCTTCATATAGAGTTGAGTTTATGGTTTAAAAAATAGTATGCGCATATTTATCAGATTAGCCATGTAAACTTACTAAATCAATGCATCCATTAATGCAACACAAGTCGTATATGCAAAAACTATTACTAAGCATCCTGTTAACCCTTTTCTTTGTTCAATGTTCCAAAAATTCCAAACCGGAAAAAGCTGTATCAGCCGAACAGGCTACACATATTCGTATCCTCAATGAAATTCCCTCTCGTATTCAGTCAATCGAAAACCTAACCCTTTTTCCGGGAGATGCAGAGCCCACTTATTCCGTAGAACTTATTCCCGAACAAACTTTTGGAGAAACTGGGGAACCTTATGTAATAAGAGTTCTTGATTGTGTTGAAGATAATAAGGGTAAGGTCATTCTCTGGAATGCGGACGCAAACTATGAACAGATTCTTTATGTATATAATGCTGATGGAAGCTATCATACTCAGTTAGGCAGACAAGGCAGAGGACCTGGCGAGTATGGTCATATAGTTGGTATGCAAGCGAAAGCTGGGAAAGTATTCATTTTGGATTACACCAGTCAACGCCTGAATGAATATTCAACGAAGGATTATTCCTTTATGCATTCAATGCTTTTTGAACGATGGAAAAGTAGTGAAGGATTGAAGTTTGGATATGTTGAACCAAGAAATGATGGAAATTATCTTATGACTTTTTCTGACAAAAAATCCAAGCTTGGTAGACTGGAAATTAAATACCAAGTGATGGACAGTGAGGGGAAAAGGGTAAATGTTAAACCTCTTGTTTTTCCAGCGGGTTTTAAGATTAATGTTGGGCAATCGATGCGCCCCACTATGCCTCTTACATTTATGGGAAAAACCATTACTGCTTTATCTGATGAAGATACATTATACTCGGTCTGGACCCAGGATTTTTTGATCAGGAAGTACGATGCCAAGGGGTTATATCAATCTGCTATTTATTATCCTATCAAAGGCTTACCATTCGATCTTGATGAGTATACTAAAACAAGCTTATTCAGTCCCAAAGCGCATGATATAAAGAAGGCTTTTGATGACATGGATAAAGAGTTCCCGACGACAAACCCGGTACTTGATAAGTTAATGGTCGATGATGAAAACAGGATATGGGTAGCACTGCCTGCAGATATAGAAGGTAATAGCTATGAATGGTGGATCCTCAGCTCCTCAGGCGAACTGCTGGCAAAGTTAGTTCTTCCCAGAGATCAACCCATCTTTGATATCAAAAACGACTATCTCTACAGCAAAAAGATGAATGAGGAAACGGGTACGGAATATGTGGTTAAATATCGGATTGAATGGACGGAGAAGGAATGATCAGAAATATTAATAGAGTCGCATTAGAGGAAAAGCGAGATTAACCGGGAGTGAGTATCGCTGTTGGGCATTAGCGGGGCAGCCAGAACGGTCGAAAAGCACCACGAGCATATCACAAAAGAACTCAGGTTGGAAGGGTACAACAGGATTAAAAAAGTGATATCGCACTGTTAGAACTACGTAAAATAATACGTAGTTATTACGTATTGACTTAGTGCTTATTAATTATAAACATCAGAGGGTAAGAATTCCGTAGTTAAGATGTGTTTTTGTTGGAGGCAACTTAATACGATTCCAGCTACCGGAGATCTATCCCGGAAGGGTATCCTTCCGTTCGTTTTTTGACTACGCTGGTTAAAGAAGGGACAGATATGAAGGGGATCCGCAAAAAGAGCCGCACCGGAAGGTGAGCCAACCGCTTGCTCACGGTAAATCAAGAAGCGAAATAATCAATCAAATAGATACAATTATGAATGCGATTAAATTGTTAAGTCGGAATGAGATGAAGGCGATTAAAGGTGGAGGTGAATGTGCCGTTTATCATATGGGGCACTGGCATTGTGGTGTGCCATATGATAATGCTTTAAGAGAATACCATCTTAATACAGACATAACCGGATATTGTTGTGCCAGTTGTGGTGAAGAAGGTTTTTTGGGAGCAGCGCACTGTGTTCAACCTGAGTAAATTTAACCTAAGAGTTAAAAGCCAAGGGTAGTCTTTATCCTTGGCTGTTTTTAAATATGTTAAAATATAAATTTTTCTTTTTGGGATTGCTTCTGTCAATCACCATCAGCTGTAATTCAGAAAAAACGAAGGATACGAGTCATGTCCAGTCGGTATTGGTCGAACAAATTGTGGATACGGTTATCCTCGAACAAGTGCATGTATTTGAAGACAGTGATGAGTTTTTTATGCCGGGGGGTATATTTACCTTCGAGGTAGATGATAATGACCGGATGTATATATCAAGTACCGTGCCGGGAGATCCGGGCATTTATGTATTTAACGGAGAGGGAAAGTTTCTGAAGAAATTGGGCAGATTTGGCCGGGGTCCCGGTGATTTTGAGGCTGTCAGTTCTTTAGTAATAGCTGATTCGAATTTATATGCCCTGGATGCCCGGCTGAATAAAATATTAGTTTATTCGGGGGATACGCTGGAGTTTATTTGGGATGAATATATTGAGACAGATCCTGCCAAAACTTCCGACCGTTTTACACACCTGATGGGGGGGAAGGGGCTTTACTTGATATCAGAAGATGCATTTCTGGTATCTATGCAAGTTAGGAACCTGCATGATTTTAACGAATTCCCCTATAAACGATATTATATCATGGATATGGAAGGTGCTTTGGATTCTACATACCTGGCTTCGCTACAAACCCCATCATACTATAACCCAAAAGGCTTTAGCAGGGAAAATTCAAAGTCCGTATTTGCAGCACCATTTACCCCAGCTTCAAGGGTAGCTGTCTCCAATTCGGGATATATGTACACCAACTGGACCAAGGATTTTACCATATACAAACTTTATTATAAAGAGGGTATTGTGGATAGCATTCAATTTCCTTATCAAAATGCGCTTCTTAATATTACCCATGCCGGACTTAGTAAACGGGAACTGAAAGATGTAAAGGAACAAGGCTATCCCACTCACTGGCCGGCTATTTATACCATAGTTCTTGATGACAAGGAGCAACTGTGGGTTGGGACGATAACCGAAAGCGATTCGACCTACCAATGGTATGTATTGACTCCTGAAGGAAAAATCCGTGCGAGATTTACCTGGCCGGGAAAACGGAATAAAAATGATGTAGCAGGTCAACCGCTGATTAAAATTAAGAATGGCTTCTTTTATGAGCATGAATCTGATTACGAAGAAGGGATTGACCGGATTGTAAAGTATCGCATTTCTTTTAAAGAAGGGGACAAATGAGCTGTATTAATATGGAGTGTAATTAAACGGATAGATGTCATTATTTAAAACTTACCGCCAACACGACCAAATATATTGCGGTCCCACCTGCCTGCGTATGGCGGCCAAACACCATGGGCGAAAGTATTCACTGGAGTCGCTTCGCAGGAAAAGCGGGATTAACCGGGAGGGGTATCACAGCCGGGGATTAGTGAGGCGGCGGGCAACATAGGAATTAGCAGAGCAGGGATATTTTTCGTTTTTAAATGTTCCGGGCCGGAATGGATGTTTCCTTTGGTGTTGAATAAGGTAAACATAAAAAGTCATTTTTTGTCGCTCCATCCTTCTTTATTTACAGAAACTTCAGTAGCTTGTCCAGGACCCTGAGGTTGCTGAGGTGTATTCCGCTTAGGATTATGTGTGGGTTGATCTAAGGATGAATTCCTGCACATAGGTTTATGCTCATAAAATTTTTCTTAGTTTATGAGTGCCAAAAGAATAAAAAGATACAGATCAAGTTAATTTCAATGAATTTGGAAACAATCATACTGTATATGAATTAGTAGAGATACTTAATGGTTTCATAAATGAGCGGAAATAATGCCTTTTTATGGAATTGTAACTATTGAGAAGTCTAACACTCATCTATCCAAATATTATCACCAACGAACAGCTATAAATACTATGAACCAGTTTAAAAGAGCCTTGATGAAAATTCTGTCAACAAAAATATTAACATCAGTCGTCCTTTTTGTGAGTTTGTTTATGATGAACTCCGTTGCCATGGCGCAAATTGAGCTTTCCTTCGGAGGTAATATTTCAGGAGATCCCGGAGATACAGTTGAAGTGGTAGTAACCACCAGCGATCTCACAGGATTAGATATTTCAAGCTTTGATTTTGAGATTGAATTCGATTCCTCCCTGATTTCTGTTGTAAAAGATGATATTGAAAGAGGGGATTTGGTGAACTCCATTACCAAGAACGTGACAAGTGATAACCGTATTAAAGTAGCTTTTGCCAGCTCCAATGATATTAGCGGCGCAGGGAGCTTGTTTAGTTTTACAGGTACGCTGAAAGGACAGGGAGGAAATGCTTCCGGCCTTAAGGTAACCGAAATTTTAATGGGTGATAATTCTCAAACCATTACACCCGAAGTGCCCCATAGTATTGCGATTGAAGTAGCGGTGGTAAATGAAGCTCCTTCTTTCGAAACCACACTTCCTGATACCACCATAGATGAGGGACAACAACTAAATTTTACCTACGCGGCCACCGACCCTAATGGTGCTGATGTTGTTGCATTCAGCATAGTTGATGGCCCCGAAGGAGCATTGATTGGTGGATCTTCCGGTGAGTTTAGTTTTACACCTGATTTTACCCAGGCAGGCACCCACATGGTGGTTATAGGTATTACGGATGGGAAGATCTCAGAGCCGGTTAAAGATACCACTATCGTAACCGTTGAAAATGTAAACAGGGCACCCGTTTTTGGGCAAACTCTTCCCGACACTACCATTGATGAAGGAGAACAGCTTAGTTTTATGTATACAGCTGCAGATGAAGATACTGATGATGAACTGACATTCAGTTTGGTTGACGGGCCATCCGGTGCTGCAGTCAACAGCAGTACAGGAGAGTTTACTTTCACCCCGGGACCCGAACAGGCAGGCACATATAACATTACGGTTTCGGTTACGGATTCCAATATTGAAACTCCTATAACAACTTCTTCCACACTTACTGTAGAAGATGCCAACCTGCCACCCAGTTTTACAGTTACGCTGCCGGATACCTCTATTGTAGAAGGGGATACGCTGACGTTTACCTATGAGGCAACAGATGAAGAAGAAGATACGCCTTCATTTAGCATAGAGAGCGGTCCGGCAGGTGCTTCTATTAATGCTGAGACAGGCGAGTTGAGCTATCCTACTACTCTTGAGGATGCAGGATCATACGAACTTATTGTAGGTGTTACGGATGATGTGTCCGGAAATACCACTACGACAACCGCCAGTATAACCGTGATGAACCTGGAAGATGATGTATCTATTACCGAAGTGAAGAACCTGGCTGACGGTACTCCGGTATTGATAACAGGTATTGTTACTTCTCCAGGCTTGGGAAGCGGCGAGAATGCCTATTATATACAGGCCGGCACATCTGGAATCAGGGTTGAACTTGGTGCTGCAAAAGCAGTAAATGCAGCTCCTGCGCTTGAGTCTGGGATGGAAGTAGAAGTGCAGGGAACAACTTCCACCGACAATGGAGAATCGGTAGTTAGTAACAGTACGGCTGAGGTATTGTCAGAGGGAAACACACTGCCTGATCCGGTGTTGATTACCTCTCTTGATATGTGGTCCACAGATTCTGATTTGACCGGTGCCTATGTCACACTTGAAAATATAACATTGCTTGACGATCAACCCTGGCCAACAACAGCCTTGGATGAGGGTGAGACTTCAGTAACTGTGCTGGTGCAAGGTAACCTGGATCATATTTCGGATACATTTGCGATACAAATTAATAAAGGCACGGCTCTGGATGGTACAGAAGAACCTGCCGGAGCTTTTAGCTTGTCAGGCGTTATGCAGGTAAATGGTGAAGACGTTCAGTTATTGCCATTTTATGCAGAAGATAAAGGAGTGGCTACCAGCATTGAGGATGACCCGCTAACTGATAAGCCTTCCGATTACCGGTTGGATAATAACTATCCCAACCCATTCAACCCCACAACCAATATTCGGTATTCCATACCTGAAGCAAGTTTTGTGACCATAGAGGTATTTAATGTGGTGGGGAAGAAAATTAAGACGCTTGTGAGAGCACAGAAGTCGGCCGGTACATATACCGTAACTTTTGATGCTTCCAATATGTCGAGCGGGATTTATATATACCGTCTCAGGGCAGCCGACTATGTATCTACCCGGAGAATGACTTTGATTAAATGATTTTGGGTGGTGTTAACGGAATTACAACATGTTCATGTGGTGAGCTTAGGCTTCGAAATGGATACTATGTGAGCGGTAATTGTGTTATTAATCAACGCTGATATTTCAGGTTGACCCTTAGCCATCATCTTAAAAGGATGATGGCTTTTTTTATGCCTTTTAATCAGCCACAGTATGAACATGTTGGCCGCGTACCATAAATGCTTTCTTGTTAAGGTAAAGATCAGTAAACGAGCGAAGGTTCGTCTTTGGTGGCTTCCGCACCCCGGATTACATCCGGGGTTATTCATGGTTTAACCCCATTCGGGGTTTGATTAAGGCTGTCAATCCAGCAACAACTGAGCATGCATTCCTAATTGAATTATTCACTTCTCACATACCGCCCATTTGAGATTCTTCCCCATGGGGATGTCTGGGGCACACGATCATACTTCACCCTTGCATCAGATAATTTCACACCCAAAGTAACAGCCTCATGTAGTGGAGCAAGGAACGTTGGTCTATGGTTCATCGTCTATATCAAACTACAATCAAATAGACACTTCCTAATCTCCTTCAAACATCTCGTTCAGTTGTTCCTGCACCCGGATGAAGGTGGTTCGTTTGGTAAGTTCCTTAAGTTTTTTGGCTCCAACATAGGTACAGGCAGAACGCACCCCTCCAAGTATATCCTGCACGGTATCAGCAACCGGACCTCTGTAGGGAACCTGCACAGTTTTACCTTCTGATGCACGGTATTCCGCCACTCCTCCGGCATACTTCTCCATAGCCGTCTCCGAGCTCATACCATAGAATTTTTTAAACTGCTCTCCGTCTACTTCAATCAGTTCGCCCCCGCTTTCATTGTGACCGGAAAACATACCGCCCAGCATCACAAAATCAGCTCCGCCGCCAAAAGCCTTAGCTACATCACCCGGTGATTTACATCCGCCGTCCGAGATGATCTGTCCGCCCAGGCCATGAGCGGCATCCGCGCATTCTATGATAGCGGAAAGCTGTGGAAATCCCACTCCCGTCTTTAACCGGGTAGTACATACCGATCCGGGTCCAATACCTACCTTGACGATATCGGCGCCGGCCAGCAACAGCTCCTCTACCATCTCGCCGGTAACCACATTGCCTGCAATAATGACTTTATCAGGGTATTGCTCACGTGTTTGTTTTACGAAGTGTACAAAGTGTTCGGAGTAACCATTGGCTACATCAATACAGATAAACCGTAGTTTTGGAAATTTGTTGATGATGGTGTTCAGCTTGTCCCAGTCGGTACTACTGGTACCGGTACTCACAGCGATATATTCATAGAGGTCGTCGTTTATTGATTCCAGGAATGTTGCCCATTCTTCAATGGTATAATGCTTGTGGATGGCAGTAAACATCTTGTGTGAGCTCAATGCCCGGGCCATCTCAAAAGTACCGGTGGTATCCATGTTGGCCGCCATCACGGGTATGCCCGACCAGTTTTTGGGCGCATGCATGAATTTGAAGGTACGTTCCAGGGAAACATTCGAGCGGGATTTGAGGGTAGACCGTTTGGGGCGAATCATTACATTTTTAAAGCCAAGTTTAATATCTAATTCTATGCGCATGATTAAAATAATTTAGAAGTGCTTAAGATCAGGAGTTTCCCGTAAGATGCTAAAAAAAGCCGGGAATTACAGTTGGTTATTTGGGGCATAAGGGGAAAGGCAGAAGTGGAAAATGAAAAGGTGTAAATAAAATTAAGCAACAAAATATTCCCAATTGATAATCGAAAGTTGAAATACTCAATTCATCTTTCCTTGTAATCAGCTCAACTGTTATCTTATGGCATAATAACTAACTCGGATTATATGCCCCGATATAAACTCACCATTGAATACGACGGAACCGACTTTTCCGGATGGCAAATACAGCCGGATGCCCTCACGGTAGAGCAAGTGCTGGAAGATGCTTTTTCCAGGAAACTCCAGCAGGAGATTGACTTGGCGGGGCAGGGCCGAACCGATGCCGGTGTACACGCATCGGGACAGGTGGCACATGTAGATTTCCCCAAAAACATTGATTTGGATACACTGTTGAATGGGGTGAATAAGATGATTGGCCGGCAGGTGCAGGTAGTGGCTTGCGAAGAAGTAAGCGATAATTTTCATGCGCGTTTTGATGGTATAGCCCGGGAATATGAATATACCTTTGTGAACCGGTCAATGCCGCTAAGAGAACGTTATTCGTGGCAATATCATCGCCCGGTAGATGTAGAGAAGATGCAGGTATGCGCAGGATTACTGCGGGGAGAACATGACTTTTCCGGTTTCTCAAAATACAATGAAGACAATCTGACGACACTCTGTACGGTTTCTGAATCGTATTGGGAACAGAACGATGAGGTGATGATCTATCATGTAAAAGCGAACCGGTTTCTGAGGAACATGGTGAGACGCCTGGTGGGTACAATGGTTTGGGTAGGAGAGGGTAAAATATCGAAAGAAGATTTTGAGAGGGGCCTTAAATATCCTTCTTCAAATATTGCTACTTACACCGCACCGGCTTGTGGGTTAGTCCTTAAAAAAGTTTTCTACAAAAAATAGAAAAAAAGGTTGACTCGGTTAGGATAATGTCGTTATATTTGTCGCCCCTTCAAGGGAACATCCCAAGAAGGAACAGATTCCTCGGTAGCTCAGGGGCAGAGCAAGCGACTGTTAATCGCTGGGTCGTAGGTTCAAATCCTACCCGGGGAGCTTTCAAAAATATAAGAAGGACTGATTGGCAATAGCTGGTCAGTCCTTTTTTGGTTTACAGGTGAAATACTATCTCTACATATTACGCTCTGAGGTTAGAGAAACCTATTATATAGGATATTCAACTGATCCGGAACGCAGATGCTGGTTTCACAACAATGAAAGTAAGAAGGCATATACAAAGCGGTACAAGCCCTGGGAAATCGTTTACCGGATTTCGTTTGAGACCATGCCTGAAGCGATGGCAGCCGAGCGTAAAGTAAAAGGGTGGAAAAGCAAGAAGATGCTCCGGTTATTGATCGAAGGAGTGATTAAGATCGAAGATTATTTATAAGAGCAAGCGACTGTTATCCCGACGGCTATTGGGACGTAGGTTCTTCCGAAGGAATCCCTATGGGGAAATCCTACCCGGGGAGCAAAAGCCAACTCGTTTACTACGGGTTGGCTTTTTTTGTATAACGATTTTGAAAGGCAAGGGAGGGTTAATCGCTGGGACACAGGTTCTTCCGAAGGTATCCCCTCAGAAGAAGCTCCGGCTTCCACTATGTAACAGACAGATAATTAGTTCCTGGCAGTGCTTGCTTTACAATTCTATAAGTGTTTATCCTTGTTCCAACGCTTTGCCCGAGAACAAGATGAAAAGACTTCTGGAATCCTGTATTATTCCTGTCAGCCAAAAGCAATCAGCCAAACGTTGATTGTTTTATTCATTTCAGGAAACAGCAAGTGAGATAATTTGTGTGTGAACCACATAGAATATAAAACACCTATGGAAATCAATGAACTTTTACTCTTACTCACAATCCTGTTTTCCGGCTTGATGGCGGGCCTGTTCTATGCCTGGTCCATTTCTGTAACACCGGGTTTGGCCAGGATTAATAGCCGAAGCTTTTTGCTGGCTTTTCAGTCGATGAACCGGGCCATTCTGAACCCGGTCTTTTTTATCCCTTTCATGGGTACTGCTTTGCTTCTTCCCTTGCTGAGTTATCTCAGGTTTGGCAATTCGAAGCTGCAATTCTGGCTAATTCTCTCTGCAACTGCGGTATACCTGCTTGGTATCATGGGGATAACCATAGGGGGGAATGTACCGCTTAATAACCAGTTGGAGGAGCTAAAGGTGGATTCTATGCCGGAGGAGGAGATGCAATCTTTCAGGGCAAATTTTGAAGGACGCTGGAATACACTAAACTGGATACGAACCTTTGCTTCTGCTTTGACCTTAATTCTGCTTTCCCTGGCCCTGTATTATTCCTGATATTTTTTGATTGTTCAGAGTGAAGGGGCTTTTCCGAAGGTATCTCTATGTGCAAAAATAACAAACGCCCCATCTCCATGTTAAGGCCATATGGCTAAAAAGGAATACAAATCGGGGTAGATCATAAGAAGATTCATCGGCATTTCGCCTCTGAATGACGCGTTGTTTAAAGGGCAAAGGGGAAAATTAATAAAAAGCCCCCCTCTGCGAGGGTTGCGTGAGCCCAGCGAGCCAGCCCGTGGCAGTCTCCTTGTTCATGGCAACGGGTGTAATCAGCATTGAGGTAAATCCTAAGTATATTTCTGGAGATCGTCACAGATGCTCATAAATACCGCTGTCTCTCACTCGGTCAGCTTGTTAAGCATACCTTGAAAAATAAATCCGTGAAATGGCAAAACCGAGTACCAGTATAGACGTCCGGCCACCCCGAGCGGCCTGAATGTGGCTGTTTGAATAAGGGTATCCTTTTCAATTCTGAACTCAAGCCATGCTTCTCCCGGAAGCTTCATTTCTGCATAAAGCAACAGGTGGCTGCCTTCTTTGTCTGCATGCAACACCCGCCAAAAATCGAGGGCATCACCAGCCGATAGTATCTCCGAACTCCTTCGTCCCCGTCTCAGGCCCACTCCGCCCACCAGCTTGTCGAGAAATCCCCTTAGTTTCCAGAGCCAATCGGCATAGTACCAACCAGTATCGCCGCCTATGTTCCATATTTTTTCCTGGGTCTCCTGAAGGTCTCTCATGGGGGCGGTTCGTCGATCTGTGAAGCAGCCGTAACTGGGTACTTCGATTAACTGTGTCACCCCTCTGTCAAGTTTATTACTGGATGTGGCATCCAGCCAGCTTGAGGGTACACCCTGCTGTTCAATCTTCCCGAAAGCAAGCTTAATGGCCTCTTTATAGGTGATCAGATCAATCCCCAGTTGTTCATGTAGATCATTAGGGGTGCAAACCACGTCCACCATCATGCTGTCTACCAGGCTTGAGGCAAGGTTGTAGGATGTTGAGGTAATGAAATAGAGCCAGTAAGAAGAAAGTCTGGGCGTCAATAAAGGCACCGTTTTGATGATCCTGTTAAGTCCGCGTACCCGGCTAAAGTTTTTCAACATTTCCTTGTAGGTCATTACCTGGGGGCCGCCAATATCATAGTTTTGATCATAGGTAAAACGTTTCAGAAGAATACCACTCAGAAATTGGATTACATTTCGTATGGCAATGGGTTGTGTACGGGTATTCAGCCATTTCGGGGCAATCATGACCGGAAGCTTTTCTACGAGATCCCTTATAATTTCAAAGGAGGCACTTCCCGAACCAACAATGATCCCGGCGCGAAGGGTTGTAAGGTGGAATGATGAACCTGACAGGATCTCTTCTACCGCTTTCCGAGACCGCAAATGGGTGGAAAGGTGTTCATCATTGATAATCCCGCTAAGATAGATCACCTGTTCAACAGATGTTTTTGCAAGAGCTTCCCTGAAATTCAGTGCGGATTCTCTTTCCAACTCCTGGAATGAGTCTTTTGAGGAGGTCATGGAATGAATCAGGTAATAAGCAGCATCTAAATCGCTGGGGATGGAATCTAATGTTTCGGGTTTAAGAAAGTCGGCTTCAATGACTTCAATTCTATCGGATTCATAGGGGGAGATATCGAAGCGTTCCCGGTCTCGCACGCAGCAATAAACGATACAATCTTCTTCGAGCAGCTTCGGGAGCAACCGCTTTCCGATATATCCGGTTGCTCCGGTGAGGAGGATCTTTTTAGTAGTTGTCTGGGACTGGGAATCTCTCATAGTTAATAAAGCTAATCTTTTCCCAAAATAATTCATAACAGCATGAAAACCGTATTCAGTTTCCATCCTGGGAAAAAATATTTCCAAGGCCCAAATATCATGCGTAGCCAAAATACCCCACCAATGGCCCTTTACTGATACTCGGGAGGATGTAGCCAAACCCTGTCTGGGAAGCTTAAAAACTGAAGGATTGATTGGCGAATGCTGGTCAGTTCTTTTTTTGTTGACGGAATAATATCTTTATTTATTTCTGAACTCAGAAAATCTTAGAAAGAATTTTGAGGTATAAGATATCTAAGATATAAGAATGAGATAAGTAATTCCGGATTCGGGAGCTTTTCAATAGATACCTAACTACAAGCATATAAAAAGAGGGTACATGAAAATGATTAAACTTGTTGAATTGGATGATATCAAAGATCGCGTCCCAGAACATTTCCTGGTTAATGGTTTAGATTTGGTGGTCATCCGCTATGATGATAAAGTCTCGGTGTTGTATGGACGCTGCCTGCATCGCGGGGCATTGATGGGAGATGGACATATTGAAGGAGAAAATCTTATTTGCGGGGTGCACGGCTGGGATTATCGCTACGATACCGGAGTCAGTGAATATAATAATGAAGAACGCCTCCATAAATTTTATTCGGAAATAAAAGAAGGATGGGTTTGGATTGATGTAGATGAAATTGACGAATATGTCAATAAAAATCCCCAGCCTTTTAACCGGGATGAATACCTGGGACAATATGCAGACACTCATCCCGAAGAGACCGAACCTTATACCGGCTACATCAAAGAATTGGCTCAAAACGGCTTAAAAAATGTAGGACATCACGGACCTTCTGCAGCTATGGGGGTTGACCGCAATTTACTTCCGAAATGGGAGGATATTCAGTTTCTGCCGGCGCAGCTTGCTACTCGTCCGCTGTTGGATGAAGAAGAAGTAGAAACCAAAACCATCATTGGCCCAAAAGCAAAAAAGCCCCTTGAATTGGAATTACCTGTATTTGTTTCGGATATGAGTTTTGGAGCACTGTCGAGAGAAGCTAAGGTGGCCCTTTCAAAAGGAGCGGAATTGGCTGGTACCGGTATTTGCAGTGGTGAAGGCGGTATGTTGGCGGAAGAGCAGGAAAACAGTTCCCGTTATTTCTATGAGTTGGCTTCCGGGAAATTTGGTTTTTCATGGGATAAGGTTCAAAAAGCACAAGCTTTCCACTTTAAAGGAGGGCAGGGAGCCAAGACGGGAACAGGCGGGCATCTGCCAGGGGATAAAGTCACCAACGAAATTGCAGAAGTCCGAGGGTTGAAGGAGGGGGAAACGGCTATTTCACCTGCTGCATTTCCGGATTTAAAAACGGCCAAGGATTTCAGAGATTTTGCAAATCAGGTACGGGAGAAAACCGGTGGAATTCCGGTCGGGTTTAAAATTGCCGCCAGTCATATTGAGGCCGATATCAATTTTGCCCTCGAAGTTGGGGTGGATTACATCATTTTAGATGGTCGGGGAGGCGGAACCGGATCTGCTCCGAGCATTTTGCGGGATCATATTAACGTGCCGACTATTCCGGCACTGGCCCGTGCACGTAAACATCTGGACAACGCAGGAGCGAAGGATGTAACACTGATAATTACTGGTGGACTTCGTGTTGCCGAGGATTTTGCAAAGGCCATGATGTTGGGAGCCGATGCCATAGCGGTTGCCAATTCTGCCATACAAGCCATCGGTTGCCTGGGGATGAGAGCCTGTGACAGTAATAACTGTCCGGTAGGTATCGCCACACAGAAGGAAAGTTTGAGAGGTCGGCTGATTATAGAATCATCGGCAAAACAGCTTAATAATTTCTTTAGGGCAAGCAATGAGCTCATCAAGGTTGTTGCCCGGGCATGTGGTCATAATCATATTAACAAATTCAGCAAAAACGATCTTTCTACCATTGATTATAATATTTACAGACTAACAGGGATACCCTATGCAGGCATACAATAAAATCGATCGGGAAATACATGTATTGTCGCAAATCATTGCAAAATTTAACCGAACGTTTATTCCCAAAAGGGATGATGACAGCCATACAAATTTCTATTTTGATTTACTGAGCCGCCGTTTGTACGGACGGTGGGCCGAGGCAGGAAAGCATCAATACTGTTTGGCGCTACATGTTGGAGCTTTTGAGTTTCAGCTGATTAACGAGAATAGAATAAGCGTATTCGAAATCTCTGTTAGGGATAGAACTAATGATGAACTGGAAGAAAAGATTGCGGAATTCTTGCCGGAAGCAGGACTTAAGAAGGTAGGCTTTCTGGAGAAAATGCATTATGAGATCCCGAAATATGACTTCATTAATTCTCCCTTTAAATCTTGGTCGGACAAAGAAATTAGAGATTGGGAAACCATCAGAAGTTTGGCGAATGATGCCTGTCTGTGGATGAAAAGCCATGTAATGGCGGACGGGGAAATCAGAATATGGCCGCATCATTTTGACACTGGTATTTATGTGGAACCAAATACCAAACGGGGACTTGGTTTTGGCTTGGCTATGAAAGATCCTATGGTGAATGAGGCATATTTATACTATTCCGGATATGGCTTGAATGGCACCTCTTTTAATTACAAAAACCTTCCCGCATTGGAATGGGGACGATGGGAAGTATCCGAAAACTGGAAGGGAGCTGTATTTCCGATCAATGATTTACAAATCAATGCCAAAGTGAGGCTGCAGACATTTATTAAACAGGTTAGTGCTGCTCTGCTAAGCTAAAACCAGATTGATTTTAGTCTGGTTGCGTAATGACTTAAGCTCGTTCCAAGGTCTCCGTTGGGAATGCCTCTAAGGACCTTCCGCTCCGTTAGATTTAGTGTATAAACTGTGTACGAACCTTTGCTTCTGCTTTGACCTTAATTCTGCTTTCCCTGGCTCTGTATTATTCCTGATATTTTTTTGGTTGTTTAGAGTGAAGGGGCTTTTTTGGAAAGCAACTCTACGTGCAAAAATAACAAACGCCCCATCTCCACGTTAAGGCCATATGGCTAAAAAGGAATACAAATCGGGGTAGATCATAAGAAGATTCATCGGCATTCGCCTCTGAATGACGCGTTGTTTAAAGGGCAAAAGGGGAAAATTAATAAAAAGCCTTCCTCTGCGAGGGTTGCGTGAGCCCGGCGAACCAGCCCGTGGCAGTCTCTTTGTCTGTGGGAACTAACGGGATCAGCGTTGATGGATATCCCAACCATATTTCGGGAGATCGCCGCGTCGGTAACGAACCGGGTCTTATTTAAGATTTGGGCTCCTCGCGTGCCGAAGACATCCCCATGGGGAAAGAAGAGGGCTTTCCAATAAGCCCCAAAACCTCAACAGTGAGTAAACAATCTATTGGTTACCCAGCAAGTCCTCTCCTCCAGGAGAGGATTTAGGTGAGGTGAAAGATAAAAGCTATTATCCTATTACAGCTTGAAGCACCTTCTCCACTCAAGACCGAAAAGACCCGGAGGGCTACGGTAACTTACAGGATCAACGTTGATGGATATCCCAACCATATTTTGGAAGATCACCGCGTCGGTAACGAACCGGGTCTTATTTAAGATTTGGGCTCCTCGCGTGCCGAAGACAACCCCTTTAGAGGTGATTTCGGCTACGGGGTCAGAAAATGGGGACCTCATTACACACACTAGCTCATATTTTTTATATGGACCTGTTGGTTCTTTGCTATACTGACTGGAAGCCTGTCAATATTTATATCCCTGCATTTCTTCTTTGTTGGTTTCAACGCCCAGGCCCAGAATCATACGGTTTACGAAATTAAAGTAGCTTATCACCAGTACGGTATCCAGTATGCCCCGGTCAGATAGGCCGGCTTTTTTCAGAGGTTCTATATGAACAGCTTCCTCTATTTGATCGGCTTTCAGGGTTAGTTGCTCAGCTAATTTACAAAGCTGCAGATCCGTTGTGCTGAGTTCAAGTTGACGAAAATCGGTACGAAGGGTTTTCACCTTGTCGTCATTTTTCCAGTAGTGGTTCAGGGCTTCGCTGTGATGCATCTGGCAGTAGTCACAATTGTTGGCGGCAGACACAACCACGGCTATCATCTCTCGCTGTGCCCGTTTTAAAGGGGATTTACTAAACATGATGGACATATATAAATCCATATGGGCAACGATGGTATCAGGATTCAGGCTTTGAAGCTTATGAACGGTAGCCAGCTTGCCTCGTGATTTGGTAAGCTCTTCGTAAATTTCGTTTAATTTTCCCGTTGCTTCTTCTGGTTCAATAATATCAATAAATGCCATAGCTATAATACATATTTGATGGATATAGTTCTGTTAACCAATAGAATGCTAACCCGAATTATTCACGAATGGATGCAAAATGGCGATCTATATACTTGAATATATTATCGGTGAATTGCTTTATGTAATAACCCAATTTTGAGGTACGGATTAGGCGGCGAAATTTCCCCGTACGCTGCGTTCAAGTGAAAATTGGGGTACTCAGGGTACCACAGTACCCTTCCGTTCCCATTTCCACTTCGCCTTGCGTACGATTAAATTTCTTGGTGAATAATCCGGGCTGAGCCTGACAACGACCGCACTGACATCCTTTTTAGGAATCAAAATAAGGTCATGCACAGTGGTATTCATACACTTTTATTTGTCAATAAGATCAGTACATTCGGCTTGGGGGTGAATACATGCAAGGGGGTAGAAGTCTGCAATGGCAAACCAATATCCATTATAGGATGTGGTAGAGTTAAGCTTTTCTCCGGTTCGGGGGCCGTTAACGGCTTCTCCGAAAATATTCCAGCTGTTGCCTTCCTGATCTTTCATAATAACGGGCAATCCTCCTTGTATAGGTTCAAAATGAAGTATTGTACCATCATCCAGCGTTCGATAAAAGCTTACCGTAAAATGATCACTGGCGCTTCCTGCTGCTACAAGTTTCTTGCTGCTGTAAGTCTCATTGATGACCCGAATACTATCACTCATTTCATTGATAGGGTATACACGTACATCCGCTTTGTCCGAAGCAACTTCTCCTCCGATAAGAGCAGCATGAACCAGGGTTTTGTTGGGGAGGCGATCGTTTTCATGCTTAATGGAAAACAAAGTATAGTCGTGATTGGTGAGGTATAATCTGCCATAGGCATAGTCATTATAAGGGCGGCTATATCCGGTTTTAGTAGTAATAACCTGGGAATTAGGATACATTTCCTTCCATGTTTCCCAGGTTGTTTCTACGGTATGAAAGGTTGGGAGCCGTTCCCCTGAAAGAGGCCCATTTACGGCCCGGATTTGCATTTGTGACCAGTTCGTTTCGGTATTACGGTCGTAAGCAATCAGATTGTTTCTGTATAACAAACCTGAGACACCAAACTCTGTCACTTTACCATCTATTGTTCGATCCCAGGCTATACCTGTTCCGGTAAGCGGACAATAGGTAAGAGAGTAATGAAAATTTCCCATATGATCATTTACTACTTCATGCCAGTCGAGCACCTGGTGAGTGTATGCTTTTATTTCATCTCCTATTTTAACTCCTATAATGAGCCGTTCATCCTGAACATAATCAACGGTGTGGGCAGGAGAAAATACAGGGTCATCAATAGAAGGGATGCCATCTTTTCCGGGGCCGCCATCTATTACTTCATGGTCAGCTATGAGCCAATCCGATTCTACAGGTTCTCGTTCATTATCATTATCAGTTGAAGTTGATCGTGCACAACTTATGACTAATGGTAAACATGAAATCAGGAGAATAGTTTGTTTTAAATACATAATATCACAATATCCAGATGTTGATTATAATACTTTCAAGCCGCAGGCTATGTATATATACAGATGTGATGTGCAAATTGGATCTTACGAAAAAAATAATTGGCGGTATTTGGTAAGATTCTTGTTTTGTAAACCGTCTGTTGATGTGAGAAGCACCTTGAATTTGAACGCAGTATAGAACAAAAGGCAGATTGTTAACAGATGTCTTCAGCCATGAATAATTATTTAAGAATACCCACAGGCTTGCAGAGCATATTTCTTTCTCTCCCAATTGCGGTTATAGTATTACTTATAATTCCCGTGCAATTAACGGCTCAAACCTGTAGTTGTGGAGGTGCTCCTCTTATTAGTTCGCAGTCGTTGACTACGGTTTCAGAGGGTAACCTTGTCGTTGGTTTAACCATGGAATACAATGATATATCCAATTTGTATACCGGAACGGAGGAGCTTCAGGACAGAAATCAGCAAAGAACTTCTACGACGGCATTGTTTGAAGTAAATTATGGAATAACAGATTATCTGACCCTCAGTTCCACTTTCAGTTTTATCAATAAAAGCAGAACCTCAGGGCTACTAAATCCATCCGGTTCCGAAACACTGGAAACCAGCGGTTTTGGGGATGGTTTGGTATTGCTGAAATACAACTTGCTGAATCAATCACTATGGAATCCATTTCAGTTAAGTGTAGGGGCTGGTACCAAAATCCCATTTGGGACCACTTCACTTACAAACAATGGACTGGCTTTAAATGCGGATATGCAGCCCGGAACGGGTGCCTGGGATGGAATAGGATGGCTATATATATCCAGGGTACTAAGAGAAACGAATGTAAATGTGTACTTGAATAGCAGTTATCGGTTTACCGGTACAAACGAACGTTTTAATGAATCCGATAACTATAAATTTGGGAACGAATTTGTAACCAGCCTGGGTGCAGCAGGCGGTATCTGGGGCCGGTTGTCATATAATGCCGTGATGAAATACCGGCATACTACTTCTGACGAAAGAAATGGAACCGACCTGCCGAATACCGGAGGCGAGTGGCTCAGTCTAAGGCCTGGTATTGGTTATCAGTTGTTTGATCGCCTGAATGTACAGCTTAATGCAGAAATACCGTTTTACCAAAAGCTGGAAGGAACCCAACCAACCACTGCATATATTATTTCCGGATCTTTATTCTTTAGCCTGGATAAAGCAGACAGCGGTTTTAGCTATGGGATCCCAGGATCGAACTGACAAATGAATGAAAGAAGGTACAACATGATGAAAAATCCCCTCAGACATCAAGTCATTTTTTTAGCTATTATTTTTGTGTACATGCTGGTGGGGTCAGCGTTTGTATATGCACAACAAGCTTACAAAAAAGAAGATATTGAATGGTATTCATTTAATGATGCCATTGAGCTGGCTAAAGACCATAACAAGAAAGTAATGCTGTTTATGGAGGCGGACTGGTGCTCGGTGTGTAAGAAAATGAAGAAAAAAGTATTTCCTGATCAGGATGTTCAGGATATAATGAGGACAAAGTTTTATCCAGTACGGATGGACATTGAGTCTGATCAAAAACTGACATATCAGCAAAAAGAAATGAGTTTCAAGGCATTCAGTAAGTACATGAATATGTATGCTACCCCTACCTTTATTTTCCTGGATGAAAAAGGGAAAGTGATCGGGAATAAGCCCGGTTATATGGAAACAGAAGAATTGATGACTCTTTTGCGATACATCTACACTAATGCCTATGAAAACAAAACGTTTGAAGAATATAGCAGACAGTAGCAGTGCTATTAAGACGACTATTCAGTATGCATACTCTGCCTATCTTTGTTTTGAGGGCTGGAATTTCAATACCACGTATATCATTTCCCGTCCCTCATCTTTCACTCCCGTCTTTCGAAGCAGATTCTTACCCAACTTCTCTAACATCCTCCGCATTATTTGATATCTTCCCTGTCAACACCTCGGTACACACCGCAGGATGTATGAATGTTGGATTATAAACAGATGTTAGTTAGTAGCCATGGGTGAACAACACTTCTATATAAAAAATATGGTATGCAGCCACTGTGCTGAGGTATTGGAAGAAAAACTATTGAAAGCTGATTTCGATATTCGGAAGATTGAACTTGGGGAACTGACCCTGGAGCAGCCGCTCTCCAATGCCGAATACGGTCGCCTGATGGATGTAGTACGAAACAACGGTTTCGAGTTAATTAACGACCAAGGCAGCCGTATTGTGGAACAGGTAAAACAGCTCATTATAAAATTAATACGGACAGACCAGGAACTGAAGGGAAACTTATCGGATTATCTTGCAGGGAAGATTAATAAAGACTATCAATATCTTAGCCGTCTATTTTCGAATGTGGAAGGAAAATCGATTGAACGATATTACATCCTCCAAAAAATAGAACGGGCCAAAGAACTAATTGTATATGGGGAGCAAAACCTTACCGAGATTGCCTATGAACTGGGATACAGTAGTCAGCAACATTTCTCACGCCAGTTTAAAAAGGAGACGGGGCTGTCACCTTCACACTTTAAAGAAATCAAGGAAAACAAGCGTATTTCCATTGATAAACTATAAAGCCCAGATCTTTTATTTTGAAGAATACTCTCCTCCTTGTCCCCGAATGATCGGGATTTGCGAGACTCTTCTTTGGCTTGCATACCCCTAAATCAACGCATTGGATTCTCAGATATATTCTATTCCCCTGCAATGGTCATTCAGAAGGTACTCCTGATGAAGCTTCTTATGATCTGCTCCCATACAGTATATCGGCATCCAACTTCAAAAAAACAATAGCCCATGCTTCGGAAGAAAGAATGGGTTATCACCTCCCGGGCGAAGGTTCGCTTTCGGTGGTTTCTGTACCCCTGATTGCATCCGGGGCTTATTAACATCACCTCGATGGGAATAGTGTAAATGGTGTAAAGATCAATATGGACTGATGCTTTTTTAACGAATAGTCTCCTCTTTATCCCTGTCGATCCCGAATGCTCCGGATCTGAATCTTCATTTGAGAGCAAATAAAGAGGTACCATCTTTTTTTACACAAAAAAGGACGTTAGTCTGCATAAGAGATCTTCCGCCATATAACCAATCCTACAAAATCCTGCATCATATTTACACAAAAGTGTAATTGCTTTATTGTCAATCCCATTACTTTGGGGGTGAATTTTGAAAAAACCATCCGGCATAACGCCAACTGGATATGAACATTGCAGTCAGATGAAGGTATTCCTGAAAAAATATAAAGAAGTGGTAATCAGTGCTATTGCACTTACAATGGCACTTCTTGTAGAGCATGTGTGGACTTTTACCGGCAGCCAGTATGTGTATCTGGTATTTTATGGTATTTCTTACCTGGCTGTGGGAGGCCCCGTTTGGATAAAAGCCTATCAATCACTTAAAAAAGGAAACCTGTACAGCGAATTCTTCCTGATGGGAATTGCTACTATCGGGGCTTTTGCTATCGGGGAGTATGCCGAAGGGGTAGCCGTGATGCTGTTCTATATGATTGGCGAATACGCCCAGCACGGAGCCGTCCACAGAGCTCGCCATTCCATCAAGAAACTGATTGATGAGCAGCCAGACCGAGCTTTGGTCGAAAGGAATGGAGACACTATTGAAGTACACCCTTCTGAGGTAAAGACGGAAGAAATCATCAAAGTACGCCCCGGAGAAAAGGTACCACTGGATGGAGTGCTGATTTCAGAACGGGCTTCTTTTAATACATCAGCTCTGACCGGAGAGTCGAAACCGGCTACTATCCGGGAAAACGGAGAGGTATGGGCTGGGTATATTAATGAAGATCGCCCGGTTCGAATCCGGGTAACAGCAGCATTTGAAGACACTAAGCTATCCGGCATTTTAGAGATGGTGCAGGACGCAGCAAAGCGAAAAGCCCCAACCCAGCGTTTTATCAGTCGATTGGCCAGGGTGTACACTCCGGTAGTGGTATGGCTGGCAGTAGGGGTGACCTTTCTCCCATGGCTGGTTGTTGAAAATTATGTGTTTCAGGATTGGTTTTATCGGGCATTAATCTTCTTGGTTGTCTCCTGTCCATGTGGCTTGGTTATATCTGTTCCCCTGGGGTACTTTGGAGGAATAGGGGCTGCTTCCCGCAATGGCATCTTGTTTAAAGGCTCCGATTTCCTGGATCGCCTTCGCCGGATGAAAACCCTGTATATGGATAAAACAGGAACTATGACAAAGGGAGTATTTGAGGTGCAAAAGGTGATGGCGCACAATGGAATGAACGAAAATGAGGTACTCTCTTATGTAGCCGCCCTGGAACGGGATTCTACCCATCCTATAGCAAAAGCAATTCTGAAGTATGCCAATGGACAGAATCGGTATGAAGCGGACAATCAGCAGGAAATTTCAGGAAAAGGGCTGAGCGGACAGATTGCCAAAAAAGAGGTGTTGGTTGGAAACAGGGAACTTCTTGAAGATCATAAGATAGAGGTGATGGATGCAGGCGATACAGCTATCAATACTTTGGTATATCTTTCTGTTGAAGGGAAACACACGGGGACTGTCAGTATTTCTGATCAGCTCAAAGAGGATAGTGTATCTGCCATTAAAGAATTACGAAGACAGGGGGTAGGAAAATTGGTCATGCTTTCCGGTGATAATCAGGAAGTAGTTTCCTTTATTGGAAATACACTGGGAGTAGATGAAGCCCATGGCGGTTTGCTTCCGGATGACAAATATCGCATTGTAAATGAGGCGATTGGGAAAGAAAAGATCATCGGTTTTGTGGGGGATGGAGTAAATGATGCCCCGGTGATTACCCTGGCCGATGTGGGTATAGCTATGGGGGGTATTGGTTCGGACGCTACGGTAGAAACTGCCGATGTAGTTATACAAGCCGATCAGCCTTCAAAAATCTCATTAGCTATAGATATTTCCCGGTATACACACCGTATTGTATGGCAGAACATAAGCTTTGCTCTTGGGATTAAAGTATTCATCATGATTCTGGCTGCCTTTGGTTTAGCCAATATGTGGGCGGCTATTTTTGCCGATGTGGGAGTGGCTCTCATCGCTATTGTCAATGCCATACGCATACAAGGTAAATACTCCGGCGATGGCTTCTTTTCTATATTCAACTTCACGGATTCACAGGAGGAAACTGAAAAAGAAGCCCACACTTGCTGCGACAGTTGTGGATGAGGGAGTGACAGGTGAAAAATTTGTCGGACCCTAATCAAGATTCCGAATTAAGACCTCCAAGGTTTTCTTATTAGTTAGAAATGGTTGATTTAGCCATGTATGAAACCTTGGGGCTCTCGAAGTTGAATATGTACCCAAAAACGATCTCTTTAAAACACTTTCAAACTGATTGCAACTTCTGTTGCTTTAGGTTTATAACTCCCTCAATAATCCTTACCTTCATTTTCACAGGGGTGCCCGAGCGATGAGTTTTTGGGCTGAGATGATACCCTTTAACCTGATCTGGATAATACCAGCGTAGGGAGTCCCGGTCTTAATGCATTCGTAAGCGTTTGCGTTCGGTAGATTGCCCGCCTGATATTATCCCGAATACAAAGGAAGCCTATATCACCGATGAGCAATATTGAGAAAAAACAATTCGGCTTAGCCACTAAAAAGCTGGAAAAATGGCAAGACCGCGACGAATGGTTTTTTAATCGTGAGCATACCGATTGCTACGAAGATTATTATGAAGGTCCCTACAAAAGGGCCGAGATCTGGCAAAAAAAAGTGTTGGCCAAACTGATAAAAAAAGATGAGCGTGTTAATACATTACTCGAATACGGATGCGGAACCACACGTTTTACCCGCTGGTGGGAGGAAATTGGTATTGAGGCCACCGGCGCAGATATTTCACCCTTTATGCTTGGACAAGGATCCAGCTTATTTGACGGGGACTTGGTATGGGCCGATTCTCATCACATGCCTTTTAAAGATAATACCTTCGATGCCCTGGCTTTTGTAGCCACCTTCGCTTACTACGATGATCCCATCAAAGTAATTCGTGAAGCCGTGCGGGTGGGTAAGTATGGCATTGTGTTTGGGATTATGAACCGTAACTCTCCCAAGGTGGTACGCCGTCGCATCCAGCAGACATTCAATTTTAATCCCTATTACGAGACGGCCAATTTCTATACTCCCAAAAAATTAATTGCTACAATTCATAAAGCATTAGAGGGGCGTCTCTACAAGATCGAATGGACGGCTACGGGATTGCCCAAATGGTTTCCCATGCAGCAATGGGGATTACCTGTGGGCGATTTTTTCGGACTTCATGTCAAACTAACGGATGTAGAATGAGTGCATTTAAAGATCAAAGTGGAAAAATAAACAGTAATCTATTTCATAAGGTGTTGGCTCCGAAGACCGGGCGTCAGCGCTCCAGCCTGATAATGGGTCCGGCTTATGGCGTGGACACAGCCGTAATAGATCTCGGGAACGGACAGGGGTTGGCTGCTTCAAGTGATCCGGTTTCATTGATTCCATCATTGGGGCTTAAAGAGTCGGCCTGGCTGACGGTACACCTGCTTGCCAATGACATGGCAACCACCGGATTTGCTCCCCAGTTTGCACAGTTTGTGTTGAATTTACCTCCTGATTTTGAGTTGAAAGCATTTGAAGAGTATTGGGGCTACATTCATGAATTTTGTGATAAACTGGGAGTTGCAATTACCGGTGGACATACAGCACAAGTGCCTGGACAGCAATCTACTACGCCGGGGGGAGGAACTATGTTTTTACAGGCTCCACTCAATGATATTGTAACGGCAGATGGTGGAGCCCCCGGGCATAAGCTGGTGGTAACCAAAGAGAGTGCGCTGGTATCTTCATCTATACTGGCAATGAGTTTTCCCGAGACGGTACGTGAAAAATGTGGTGAAGCCGTCTGGCGGCAAGCAACGGAAAACTTTTACAGAACCTCATCACTGGCAGAAGCACTTGCTGCTGCAGAAGTATTGCAGCCCAATAAGGAGCTGATGGCGATGCATGATGTAACAGAAGGAGGAGTTCTTGGCGCTATTGCTGAGCTGGCTGAAGCCTCGGGGTGTGGTTTTAAAGTATTTGATGAGCAACTTCCCGCAAGTGAAATACCTCGCAAAGTGTGTGAGGTTTTTGATATTGATCATCGCTTTTGTGTGGGTGCAGGTTCTATGATAATGGCAGTGAGCCAAGGGTGTGAAAACCGACTGCAGTCTCATCTTGAGGAATTAGACATTGCTGCATCCGTAGTAGGTGAGCTGGTCCCAAAAGAACAAGGTTCGGTTCTTGTTGAAGATGGTGAAGAAAAACTTTTTGAGTTCGATGGGGAAGATCCATACTGGAAAGCCTTTTTTAAAGCAATGGAGGAAGGATGGCAATAAAAAATATACATGGAAAACTGGAGGGAGTCTGCCTGGTGGTGGATCCCTGTATGGCGCAGAAAAAGTTTTTGGATAAGGTAAGACAAGCCCTGAAAGGAGGAATAAGTATAGTGCAGGTCTGGAATCACTGGCCAGAAGGGATGGCGCAATATGACAGAGAACAATTTGTGGCTTATATCTGTGATATGGCATCGACTTATGAAATACCGGTCTTAATCAACGATGTCTGGGAGATGCTGAAAACAACCCCGCTTGCCGGTGTTCATTTTGGTCATATTCCAGAACAATTCGATCAGATTAAAGAAGAAGTCAGCCGTGATTTTATAGCTGGTATTACCTGTGGCAACAAGCTGGAAGTAATAAAATGGGCCGACAAGCATAATTTTGACTATGCCTCTTTCTGTGCCATGTTTCCATCGCCCTCTGTAGACAGCTGTGAAATTGTAGAAGCTAAAACAGTACACAAGGCACGGGAAATTACTGGTATGCCGCTGTTTGTATCTGGTGGTATTAGCCCGGAGCGGATGAAAGAGTTGAATGGCCTTGATATTGACGGAATAGCAGTCATTTCGGGTATCATGAAAGATGAAGATCCCAAAGCCCGGGTTCAACAATACAGAGAACAATTGGAAAAACATTAAATAATTTTTGAACGGCACGAAGAATAACATACGATGACTGAAACACTATTGGAAAAACTATGCTGTCCGATGGACAAGCACGATTTGGAAGCGAATATTTTTACGGATGACGGAGAAGGGGAAATATTGGAAGGCTTACTAAGTTGTCCTGAGTGTCAGCGCTATTATCCCATTATCTATGGCATTCCTATCCTGATTCCCGACGAATACCGGGATGAATCACTTGAACAATCAATGCTAAAGAAGTGGGGAGTAGATCTTGTTGAAGGAGGAAAAACTCCATTCCTGTTATTGGAAGAAAGTGCTGATGGGTAGATTGGGGCTTGATCCCGGGGTGGAGACCCTGATAAGAACACACCTTCCCTCCCGAGAACTCGGGTGGTAAAGCCTATGTTCATTTTCGAAGGTTGGGCCGGGATTATGTTTCTATATTGCACACCGGAGATCCGCAACGAGGTTTAGCCAGCTAAAACCATTTATAAATTCAATTTCACCCCGGCCATAAAGTTGATGCCCGCTTCCGGGATATTACCAATACTGGTATGGGTATGATAATAACGATCGGTGATGTTGGATACTTCCAGAGAAAGCTGAAGCTGGTTTTGCCAAATACTCTGTTCAATACGGGTGTCTAAGACAGCATATCCTTCAGTGTGATCTTCATTAGAAGATATCCTGGAAATACGATGTTGACGGGCTGCCCATCTCATATCCACAGAAAGGGTGGTTGAGTTGTTGGAATAACTCAGAATAGAGGTACCTTTTAAAGGAGGGATAAGTGGCAGAGGATCATTGAGGGTCTGGTTTTGACCGTGGAGATAGGATAGTCTGTTCTCAACCCGGAAACCTCCCCGGATATTATTAATGGTTCTGAGCTCACTGCCCAGCATGATCGCCTCTCCCGAGTTAATGTATTTTTTGAATTGGAAATTACTATTGCTCAAATCCTCAGCTACGATCCCATCGATGTAATTGAAATATTGCTTCCCAAATACAGAAAGAGAAAGGGAATGATGGTCAGTTTTCCAAGTCGTATTTAAATCAAGGTTGATTGAGCGTTCCGGTTTCAGCCAGGGATTGCCATCATAGAAATAGCCATCGGTGTAGTTATACACATAATGCCCGAACAGCTCCATGTGGTTACCCATACGCTCAGAATAAACGGTGCTACCGGTAATACTCCAGGCATCATTTATCAACCATAGCAGGTTGGCTGATCCGGCAATTAAAAACCTGTTCCGGCTTTTAATATTCCTGTTGTACATCCCTTCAAACAAAGAGGCAAAAGATGCACTGGTTGTTTTCATACTCTTAAAACGCACACTCTCTTCAAAGCTGAGTAATACATGTTCTGCAAGTTCAAGGCGGTGCTTAACACCAATTCCTATCTTATTGGTGCGCACTTCATCCAGGTTATAGATGAGCATATCCTCAATATCAGGATCAATGCTGAGCATCTCCATATCACCAAAAGCTTCTGAGGTGAAAGCATCGATAAACCAATTCAAAGGGGAATTGCCAACTTTTAGGTGTCCCTCTAATTTGGTGCCATAAGTGGTGGTCTTGCCAAACATAGGCATGTTCATGCCTCGCATGACTTTTCGATTGGCCACATCACGGTTATAATCTTCCATGCTATGCCGTATGGAATTAGCGTACAACATGGCGGATGAGAGACGAACCGGAGCCGGTGAATCAGCGAAGTTATACGTGATGCTTCCAATATCTGCCAGTGCTTTGGCGGCATCCATCAACAGGGCCGGGTAGCCTACATCATAAGCCTTGTCAGTAATGTAATTTAACTCAACCGAAGACCCGGCAGGCAGGTTATACCGGTAGTTCACGTTTAAATTCATTTTTTCGAACTGGGTGTTTTCGATGGTTTGGGCGTTTCCGGCCTGCATCTCATCTGCCTTTTTATATGTTGCCGAAAGTCGTACAGCATGCACTTGCTCCGGATCACTGCCATTACCGGTTATACTGTATCTCTGGTAATAGTCAGGCAGACGGAATGAGCTTTCCATATCAAGCGAAAGGGGAGTCTGTTCTGCTTTTTGGGTAACCAGGTTGATGGAACTGTTACCATTACCGTTTTGGGCTACCCCGGCGCCGCTCTTGTCTATCTGTAATTTAGACAGGTTGGTGGTTTCAACATAGGAAGTGATGGGATCCATTTTATCCACACAGGCTTTGAATACCTGCATGCCGTCAATGGTCATGTTCATGCGCTGGTCGGCTTGTCCGCGGATCACCGGTTCCCATGCAAAGGCACCACGCTGTACCATCGATACCCCGTCAATATTCGAGAGAAACTGATCCATATTCCTTTCTTTTTTATGATTGTGATAGGAGTGAATTCCGTTCCTGGGATCTTCCTTCCCGCTAATATGGAGCTCAGTATTCATATGTATGACGGCAGGCTCCAGAAGGATGTTCTCTCCGGTTTCATCAAGTACAATACTCTTGGTTTGATAACCCATTGACCTAATCCGGATAATGGTATTTCGGTTGGTATCTATTTCAAAAAAGCCGTCCAGGTCAGTTACAGTAATGGGTTTCCCATCCTGATTAAGGATGTGAGCATTGATGACGGGGGCACGACTGTTTTTGTCCAGCACTTGTATGCTCTTGCTCTGTGCAAATACCATGGTTGTTGAACACAAGGCTATTACAGCAAGCAATAGTAAATGTCTCATGATTCTGAGGTTTTAGCCCCGGAAATCCGGGGCAATTGAAATTTTACTTAGCTTGAACGCTGTATTCGAACACTGCCTCGGGAAGGGTGTCGTTGTCTGCTACTATGCGTACGGATGTGGTCCATACCCCGCTCATGCTGTAATTGATGCTGCCGGAATAAAGGCCTTTGCCCTGTCCGGTGGGGTGATTAAAGTCAGTAGAATGTCCCTGGCCGCCTCCCATATCCATGTACGGATAAATGATGAGCTCAAGATTGTCTACTGCCGGGAACGACATCATATTCTCGCGGGTGTGAACCATAAAATTGAGTTTATTATTACCGCTTACAGGTTTATAGGGATCCATCCAGCTGATGAAATATATTTTGTCGTTGGCGTCTTTTACACTGGTCAGTCTCCAGGAAGCATCAACCTCGAGGGGCATTTCACCAGTGATGTTGTTTCCATCCTTGGTTTCGATTTCGAAGTTAAGTGCCCAACTACCCATCTCACCTGATGGCATCACAAATATCATTTTGTGATAGTAATAGTCGTCATCTTCTTCGTGGAGTATCGGACTATCATGGGGGGCAGAGTGCTGCATTTCTCCCATGTCCATCATGGGCATTACCGAAAATGATTGTATGGGTACATCATTTCCTCCTTTTTCAACGGTCCAGTAAAGGGTATTAACACCGGTTTCCAGTGTTCGGTCGGCAAAAAGTGAAAGGGTATAGCCATCGGTTGTTACTGTGTTGACGGGCATCAGGTCTAAATCAGTATCGTCAGAATCATTAGTGTCGCAAGCGGTAGCTGCCAGAAACAGGACTGCTACCATGGCCATAATACGGCCAAATGGATATAGATTTTCCATAGTGGTAAAAGTGGTTTAGTTTTGTTTAAAAGGGTTTTTATAGAAATAAAGAGGTAAACAAAACTATCTCCTGGGCGGGCGAAGGAGATCGATGAAATGGCCGGTTAAGAGGCTGCTGTCCATATCGTTATGGTATTCGGAAGTAGTGAAAACCATATACTCAACTTGTGCTGGCGGTAATATGGTATTAAAGGAAGTAAAGCTTATCAGTGCTTCGCTCTGTTCCGGATTTGGGTGTGAAGGGGTATAATGACAAAATTGATGTACCGATTCCGAAGTATCAGGTTCCGTCTCAGGATGATTTGGTGCCTGGTTTTGTTGAGCATGAAGTTCAGGGTGGTGGCAGGTACAAATCTTATTGCCATTTTCTATCTCACAATAGCAAAACGAAACTTCACAATGCTCGCCTTTTTCGTGCGAATGAGCATGCATATCCAGCAATCCCATCCCCAGCCATCCGGCCACGTTCCAAATCATAACTGCCATTAGTAGTATTGAAGCGATGCGATAATATGTATTTTTAAGAGTCATTTGTCTTAAAACTACTCCGCTAATGTGAAGGAATATTGAACTATTTCAAATTTGTACCTCATAGTACTTCAATCTGGAAATTCTTTGCATGACATTATGCCTTCAAAGATAAATATTTAATTTCAGAGAGTCAGTCCCATTTCACCTTTTAACAATTACAGATGAAGGCGTCAGTTCTTAATGTGTTAGTTACTGTTTGCTTTTCTAAGCTCGTTCCCAACGCCCCCGTTGGGAATTCCCTTTAGGACTTTTTACATTTCAATCCAAATCATATTCAACGCATGTAGAGTAAAATATAAATCGGGGCAGAACATGAGAGGATTCATCTGCCTTGGCATCTCCACGGGATCTTCGCTGAATGACGCGTTGTTTTAAGAGCAGAGGGAGAAAAGAATAAAAGCCTCCATCTGCGAGGGATGGGTGAGTCTTGCGAACCAGCCCGTGGCAGTCTCCTTGTTTATAGCAATGGGTGCGGTCAGCGTTGATGTATATTCATAGCATATTCATGTTTTTTTTGCTGATGTATTAATGCCTGGATGCATGCAAGCCTGTTCCCAATTTTCTTTTCATAAAAACTATTCCTTCACACAATATTCACATAAAAGAGACAAATTTGTCTTAAAACAATTCGCAATACGATCAAATCATCATGAAAACTATTCAACTACTATTTGCAACCATGATTGCCGTGTCGGTACTGGTTATCGGCTGCGGTGGAAATGGGGGAGATGCTGCCTCAAAATCATCACCAAAAACAACTTCAGAAAGCGGTTTGTCTGAATTTGAAATTAAGAATGGTATAGGGCCGGTTACTGAAGAAATTGTAATCGGTGAAATTGACGCAGAGATAGCACAGAAAGGGGCAGAGGTTTTTGAGTTAAAATGCTCGGCTTGCCACAAAATGAATGAACGCTATGTAGGTCCCGCTCTTGGAGATATTCTGGAGCTTCGAACTCCTGCATATGTAATGAACATGATCTTAAATCCGGACGGTATGGTTAAAAAACATCCTGAGGCCAAAAAGAAGCTTCAGGAATTTATGACTCCTATGCCTAATCAAAATCTGTCACAAGACGAGGCTAGAGCGATCGCTGAATATTTGGCTTCAGATATAAAATAATGTCTTAAGTCTACTAATTAACCCACATCAAACCAAAAAGAAGACAATGAAGAAACAAACACATAATCATCGGTTCTGGATACTGCCGGTTATTACATTGATTGGCGTAATGCTGTATGGATGTAGTAGCCAGGGAGATTTTAGTTCTAACACCGATGCTGCGCAAAAAGTATATGTAGCACCAGGGGAATATGATGAATTCTACGGATTTATGTCTGGAGGATATAACGGGCAGCTTGGAATTTATGGAATACCTTCTGGCCGACACTTATTTACCGTTCCAGTATTTTCACAGGCAGCTGTAAATGGATATGGTTACACTGATGAAACCAAGAATATGTTGAATACCTCCCATGGATTTGTTCCCTGGGGAGATGCTCACCACCCCGAACTTTCTCAAACCAATGGTGAAACGGATGGCCGGTGGATTTTTATCAATGAAAACAACACGCCGCGTATAGCCCGTATTGGCCTGGATGAGTTCAGAACACAGGAAATCATCGAGATTCCCAACTCAGCCGGTAACCATGCTTCAGCTTTTGTAACACCCAATACGGAGTATGTTTCTGCTGCAACCCGTTTTAGTATCCCCATGGATGAGAATATGAAGAACATGGATGCAGCCATTGATTCATATGCTGAGACGTTTAAAGGCACCATTTCTTTTATCAAAGTATCTGGCGAAGGTAAAATGAATGTAGATTTCCAGATCCTGATGCCTGGGTTTGATTATGACTTATCGCATGCTGGTAAAGGTCCTTCTGACGGATGGGCGTTCTTTACCAGTTATAATAGTGAAGAAGCTCATACCCTTCTCGAAATCAATGCATCTAAAAATGACAAGGATTTCATTGCGGCCATTAACTGGGAAAAAGCTGCCGAATATGCGAAAGAAGGAAAAGGGGAAATGCTTCCCGGTAAGCACGTTCGCAATTATGTAGATCATGATGAAGGCGGTATTGTAAAAACTGAGGTCATCGAAGAGGTACGGGTTCTGGATCCGCGGAAACTGGATGGACTTGTATATTTCTTGCCGACTCCGAAATCTCCTCACGGGGTTGATGTTGATCCTACCGGTAAATATATCGTAGCGGGGGGTAAGCTGTCTACAGTAATTCCCGTACACTCTTTTGCCAAAATGATAGAGTCAATTGACAGTGAAAATTATGAAGGCGAAGTAATGGGGATTCCAGTACTTAAGTACGATTCTATTCTTCACGGCGAAGTAGAAAACCCAGGTTTAGGTCCCCTGCACACCGAGTTTGATGGAAAAGGGTACGCCTACACCACTGCTTTTATTTCTTCAGAGATTGTGAAGTGGGATATTGAAAAAACAGAAGTGGTAGACCGTATTGGCACATACTACTCTCCGGGTCACCTTATGATCCCTGGTGGCGACAGCCAGAAACCCGATGGTAAATACCTGGTAGCTCTTAACAAGATTACCAAAGACCGATATCTGCCCACCGGTCCTGAAATGTTCCACTCTGCCCAACTGATTGATATTTCCGGAGACAAAATGCAGTTGCTGCTTGATTTCCCCACAGAGGGTGAACCTCACTATGCTCAGGGTATAGCGGCTGAAAAAGTAATCAAGAGACAAAAAAGGTTTTACGACCTGGCAGAAAACAGCCACCCATACAGAGCAACAAGCGAGAAGCAAACACGCATTGAGCGTGACGGAAAAGAAGTACATGTATATATGACCACGATCCGTAGTCACTTTTCACCAGATAACATTGAAGGGATAAAAGTGGGAGACAAAGTGTACTTCCACGTAACCAACCTTGAACAAGACTGGGATGTACCGCACGGCTTTGCCATTAAAGGGGCAAATACAGCTGAATTGTTAATTATGCCGGGCGAAACATTAACACTCACCTGGGAACCTAAGGAAGTAGGTGTATATCCATTCTACTGCACCGATTTCTGTTCAGCTCTTCACCAGGAAATGCAGGGATACGTACGGGTATCACCTGAGAGCTCAAATGTTGACTTTAAATACGGAACTGGTCAATGATGATTTGACCTCAATCCCATGGTAGAGGGAGTGGATAACTCCCCTGCCATTTTTTTAATCAAATAAAGAGAAGAAGAAGTCATGAAAACTTCACACAAACGTTGGATGTCTGTAGCAGCGCTGCTTTTGATAGGTGTTTATTTTGTACCTATTTGGAGCATTAGTATGGAAGCACCTCAATATCCGGAGGGAATAGGGATGAATGTGACGGTCGACAATATTGAAGGAAAGAGTCCACAGGATCTCAAAAATATAAACGGGCTTAACCACTACATAGGGATGAAGCCTATTGAGCCGGCATCTATACCAGAGTTAAGTATTATGCCTTATATCTTTGGCTTCTTTATTATTTCAGGATTGATTATTGCCGCCACCGGCAGCCGGAAGCTAATACTATTTTGGCTGGCCCTATTTGTTCTGTTGGCAATAGCAGGTTTGGTAGATTTTTATTTGTGGGGATATGATTATGGTCATAACCTGAATCCCGATGCTCCTATTAAAGTGCCCGGGATGACCTATCAGCCTCCCCTGATTGGCAGTAAACAGTTATTGAATATTAATGCCACCTCACTGCCTCATATTGGATTTTATTTTGCTCTTGTATCCATGGGTATAGCAGGATGGGTATGGTGGAAGAGTAAAGAGGAGAAATGAGCTTGTAAAATAGCAGAGGGCAAGGTAATAGTAAGCGTTGTGTAACTAAAGGATTGAGGTAATAAAAATGAATACACAAACAATATATAAAGTTTTTGCTGTAATAGGGGTCAGTCTATTGTTGGCTTCCTGTAGCCAGGAACCGGTAGAAATTCATTATGCAAGTGATGAATGCACTCATTGTAAAATGATGATTACGGATGGCCGTTTTGCTTCCCAGATGATTACAGAAAAAGGAAAGGCCGTTAAGTTTGACGCTATTGAATGCATGGTTGAATACCAAAACAACAATAGGGAAAACACTGTAGGTGCCAAGTACTGGGTGAACAATTTCAATAATCCGGGAAACTGGCTGGATGCTTCCCAGGCCCAGTTTATACAAAGTGAAAAAATAAACAGCCCTATGGGAGCCTCATTACTGGCACTGCCCAATACCGAGGCCGCCAGGAAACATCTGGAAGCCCAACCGGGAAAAATGCTTTCCTGGAACGAGGTTAAAACAATAAAGCTAAAGAAGACCAGGTCTTCAGGGCACTAACCGAGATATTGAAATGCTATGAAATACCTGAAATTCATATTGCCAATACTGGGTATCCTGATGAGCATGCCCGTTCAGGCTCAGCTTGTTGAAATATCTCCTAATGGAGAGATCAACAGTATACAGCAGGGAATAAACCTGGCCGCTCCTTACGATACTTTGATCATTCAAAAAGGGAAATATAAAGAGCATGATATTGAGGTAAACAAACCCCTTACTATTATTGGGGAAGATTACCCCATAATAGATGGAGATCGCCAGGGATTTATTATCATTATAACATCAGATGATGTGACGCTGAAAGGGATAGAGGTACAACATGCCAGTACCAGTTTTATGGAAGATTATGCAGGTATACTGGTAGATCAAACAAAGAACACCCTTATAGAAGATGTACGCCTGGTTGATAATTTTTTCGGAATCTATGTGGCAGAATCGGAGGGAACGCGTATTCGGAACAACTACCTGTCGGCCTCTGGTGAACGGGAGACTTCTTCAGGGAATGGAATTCACCTGTGGTATAGTAAAGATGCTCATATTGAAGGTAATTATGTAAGAGGCCACCGCGATGGACTGTATTTTGAATTTGTGGACGGCGCCACTATCCGGAATAATGTGAGTGAGGAAAATATTCGCTACGGTATTCACTTCATGTACTCCGACAATTGCACTTACATAGGAAACACCTTCCGCGACAATGGCGGGGGAGTAGCCGTGATGTATACCAATAATGTGAATATTATTGGAAACAGTTTTGAAGATAACTGGGGCTCATCGGCTTATGGCTTGCTGCTGAAAGAGATTAACAGGAGCAAAATTGAAGACAACACCTTTGCCAATAATTCAGTGGGACTATATATAGAAGCAACCAGCCGCAACACGGTAAAAAGGAATACTTTTTCACAAAACGGATGGGCCATTAAGCTGATGGCAAATTCTACGGATAACGTATTTTCAGGGAATAGTTTTGTGGCCAATACTTTTGAACTGGTCACAAACAGCCGGCAGAATTTCAACACTTTTACCGGGAATTACTGGAGCGCCTACGAAGGGTACGACCTGGATCGGGATGGAATAGGAGACGTGCCTCATCACCCGGTTCGGTTGTTCAGTGTCTTGGTAGAACGGCAGCCACAATCATTGTTGTTACTCCGAAGCCTGCTTATAGATATGCTGGATGCTGCAGAAAAATTTATGCCGGTACTAACTCCGGAAACATTATATGACCCTAAACCCCTAATGACACAAGCGCCATGATTACAATAAAAGGATTGAGTAAAAGCTTTGGTTCGCAGACTGTCTTGGACAAGCTGGAACTGGTATTGCCTAAAGGGCAGGCCACCGGAATTGTAGGTCCCAATGGATCAGGAAAGACCACCACCATTAAAACCGTACTTGGACTGGTAAAACCAGATGAAGGGGAAGTTTTAGTTGACGGCATAGAAATAAGCGGAAACTGGGAGTACCGGAATAAGATAGGATATATGCCTCAGACAGCACGTTATCCCGAAAATATGACGGTAAATGAGCTCTTTAATTTTATAAAAGAAATTCGAGGAAACATCCCCTCTGTAGAGCAGCGGTTGATTCAACACTTTGGCCTGGAAGCCGAACTGAACAAGCGGATGCGTACACTCTCGGGTGGAAATCGGCAGAAAGTAGGAGCCGTTCTCTCAATGATGTTTAATCCCGATATCCTCATCTTTGATGAGCCCACCGCAGGCTTGGACCCTCGTTCCAGTGTGCAATTCAAACGACTGGTAAAAGATCAAAAAGAGGAAGGGAAAACCATTCTGCTAACCACTCATATTATGAGCGAGATTGAAGAATTAGCCGATTACCTGATTTTTATTGTTGAAGGAAAAATAAAATATCACGGGCCGATGGATGCTCTGATTAAGAAACACAAAGAACAGCGATTGGAAGGAGCCGTAGCTAAACTGATGGAGGAGGAGGCCGCATGAAGACGCTCACAATATTAAAATATCAGTGGAAAGATTTATTCAGGGGAAAATGGATTATTGGATATGCTTTGATTTACTGGCTTATATCTGATGCCTTGATTCGTTTTGGGGGAGCCGGACCAAAAGCAATGCTCAGTATTTCAAATATCATGTTGTTACTGGTGCCTTTGGTAGGGATGATATATGGGAGTTTATACCTGTATCAATCCAGAGAGTTTACCAAGTTGCTCCTTGTGCAACCTTTAAACCGGAAAACGATATTCTGGGGGCTGTATGGAGGCTTAGCTATCCCTCTGGCCGCGGCTTTTACGTTTGGCGTAACAGTCCCCATGGTCTACAGTGGAATGCTCTTTTCCATGGCCGTTCATTCAATTTTAATGATATTGGTGCTGGGTATTATACTATCCTTTTTATTTACGGGTATCGGTTTTTGGATTGGGCTCAAGTACTTCGAAGATCGCATTAAGGGCTTGGGTTTTGCACTGGTAGGATGGTTGTTTCTGGCTATTTTATACGATGGACTGGTATTGCTGGCCATTTTTATCCTGGGAGATTACCCCATAGAGAAACCCATGCTGGCTATGAGTATGCTAAACCCCATAGACCTGGCCCGTATTATCGTGTTACTGGAATTTGATATTTCAGCTTTGATGGGATATACCGGAGCGGTATTCAATCGATTCTTCGGTAGCTCTCTGGGAATTGTGGTAGCCTCTTTAAGCTTAATTAGCTGGACGTTAGTGCCTCTGTTAAGAGGAACCAGCAGGTTTAAAAAGATGGATCTTTAATCTTCACTACAGCCTGACTAAGATTCGTAAAAATCTATTACCAGAAAAAGTAGAATTATGTATGCGGCTGTGAAAGCGTTATATTAAAGACATTAAACTCTTAAATAATTTTATATGTTGTTATCAAAATCTTCTGTGTATGGAATAAGGGCAAGTCTTTACCTTGCAGCTCACAATAGAGGGCAGTATAACTCTATCCGTGAAGTGAGCGAAGAGCTCGATATTTCATTTCATTTCCTCACAAAGATTCTGCAAAATCTTACGGCTGACAACCTCATGGAATCTTATAAAGGACCCAATGGAGGAATACGACTTTCTGCCAAAGGGCGTAAAGCTACTTTGCTGGATGTTGTAATAGCTATTGATGGTCCGGACCTTTTTGTAGAATGTGCGCTGGGATTGCCGGGCTGCGGATCATCGGATCCATGCCCGCTTCACAATAACTGGGCAATGGTGCGAGAAGGCATTAAAGATATGTTAGCCCGTACCACTCTCGAAGAAATGGCTAAAGAAGGAAAAGCCAATAAATTTAGAATTACGCCAGACGGACATTTTAGCTGGCAATAATTTTTTTATCACAAAAAAGACAAAATACTCTTAAATATTGGAATTATGGAAACACTATCACAAAAAACAGTAGGCGAAATAGTAGCAGACGATTACAGAGCTTCTCAAATATTCCGTTCCTATGGACTGGATTTTTGCTGCGGCGGAAAAGTACCTTTAGAGCAGGCATGCAGCAAAAAGAGCATCGATTTTGAGGCCGTGATGAGAGATCTTTCAACCTTAACTGAAACAGGAAGCGACAATCATAATTACAAAGACTGGTCGCCCGATTTTTTGGTAGATTACATTGTGAATAACCATCACAACTTTGTGCGAAAGATGCTTCCGGAAATAGGCTTTTATGCAGAAAAAGTGGCCAGAGTACATGGCAAAAGAGATCCCGAATTGCTTGATATACTCCAGAAGGTACAACTGTTGAGTGAAGAGATGACCGGACACCTATTAAAAGAGGAAGAAGAATTATTCCCTCAGATTAAAGAATTAGTACAACAGGAAAAAGCAGGAGGGGTAAAAGAAGCTATCATCGAAGCGCTGGAAGAAGAACATGACAAAGCCGGCGCCTTAATGGCAGAGATTGAGCAGCTGACAAATGGTTTTAACCCTCCATCTACTGCGTGTGCCTCGTACCGGGTGTTATTCCAGAACCTGGAAGGTTTTCAAAAAGATCTGCACAAGCATGTGCACCTGGAAAACAACATCCTGTTTCCAAAGGCCCTTAAACTCGAACAACGGTTAAACTGATATTCAATAAAAGGGTGATAAAAAATCACCCTTTTTTCCCTCTTCATTACCTCTTCACAAAAATAGTGTATTGTAGCTTGGGACACATCATTTCTCCGCTAAAGCTTAATGATATTTAATTTCATGCAGAACTCTTTACATACATTTTCTATTCCAGTAATGGGAACCGGACATTCAATCGACTCGCCCATAAGGGTAGCCCCCTATGGCATTAATTCGGTTATATCAATTGTTGATGACTTATTGGTGGAACGCATCCGCAAGCACTACAGCAGTGTATTCAACCGGCCATACAAAAATATTCCCCGCAAGGCCAAAGATGGGCGCGCTCAGCGAATTACCGCCTACCTGGATCTGGTACAGTCTGTAGTACAGGAGAAATTTGAAGGGATTAAAAAGCAGCCTTTCTTCGAGAAGAATGAAAAAGCTAAATATTTTGAAATGCTGCCCGACACCAGCGAGCTCAAGAAAAAATACCTGGACTTGATGGCAGTTAATATAGAAAATGCAAGGCAAAAGCTGGTTTCAGAGCTAAACGAATTAATGAAAACAGGCTCTATTGATGTAAATATCATGGCCAAAGTTGACGGCTTCAGCTATACCAATAATGGTCAGCCGATGAGTTCCGAATTCAGTGATGGTTGTGCAGCGTTGCGCGGATTTGCGAACAGTAAACTTTCTTCCAGTCTTATTTTATCGGCAGGCTTTAACCCACGATTGTATAACTACCTGGCTGAGTTTGAAGATTTTTACCGCGATGTAAAAGGCAACATCAAGAAAAAAATAATACTGAAGGTAAGTGATTTTCGCTCGGCTTTAATTCAGGGCAAGTACCTTGCTAAAAAGGGACTGGAAGTGTTTGAATACCGAGTGGAGTCCGGACTGAATTGTGGCGGCCATGCTTTTGCTTCTGATGGATATCTTCTTCCATCCTTACTCAAAGAGTTTAAAGAGAAAAAAGAAATGTTGAGCTCTTCCATCCAACCTTTGATTGAGCGCTATTACAGCGAGAATACCGATCATGGATATAACAGTGACTGGGAAGTAGGGCAGCCGCGAATAACGGTGCAGGGAGGAATAGGAACAAGTGGAGAAGCCCGCAGACTGTTACAGGATTTTGGAATGGATGCAACTGGCTGGGGAAGTCCTTTTTTGATGGTTCCTGAAGCCACTACCGTTGATGAGGAAACATTGAATCTACTGAAAGAGGCAAAAGAAGAAGACCTGTACCTGAGTGGGGTATCCCCGTTGGGCGTACCGTTTAATAATGTGCGTAAAACCGGATCACATAAATGGCATAAGCAACGAATTGAAAAGGGAAAGCCCGGCTCTCAATGTCCAAAAGGGTTTTTGGAATCAAATACGGAGTTTACAGAAAATCCTATTTGTACGGCTTCCAATCAGTACCAACTGTTAAAAATTGATCAGATTAACCACAGCGATATTTCGGAAGAAAAGAAAGATGAACTGCGGGAAAAAGTCCTCGATAAAGCATGTTTGTGTGAGCATCTTGGCAATGGAGCTTTGATTACTTTGGGAATTTTGAAACCCCATCGCGCACCCCAGGCTATTTGTCCCGGTCCCAATGTAGCCTGGTTCGATACTACCTACAGCCTGCAGGAAATGGTGGATCATATTTATGGAAGAGCTTCATCTTTAGTGCCGAAAGAACGCCCCCATATGTTTGCCAAAGAGATGGTTATGTATGTGGATTATTTTGAAGAACTGATTAAACAATCGGAAGACCTGAAAGCAGATCTCCGAACATTGAACCGTTTCCGAAAAAACCTTGAAAAAGGAATAGAATACTGCCTGAAAATAGCCGGACAAAAACCCTATGAAGATGAAAATCTTCAGTCGATAAAGGAAACAGCTACTGTTCAAAAAAATCGACTGGCAACATTGTTTGCCAAAGTAGAAGCTCACAAAGAAAAAGAAATGGCCTGACTTCAGTCTGATTATTAAATGATAATCACATAATCCATAGGAGAGTAAAGCAATTGTTATGGGGAGTATGTTCAATAAACATTCGAGCATATGGCAATGGGCCATTTTTTGCTTCATACTGGCAGGGATTACCGGCTTCTTGTACCGCCTGGGGTTCATTGGTCTGCTGCCGGATCAGCTGAACCTGGTGAATATGCGGCATGCGCATTCCCATCTTATGTTTTTTGGATGGGCTTCCTTGCTTCCTTTATACCTCATAAAGCACAATATAGTACCGGGTTATTCATCGCTGTTTCATGACAGGATGATGAGAATCTCATTCTGGGTTATTCTTATTTTTGGTTTAGTTTCTTTCCCCGCCTTCCTGAGATGGGGATACCAGCCGGTACAGTTGGGGGATTCCTTAATTCCCATTTCGGCTATTTTTTCGGGCATGGTGATGATTGGCTGGTACCTGTTTATGACGGGTTATCTTATCTACCGATATAAAGCCCCCGACTTTAAACCCAGTATATGGTTTGAAGGCGCCCTTACTATGCTGTTTATAAGTTCCCTGGGAGCTTGGGGTATCGCATTTACAGGAGTCATAGGCTTTGGCGGGCCTCTGTTTGGTAAAGCTCTTACTCACTTTTTCCTGTCAACATTTACGGAAGGGTGGGTAGTTATTATGCTGCTGGGTATACTTGCCAGGGGACTAAATATGGAGGAAGAAGATTTTGTTATTTCACCAACCGTAATGGTGGGGCTTATCGCTTTTGGAGCACCACTTACATTTCCGTATGGGTTGTCAGAGTCTTTAGTCAGCATCCCACTTTCAGTGTCTGCCCGGGTTGGTGGGTTTCTTATATCTCAGTCTATTTTACTGTTTGTGTATTCTGTAATACAATCGGGAAAGGCATCAAAGACCCTGTGGTTGTGGCCTCTGTTTTATTTATTGGTTAAAGGAATAATGCAGCTCACAGCTTCTATCACCTCTCCCGAAATATGGGTTTGGGCACACGGTATACGTGTATTGTATCTGCATGTACTTTTGTTGGGTGCCTTAACAACAACGATGATTTTGTATTTAAATGAATATGTTCGAATAGAGAGAATATATATACACTTGGTTATTGGCTCAGTTTTCCTGGTGATTTTAAGCTTGGTATTACTTAGCCGTTTATGGCCTGCCCCTCTTTCCTGTCCATGGGTTTATAATGTAGTAGCCATTGTTGCAATACTGCCGGTGGTCAGCATAACGGCTTTGTGGATAAAAGTCCTGCGAACAAAAGAAAAACACAAAGATGAGGTATTTCCTCCGGGCAAAGTTGCAGGTATTTCCGAATAACCCATAAAGTAATGGTTCTGAATTCAATAACATCTTTATAATATGCCTCTTATAACCCGCTTATTTCTTAAAACCGGATTAATATTCTTTGTGGTATCGCTGTTGCTGGGGATTATTCAACAGATTGATGCTCTTACAGTGGCTGCCTTGGTTCCATTGTTTTGGCATATGCTCATGGTGGGATGGATTACCCAGGTTATAATCGGGGTATCTCTTTGGATGTTTCCGGGGCGTATTAAGGACGAGAAATTCCACAATCAGCGTTGGGCGTGGATTACGTACTTTTTATTGAATATTGGCTTGATACTCAGGGTTGTCTCAGAACCTATGCTGGAAGTATCAGGAGCCTGGGGATGGAAAATAACGCTGGCCATTTCGGCGGTATTACAGTTTATGGCCTTACTCAGCTACATCCGCGAGATATGGCCCCGTATCATGTCTAAAAAGCAGCGGATTAAGAAAAAGAGAGCAAAGAGGAAGTCATGACATTGCCTTCCAGGATAATGGTGAAACTATCGTTGGCCTATTTGTTGATGGGAGCCTCGATGGGGGTAATGCTGTTGCTGAACAAAGCATTCAATTTTTATGCTCCACTCTGGGCGGTACTTCCGGTTCATATAGAATTTATGCTGATTGGCTGGGTGGTACAGCTTACCCTGGGGGTGGCTTACTGGATTCTGCCCCGCTATTTTGGGAAGCAGGGCAGGGGAAATCCAATTCTGGCCTATGCTATGATAGGGGTGCTGAATACGGGAATTATAGTGGTATCTCTTTCACAACTGGATGTCTTGCCTTCTGCCGGTAGTTGGATGGGCCGGTGCCTGGAGATGGGAGGAGTAATCTTGTTCGTATTTCTGCACTGGAAACGGATTGTTACTTATAATAAGTAGAAGACGTACCACTGTGTTTAGGAGATAGAGTGGATGTGTTGGGATTCATCAGGATTGGCAATAACAAAACGAAATTACAATTCAGGCAGGGTTGGCCGAGCTCATAATGAAATGCCAGATCGGTCCCAAGTCCCGGCGGGACGGCAATCAATAGCCCCGGATGATAATCCGGGGTGAAGGAGCCGCCCCCAACAAACCTCCGTCCGGATTGGGATAAAGGCTATGCGCCTGTTCGGAGGTTGACCCACCCGTGTTTTAGGGATGGAAGTTTATTGTCCAGATCCAAAAACAGATCCCTTAATCCTCTGTGAAACTCTGTGTCTCTTCTGTGGACTCTATGTGCCAGCGGTTCGTCTTCAGCAGTCAGCGTTAACCGGGGCCTATGCGATGGCGCGCGCCTACCGGTCTACATGTATTCACGGGTTAACGTGTTAAGGGGATCTTTCTGAATCCAGTCCCAAGGGGACGGCAGCAACAGCCTCGGACAAAGTCCGGGGTAAATAGTCAATCAAGCACAAACCTTCGCCCGGATTGGGATAAAGGCTATGTGTTTGTTCGAAGGTTGGCCCACCCGTGTTTTGGGGATGGAAGTTTTTATTGGATACAGAGGCACATCATGAGAAGATCCATCACCCCGAAATGTTCGGGATTTGGATGACCGCCTTGATCGAAATTATTACCTGGATCTATACTATGTCTCGTAATCCTCTGTGTAGCAAGGTGTTTAGGTGTTGAAAATCCATTTGCTGCAGACATTCCCCACAGAGGCCTATTCTGGCACGCCTTTGTAGAGTGTTCGCTCAACCCGCTTTGGGGTTGGCTGGTTGGGATGGTCATAGTTGTACTGCTTCGCAGTGGGAAATAATTAGATAATTTTTTCCTGTTGCTACCTAACCCAGCCCCGGCGGGACGGCAATCAATAGTCTCGGGTGGAGTCGGGGTTAAGCCCTCACGATGAACGAGTTTCTATTTTAGTGATGATCCATTCACACTCATCCACGTTAAAGTATTTAATTCTGTAGCCAGAGAAATTTTTTCTGCTATTGATTACGTATTTTAGACGCCAATTGAACCTAATCAACCAATACTGATACTACAAAATGAGGAAACGTCTGGAAGCGCTGGCTGAGAAAGCTGCGGCCCTTGAACCCAATGCATACGAACAGAAACAACTTCTCAACAAATCCACTGACTATACCGGTCGTTTCCTCGACAGTATCTATGAACAGAAAGCGTATACCCGTTTCGATGATTCGGTAAACAGTATTCTTGAAGATCCCATAGATGAAGAGCCTTGCAACCCCGATCAGCTTATTTATGATATTGAAAACCGGGTAGTGCCACCGGGATTAAATCCCGCTTCCGGTGCCCATTTTGCCTATATCCCCGGCGGCGGATTGTTTACCAGTGCTCTCGGAGATTATATCACAGCTATCACCAACAGGTATGCGGGAGTGTATTATTCTTCACCCGGCGCAGTAGCCCTCGAAACCCGCCTCATTAACTGGATGGCCGAACTCATTGGATTTGGAGAGGAAGCAGGCGGATATCTGTCTTCCGGGGGCAGCATTGCAAACCTGACGGCAGTAGTAACAGCCCGGGAAGATGCCGGATTGAAAGCCGCAGATTATCCCAGGGCGGTGGTGTATCTGAGTGAACAGGCACATCATTGTGTAGACCGGGGGCTGGCAATAGCGGGCATGCAGGAATGTATAAAACGCTATATACCTCTTGACTCACACTCCAGGATGCTGAGTGAAGAAGTTGAACAAGCCATTCAGAAAGATAAAGAAAATGGATTGATCCCATGGATGGTTGTAGCATCGGGAGGCACAACCGATACCGGCGCTATAGATCCGCTGGAAGAAATTGGGGAAATTGCTGCCCGGCATAAAGTGTGGTATCACATAGATGCTGCATATGGCGGATTCTTTCTTCTCACTGATGAAGGCAAAGAAAAACTGAAAGGCATAGCCCGGGCCGACTCTGTAGTGCTGGATCCACATAAAGGACTGTTTTTACCATATGGGTCGGGGGCATTAGTGGTTAAAAATTTAGAGAAACTGGCTGGCGCTCACCGGTATGAAGCCAATTATATGCAGGATACAAAAATCCAGTCCGGGGTCTACTCACCAGCTGATATTTCACCGGAGCTGAGTAAACACTTCCGGGGGTTAAGGTTATGGATGCCGTTAAAACTTCATGGAGTAAAAGCATTTAGAAGTGCCCTGGAAGAGAAACTGCTGCTGGCCCGCTATGCCTGGCAAAAGCTTGATGAGATGCCGGAGATAGAAGTAGGACACGAGCCGGAACTGTCTGTATTTACATTCAGATGGGCGCCCGCAAATAAGGAAACAGATCTGGATATTCTCAATGAGGAATTGCACAAAAGAATGACGGACAAGGGTACCGTGTTTTTATCTACAACTCGTATTAACGATGAATTCCGTTTTCGTTTTGTAGTGCTTTCGGTTAGGTCCCACCTGGAACAAATTGATCTTTTCCTGGAGGAGTTGAGTAAGCATATTCGTGCAATCAAAAACTCAGCGGAGATCTAATTCTGCTAATATGAAGCCGATTTAACACTCCGGTTAAAAATGATGAGATAACATATCCAGAAAATAATAGCTGCCAGTTGGTGGAACACCCCAAGAGATACAGGAACGCTTTGTAAAAGGGTATAGATGCCCAGGGCATACTGAAGTACAATCAGGCATAGCAGTATGCCACTTAGGGCATGCAACAGTTTGGAGGTGCTGCCGGTTACACCTCTGATCCAGAACATACCCACAGCTATTAATAAGAGAGTTCCCAGGAGCCGGTGCATCCACTGTATAGTGCCCGGGTTTTCAATCAGGTTCAAGATAAAGGGATCGAGGGTGCTGAAGGAGGGAGGAATCCATTTGCCGCCCATTTGTGGGAAAGTATTGTATATAACACCGGCATCCATCCCGGCTGTGAAAGCCCCATAAAGTATTTGAGCAATGAATAGTATCCCTATCCAAATAAGCCAGCTGTTGATAGAAAAGGAAGCAGCCTCCTGAAGGGAAGGTTCTAAACCGTATTTTAGATCGAGGGCAAACCACAGGCAACAGCCTATAATGACCATGGCCAGTATTAAGTGTAATGCCAATCTATAGTGGCTCACATAGGGTACATCAACCAAGCCGCTTTTAACCATTATCCACCCCATGGCTCCCTGCATAACTCCAAGCCCCAACAGAATAAACATGCGTTTTAACAAGCTGGAATCAAAAGCCCCCTTTATCCAGAAATATAAAAATGGAACCAAAAAGATGAGCCCGTTTAACCGCCCCAGAAGCCGGTGGAAATATTCCCAGTAGAAAATGCCTTTAAATTCATGCAGCTGCATATCAAAATTTTGCTGCTGAAATTGAGGGAATTCCTGGTAGCGTGTAAATGCCTTCATCCACTCAGCTTCATTAAGAGGAGGAATAGCTCCCATAATGAGACTCCAGTCGCTCATGGATAATCCCGAGTCGGTAAGGCGTGTAATTCCCCCGATAACAGCCATTAATACAATGAGAATCACACCCGACCAAAGCCAATAATACACCAGGCGGTTATATGAGGTATTCATACTGTGAAATAATTTTTGCTGAAAATATAGGGCTCCACATTGTAGATCATGATATAGTGTTGGCCACTTCTTTTTTGCATCATCACCAACGGCTATGCCTTTTTGCTGATGAATAATGGCTCTGAAATTAAGCGCCTTATTATTGAGATACAATATTAAAAACGTTTTTAACCGTTTTTATTGATAAAAAAAATTGGTTTGCCTATCATTGGTCCATCAATTGCAATTTATTGAGTATGAGATGATGGAATCCACAGAGTTAGAACCGGCAGATATTTTAAACAAAACCGTTACGGAAGTGATGCTGGAACAACAGCGAGCTTCCGAGATTTTTAAACGGTTGGGGCTTCCTATCCGGGATAATGAAAATAAAACCTTAATGGAAGTATGTTCTTCCGAAAAGGTTGATGAATATGATTTAAAGCAAGAGTTGGATCACCTGAAAAAAGGAGCCCGATTCGATTGTCCTTCCGGTATTTTTTGTTGGTCGGTTGAATTGATTATAAAATACCTGGAAGAAGAACATCATTACTACACCCGAATGTTGATCAAAGATGCAAGTGATTATGAACGCCGGGCATGCAATGGAGAAGAGGGCAATCTGAATTTAAAACAATTAAGATGGTATTTCAAAAAGCTAAAAGATAAGCTTGAGCTTCATCTTAAGTTTGAAGAAGAAAAGTTTTTCCCTTGTTTATTGAAGTTGTTTCGAAAAAATGGTGATCCCAAGGATGGAGTGGTACAAGCATTGCGAAAGCAAGTACAGCTCATTCAAAAAGATCAGGATGAAATTGAGTATTTGAGCCACCGTATTTATACTCTGAGCAATCACTTTACAGCACCTGAGCATGCTTCTTCTACAGTCTTATTGTTATATGGCACCTTAGAAAAACTGCATAAAGATATAGAGAAACATCATTTTTTGGAACAGCAATACATGATTCAAAAACTAAAGAGCAAACTGCATTCCTTAAATTCGGCAGCAACTTTATGATTACTGCTTCAAAGAAAAAGCTGCTGGATCTTATAAAACAGCAGGGCCAAACCAATATTGATGGATTGGTAGCTCTCACCGATATGGCCAAAACTACGGTACGGGAACATCTTACCCAGCTGGAAAGGGATAATTATGTGGAGCGTAGTTATGATCGCTCGGGAAGAGGTCGCCCCAGTTTGCAATTTAAACTCACTACAAAAGGCAATGGGCTGTATCCTTCGTACGAACCTCAGCTCATGAGAGAGCTTATCCGGTTTTTGCAGGCAGAAGAGGAGGAGGAACTGTTAGAAACTTTTTTTGAAAAATTCTGGGATCGCCGGTATAAGAAGCTGGAATTAATGATGGAAACCTCACATGTTCAAACAGAGGAAGAAAAAGCAGACGTACTAAAGGATATGCTGGATGAGGAAGGTTTTATGCCCGAATACGAGATTGACCCTCAGACAGAAAAGTTGACGGTGAAAGAGTGTAATTGTCCATTCAGAGAAGTTATTAAGGTGACGAATTCACCGTGCAGACTGGAGAAAGAATTTTACACTAAAGTGTTTGGTAAAAATGTTGACCGGACTTCTCACATTCGCAAAGGTGATTTTTCCTGCACCTATTGTATTGGGTAAGCCAGGTGTACAGTATAGAATAATAAGAGATCAGTATTTGGGGCGCTTTAGATGTAGATTCGGCCCTGCTACTGCAATTAATAACATAAGAGGGTTTTGAAAAGCTTTCTAAAAATTTAAACAGTAATACATTCGCCCATGAGTTTAAGCACTTCAGAACTTAATCAACGCATTAACAAACTCAGAAAACAGAAAAATGCGGTTATCCTGGCCCATAATTATCAGATTCCTGAAATCCAGGATATTGCTGATTATATAGGAGATTCGCTGGGTTTGGCACAACAAGCTGCTCATACAGATGCAGAAGTAATTGTATTCTGCGGTGTACATTTTATGGCAGAAACAGCTTCCATTATTTCACCGGATAAGAAAGTGCTGATTCCGGATACCGAAGCTGGCTGTTCTCTCGCCGATACTATTAACGCCGATCAGCTCCGAAAATGGAAGTCTGAACATCCCGGTGCCGTAGTGGTTTCTTATGTAAATACGACTGCCGAAGTGAAAGCTGAAACCGACTACTGTTGTACATCCTCTAACGCGATGGAGGTGGTGAACTCTATACCAGAAGAGAAGGAGATACTATTTCTGCCTGATAAATTTCTGGGGACTTATATCCAGATTATGACCGGAAGGGAACTGAATATCTGGGACGGGGCATGCCATGTACACGAAAAAATAGGAGATTTGAATTTAGGGGAAAAACAAGAAGAATATCCCAATGCAGAAATATTAATTCATCCTGAATGCGGTTGTTCAACATCGTGCATGCTCAAGTCGGCTGTTTACTATGATTGTAAAGACGCCCACATCTATTCAACAGGAGGGATGATTGATTTTGTGAACAATTCGGACGCCCGGGAGTTTGTGGTTGCTACTGAAACGGGTATTCTTCATCGCATGCAGAAAGCCAATCCGGATAAAGCATTTATTGCTGCTAATGAGGAATCGGTATGTGAGTTTATGAAGATGATTACTCTTGAGAATTTGCACGAGGCTCTTCAGTATAACCAGTATGAAGTAAAAGTACCGGAAGAGCTGGCCCAAAAAGCCAAACTGCCCATCGAACGAATGCTGGCTATTGGGAGAGAGGCCCCCAAGGAAAAGAAAATGGCGATTAAGTAAGGGTGTTTTCCTCATTATGGGAAGTTTGTGATTGAGTGATATAAGCTAATCAAGTAAAGAGGCGTCTATTCTCCGTGGGGATGTCTACGGCACGCAGGGAGGATGGTGTGTAAGAAAGAGGAGGACTTTCCGTCAACATGCGATCTTAATCTGTGTCCGGGATGTTGAACAACGGGCATTACAGTAATTGCTATGGTTAGTTATCATGAACGCTGAGATTGTCGTGTATTCTCATCTTACCTTGCCGAAGGCACCCCTTATGGGGAAATCCTCTCCTGGAGGAGAGGACTTTTGCCGGACCATCCATGGATCCTTTTCTGCTTTGACTACAATATACCTTAACTCCGTGTCCATTAAAATGTAGCAAGTCCAGGACCTTTTCAGTCACCGCTTTGCTCAAAACTGAAAAGATCAGTGGGAGGTATTACGCACCTTTAGTTACAGTGAGATCGGTGTATATATAAACCGCCCATCATAGTGCGAGGGATCCAGATAAATAAATCTGAATGAACTCTCCCTTAGCTTAGTTTCATAATATAAAATGGATTGTAATTCGTTTGTTTCGTCGAGGGGTTAGGGAAATGGAAATTTATTTGATAACAGGGAAGAGGTCATTTACACATGCAGTAACTGTATATGTCAGAATCTGTATTCTTTGCCAACCATAAGTATGAATATAAAAAAAGAAGTATCTAAATATGCCCGTCTTCATTTTAAGTTCATATTTGGTGATTAATATTATGACAGAAACGTTAAACGGAAAAATAAAAGACAAAACAGTCTTTAAACTACAATACATAAATACAATCTTATGAAAGTCTCAAAACTAACACTCTCATTTATATTCGGGTTGCTATTTGCCGGTTTGGCGAGTACCTCATTTGCTCAAAGTTCCGAATACAAACTGGATGGTAAAACTTTTGGTATGCCCGAAGCAGAAGTATTCACTGAAGATTACGACGGCCCTCCTGTAGTGGGTGAGTACGTTACTATGCTTCCAAACCTTGCTCCCCTGGATTATGAAGGGAACAAGCATCACGAAGTACGAATCGATATCATGGTTCAGGAAATAGAAGTAGCCGAAGGTGTTCGTTATAATGCATGGACATTTGGCGGAACCGTACCCGGTCCGGTACTTCACGTAAGAGAAGGCGATCGCATTACTTTTACCATGAAAAACCGTTCTGATGAAGAAGTAACCATTACTGAACCATCAAAAGGCGGTGCTCCATTTATGCAGCAAGTAGCAGCTAATAATATCAGCAAAAACAAAGCTGCTGTAATGCCTATGCCTCACTCTATGGATTTCCACGCAGGTACCGTAGCTAAAGATGACAAGTGGAGAACGATTGCTCCCGGACAAACTGTGAAATTCGATTTTATTGCGAACTACCCTGGCAGTTACATCTACCACTGTGGTACTCCAAGTGTATTAATGCACACAGCTATGGGTCAACACGGAGTTGTAGTGGTATCTCCTAAAGATGGTTATCCAACAGACGATGAAGTAGCGAAAGAATATGTTGTAGTTCAGTCTGAGTACTACCTTGAGAAAGGCCCCGGCGAACTGTACCAGTACGATTTTGACGCAGCAGCTAATCGCAATCCTTCTCACGTTGTATTTAACGGTCACCAAACAGTAATGCACGATAATCCGTTAACAGCTAACGAAGGCGAAAGAATCCGTATCCACTTCTCTAACAATGGTCCGAGCGGTACTTCCAGTTTCCACGTAATCGGCGGTATCTTTGACAGAGTTTGGAAAGAAGGACACCCATTTAATGAAATGCGTGGCATGCAAACGGTATTGGTAGGATCCTCAGGTTCCGCAACATTAGACATGATTGTTCCTGAAGAAGGAAAATACATCCTCATCGACCATGAATTTGTAGATGCTGAGAAAGGAGCGACCGGTACACTTAAGGCAGGTCCAAGAAAGAAGTAAATTACTTCACTAAGTGAATAATTTCTTAATGCAGTAAAACAGATCAGAATGAGATCCCAAAAGAACATAATATCCTTGAAGCCCTGGCTGAAGTACCTCTTAGCGGTGATGGTGTTGGCAACAACAATTCCATCAAGGGCTCAGTCAGATAGGGTATTTGTTCCGGCGGGATCTTTTCATTCTGTACTTCCCGAAATAAAAGGAGAGCCCAATAAAGTTGATGCTTTTTACCTGGATGTAACAGCTGTCACCAACGAAGAATTTGTAGATTTTGTAACAGAGAATAAGGAGTGGAGACGATCTGAAGTCCCATCTATTTTTGCCAACGACAGTTACCTGGATCATTGGAAATCCGACCTGGATCCCGGGATAGAAGAAACAGGAGCCCAACGTCCGGTCACACGAATTTCCTGGTATTCGGCTAATGCATACTGCAGTGCAGCCGGAGGCCGGCTTCCCACCCTGAACGAATGGGAATACTCTGCCCAGCTTCTGAAATTTGAAAGCCCGGAAGAAATGAATGAGTTTAGCAAAGAACTGATAGGATGGTATTCCAGGGTAAATGCGAATTTTATAGGGGCGGTAGGCTCCACCGATATTGAAACAGCCTATGGAGTAAAAGATCAGTTTGGGTTGGTGATGGAATGGGTTGAGAACTTTAAGCCCATCATCGCAAACGACCTCTCCCTGGATTGCGGAACGGTAGGCAGATTGCAGAAACTTGGTAATATTTACAGTTATGCTGCTTCCATCAGGTTCATTACCAGGATGAGTTTTAGCCCCGAAAGTACAACCGGCATGTTGGGGTTCCGGTGCGCTTACGACGTAGAAACCAAAGACACCACAAAAAACAGCCTGTGATGAAAAGACTAAGTTTGATAGCAATTTTTGTTTTAAGCTCGTTTACTCTGCATGCTCAGCACAATCATGGTGCAGATGCTACTCTCAAAGCCGGCGAAATCTCCGGGCACTCTCTGTATCATCTGGATGCGGATTTTACAGATCAACGGAACAAGTCTTTAAAACTCAGTTCTTTTAAAGGTCAGCCGGTGATCGTAGTTATGTTTTATGGAAACTGCACCCAGGTTTGTCCTATTCTGATTCGCGATACCTGGCGTCTCTATAATGCCGTAGACGAAATCCTTCGTCCTTCAGTAAAAGTACTTGCAGTGAGTTTTGATACCGAAAACGATACCCCGGAAGTGCTGAAAGCATATGCTGAATATGAACAACTGAATATAGATGGGTGGCATTTTGCTACTTCAGAACCAACCAATGTGCGCAGCCTGGCCATGATGCTGGGGGTTCAGTATGCAAAAAAGAGTGATGGAGAATTTGCGCACTCAAACCTGGTAAGCGTACTCGATACAGAAGGTAAAATAGCCAAACGGATAGAAGGCTTGAACCAGCCAATGGAAGAAGCAGCCCATCACATAGAACAGATGCTCACCAAAAATGTAGAACAGTGAAAACTGCAGTCTTCTCAATATGCCTGATATTATGGATGAGTTATGCAGAGGTAAACGCAGAAATAAGAATCTTGCCTGCTGATACCCTGACTGTTAAAGTAATGGGGACTTCAGAGGATGCCCGCTTCGAGCCCGCGGTGCTTCAATTGGAGGTTGGAGATGTCATCCGGTTTGTGATTATAGAAGGGCTGCATACGGTAACAGCTTATCATCCCGATAACCGACGCCCACTACGAATGCCTGAGTCAGCGGTTTCTTTTGATTCAGGTATGCTCACCGAAGGGGAAAGCTGGACACTTCGTATTAAGGAGGCCGGAGTATACGATTACTTTTGTATACCGCATGAACGCCTTGGGCATGCCGGCCGGCTTATTGTCGGAGATGTTGAACTGTTTCCGGAATATGACAATAGCCGCTTGCCGGAGAAAATCGTCCAGACACTGGTAGAAGAAAGCCGGAAATATGCTGATCAACGTGACAACAGGTAGGGAAGGGGCGTCTGGAGTAAACCCACAATTGGGAAAACAAAATAAGCGGCCACAACAAACTGGTTAATAACAGAATGCACGATTTTTAACAAGTAAAATTCAAAAAAAGAAAACAACCATGCTTTCATCAACGATAACAAAAGAAAAGATTTTAAGTTTAGCGATGTTCATGCTATTACCGATTCTTGCATGTGCTCAGCTGAGTGTAAATGGCGAATTTCGGCCAAGAACGGAACTTAGAGACGGCTATCGCATTTTGAATACTTCTCAAAGTGATCCGGCTTTTTTCACCTCGCAACGAACACGGCTTATCTTACATTATACAACGGATGCTTATACTTTTAAGCTATCGGCACAGGATGTGCGAACCTGGGGAGAAGTGTCTCAGCTGGGAGATACTCCTAATGTGAATATCCATGAAGCATGGGCTCAGCTAAATCTTTCAGAAATGACTCAACTGCAATTAGGGCGCCAGGAACTAATCTATGATGATCAACGGCTGCTGGGTAGTGTAAACTGGGCACAACAGGCCCGAAGCCACGATGCTCTTCGGTTTAAATACCGAAATGGAGATACTGATTTTAGCCTGGATATAGGTGCAGCCTACAATCAGGCCGGGCAAAACCTGCAGGGAAATAACTATCCGCTTAATAACTATAAAGTGCTATCGTACTTGTGGTTGAATAAGGATTTTGGCGATGTTGACCTTTCCGCACTTGTTCTTACAGATGGTTTTCAGAGTGGGGCAGATGAGGTAAACTATCGATATACATACGGAACCCATGTTAATTACAAGGCTTCAGATGAGCTCGACTTTTCAGGAACATTTTACCTGCAGAGCGGGGATGATGCTACACGCACGGATATCTCAGCATTTATGGCTGCAGCGGGAGCAACTTATAAACTCGAAGATGTAACCCTGAGTGGGGGTATCGACTATTTATCCGGAGGTGAGGCTGGCGACAGCAATCCTGCCCAGGGAGCGTTCAGCACCCTCTATGCCACCAACCACAAGTTCTATGGCAACATGGATTATTTTATAAATGTACCGGTTGATGCTCTCAGCGGAGGGCTCCAGGATATTTATCTTAAAGCAGTTTTTACTACTTCTGAAGATGCCAATGTAAGTGTGGCCTACCATAATTTTGCATCTGCCAATGCCCTGGCTGATCCGGCCAATGCAGGAGAAACCCTGGACAAAGCACTGGCTTCTGAAATAGATGCAGCTTTCACTTATAAGATAGAGAAAGACGTGACTTTCAAAATAGGATACTCTGTATTGTTTAGCAGCTCTACCCTCGAAACAGTTCAAAACAGACAGGCCGACGGCTTGCAGCAATGGGCCTGGGCTATGCTGGTAATCACTCCGAATTTCTAAGCATTAATACGGACGATGGACGAGGAATGATGGACCACCATCTCCCGTCCCCGGGCTCTGGTTCCTCGTCCCTAACTCCAGTCTCCGTTCTTCATTAAAGAGGGTTAACAGAATTTGGGAGTAGATTATCATAATTTCCGGCTAAATAAAATCATGGCTGCTTTTTCCCGAAACTAAGAGGGATGATCAGCGTAATTTGATTCGCAAAAGAAGTTTAATTAAAACAAACTGAACAACTAATGAAGAAATATTTATTTGGAATTTTTGTGCTTTCGATGACATATGCATGTTCACCTAAAACGGGGGAAGTACTTAAAAAAGATGCTCAGGAGACACCAATCAATGCACACGTAGATCTTGTTGATGTAGACAACGACCGTGTATGGGTTGAAATCGATCCCGGAGCTTTCACCAAAGATTCGGTTATTTTTCGTCTGCCAAGAGTAGTGCAGGGTACGTATGATGTGAGTGATTTTGGAAGTTTTACTGAAGGGCTTGTGGCCTACGATTATTCGGGTGAGGAGATTGAAACCATACAAGAAGGAGCGAACACCTGGATTATACCGGCTGCCCGGGAATTTGATAAAGTGGGATATTACGTAAATGATACCTTTGACATAGAGAGTGGCGATAAACCCACTCCTTTTTCTCCCTCGGGTACTAATATTGAAGAAGATAATTTTGTTCTAAACCTGCACGGTTTTGTGGGCTATTTTGAATCTCTGCAGAATCATGAATATAGCTTGGAGGTGATAGCCCCTGCGGGAATGAAAAAATCATCGGCGCTGGAAACGGTTAGCAGCACCCTGTCTGAAGACGAACAATCAGTCACCGATGTATACCACGCCGATCGTTATTTCGATATCACCGATAACCCCATGTTTTACGGAGCGTTGGATGTTGCGGAATTTAAGGTAGAAGATATTGAAATTGTACTGAGCGTGTACTCACCCAATGGCACCCATACGGCCGCCAGTATTCAGCAAACTATTTCAAAAATGATGGATGCTCAGAAAGAGTACCTGGGCACTCTGGAAACAGCCAATCGCTACGATATTTATTTATACCTGGCCGATCAGGCTGAGGGTGAACCGTCAGGATATGGAGCTCTTGAACATCACACTTCTACTGTTGTGGTATTACCGGAAGCCATGCCAACACCACAGCTGGCCCAAACCATGGTTGATGTTGTATCCCATGAGTTTTTCCATATTGTGACTCCGCTGAGTGTTCATTCCGAAGATGTACATTACTTCGATTATAATGCGCCTACCTTCTCTAAGCATTTATGGATGTATGAAGGAGTGACCGAATATTTTGCGAGTCATTTCCAGGTATATGAAGACCTGCAGCCCCGGAAAGCATTTTATAGCAAAATTCAGGGTAAGATTGAAAGCTCGATGAATTTGGATGATGAAATGAGTTTCACCAAAATGAGCGAAAACATACTGGACGAGCCTTATGCTTCCAACTATTTGAATGTATATCAAAAAGGAGCCTTGATTGGAATGTGTATAGATATCCTGATGAGAGAAGAAAGCAACGGCCAGCGCAGTATGCTGTCACTGATGAAAGAGCTATCGACTAAATATGGTATTGAAAATCCTTTTGAAGATGATAAGCTGATTGAGGAAATCACTCAAATGACCTATCCGTCCGTTGGGGAATTCCTGCAAACACATGTTCAGGGTAATACTCCTATAGACTATCGATCCTTTTTCGATAAAGTGGGGCTTGCCATGGGAGAAGCCGAAGTGAAAACCACATTCTTTATGGATGGACAAGTTCCTCTTTTGGATGGAAACCCTTCAACAGGAACTCTCTTTTTCCGGGATGTAGAACTGAATTCGTCGCTGAAGGAAATAGGAGTTCAACCGGATGATACTATAAAAGTGGTAAACGGAACGGAGTACACCATTAAGAATGCCCGCGAACTCATTATTCCATCTTTTCAATGGGCAGCCGAACAGGAAGTTAGCATGACCGTTATCCGCAATGGAGAAGAAGTAGAGCTGACAGGCACCGCTGGCACTCCCATGATAAAGAAACAACAACTGATAGAAGCGGAAGATGTGACTGAAGCACAAATTAAGCTTCGCAATGCTTGGCTCGGTGACTAATCTATATCTGAATCTAATGTACAAGCCCTCTCTTTGAGGGCTTTTTTTATTGTATATATTCACCATCGGCATGATACTCTTCCTTAGCCTTTTATCCGCCGGACGGAACATTCGAAGAGCAAATATCGATGATAAAGAAAATAGATAATGTTAAAACATAAAGATCAACAATACATTAACTGCCAGTAATGGCCATGCCGGTTAAGCCCCAAACCGTTATACAGCCATTTTACTTTCTGCAAAACCAGCTACTACTTCGGAGTAATGGATCTATCTACAATGTTGAAATTTCTGCCCTATTATAATTTTGATCATGACAAAGCGAGGAAAGATCACACTTGTCTTTGTGGGCATCCCACTTTTGGGGCTTATCGTTCTACTGTTCTCTCTTTATCCTTTTATCGCAGAAGATGTACCCTCGATACGGCCGTTTGGCTGGTTCGACCTCCCGGACAAACAAATGCCTGTATAAGTGCTTCAATGAGATACGCCTCGTCCTTGGTTGCCGGTTTTTATTTCCCGGTGCCAATTCATAAACTGGAAATGAATTGACGCTAATTTGCACCCGTTATGCGCTGGGTCGTTATAAGGCGGAAATAACTTCTTGGTGAGCATCAATGAAAAATTACTAAACCAATTGTCTGTTTTACATATTTAATAACTTAAGCTCATCTTACTAAATTATAACTTATCAATACCTCAGAAATTAAAAAATGGAAAGTTATCTATTTGATTTTATTGAGCAGTATATGCCGCTAACGGAGGAAGAAAAGAAACTCAATTCGAATAATTTCAAGTAACGCACACAATGGATGCACGGACTTATGTTAAGTTGATAACTAATGAACGGAAAACTAAAAAGCTAAACATTGGCAAGAGAGGGCGAGGTGCGTCCCCTCGAGAATGCGTGGGATCTTTCCAAAAAGGAAGTCCTCACTTAGATTAGTGGTAATCAACCATAACTAACTAAGGAGGACCCCATGACCTATGTAGGAATAGATCTTCACGCAAATAATATGGTAAATGTCGCGATTAA
>VEMX01000043.1 GCA_009711805.1 Balneolaceae bacterium | reverse complement strand
GGAGGAAGCAAATAGGCAGTCTCACGATCCACCAAGCGAAAATTAACAGACATTAAAGTATTTTTGGTTCATTGGAAGTTCAACCTAAACTAATAATTTAACCTCAGAAAGTCCGACAGGCTCCTAGCCTGCTTACGAAAGTCCTCGCGGACTTTCTATCTGTGATTTATTTGCTAACTTTAGTGCTTAAAACACGCAACTAACCTTATACAAACACGTTGGCAGTAATTTTTAGAAAACAGATACCGTGGAACATAGATTATATCAAATAGACGCTTTTTCTGACACAATTTTTGGAGGAAATCCTGCTTGTGTGGTACCGCTAGACAAATGGTTGCCAGACGAAATCTTGTTGAAAATTGCAAAAGAGAACGCAGTTGCAGAAACAGCTTTTTTTGTTGACAAAGGAGATAAAATCCATTTACGGTGGTTTACACCCGAAATTGAAATGGATTTGTGTGGTCACGCTACACTTGCGAGTGCTCATTGTTTAACGACTATACTGGACTACCAGAAAGATGAAATTGTTTTTCAAACTTTAAGTGGCGACTTAATTGTCAAAGTTGAAAATGGACAATATAAAATGGACTTCCCATCAAGAATGCCTGTTGCCGACAATTTACCATCAACAATTTCAAAATCTTTAAATATTCAACCGAGAGAAATTCTAAAATCAAGAGATTATGTCTTGGTATATGAAAACGAAACGGAAATCAGAAGTATAAAAATTGACAGACAATTATTTGACCAAATAAATCTTGACCCTGGAGGCGTAATTGTAACAGCAATTGGAGATAGCTGTGATTTCGTTTCAAGATTTTTTACACCACAAGCATCAATTTTAGAAGACCCTGTAACAGGTTCTGCACATTGTTCCTTAATTCCATTTTGGGCTAAAAGACTCAATAAGAAAGAACTTTATGCTCAACAAGTATCAGAAAGAATGGGCAAACTATATTGTGAAGACAGAAGAGACCGAGTTATTATTAGTGGACAAGCAAAAACATATTCCATTGGAAATCTCTGGACGGAATAAAACTACTGCTAACAGCAGTTTGGCAAAATGGCGGGTGACGTGCTTCTATAACACTTTTGTGGTTAAACAAACTGTTGTGCTTCTAATGAACTTTGGTGTTAAAAATCCGCCACCTCACCAAGCAGAAAACCGTTGAATTCCGTATTCACTTCTTTTTCTCATATCTGAAAACCTCCCCGATAGGAACATCAAATACCTGTGCTATACGGAAGGCCAGCTCCAGGGAGGGGGAGTATTTTCCGGCCTCAATAGCATTTATGGTTTGGCGGGTTACTCCGGACTGGTTCGCTAGTTGTTTTTGCGTCATCTCATTATGGTGGAACCGCAGGCTCCGGATATTATTTTTGATTTCACAATCATGCATGAGTTACCCCCTCAGGTAAAAGAACAATTGAGTTGCTGATTTAATCATCATTCCCAGGAATGCGCTTACGAACAGCAGGTGTACCGTCAGGTATGGAAGTGCTCCGTATCCTGTATCCAAATTCAGATTACCAAAAAAGCTGTTCAAGATTTCATGTCCGGCAACCACGAATATAGCCCCTACCAAAAAGTAGTAGGCGTTTTTTGTGCCCCTTGCTTCAATTTGTTTGTCACGTTCATCCGCATAGATTTCTTTTTTATTGATGCTTCTGAAAACATCCAAACCTATTTCAATAACAAAAGCAATGAGAAACACCCGGACAAATAAACTTTCCAGCCTGGCGGTAACTTCCGGGGCGGCTTCGGAAAGTCCAAAAACAGTAATCAGATAATAACCAAGAATGGCCGTGGTAGATCCAAACGATGCCCAGACATAGATTTCTTTTTTTGACATGTAAAACTCCTTTTAAATTTGATGGTCAAAAAAACCATACGTAATGTAAAATAAATGTTACATAAAGAATAGCATTTTTTACATGACTATCAAGTAGCCAATAAAACCAATATCTTCAGAAAAAATTATTTCAAACGATTTTATGCCAAAAGTAAAGCTTCTTAAAATTGCACACGGCCGCAGCGGCGATAAAGGAAATGGTTCCAACGTAGGTATCATAGCCCGCCATCCCGATATTTATCCTTTCCTGCAAGAAACCCTTACAGCCGAACGTGTGAAAGAGCATATGAAACATGTGTGTAAGGGCGAGGTTGAGCGATATGAACTTCCGAACATAGGAGCACTCAACTTTATTCTGAATGAGAGCTTGGGAGGAGGCGGAACGGTTTCTCTGAAGCTGGATGCCCAAGGTAAAACACATGCATCACAGGTGCTGCGGATGGATGTTGAAGTGCCCGAAAAGTTGTTGGAATTGGTATAGGGGAATCGGGGAACAGTGAATCAGTTATAAATCAATAATTGATCAATAAAAACGAATAGGAACTTCTACCCGAACCGTATCCCAGCTGAGGGACATAGTTGTTAAATCGGTATTTACTTCGGAAAATTCGATTGTAAAAGCTTCAACAGGATCTTCAAGAGGGATAACGGGGAAATCCATGCGTTTGTAATCAGTTGCTGAATTATATTCAAAGGCACCCCATTGCCCAAGAGTACTGTTCAGGATAAGGGTCCATTTGTCAGGGTAAGGTATGGTAAAGAGTGTATAAGTGCCCGCACTTATAGGTTCATTGCCCATTAAAATGGTGTTCGTAATCGTGATTTCCGTAGCTTCATTGGCTCCGGTGCGCCACACTTCTCCATAAGGTTCCCAGTCTCCAAAGATAGATCGTCCTTTGCGGTAGGGCTGCCCGTACACAACTTTTATATATGTACCATTTTCTTTAACAGAAGAAATGGCTATTGGGCTTTTCCGGTTACCGGGGATGACCGGCTGTGGGCTGTCAGGTTTTTGCCTTTCACAAGCGGATAAAACCATCAAGCCACTGAGAAGTACAGCCAAAAATACTGGTAAGGGGGAAAATCGATTCATTAAAATTGTCCTATAATAAGCTGGGTTTCATTACGTGAGGGTTCAAAAGCGATACCAACACCAAAATCGAACATTAAATTAGATACTTTAAACTGAATATGAAAACCGGCACCGAAAATACTGCGGCTGGCATCTATGAGGTTATTGGCATCAAGAGATGTTAATGTATGGCTAAATCCAGTCAAATATATACTGCTTAAATAAAGAGGTACGGTGAGCCCTCCTGTATCGGGATAAAACAGGGGCACGGTGTACCGGCTGCTTATACGAGCCAAAGAGTTATTCACATCATTATCTACAAAAGAGGGGAAGGGGTTTTCGGAAAACCCCATAGGTACAATTGTATTGGTACTGTATACCGGGCTTTTACTTTGTTGAAGAAACTGCACATCTAACCGGAGGGATTGGTTTAGTTCTCTCAATGGGGATAGATATCCAAAAACTCCATAATAAACCGCCCATTGATCGCTTAGTGTGATATCTCTGATGGCCCCGCTGGGATAGCGAAGTTGAGTTTTGGGAGTATTTAATGTTTTATCAATTAATCCAAAGAGTCCGAAGCCCGAAGAAGGTTGTATATCTCTTCGGCGGTTAAGTATGCCCAGGTTTAATTGTGCGGACCATTCAGCGGTAAGCCGGTTCGAATAATCGGAAAGGGCATCAGGCTGTAAGTCATAATATTTATGCTGTTCCAGGCCAATTCCTGAACTCACAGAAACAGAACTAAGCCGGGTATCTCCTTTAAAGGTATAGTTAAAGGGTACGTTCAGCTCAAATCCCCGTTCTTCCCTCATCACCCCAAAACCCTGGTCGGCGCCAGGGTCGGTGAGGACAAAAAAATCAGGGTCACTATAGGCAGATAGCTTAAAGCCGGGATAGAACGTCTTGTTATTGTATGAGAGATTGTACCACAGCCTGTTTTGTATGCCGGTTATCTCGGCATAGTATCCCTGGCTGGTAAGTACATCCGAGCTGGATATCAAGACACCCGTTTGAATTTCATTGGAGTTTTCGCGGATGACGGGGAAAACAATGCGGGGCTTCAGCCAGGAAAGATCTGATTTGTAGTCCGATTTAGTCCAATTGTTATCCGTCAATAAGGCGGCCCCAAGAAGAGGCTTCGAAAAAGCTTCCCGGACTTCTTCAGTAGTCATAAGTTGGTTGCCGGACAATACCTTTTGTGAGAAGTGACGGCGATCCAAAACGGCCAGTTTTTGTTCATCTCCCTGTTGGAGCACATAAGCAATACGGTTCCCATCCGGAGCATAAGAAGCTTCAAAAGCATTATACCGGGAGTTGGTGAGCTGGGCGATGGTATCGTTTTGAAGGTCCAGTTCATAAACATTCATCGCAGGCTCTGCATCTACACTAAAAAGCAATTGCTTTCCCGATGGATGCCACTCAGGGTCAAATACAGAAGCGTTTTTAAAAGCTACAGTGGGCTGGTTGTCCAGGTCTTCAGACAATGTTTCGGAAGAAGCAATCCAAAGAGCCTGGGTGCCTCTTCGGTTCACAATTACGGCAATTTGAGCTGGATTTACAGGGTTAAATTTAAGAGCTACCGGTGTGGCATTCATAAATTCTTTTATTACTGAAAGCTGTCCTGAATCTTCGATCTCAACAATGCGTGCCGATGCTCCTTTGGTCTGTAAAGCCAATATGCGATTTCCATTACTGGTTGGATTGTATATTCGTTGTTGTTCACTTACAGCCGTTTGCTCACCCGTGTTGATATCAAGCTGATATATCTTGCTTTTAAATACTCCTGGATACAGCGGGTCCTTCTTATAACTGCTGTATAACATCTCATCTTTAGACGGAGCAATTTCATAGTTATAAGAGTCTACAGTAAAGGACTCTCTTATGAGTCGAAAAGAATGGTCTTCTAAGTTATAAGAGTAGAATCCGACATCCCCATTGTAAAAATTGCCATATGTGAGTAATTTCTGCTCAGATATCCACTTTGGGCTCCGCAACAACTCCCCTTTAAATGGAATATCGATGACCGTAGACTTGGAGGTAGTATTGTTTTCAATTAGTGACTTTCGGTCTTTTTCTTCCTTCTTTAATTGAGTTATGTACTCATCATATAATTCCCAGGGCCATTTTCCGGTCGTATGATATAGAGAAAATCCATAGCCCATAAAAAAGTAATAGTAATGGAAACGAATAGAGTTACGTGCCGTTTCTTCCCCATAGGTGTCCTGTAGCCAGTCCATAAAATGATAACCGGAAAGATAGTGCCGGTTATAGGGCAATGTGTAATCGGATGGAATAAAGGTTTGTCCCATATTCCACTGTTTAGAGCTGGTAAAGTTTGAGTTAAAGCGGTTGTTGAAATAGGTATAGTTTCCCCGTCCTCCCCCGGTTGAAACGGCATTACTCTCATGATATACTGCCAACCCTTCGTGCAACCCCACGGGGACAAAAGAATGGATGGATCGGGCCGCATCGGGAGAGACATAACTGAGAAGCCCGGAAAAACTGAATTTTCTCTCCTCCTGAGGAAGCTGCACATTTACATGAGCTGCATGCACCAGTTCATGCGACAATACACCTTCCAGCCAGTCTCCTGTTCGGGGGTTCATCCCTTTTCCTTTAAAGGGGGCAAGTACAACTTCTGATCTGAAATTGAGCGATGTTACAAAACCGTTTGAGAGATCGTTATAGTTGTCAAGCACTACCGGGAAATTTTCCAGTAAACCCCCTGTTAACTTTGATGCAAGCGGATATTGGTTTTCGAGAATGGCCCCGGTTCTGTAGGCCAGGGAGTCTTCCCCATCAGGATAGATAATTCGGAAGTGATCGGTATTGAGTTGCTGCCAGTTTAAGCCCTGAGGGCGGTGTTTTACAAAAGAGTCGTAAAACTGGGAAGATGCCTGTAGCGGCATGCATAAGAATAAAGTAAGTATTAGCAGTTTCAGATTGTTCATAACCGTCATGATAGGTTGAAACCCGGCAAATAGTAATAAATAGCCCATAAATGACAAAACGCGCCGGCCATCACAAACAGATGCCATATTTCGTGGGACCCAAACCGCCCAGGAATGGGGTTGGGTTTTTTAATGCCGTAGATCACAGCCCCGATGGTATAAAATACACCTCCGGCTGCAATCCAATATGAGAAGGTTTTGGGCAATACCTCCCAAAGCGTTGGAAATATGAGTACAGCCACCCATCCCATAAACAAATAAATAACGGTAGAGAACCAGCGGGGTGCATTCAGCCAGAATATCTTTTTAAAGATGCCGGCCAGGGCAAATACCCAGATTCCTGTCAGCATTCCCAGTTGCCAGCCGCCTTCCAGCGGGATGGCACATATCGGAGTGTAGGTGCCGGCTATCACAGTGTATATCATAAAATGATCGATGCGGCGAAACTGGACTATGATATTGGCTGCCCCCCTGATACTATGGTATAGGTAGCTGGAAAAAAACATTAATATTACGGAAATACCATACACCCAAAAAGCTACCTGGTGGCCCAACGGGTCCTGAGCGGAAGCTTGTATCAGCAAAAACAGGAATACCGCTGCAATAACAGCTCCCACAAAGTGAGACCAGGCATTAAAAGATTCTCTGGGGGGGGATAATTTGGCCAATGAAGTCAGGTTAATAATATTGGAATTATTGGCAGATGGTTAATAACTGAACTGCCAGTAGATATAAAGCAAAGCAAATCCGCTTAAAAATAAAATACCTCCCCAGCTAAGCCATTGCAGCCATCGGGGTGGTCGGTGTTCCTTGGGAAAATGCTCGTGCATCACCAGCCGGTAATTGATGAAGGCCAGTATGGGCGCTGTCAGGAACGAGAGTGTAGTTGCCAGGTCAACCATAAAAGTAAACCGGCTTCCGGTAATATATAACACCAGCAAAGATAATACAGAAATGCTAATCAAAAGCCATTTGTAGGAGAATATAGCTGTTTCTTCAGCATCCTCCGATTCACGATCTCTGATCACAGAGATTATTTCTCTGCTTACACGGGGATAAGCATCAGTCACACTCAGGGTGGTACTAAACATGGTGGTGAAAGCGCATATAATAATGATCCAATGCGCCCACTCACCCAAACTTTGGGTATACAGTCCAACCAACTGCTTTGCGAAACCGGCTCCGCTGGATGAAAATTCTACCCCGGAATCAAACATCACCAGGGCCCCAAGCGATAAAAAAGCCAAAGCCAGGATGCCGGCCCCGATATACCCGATGTTAAAATCGGTGAGGCTTTCCCGCATGCTGGGTGTATGTTTGGTTTGTTTTATACGTTCCAGCGACCAGAGCGAATGCCAGGCGGCTCCATCTATGGGAATAGGCATCCATCCCATAAGAGCTATCAGGAAAGAAACACCAGCTACATCCCAAATAGTAGGGGCCTGCGTTATCTGGGCAGGAGATGTTTGGGTGAAGGCAGCTATAACGGCCGCAAATGTGGAAATAGTAAGTACTACCATAATGACCTTGATACTGGAATCGAGTGCAGAATACTGCCCTCTTAAAAGCAGGAAAACACAAATGGCCAAAATGATGGCGCTCCATACCAGCAGCGATAAATTAATCCCGGTGAGTTCAATTGCAAGGCTGGCCGTCACAATAGTTACAGCTGCCTGGATAATGAACATGGTGCCTACGGTAAAAATCACAAACAGCCATAAGGCCCACTTGCCCAGTTTTTTATATCCCGAAATCATGCTCTTGTGCGTAGCTATGGCATAGCGCGGACCATACTCAAGAAAAGGGTATTTAAAAATATTTGCGAGAATAACGGCCCAAATTAATGTAAAGCCATAGCCTGCGCCCGCCCGGGTAGACTGTACAAGGTGAGACACTCCAACCGCGGCTGCAGCCAGTATAAGGCCCGGTCCAAGGGCATATTTGAATGTTGATTTTACTTGATCAGATTTCATATCCCGATAGTTTAACATTTAATTCGGGATGATTATAAAGAAAAAAATGGAAATGGGTTGGACAAACAAATCTTTGTACCTGCAATTTTCATATTTTCAATTTTTTCTGTAACAAAAGTTGTTAGGAGAAAAATTATGATTTTTAGACGTATTGGTTGTTTAGCACTACTCATTTTTTTGGCGCTTGTTCCCTTACAGGAGAAAAGTACTCCCCCCAACCGTTGCCTGAAGATCCGCCCCCGATAGGCGGAAAGCTGGTGCTCTCTATGCCAGACTCGGTGACGGGGAAAAAGCAAATCTTTTCCATGAACATAGACGGCAGCGAATTTAATCAGCTGACTGACAATTCTACTTATGAAGCATACTTCCCATCCTGGAGCCCGGATGGGAGCCAAATTGCCTACTCCAGTTCATTATGTGGATATCAACACGGGTGTTTGTATGTAATGAATGAAGACGGGAGTAATGCCCAGGTGCTTAAATATGCATATTATGATACGTCCTTAGTTTTAAATGGTATAAAACCCTTATGGAGTCCGGAGGGCAATAAAATTTTGTTCAATGCTTGTGCATATAGTTGTGGAGGGATGTCAACTATTGACCTGAAGACAAATGAATGGATCTTTATTGACTGGGGAAGGAGCCCATCGTTGAGTCCGCATGGCAAGTATATTGTGTTTTCATCCAGAAGGGAAGACCGTTCGCGGGAGGACTTATATGTTAGAAATGCAAATAGAAACGGAGACGCACAGCGTATTACCACAACGGGGATGGCAAGAAAACCGGTATGGGGCCCCAGGGATGATTATATAGCCTATACCTGGGATGGGGACTCTGAGGAGGCCGTCTATTTATATGAGATTAAAACCCAGAAGATCCTGGAGCTGGAAACCGATCTGAAATTCGAAGGGAGGCCGCAATGGAGCAAGCACGGTAAGCTATTAATGATAACCGGGCTAACTGAAACTAACGATAAGGTACTTCAATTTTTCCATAATACAGGCAGGGGAATGAAATTTATCAAAGAAATGCCTCACCCTGGTGGAGATTCTGCTACATGGTGGTACTATATCAAATGGTATTATGATGAAGAAGGAGATGAATAGTGAAGAGGGAAATTGAAATAGAATTGGCGGGAGGGTTAGCTAAATAAACCGTTGTTCCAAACCAACGCAAGGCGTCCACTTGTGCAAAGCTCAAGGGCAAAATTCATTTTTATCCCTGTTTTAGCCCTTGTAAAAGCTATGGAAGACAGATAAGCAATGCTGGCATTTCATCTACTCTTCGCTGAGTTGATATATTTTAAAAGCCTCTCCTTACCTTTGTCCCGATACTCTGTTGCGGAATGACCCAAGGCTTTGGAATGGCTCAGCCTCAATCTTTAACCTCGTTACTCATTTGAGCTTTATGAAGAGAGTGAATTGTTATGTTTTTGTTTTTAATGAGTTAAACAATGATTTTATCTTTTTGTAATAAAAATTTCGATTGCCTGGGTTTTCAGGTTTTGCGAGGTGTATATCCTGAATTAATTTATTAGAGTCTATAATGAGACCTACAGGGTTTGTAAACTCAAAACCATTGTCAAGAATGTTTTCTTTATTTGAAATTACTTGCACAGGAAATGTATTATTATATTGTTCTAAATAGGAATCACTATTAGAATGGAGATAAACATCAATTTTATTGGGAAAATCATTATAAAGCTTATTTAACAAGCGTATTTCATTTACCATACATGAGCTGCAGCCAACATCAGTCATTACCACAACAAAAAAGATACCTGAATCAGGAATTTCAATTTCAGAATGATTGATCTTTGCATGGCTTGTACCGATACTTTCCAGGCCCCATTTATCAAAAACTTCTATAGCATTGGAACTATTGTCATCTTTATTATTCAAATGAGATACCTGAAAGAGTAAAGAAACATTTAATAGTATGAGCAAAGATGTGATAAAAATAAAAGTTGATTTCTTCATATGAAGGTGTTTTTAAATTGTTAAATGAACAAGTATTCTGTCAACAACGATGATATTTCCATTACTGAAACCGACAAATGAGTTAACTGGTATGCCTTGGCTGAGGGTTAAAGAGTTCTCTTTTATTCTGACGTGAATATTAGATGTTGGGCGAAATGTATTTAATTCTTGCTTATTCGTTAACTCATTTAATCTATATTTTTCCCTTACAAAATGTAGCTCTATAATTTCAGTAAGTAACCCTTTGTTTTCTTTTTTTAGAAGATATTCAATCTTTTCAGGAGAAATTTTATCCATTGCTTTATTAGAGGGTATTAGCAATGTAAAGGAACCTTCTTGGTCTAAAGTATCGTCAAGATTTACATGTTTTATAAGGTGTAAGAAATTCGAGAAATCTTCTTTCTCTGAAATAAAATCCAGAATGGTCATTTCTTCAGACATAATATTATTTGGAACTTCTGGATTTTGTTGTGGGACAGGTTTCTTATCCTGCATACACGAATTAAGAAGTAGGGAAAGGAAAAGGGTTAATAATAATGGTCGCATAGATTTAAAGATCTAACTTGTATGTATATATTTTAGATGGATCAAATATTGAAAATCCATAAAGCGTTTCATATTTATCTGAAACAGCGAAGCGATGAATTTTTTGATCTATTTTAAGTCTTTTAATCGGCTTACCCTCCCATGACCAAACCCCAATCATAGGTGAAAAATTATCAGGATCTTGACTTAACTTTTCTTCTGTATTGAAAACCCCTAATGTGTAAATATGTTTATTTGTAGAGGTAACATATGCTCTGTAAATAAAGTCATCACTTGATGCTTCAGATATATATTCATCATCTATTGAAATATTTCTTACCAGGTCTCCACGATCATTGAATATCTTGAATTGATTTAGAGATCGATAAAAGGAGGCAAAGAGTTTTCCTTGAGGTTGTGCAGTGGATATTTTTGAATATTTCTGAGAACGAGCTGCTCCTGTTAAATCTGAACCACCGGGATATTTTCCAAAAGTAAATAGTGCTTCATTAAATTCTGGTCGAAGGGCTATAAACTCCTTATCTGTTGTCTTATCATATCCATACCGAGCATAATATGTACTATCATTTACTCGTATAAGATTATTGAAAGGTTGTTTTTTGGTAGGGTAAGCCAGATTGGCTTTCTTTTTTAAGACAAAACCCGTGTCATTAATTTCATAATGTTTGAGCTGTGCTATTGCATTTTCTAATAAGATAAGTCCTGATGAATTGGTATTAATTTGCGACAAAGAGACAAATGAAAGTTCATCAGGTCCCCTGCCCATTCGTCCCCATGAATATAGATAATCTAATTCTGGAAGACTGTAAACCCTAAACACCCCTTGATCTTTTTTATTTATAACAATCAAATATTTGTCATTTAAATTTAAGATATCCAAAGGATTTATAGGGACATCATTTTCTTGTAAAGTATAAGCTTCAGTAACTGATGCATTGACAGGATTTAATGCTTTAATGCTTGTGACATCATTATTTGCTGAATTACAGCTAACAAATACAAACATTGGTATAATAAAAGCGCTGATAAATAAAACGTACCTATTCATTTCATTAAGATAAAATTAATATATAATGGCAGGGATTTCTGTCCCTGCCTTGTTTTAAGACCTGGTCTATTCTTGAGTATATGCACAATGTCCGGGTGCTTGCCAATCACTGAAATTATCAACCATTGTACAAGGTCCACAATCGTAGAAATTTGAGCAATCTTCAAAAAAACCACAGTCACTCTCATACATTGAGTAACAAGTGACCTCACCAAAATGAGCGTATGCCTTTTCACCGGTAAAGCTTATCTCATAGCTATCAGATGTTATTTGTAGGTTACAAAATAAGATAATAAGGAATAATAAAATCCCCGTAATTTTAAAAATATTCATCAGATTATTGATTTTTATTATGATTATAGATACTCCTATGTGAGTAATCTAATTACAATTATATATATAATGAGAGTCAAATTCTTTCTGCTGCCGCCTTTCCTAATTCCGTTGCTCCGCTGCGGAACGCTTAACCGAGGCTTGGCCTCACCCCTAATACAAGAACTCCTAATCTCACGCTTGAATCCGTGGGATTTATTATTGAACTCCTTTCCCAAATTTTAAAACTTTTTTCATTTTGAACTGGTACCATACAGCCCGTTATTATAGACATCAACATTTAATAAATTCCTTCCACTATGAAAGCCCACTTTTCTTTATTCGTATTTTTGCTCTTTGGGGTATTGGTACAGGCTCAGCCTCAGCCGATTACTCTGGATTATTATTTACCTGACGATGTTTCTTATGACCAAAGTGTTCCTACACCAAAATCGGTTCTTGGAACGGAGGTTGGAGAATGGCACGTGCGCCACGATCAGCTTGCGAAGTATATGTATGCGGTGGCAAAAGCCTCTGACCGGCTTACTATTTCTGAATATGCCCGTACTTACGAGGATCGCCCGCTGCTCATGCTTACCATTACTTCGCCCAATAATCATTCGAATATAAATGAGATTAAAAGTGAGCACCTTAAACTCACGGATGCATCTGCTTCGGATGAGTTAGACCTTTCCTCCATGCCGGCGGTTATAACCATGGCATATAGTGTACATGGGAATGAGCCCAGTGGCTCTAATGCCTCGCTGGCTGTGGTCTATTACCTCGCTGCGGCCCAGGGCAATAAAATTGATAAATTATTAAATGATGTAGTGATACTGATTGATCCCAGCATCAACCCCGATGGGCTAAGCCGGTTTGCACACTGGGCTAACATCCATAAAAGCAAGAATGTGTTGGTATCAGATCCCAATAGCCGCGAGTTTGGTGAAAACTGGCCCGGCGGGCGTACGAACCACTACTGGTTCGACCTGAACCGCGACTGGCTGTTATTGCAGCACCCTGAGAGTAAAGGACGAGTTGCCAAATTTCATGAGTGGAAACCCAACGTACTTACCGATCACCACGAGATGGGCACCAACTCCACCTTTTTCTTTCAGCCGGGTATTCCACAGCGCACCCACCCATTAACTCCACAGCGTAACCAGGACTTAACAGGTGCTATAGGCGAATACCATGCAGATGCTTTAGATGAAATTCAGTCTCTGTATTACTCCAAGGAAAGCTTTGACGATTTCTATTACGGTAAAGGATCTACTTACCCAGACGTAAACGGTTCTATTGGGATCTTGTTTGAGCAAGCCAGCTCACGCGGGCATGCCCAGGAAAGTATCCATGGACTGCTGCGATTTCCATTCACCATAAAAAACCAGTTTACAGCATCCCTTTCTACGCTTGAGGCTGCAGTGGGTATGAAGGAAGAGCTGTTGGGCAATATGAGAGAGTTCTATAAAGAAGCAGCTACAGAAGCCGAAGACGCCGACATCAAAGCCTATGTATTTGGTGAGGAACACGATCAGGCACGAACCAGGCATTTAGCCGAAATGTTGAGCCGCCACCAGGTGAATGTGTATGAGCTGGCTGAAAATCATAACAACTTTAAAGCAGGTAAAGCTTATATAGTGCCTGCCAACCAGCAGCAGTACAAGCTTATAACCGCCCTCTTTGAGCGCCGCACAACTTTTAACGACAGTCTGTTTTACGATGTGTCTGCCTGGACCATGCCTTATGCTTTTAACCTGCCTTTTGAAGAAATTGAAAGCGGCTACGATACAGATCTGCACGGGGATGCTTTTACCATCGGTGAACCTCTTGAGGGTGAGCTTATTGGCAGTGAGTCCAATTATGCATATTTGTTTGAATGGGATGAGTACTATGCCCCGCGGGCCGTTTACCGGTTGCTTTCGGAGGGGGTACGCGTGAAAGTAGCATCAAAGCGTTTTACTTCAGTGACCGATGAAGGTGCTAAAGAGTTTGACTATGGTACCATCATGATTCCGCTTGGAGTACAAGATGACCAGGAAAAAGTGCACGACATCGTTGAGACCATTACCGAAGAAGACGGTATTACCGTGTATTCGGCCTCCACAGGACTGACCCCGACAGGAATGGATTTTGGAAGCGGAAATTTCGAGATGCTCCGCGATCCCAAAGTGGCCATTATAGGGGGATCCGGAACCAGCTCTTATGAAGTGGGCGAGGCCTGGCACCTGCTCGATCAGCGGTATAACATGCCGGCTTCAATTATAGAGGCAGACGATGTAGGCAGAATAGACCTGAGCCGTTACAACGTAATTGTTACCAGTGGATACGGCCTGTCCGAATCAGCCGCTGAAAACCTGAAAGACTGGCTGCGGGGAGGAGGTACCCTTGTGGCTTATAAGTATGGCGCGCGCTGGGCACAGTCCAGTGGGCTTGCTGACATAGAATTTGTTAGCGGAAACGATGGTGATGAGGAGGAGGAAGAAGTCGAAGTTCGTCCATACGTAAAGCAGAGTAACGATTCCGGAGCTCAGTATATAGGAGGTGCTATTTTTAATGCCAAGCTGGATTTGACACATCCGATGGGATATGGTTTTAATGATGATGATTTAACCGTTTTCAGAAACAGCACCATGTTTATGAAAAAAGGAGAAAACCCATACTCTACCCCTCTTTACTACACAGATGATCCCCTTGCAAGTGGGTATATCTCTGATGAAAATGTGGAGAAACTTGCCGGATCAGCTGCTGTTGTTGTAAGCGGATACGGCAGAGGGAAAGTGATAGCGATGACAGATAATCCCAACTTCCGCGCCTTCTGGTATGGAACCAATAAGCTGTTTGCCAATGCTATCTTTTTCGGCCATACCATCAGCGGGGGCACAACCAACTAACCTGGTTTTTTTCTTAGTCAACAATCCCGCAAGAAATAAAAAAAGCCCGTCAACACTGACGGGCTTTTTGATTTTAAAGTATTGAAATATTCAGCTATCAATCCTGAAAACGTTTGTATACTTCACCAAGTCGCCCGGAGATGCCTGCTTTTGAGGAATAGGTGTTCTTGATGTCCCCAATCGTCTTGATGCGTTTTTCAGCCAGTGCATTGGATGCCTTGTGGGCTGGAATACCATGCTCGTCTGAGTAACTTAAAATATCGGTAATGGTGTTGTAGATATTACCGGCTTTCTGCAGTGCCCGCTTTTCGTCATACCCTTCCAGTTCGCTGGAAATATTAATAAGCCCACCGGCATTAATCACATAGTCAGGGGCATAAATGATGCCTTTGTCCAGCAGTAACTGCCCGTGTCGATCTTCTTCATCAAGCACATTATTTGCTCCACCGGCAATAATATCACAGCTTAGCTGTTCCAGCGTTTCATCATTAATAACCCCGCCTAAAGCACAAGGGGTGTAGATGTCTACATCCAGCCCGTAGATAGCCTCGGGGGCTACTACTTCGGCTCCTACTTCTTCAGCCAGGGCATTAGCTTTTTCATCATAGATGTCACAAAGGTAAAGCTTGGCTCCTTCCCCGGCAGCATGGCGGGCAAAGTAGCTGGCCACGTTACCAGCGCCCTGAAGTGCAATCTTTTTGCCTCCCAGTGAGTCGCTGCCATAGGCTTTTTTGGCGCAGGCTTTTACTCCCATATACACCCCATAGGCTGTTACGGGAGAAGGATCACCACTGCCGCCCAGAGTTTTTGGGATACCGGTTACATATTTTGTTTCGGAATAAATCCATTCCATCTCGCGGACGGTCATTCCCACATCTTCTGCTGTGATGTATCTTCCTCCAAGCCCATCAACAAAACGCCCAAATGAACGGAAGAGAGCTTCTGTCTTGTCTGTGCGGGAATCGCCTATAATAACTGCTTTACCACCACCGAGGTTTAATCCCGAAATAGCGGCTTTGTAGGTCATTCCCCGGGAGAGCCGGAGAACATCGCGCAGGGCTGCTTGTTCACTTTCGTATTGCCACATGCGCGTTCCACCCAGGGCCGGCCCAAGAGTAGTATCATGAATAGCTATAATGGCCTTCAAACCTGTGTCGGGATCTGAGCAGATAACTACCTGTTCATGTTCACTGGATTGAAGGGTATCAAATATCGGGAAGTTCGATTTTACTTCTTCTTTCACTTTAATATCTGTAGTCATTGAATTACAATTTGTATTAAACGGGCGTATGGAAACGCTTCCAAAGCTCACCATTTATTTTATCATTCTCAAATTCGGAACCCTCTTATGAATGTAAATTTGTGTTGGCTCATGTAGCATAAGCAAGAAGAGGATACTTCACATGATTCTATCGTCTGAAGTAACCGGACAAAAATGCTGAATAGCTCAGAATTTGAAGCGAAAAATACTACTTATTAAAGTCTGTTACCACCATCGTATATGGAAATAGCGGCAGCTTGTTGCCGATTCCATCCCGCTCGAACAAGGAGGGAAATAGGATCGCGTGCCCCAGACATCCCCAAGGGGAAGGGGCTCAAATATACAAAAGGGCAGGTAGTGCAAGATTTGAGACCCCTCTGTACTACTACCGATGCCCATAGCTTTGGTGGGGCATTCGGGATGACAGCATTGATAATGAGTGTATTGGTTCATCCACAGAGTGAATTGGCTGCCTCATCGAGGATCTGTTCCATACCTTATTCGTGCCCCACAAAAGTCCTCCCTCCAGGGAGGTGGCTCAGCACACCGAGTTAATTGAAAAGCAAACCTCCATTTGTGCTGAGACGGTGGGTGTTGTGGTGGTCAGGAAATAGAAAACGGGCTAATACGCTCATTCAACGCTCCAACCAACCCCCTCAAATAAACAAGGTAGCGGGTAGTTCAAGGTTTGAGATCCCTCTGTGCTACTACCGATGCCTATAACTCTGCTGGGGCATTCGGGATGACAGCTTTGGTTAGAGACCGACTTGATTTCTCCATGCAACCATATATTCTTACCATTATCGAACCCACCCTGACTTTTCACTTTTCACGTTTGTCTTCTGCCGTCTCACTTCAATACTCAATCACTAATTCCCAAATAACCAATCTCCCAATTAAATGTGATGTATTTGTCGCAGTAAATTGTATTTTATGGGTAATTAAATGCAGATTGTTGCATTGGTTTTTTGGTTTGACCGCCGCATTACCTCTATGTATAAAATAAAAGCAAAAATAAACCATGTCATTTCGCTGGGTTTTCGCGCAGCCGGAAGAAGATATCAATACATCTTCCTTAGAGCAAGAGCTCAACATACCGGCTAAAATAGCCCGATTACTGGCTATCCGCGGCATACAATCATTTGATGATGCAAAATCCTTTTTCAGACCTTCGATAGACCTTCTTCACGATCCTTTCTTAATGAGGGATATGAATGCAGGCGCCGAACGTCTGGCATTAGCTATTAGAAAAAGTGAAAAGGTACTCGTTTACGGCGACTACGATGTAGACGGTACTACGGCTACATCTTCTATCTACACCTTTCTGAAAGAATTTGGGCTGGAGACTGATTACTATATTCCTCATCGGTTTAAAGAGGGCTACGGTATTAATCCCGAAGGCATTAAGTATGCCGACAAAATAGGAGCCGACCTCATCGTTTCGGTCGACTGTGGGATTACCGCTATTGATGAAGCCCTTTCCGCCAAAGAAAAAGGCATCGATCTGATTATCTGTGATCATCATACGGTGGGTGACAGCATACCTGATGCAGTAGCCGTTCTCGATCCTAAGCGTCCCGACTGCAACTACCCTTTCGACGGACTCTCCGGCGCAGGTGTGGGCTTTAAACTTATACAGGGGACACTCAAGAAGCTGGGCCTGCCTCAAACCATCTCCTATAAATTCCTGGACCTGATTGCCATTTCCATTGCTTCGGATATTGTACCTATTATTGATGAAAACCGGGTGCTGATGAAAGCCGGTTTGCAAATGATCCGCCGTTCTCCCCGGGTAGGCGTCCGGGCGCTGCTGGAAATGATTAAGGTGGATCGTGAAGATATTAACACCTCTAAGATTGTGTTTTCCATAGGCCCGCGTATTAATGCCGCTGGACGTATGGGAGATGCTGCTACAGCTGTAAAGCTGATGATCTCGGAAAACCTGTCGGAAGCCAAATCGCATGCCTATGAGCTGGAATCCATTAACCTGAAACGCAGGGACACCGACAGCCGCACCATGGAAGAGGCCATGGAACAGATCGATGAAGATTTTAATATGGACGAGACAGCCACCATTGTGTTGTACGATGAAGACTGGCACCTGGGCGTCATCGGTATTGTAGCCTCGCGGTTGGTAGATTTATACCACCGTCCGGCCATTATGCTCAGCAATGTGGATGGAAAGATCAAAGGATCTGCGCGTAGTATTAAGGGGTTTAACATCTATAACGCCATTAAGAAATGTGATGACTTGCTGGAGCAGTACGGGGGGCATGAGTATGCCGCCGGGCTCACCCTCAGTGAAGGCAAGCTGTCTGAGTTCCGCCGCCGTATGAATGAGCTGGCCTACCTGGATTTGTCTGAGAATTCTTTTGAGCCGGAACTGCTGATTGATACCCAGCTGAATCTGAAGGAAGTGGATATGAAATTCTGGAAACTGCTCAGTCAGTTTGAGCCTTTTGGTCCGGCCAACCTCCGGCCTATATTTGTGAGTAAGGGAGTGAAAGTAGCCGGCGAGCCTACGATTGTAGGCAACGGTCATCTGAAGATGCGGGTCACACAAAACAACTCGGGTATTTTTGATACCATCGGTTTTAACATGCACGAATATCTGCCAGCCGTTCGCAACGACAAACCGTTTGATATTGCCTATGTGCTGGAAGAAAATAACTGGAACGGTCGCCGGACTCTGCAATTGCGGTTAAAGGATATTCACATCCCAAAAAATTAAATTCTCTATTGTATTAGGTTGGCAAACGTTTTATCTTTGCCGTCCTCTTGTTAAGGGACTGTAGCTCAGTAGGTAGAGCAACGGACTGAAAATCCGTGTGTCGGCGGTTCAAATCCGCCCGGTCCCACAAAACAGCCTCAGATCTGAAATATGATTTGGGGTTTTTTTGTGGCTAAAAATATTGAACCGACGGTTCTTCCGAAGGAATGCCTTTGGCTAAATCCGCCCGGTCCCACAAAACAGCCTCAGATCTGAAATATGATTTGGGGTTTTTTTGTGCCTAAAAATATTGAACCGACGGTTCTCGGGAAGGAGCCATCGAACTCTATGAACTGCTTGAAGAAGAATTACCGCTCTTCAACCTCCGGTATGAATGGTCTCAATCGTCGGATAAGCTGACCGAGGATAACGGGCTGATCTATTGTAGTGTGCCGTCAACCTTGATTTGACAGGCCTTCCCCAAGCATTTGAACCCTGCCATGCCAGTAGCTTATTTATCAAAAAACCCATATTTTGGTTCGAATCCAAGGTCGTTTTAAATAAATGACCTTGAAAATGAACCGCCTAATATGACTGAATCGATACTGGAAATAATGCGCAACAAGGGGGGATATGCCACCATGAAGGAGTTGAAAGAGGCCGGCATCCATACCCGAACAGTAAAAGAGGCTCTTGAGGAGGGACTTATCAATAAGATCAAGCCGGGCCTTTACAAGCTCAGAGATCATCAACGAGATGAATATGAGAGCTTTGTGGATATCCATATGGCCAACGAGAACGCGGTTATTTGCCTTTCATCGGCCCTGGCTTATCATGAACTCACCACCTTTAATCCCTCAAAAATAACCGTGGCAGTTCCAAATAATACGGACCGGTTTGAGCTGGACTATCCCCCCATAGATGTTTACTTCTACAGAGAGAATATCTACAAGGCCGGTATCACAAAAGTTGACCGTTCGTACGGAAGTTTCAAAATTTACAATAAACCGAAAACGGTCTGCGACATGTTTCATTACCGGAATAAAGTCGGGGAAGACCTTGCCTTTGAAGGACTGAAAAACTACCTGGATCTTACGGAGGCCAACCTCAATGAACTGCAAGAGTACATGAAAATCAGTCGTGTTAAGACCGTAATGAAACCCTATCTGAAGGCACTGGTATCAGGATGAGTAAACGCTTAGAGCAATCGGTTAAAGATCGTCTGAGAAATATTGCCCGTAATACGGGTAAAGAGTTCAATTTTATAGGTATTCAATATCTTCAGGAACGATTTTTGGCTCGACTGGAGAAGTCAGCCCACAGGGATAATTTTCTCCTCCGAATATAAAAGTGTATTCACTGGAATCAGCTATAGCAGAAAAACTGGAGGCCAGTGGCAGGCGTTTTTAAACCGCTCTTCCATCGATATAGATTCATCATTTGAAGAGGTGGTCTCGGAAATCGAGGTATTTATAGATCAGGTTCTTTAATGCCGGGCACTAAACAAACTAAATAAGATCAAAAAGACCTCGCCTGAAGGGTTTCCTACTGGTATAAAGCGGTTGAATCGCCTTGATCAAATTATCGTCAATAAATAGTTTATAAGTGTTGATAGGCTTGGCGTACGCAAATTCATTTCAGACTCTAACACAACAAAGGTTATGAATAAAAACTCCTCCAAAAACGAGCCAACAATCCTGAAAAAGAGCGTAAGGACTTCCAAGAGCGAAAAGAGATTGTAGAGGTTTATAAAAGCTTCTCCCTTGAAAGAATTAAAGTTATGGATGAAGAGGATTTGTATGAATACATCTCCCCTCTTTGGGCCATGTTAATTTTGGGGAATAAGCGCTACGTGGTGGATAAGCTTGTTGAAGATAATGGGCTGGATACTATCAAGCAGGAGCTAAAAATACTGCTTTGGTCGGATAAGGACATTGAAGAACGCTGGGATCGTTTTCGAAAAATAATCAAAGGTATGGGACCGGCAATGATTAGCGAGATTTTGTGCAAAACTCACCCATCAAGTCATCGGGCTGGCGATGAAGATGCACTCGGTTATCGGGAGGGGATTTCAGGAAGTCATATACCAACGCTGCCTCAAGATAGAATTTGAAAAGGAAAAGAGCCTGTCTTCTTCATCCGCCAGCTGAGCAGAAGCAGACATATCCAAGCCAAAAACCGGGAACTACAGTACAATTAGCCGTTTATAAGTTCTTCTCTCAGGCTTATAAAATAATCTATAGCTTCAGGGTTGCGGGCCGCGTCTTTGTTCATGCTTTTGGCCGCATCCATGCCCATCAGTACTTTCTTTATGGGGACTTCCATCTTCTTGCCGCTGAGGGTATAAGGGATATCCGGTACGGCTATTATTTGATCGGGCACGTGTCGGGGGGAACACTGGGACTTCAGTTCCGATTTAATTGTTGGAGCCAGCCCTTCCAGGTTATAGCCTTCTTCCAGCATCACAAAAAGGGGCATCACATCATCACCATCAGCTTGTTCCAGGTTTACAATCAGGCTGTCTTTGATGCCGGGGATCTTATCCAGTACGGCATAGATCTCTGCCGTACCAATGCGAACTCCCTTACGGTTCAGGGTGGCATCAGAGCGGCCCTGTATAATCAGGCTGCCGTTGTTGAAAACCTTAATCCAGTCACCGTGACACCATTTCCCCCGGAATTTTTCAAAATAACTGGCTTTATACCGGCGGTGATCATCATCTCCCCAGAAAAAGACCGGCATCGAAGGCATGGGTTTACTTATTACCATCTCCCCCAGTTGACCGAACACTTCTTCCCCGTCTTCATTGAGAGCCCGAAGGTCGCAACCCAGGGCTCGGCATTGTATGGTTCCCCGGTGCACAGGCTCATAAGGAGTGCCTCCTACAAAAGCAGTGCACACATCGGTGCCGCCACTCATAGAGCACAGCCACACTTTGTCACTGACCGTTTCATACACCCAATCGAAGGCTTCAGGTGGCAGTGGGGCTCCGGTGGAACCTATGGACCGCAGCTTGGAAAGATCAAAATCAGTTCCCGGTTTCAGTTCTTCTTTCATGCAGGCCACCAGGTACGGGGCACTGGTTCCAAAGTGGTGGATAGGGATTTCTTCGCTTAGTTTCCAGAGTGTATTCAGGTCGGGGTAACCCGGGCTTCCGTCATAAAGTACCGGTACGCCACCCGCCAGCATGCTGGCTTGCAGAAAATTCCACATCATCCAGCCGGTGGTGGTGAACCAGAAAAAATACTCTCCCTTTTTAACATCATTCTGTAAGTGCAGGTACTTGAGGTGTTCCAGCAGCACTCCGCCATGTGAATGTGTGATAGCTTTGGGTTTACCGGTGGTGCCGGATGAATACAACACCCAGATGGGATGACTGAATGGAAGCTGTTCAAACTCCAGCGGTTCTTCATCGGTTTTCAGGATGTTTTGCCAAGGGGTGAAGTTGCTGCGCCGGGGAAGCGGCATATCTTCCATATAAGGGATCATAATGACTTCTTCTATAGAAGAGATCTCCTCTGATATAGTCCGGGCTTCTTGGATACGGTTCAGTTTTTTACTTCCGTACTGGTAGCCGTTAGCTGCTATCAGCAGGCTGGGTTCAATTTGAGAAAAACGGTCTATGACGGTACTTACTCCAAAATCGGGAGAGCAGCACGACCAGATAGCACCCAGCGAGTTTACCGCCAGAAAGGCCATAATGGCTTCAGGGATATTAGGCAGATAGGCCGCTACCCGGTCGCCTTTGCCTATACCTTGTTGTTTGAGGTAGGTCCGCAGTTTTGCCACCTTAGTATGCAATTCATGCCACGATACAGTAGTTGGGTGGTCCTTTTCGGAAGCAAACACCAGGGCCGGGTGTTCCTCTGTTTGTGCCCGAAAGATGTGTTCCGCGTAATTGAGTTCGGCTCCTTTAAACCAATCAGGGCCGGGCATATCCATTGAAGATAATACCGACTGGTAAGGTTTGGAGTGCTGGACGTCAAAATACTCCCACAGGCTTTCCCAAAAATCGGGCACATGGTTAACCGACCATTCCCATAGCTCATCATAACGTTCAAAAGACAGCCCTTTCTTCTTCAGCAACCATTGCTGGTACTGTTTTAAATTTGACTGCTCAATGAATTCCTTAGTGGGTTGCCATACAACGGTTTGGTAGTCTGCCATGGGATTGTGGGGTTAAAGTTCGTCTGCAATCATTAAAATGCTGAAGGCGTTGTCAATGTCGTCAGCTTCCAGGTATGATTTTGCCAGCAGCTGTAATTCGGTCAGCTGTTTCTGGGTAGAATGATTTTGGTTTTCAAGAATCAGCTGTACCTGCTCGATGCCCCGGGCAGTGTTGACGGCTTTTTTGGAGGGGAGCTCCTCCAAATTTCCCAGGCGTCCTACATTATTGGCGGTAAGTGTGGGGCTGTTCCGGATTGATTCCGGCAGCTGATCAACGCCCATTCCTGTGGTGCGGAGGGGTTTGGGTATTTCAAACATGGAATCTTCATCAGCCCGGCAGTACCAGCTCTCTCCCATTCTTCCCACCAGATCCAGTTTAGTGGAGTCCAGCTTGCCGGCTTCGTTCAGATACTCTTTATTGATGTGGATACGCTGCACTCGCGATACCACCAGGTTGCCGGCTCCCCCCTGATCACCCAGGGCAATGACTTCATCTACCGTACACTCCATGGATATTGGACATTCCCGGATACGCGGCGGCTTAATGACTTCGGAGGGCTGTTCAGTAAAACCGGCTTTCACAAACTCATTAACCCCTTTGGGATAAGCTGTACTGGCCAGCGACATCTTTTCTACAATGGGATGATTTACAATACCAATACATACTTCCGGCACCTCCAGTACATTGTCGAGGGTGTGTTTGGTTTCGTTGGTGCGTCCGCTCCGCGCCGGCGAGAACACTACAATAGGCGGATTAGTGGAAAACACATTGAAATAGCTAAAGGGGCTTAGGTTAACCTTGCCTTGTTGGTTGATGGTGCTGGCAAAGGCGATAGGCCGGGGTGCTATAGCCGATACCAGGTAACCGTGAATTTCTTTATTACTGAGGGTGTTTGCGTCTAATGTGATGAAAGTGTCTGTCATGATTAAATTTTTGCTGGTAATATTTTTGAAGTTACTTCGCCAAAACCAACCCTGATATCATCCTTCCGGGCAAAACCTTTTATGGTGACCCGGTCGCCGTCTTCAAGGAAGGTGCGTTCTTGTCCTCCTTTCAGCTTCAAAGTGGTCGATCCTGACCAGGACAATTCAAGGAGAGAACCATATGATTGGGGATCAGTACCGGAGATGGTACCCGAGGCCATAATGTCTCCGATGCGTACATTACAACCTCCCGAGGTATGATGAACAAGCTGTTGTACCATATTCCAGTACATATACCGGTAATTTGTGCGGCTTATGGTCGTAGGTTCAGGCTGACCCTGGGGTTGCAGATCTACTTCAAGGTTGATATCGTAATTTTTTTTGCCTTGGGTTCGAAGGTAAGGCAATACCTCTGGGTTTTGTTCTGGTCCTTGCACCCGGAAGGGGTCCAGAGCTTCGAGAGGGACTATCCAGGGCGAGACGGATGATGCAAAATTCTTACCCAGGAAAGGTCCCAGGGGGCGGTATTCCCACTTCTGGATGTCGCGGGCCGACCAATCATTAAACAGCAAGAGTCCAAAGATATGGTCTTCTGCCTGCTGTACATGAATGGAATTACCCAACTGATTCTCTTTGCCGACAATGAAGCCCACTTCCAGCTCAAAGTCGAGGCGCTGGCTGGGGCCGTATACCGGGGGCTTATCATCGTCTGGTTTTAACTGCCCATTGGGGCGCTGAACCGGGGTGCCGGATACCACTATAGACGAAGCTCTGCCATGATAGCCTACCGGCAGGTGCTTCCAGTTTGGGAGAAGGGCATTTTCCGGATCACGAAACATCTTGCCTACATTCGTGGCATGCTCAATGCTGGAATAGAAATCGGTGTAATCTCCAACTTTCACCGGCAGATGCAGTTTGCATTCCGATTGTTGTACGATCGCGGAGCTCATTTCCTTCAGAGAAGAATGCTCGTCACAAAGTTCCTGCTGTACTCGTTTGCGGATCTCAGTTGTGACTTCTTTGCCCAGGCTGATGTAATCGTTCAGCGAAGTACGATCAAAGACAGAGAGGTCTGCATGCAGGTCATGAAACAGACCGGCTTCGGCTACTCTTTTCAGATCTACAATATGTTCTCCGATCGCCATACCTATACGAGGGGTGTGCGAATCTTTGGAAAAGATTCCGTAGGGGAGGTTGTAGATAGAGAAATCAGAATGTTCTGGTACGGGTATCCAGCTTGTTAGCTTTTGTTGCACGCGAGATTGACTTTGGGATTAGGTTATTTGTGTTTTTCCAGCCACGATTCATAGTACTCGCCGTCATCAATGTTGAGGGCGTTTTCAGTAACCATCAATGGCTTAAAGGTGTCTACCATCACGGCCAGCTCTTCGGTTTTCTCTTTGCCGATGCTTCGTTCATAAGCTCCGGGATGAGGTCCATGCGGAATACCGGCCGGATGCAAGGTGATGTGGCCTTGTTCTACATGATTCCGACTCATAAAATCACCATCTACATAATACAACACTTCATCCGAATCTATATTAGAATGATGATAAGGAGATGGTATGGCTTTGGGATGATAATCATACAAACGCGGACAGAACGAACACACTACGAATGCCGAAGTCTCAAATGTCTGGTGAACGGGAGGAGGCTGGTGAACACGTCCGGTTATAGGTTCAAAATTATGAATCGAGAATCCATAGGGATAATTGTACCCATCCCATCCTACCACATCAAAAGGATGCGAAGCATAGGTTAACTGGTGGATCTTTCCTTGCTTTTTAATCTTCATGAGGAACTGCCCTTTTTCATTGTAGGTTTCCAGTTCTTCCGGAAGCTTATAATCGCGTTCACAGAAAGGCGAATGTTCCAGAAGCTGCCCAAACCAGTTTCGATATCGTTTGGGAGTGTAAATAGGCACATGTGATTCTGTGATAAAATGCCGGTTCTCTTCTCCGTCAAATTCAATCTGGTAGATGACTCCGCGGGGGATCAACAGGTAATCTCCTTCTTCAAACGTGATATTTCCCAGGAAAGAACGCAGGGTGCCGGTTCCTTTATGCACAAAAATGAGTTCGTCGGCGTCGGTATTCTTATAATAATAATCGGTGAGCGATTTCTTTGGGGCAGCCAGGTGCAGGGTCACATCGCTATTGGTCAGGATGGCTTCCCGGCTTTCCAGGTAATCATCTTTAGGTTCAACATGAAACCCCTTGAGCAAACGGGAGGTTATGTTGTTTTCGATGGCCACCCTGGGTGATACATCAATGGGGTCTCCTATTTCTTCTACCATGGTAGGCCGGTGTACATGGTAGGATAGAGTCGACATCCCGTCGAAGCCTATGGTTCCAAATAACTGTTCGTAGTACAACTCTCCGTTGGGCTTTTTAAAAATGGTGTGCCGCTTGGGAGGAATTTTTCCGAGTTTGTGATATATTGGCATGTGTTCCTGATTTTGTGAACGCTTGTTCATAATATAAAATACTCATTTGCATTTACAAAGCTTTAGGCGTTATCAAGTATGAATACACCTACCAAAAGAGATCTATTGTTAGAGGAGTCCCTGCAGCTTATTCATGAGAAGGGTTTTAAGGCTACTACTATGCGTGATCTGGCCGAGCGTATGGGGTACAAAGTCTCCAATATTTATAATTTCATCGATTCCAAGCAGTCGCTGCTGGAGCGCTATCTGTTTGATATATCCGGGGAGTTCCACAAGGGAGCCAATCAGATCTGCAACTCTGCTTTGTCCCCTACTGAAAAACTGAAGGCGGTGATCTCGCTGCATGTGCAACTAACCACGAACAAGCCATACGAAGTGGGGTTGTTGGTGAACGAATGGAGAAACCTGAAGGAGCCGAAGCTGAGTAACTTTCTGGATGAGAAAGCGGAATATCAATCTAAGGTGAGGGAAATTATTAAGGAAGGTATAGAGGCGGGTGACTTGAATGCATTTGACCTGGATGTGGTTACGCATCTGGTGCTTTCATCGGTCCGCTGGCTGTATGATTGGTATATAAATCACACGGAAGAAGTAAATCCTGTTGAGTTGAATCGGCAGATTACGAATTTTATTTTAAGCGGAGTGATGAAGAAGTAGTTGAAAAGGTTATATTCATCAGGCACCAGTACACTTCAGCCTCATAAATAAAACGACATGGCAGACGACGATCCCAAAAAACTTGGTTCCCGGAAGCGGGGTGTTTCCGATATGTTCAGGACTTCATATCGTACTCACATTGACCTGAGTTCCATTGCAGATAATAAGTCTAATATTATGATTAGCATTAATGGGATTATCATTTCTATCGTCATTGCTTCTATTTCTCCTAAAATAGACTCTAATCCCTGGCTGCTCATTCCAACTTCTATATTATTGATTACCTGCCTTAGTTCGTTGGTGTATGCGGTACTGGCTGCACGCCCCAGGGTGAGCAAGGAAGAGATAACACTCGAAGATGTGCAAAATAACAAAGCCAATATTCTGTTCTTCGGAAACTTCTACAAACTACCTCGGGAAGATTATGTGCGCGGTATGGAAGAGCTGATGCTGGATAACGAAAAACTGTATGACAACATGGCCCGAGATTTGCATGGGCTGGGTGTGGTGCTGGCTGAAAAATTTCGACTGCTGCGGATTGCTTACAACCTTTTTATGGTAGGCTTAACGTGTTCGGTACTGAGCTTCATTTTTGTTTACCTGGTGGCATCGGGAAGTATCTCTATGTAGGATGTTGCGGCAGCAAATTGTTTATATGCAGCAAACAACTGATGGAAGCATGAACAATAGATAAGTAAAAAAGCCAGGAGTAACTAAAACATCTTCTGTTCTCTTTGGCCAAGAAAGAACACATCCCCTAATTGCTTATTCTCCTTCTTTATGCTGTGCTTTATAGGCCTGGGTGATGCGTTGGTTCATCAATCGGCGGTAGTTGGTAAACTCATAGGGACTTACAGTAAATTCTGAGTGGTATTCACCGTCAAAACATTCAACCTTTAGCTTGTTTTCTTTCTCCGTTTCACTAACCGTTACCTGTACATTTCCCAGTTTATAAGACTCTAATTCTTTCATATATGTGATCATTTTGGATGAAGATACAGATTGTTTTCCAATGGAACACCCGCATTATGAACCAAGGTTTTAATCTGGATTACCAAGAGGTACGGTATTAGAAACAAAGTCTGGGTAAACCTTCAAATTAACCAATATCCAGGGCGGAGTGATCGCCTATATGCACCTCTCCTTTTACATTCTTCAGGGAGGTGTGTGCTCCTATGGTAGAACCCTTGGTATCTACTTTTTCGAGCATAGCGTGATCCCTGATAATGGAATGCTGGATGGTGGAATTCTTGATGGAGGTATGGGCTTCAATACTGACTTTGGGGCCGATGATGCTGTTTTCAATTTCAACGCCCTCACCTATATAAACAGGCGGGATAATTTTGGTTTCTTTGAACGGATGTTGATCTGTTGAACCTTCCTCATATTCCTTTTCGGTGATAATGCCGGTGGTTTCCAGCCAGGCGGGCAGGGTGCCGCAGTCGAGCCATTCATCAACGGTGGCGGTTTTAAATATTTTACCTTCCTTAATCATCATATCCAGTGCGGCCGTCAGAAAATATTCCCCGCCGGGGCCTTTCATGTCATTGGTCATCACTTCTTCAACCTTGGCTTTCAGGGCTTCTCCGTCTTTAAAATAGTACACCCCGATAATCGCGAGATCGGAGATAAATTCTTCGGGTTTTTCTACAAAACCGGTGATGGTATCCCCATCATATACGGCTACCCCAAAGCGGGAGGGATCTTCCACTTTCTTTAGCCAGATTACACTGTCGGCATCCCCCAGTTCAAAGGGCTCTTCACTGTCAAAGATGGTATCGGCAAAAGCAATGATGACTTCTCCTTCCAGCTCTTCTTCGGCACAGGCAACAGCATGCGCGGTACCAAGGGCTGTTTCCTGAACTTTAAAAAGAGCGTTGGCTCCATGTCTTTTGCTCATTTCCCGCAAGGGCTGTTTGATGTCTTCTCCAAAATCTGGCCCCAAAATATATACAATATCGTTTATGGGGCGGTCGAGCGTGCGGTTAAAGGTTTCAACAATGCGCTCAACAATCATGGTGCCGGCTACCGGAAGCAAAGGTTTGGGCACAGTATGTGAATGAGGACGGACTCTGGTACCGCGACCAGCCATTGGGATAATTAATTTCATATATTCGAACGTATTTGTTGAAACATTTTTATTAGAAGAGGGCTTTGAAAACCCAAGGATTTTGTTCAACGTCAAGGCCAAAAGGAGGTTGAAACCACAGCATAGACTTTATATCGAGGATTTCAACCACGGATAACGCAGACATTGGGTAAAAGACCGGTTTTGCAAAGCGCTCTAGAAGGAAATGAATATAGGAGGGTTCTTGGCCAATTTCGAGTATCCTTTGTTAACTTAATATCTCCTTAACCTTGATCCGGGAAACATTTCGGACAACGGGTACCAGGAGTCATAGTACAGACGGTTCAGAAAAACAGACATCATCAACCTAAACTAAAGTAGCACACTAATTTGATTTGGTATTACAAACTGCTCAATCTTGGAGCAATTCTTTTTTGCTTGATTTTTATAAGGTACAACTGGTACCGGCTTAAGTATTTTCTGCAGGTGTTTCAACAGCTGGGTTACAAACACAATGAGTATTGGCAGTGGCTGAAAGAGAACTGGGACACGAAGGTGATTCCGTCCAGCCTGGCAACTCTTAATGTGTTGATTTTTCTTATGCTTTGGTTTGATGAGTGGGTATATGAGCACCTGACCATTACTTCGGTGAGTGTGTTCTTTTTTATTTTAAGTTCTTACTGGTTTGGTTCCATTAAAGTCTATAAAGCAGATAAGGTAAAGAAACCGCTGGTATTTACGCCCCGGGTTATTCGGTTGACCATTCCTTTTGTTTTGGGTGTAGCTTTGTTTCCGGGGTTTTTTAGCTGGCTTTCGTTTTCGGGGATGATTCCATATTACCAGATTCCGCTTCCGAACTATTATGCTGGTTTGCTCTCTTTCGATCTGTTGTTGTTAACTTTTGGATGGGCGTTTGGAACTATATTGGTTCCTTTCCTGCTGTTTGTTGCCAGTTTTCTAACCCGACCGGTAGAGCGGTATATACAGCGGGGATTTAAGAAGCAGGCCCGGCGTAAGCTGGAATCTATGCCAGAGCTGAAAGTAGTTGCCATTACCGGTAGTTATGGTAAAACCAGTACCAAATTCATGCTGCGTGATTTACTCAAAGAACGGTTTAATGTGTGTTCTACACCGGGAAGCTACAATACTCCCATGGGAATTTGTAAAGTCATTAATAACGACCTGGAAGCAAATCACCAGGTACTGATACTGGAGATGGGGGCACGTTATGAAGGCAATATACAAGAGCTCTGCGATATTGCTCAGCCAGACATTGCGGTCATCACCAACGTTGGGGTAGCTCACCTGGAGACTTTTGGCTCTAAAGAAGTAATCGCCACCGAAAAAGGCACGCTGGTAGATAACCTGCTGGATGGCGGAGTAGCCGTGCTGAATGCAGATGATGAGCTGGTTCGCCTGATGGGGAATAACCGGCCCGACATCGAACGGATAATGACGGGTTTGAATGAAGGTGAAATTCGGGGATCAGAGATCAGTTATGATACCTCAGGCATGCAGTTTCAGGTAGAAATAAACGGTAACAGCGAAACATTTAAGACCAAACTGCTGGGGGCTCATAATGTGCAAAACCTGTTGCTCGCTATCGGAGTAGCCCATCATTTTGGGATAAGGCTTAAGACTATGGCGTTGGCAGCTTCTCGCATTGAACCGGTAGAGCACCGACTTGAGCTGAAGAGAAACGGAGACTTGATTGTTATTGATGACGCCTTTAATTCAAATCCGGTTGGAGCCAGGAATGCCGTGGAGATATTGGGACAGTTTAACAGCGGCAACCGGATTATTATTACTCCCGGTATGATTGAACTGGGGGATATAGAATATGAAGAAAACCGGAAATTTGGGGAAGCCATAGCCCGGGCCTCACTCGACCTGGTGATACTGGTTGGAGAAGAACGGGCTCAACCTATATTAAAGGGCATAGAGGTAGCAAATGGGGAAATGCAGAATGTGCAGGTGGTAAACAGCCTGTTCGAGGCCAATGACCTGGTTAAAGAACATGCCAGTTCCGGCGATATCATTCTCTACGAAAATGATCTGCCGGATGTGTATAACGAAGAGTAGGCAGAAGGACTGAGCGCAAGGGGAGTTTGTGTAACCAAAAAAAGACAGGCAATAAGAGGGGGGCTCTTAAAACCTGTCTTTTATGGTTCTCTCTTTTAGGGGAAACTAGTCGGTTACCGTAAATTTTGCGACCATATTTGGATGAAAACGGCAATAATATGAATCGGTTTTCCCTTTCTCAGCAATTAAATACCAACTTTTATTTTCGTTGAGAGACTCGGAATCCCAGGAGTCATCATCGGCCGTTGCGGTATGGGGTACAAAGTCCTTGTTAACCCAAACAATGGTATCTCCTTCCTGTACGGTAAGCACAGAGTCTTTAAAAGAGAGGTTTTCAATTTCAATTACATGTCTCTCAGCTTGAAAAGAGAGGCCCCCGCTATCAACGGAAGGGCCTATGGAGTCTACAGCTATATATGAGAAGATGACGCCAAAAATGATTGTCATGTAAATGATTACAATCTTTTTTCTTGCTAATGTCATCAGTTCATGCTCATGAGTTTTCTGTTCATTTTTTCTGCATGTCGTTCGTGCACCTTAAAGATATCAAGAGCCTGACCTAACAGATTTTTGAATTGTTTGTTTTGAACTGAAGGGATGAAAGAATTTTCTACGGTTTTGTTAACAAACTGGTGGTAAGCCAGTTCATTTTCAGCATAACGCTTATCAAAAGCAGATCCTTTCAGGCTCATCAATTCTTCACGCATTGCAGCGGCATCTTTCATGAGCTTTCGGCTGGTGGAGTTATTTTTTGGGGTAGCACCCAGTTCGTCAAGCAATCCCAAAGCCAGTTCATTTACTTTATTATGATCACGAATCATAGTTTGAGCAAAATTGCGTACTTCCGGATTCTCGGATATCGCTAATGCAAGATGGGCGTATCGGATGTCGATATTGCCGGCCGTATATGCGATATGAGCTATTTCCATATCATCCAGTCTTTCAGTGTTGTCTATTGAGTATGTGTTTAAGTCGGCATTCGTCATTGCAAAAAGTGCAAGTGTAAATACTGCAATCAATGAATGAGCGAATAAGTGTTTTTTTATCTTGTTCATGGTTTACCTTTTTGATTATAGTTAATAGATAAATTCAGGATGCGGTATAATATCGTTCGTCAATAACGAGCCCATTTTTCCATCGGCGGCGGAGTACTTCATTCCATAGAATGCGGTGACCTTCTTTATTTTGGAGGTCAAAAGTGTATTCCGACATAGTGACGTCATTACCCACAGCTACACGATGAAGGGTTATCCTGTTTACACGCTCGATGTTTGAGAAAAAGCTGATAAGCTTTACCTGATGAGCTTCCCTGCTAATTACAGGTACCTGATTACCTTCCCGGGTTGTTACATCAGGATGATAGAATTTCTCCAGTGCTTCCATAAAGCGACCGGAAGAGGTCAATCGATCCAGCTCCAACACTCGGGTATATAAATCCATAATCAGGTGTTTTATAGTTCTTGTTAAGACGAGAGAAAATTATAAATCACCCCAATGGATGTACATGTTGGCATTTCCCCGATTATTGTACAATTTTGCAGCGGCCGGCCTTAATGCGCTGCTTGAAGGTGAGCAGACCTGTATTTGGAAGGGTAAACGCTTTTATTTCTTTTAAAGAAGTGACTGAATTGTGAGGGGGTATCAAAGCCAAGTTCGTAGGCAATCGAAGATATTTTTATGTCAGGATCAAGCAGGCGTTTGTGAGCTTCTGCTACAACTTTGGAACTGATTAAATCACTGACGTTCTTATCTATACTTTTTTTGACCTTAGCGGAGAGGGATTTAGGAGAGAGGTGAAGTTTGGAAGCATAAAATGAGACGCTTCTGTGGTCTTTGTAGTTCATTTCGATGAGCTCAAGCAGGTCATTAACAAAAATTTGGTCTTTGAACTCATGGTATCTTTGCCGGAACTCCATAGTGGTTAATCCCGTGTTTTGCTTAAAAAACCTGTTGAAATAAGCGGGATCATTAAATCCAAGGTCATAGGTGATTTCTTTACTGCTTTTGGTGGTAAAGAAAAGGTTCCGTTCTGCTTCTAAAAGAACACGTTGAGCCTGGAGTTGTGGAAGTGTGCGGTCGAGTCCGGTTTTTGTAATCTTGTACAACTCCCTTTGTTTAATCTTAAGATTATCAGCATAAAAATTCGTGTCCGGTTGCTTTTTGAAGTAACGGTCAATAAGTCCCTTCAAATCAAAAACCACGTCAAGTTCATCTGGTGATATTTTACCAAAAGGCTGTTGGGCCAGCCACAGCTCAACAGACCGTTTAATCAGGTCGGTTGACGGATTTTTCCGAGAGTCAGCTTTGTTGGACTTCAGTTGGTTGAATACATCGGAAGCGTAAGGGGTAATTTTAACGGAGCCCACTTCAATAACATGGTCAAAAAGCACACGCGCTTGTTGGTCGTGAGGGGTAGAGTCGGGGGTGTTTAACAAAGAGGATAGCGAGATGGTAAAGACATCAAGTTCGCCATGAAGTACCCGGAAATATTGATTGGGCGAAAGGAATAATGCCTGCTCATGCTCAAAAGTATACGTTTGGAAGTCAACTTCATAGATGCCGGTTCCACCCTTAAGCCATACCACCATGTATTCTTCAAGCGGTTTTATTGCTCGGTTATTAAACAGGGAATTCATTTCATATATAGAGTGAATGTAACTTTAGCGATGAACAGTGAGCCATTATGTATGGTCCATTCATTCTTTACCGTAGTAGATGCAGTTTCCTGGGGAGATCTTACTTCTTTTTTTGAGATCTTTTCTATGCGGTTTTTTTTACCTCAGCTTGGTGTTTCAGAGTGTACAGTTTACAGCTGGATTCTCTTTTTCCCTACTCGTATCGGACAGCATCTGCAGGTTGTACCATGGAAGCGTGATGGGCGGGATACCAGCTGGCCAATACGCATAAAATCAGGCTCCCGGTCAGGATGATCGCTACATCCAGCGGCTGGATTAACACAGGATAGGCATCAATCAGAAAAGCAGACGATAGTTTTACCAGGCCGTATACCTGTTGAAGCCAGCTCAGCAAAAAGCCCAGTGTACCTCCCAAACCGCAGCCTATCAAGCCTATATACAGCCCTTGTTTGCGGAAGATCATTTTGATGTCTTTTTTGCTGTATCCCATCGAAATCAAAATACCAATATCTCTTTTCTTCTGGATCACAATCATCGTAAGAGAACCGACAATATTGAGTACAGCAACAATCACAATAAGCATCAATATGGCATAGGCCACCCATTTCTCAAGATACATGACATCATACAGGGGTTTCTGGAGATCGTACCAGGTGGAGATGGTATAACCTTCTCCCAATATAGCCGAGAGTTCGCTCTTCACCTGTACCGCTTTATCATTATCAGTGAGCTTGAGGTCGATACCGGTAAGTCCATTCCGGCTTTTAAAGAGTCGGCGGGCTGCTTCTATATCTACAAATACCTTAGGTCCCCCGGATATTTGTTGTAGAAAATAAGAGCCCCGCAGTTCAAAACGATAAGTTCGGGGTACGGTAATCTGGGTGAGGGCGTTCTTCATCCCGGCGGCGCTCAACAAAACTACTTCATCTCCCAGAGACAGCCGCTGCCGGGCTAATAAATTCTGATGCACAATAATCCCCGGCTTTCTGTTTCGGACACTAACATCGAAGACTCCTTCTGTGATACTGTCCTCAATATCCACCAACTGAAAGAAAAGTTCGCGGTTTATCCCTTTTACTTCTACCACTTCATTATTAGCCCCCTTGATGGCAAACAAAGCCTTCCCTTCTACATAAGGTGAGAGAACCTGTACTTCCGGAAGAGTTTTGATCTGCTCCATTTGATCAGGAGACATAGAGAATATGTTTCCCTCAGCCGACTCAATACGTATGTCGGGATCGTAGGAGAGAAGAAATCCCTTAATGACATCAAAAAAACCGTTAAAGACAGACAAAATCACAATCAGTAAAGCTGTGCCAATGGTGATGCCGGTAATGCTGATAAAAGTAAGGGTGGAAATAAGCGATATGTGCTTTCTGGAAAATAGATATCGCCGTGCTATAAATCCGGTATTCTTCATATATCCAAGGTATATAATAAGCTGGTGGGAAGCATTTTAAATAGCTGCCAAGTTTTGTTAAAGATTTAGTATCTTATTCGCCCTTTTCAACTCCAAAAATGGAAATGGCGTCAACGCTCACAAAAGAAATAATTGCTTCCCTTTCGGATGGTACATGTAATAATCCTTTTGCAGTATTAGGGCTGCAAAAAATAAGGATTAAAGGTAAAGAAAAACTAGTAATAAGAGTATTCAGGCCTGAGGCTAAAACGGTGAAGGTTGTGGCGGCTAAGAAGAAGTACTCCCTTCAACGGCTTTCGGAAGCAGGGTTGTTTGAGCATGTGTTTTCCCGCCGAAAGAATTTCTTCGACTATACACTTGAAGCTGAAAGCCACGAAGGAGAAGTACAGCTATTGAAAGATCCCTATGCCTATGACTCGCTGATCAGCGATTTTGATCTGCAGATATGGGGAGAAGGAAACCACACCCAGGCATATGAATTTATGGGGGTTCATCCCAAAACAGTGAAAGGGGTTAAGGGAATGCATTTTGTAGTAACAGCACCCAACGCCGATCGGATAAGTGTGATTGGCTCATTTAATGAATGGGACGGCCGGGTACACTCCATGCGTAAGCTTCATGATCAGGGGGTTTGGGATATTTTTATACCTGAGGCTCAGCTTGGTGACTTATATAAATTTGAGATTAAAACATCCGCACGGGAAGCCCCCTTGAAAAAATCAGATCCTTATGCTTTTTATGCCGAGGTACGACCGGGTACAGCATCTGTTGTTTGTGATATTGAAGGTTACACATGGGGCGATGATGAATGGCTTAACAAGCGGGATAAACAGCAAGCTTCAGATCAACCTATTTCAATTTATGAAGTGCACCTGGGTTCATGGAAAAGGAAAGCGGGGGAAGAACCGGGTTTTCTGAATTATAGAGAACTGGCTGATGAGTTAATCCCTTATGTCAAGGAAACAGGTTTTACCCATATTGAATTGTTGCCGGTGGCCGAACACCCCTATGATCCTTCCTGGGGTTACCAGCTTACCGGTTATTATGCTCCCACCAGCCGCTTTGGGACCCCCGAAGATTTTATGTACTTCATAGATCAGATGCACCAGGCCGGTATAGGGGTGATATTGGATTGGGTTCCGGCGCATTTTGCCAAAGATGACCATGGCCTTCGCCAATTTGATGGAACTGGTTTGTATGAGCATGATGATCCCCGCAAGGGAGAGCACAAAGATTGGGGTACCTGCATATTCAACTACGGAAGAACCGAGGTAATCAATTTCCTGATATCGAATGCAATGTACTGGTGCGAAAAATATCATGTGGATGGTTTCAGGGTTGATGCTGTGGCCTCTATGCTATACCTGGATTATTCTAAAGAGGAAGGCGAATGGGTGCCCAATGAGTATGGCGGACGCGAGAACCTGGAAGCCATTGATTTTTTAAGGCGGTTTAATGATGCTGTACATGAGAATTATCCGGGTGTAGTTACTTTTGCCGAAGAATCAACTTCATGGGGGGGTGTTTCCCGGCCTACGGAAACCGGAGGGCTTGGATTTGATTACAAATGGAATATGGGATGGATGAACGATTCGCTGACCTATATTGAAAAAGACCCCGTACACCGAAAGTATCACCAGGATCAACTTACCTTCTCTCTGGTCTATGCATTTACCGAGCGGTTTATCTTGCCGTATTCGCACGATGAAGTGGTGCATATGAAGCAATCTATGTTGTCAAAAATGCCCGGAGACGATTGGCAGAAGTTTGCAAATCTGCGGTTGATCTATACTTATATGTATACACACCCCGGCAAGAACCTTCTTTTTATGGGAGGTGAATTCGGGCAGTGGGGCGAATGGAGTGAAGACCGTTCGCTGGATTGGCATTTACTCGATTGGGGAACGCATAAAGGAATTAAGCAGCTGGTTACTGATTTAAATAAACTCGACAGGCAGGAAAAAGCACTGCATGAAGTAGACTTCGACGGGGCCGGTTTTGAATGGATTGATATAAGTGATGCAGATAACAGTATCATTTCTTTTATTAGGAGAGCAAAAGACCCGGAAGATTTTCTGGTGATTATATTGAACTTTACTCCTACAGTACATTACGATTACAAGATTGGGGTACCCCATAAAGGTACATACAATGTTATACTGAATAGTGATTCGGAATATTACGGAGGAAGTAATGCCGGCAGCGAAGTTGTTGAGGCGGAATGGGGGGAATGGCATGGACAAAAGGCCTATATAAAACTGACCATACCCCCTCTGGCGGGAGTAATTTTAAAACTAAAAGACATTAGTAATTCATGAGATTTCCACGCTCGTGTGGCGCATTGGTTCACCCAACATCATTTCCTGGTAAATACGGGATTGGGGATTTTGGATTTGAAGCCCGCAGTTTTATTGATTTTTTGGTGGATACCCAACAAACGATATGGCAAGTACTCCCGCTTACCCCCACAGGGTATGGGAACTCTCCATATGCAAGTTATTCGGCATTTGCGGGAAATGTATACCTGGTCAGTCCCGATATACTGGCAGAAAAGGGACTGCTTACCAAAAATGAGCTGCAATCTGCTGAGATACCCTCATCTACACAAACCGCCTACAACCATGCTTTTGAACACAAGGATCGTTTATTTAAGAAGGCGTCACGGCGATTTTATACCAACTTGAAGGGGGAAGAAAAAACAGCATTTGAAGTATTTAAGAAAGAACATCAGTTTTGGCTGGATGATTATGTGTTGTTTATGGCTTGCCTGTTGCATTTTGGGAAGAAGCCATGGAATAAATGGGATAATGGTATAGCTACCCGCAAGCCCAAAGCGCTAAAAAGTTATCGTAAAAAGTTCAGCAAAGAGATAGATTACCAGTATTGGCTGCAGTTTGAGTTTTACAACCAATGGATGGACTTAAAACAATATGCCAATGAGCGGGGAGTTCGCATAATTGGGGATATCCCGATTTTTGTAGATCATAACAGTGCTGATGTATGGGCCAATCCCGGATACTTTGAAGTAGATGAAGAAGGAAACCGGGTACTTGTTGCCGGTGTACCTCCCGATTATTTCAGTAAAACCGGCCAGCTTTGGGGAAACCCACAATATAAATGGGGCAAGCTGGAAGAGGATAATTTTTCATGGTGGATCAGCCGGTTCAAACATATGTTTAAAACTTGTGATGCTATCCGGGTAGATCATTTCCGGGGTTTTGAAGCCTATTGGGAGGTGAAAGCCGATGAAAAAACCGCAGAAAACGGACGTTGGGTTAAAGGTCCGGGCGAAAAACTTTTTGATACCATACTAAAGGAATGCGGACAGTTGCCTATTATAGCGGAAGATCTTGGCTTTGTGACAAAAGGAGTAGAAGAGCTGCGCGATAATTATAACTTCCCCGGGATGAAGATTATACAGTTCGCCTTCGACTCAGATTCCACCAATAGTTTTCTTCCTCATAACTACTCTCAAAATTGTGTATCTTATACCGGCACACACGACAATGACACGGCTATCGGGTGGTACAATACAACCAAAGAAGAAGAACGGCACCGGGCTCGCACTTATACCCGTTCGTCTGGCGAACAGATCAATTGGGAATTTATACGTCTTGGTATGTTGTCTGTGGCTGATCAGGTCATATTTCCGTTACAGGATTATATGGGGCTGGGTAGCAAAGGCAGGATGAATATACCGGGGACATCGTCTGGAAATTGGCTTTGGCGATATACCGAAGAAATGCTGGAAGCCGTAGATGATAACAGGATAAGGCAATTGATCAAACTGAGTAACAGAACTAAAAAGTAAACTTGAACTTTCAAATAAGCTTGATTTCAGAATCATAGACAGTTTTTGTATATTCCAAGCTTAGTTCCAACAACATAATCTATGTCGTTTTCATTAAATCATTTACCAAATAGAACAACCAAACCCCGAAAAAAGGGGCTTTCTCTTGTCCTTGATAAAGGATACAGTGTACGGCAGGCAGAAGATGTTTGCGAAGTCTGTTCCGACTATATGGACATTATCAAACTTGGCTGGGGTACTGCTTACGTAACTCAGAATCTTGATGAGAAGCTGGCTGTTTATAAAGAAGCTGGCATCCCTGTATACTTTGGGGGAACTCTTTTTGAGGCATATATGCTCCGGGATCAGCTGGATGCTTATGTAAAGCTCTTAAAGCGTTTTGACATTAAATATGTTGAGGTGTCTAATGGTACCATCTGGTTATCTGATGATAAAAAAAGAGCCATTATTAAAGACCTGAGTACAGAGTTTAATGTATTGTCAGAGGTAGGTAGCAAGAACCCCAATGATATTATTCCACCCTATAAATGGGTGCGCATTATCGAAAAGGAACTAGAGGCTGGAGCCAAAAAAGTAATTTGTGAGGCTCGGGAGAGTGGTACAGTCGGAGTTTTTCGTCCAAATGGAGAAGTTCGGTCTGGTTTAATCGAAGAGATTACCGACCAAATTCCATTTGAAAAGCTGATTTTTGAAGCTCCTCAAAAAGAACAGCAAGTCTGGTTTATTCGCAAGTTTGGCAGCAATGTGAATCTTGGGAATATTCAGCCTTCAGAGGTAATTTCGCTGGAGACCCTGCGTTTAGGGTTGCGCGGTGACACCGTGCTCGATTTTTATTCTCTGGAAGACGAGGAAGAATTAAATAAAGTAATGAAAGACAACTCAATCTCTAACGAAGAGTAAATACCGAAGATAAATTTATGAAAATACTTTACGCTGCAGCAGAAATCTCACCATTTGCACGAATGACCTACACCGCCGATCTTCTTCGCTTTTTGCCTGCTTCTTTGCAGGACAAGGGCTTCGAGATTCGGATTTTACTCCCCAAATATGGAACCATTAATGACCGTCGGAACAGGCTGCATGAAGTGATCCGCCTTTCTGGGATAGAGGTAGAAGTGGGAGATAAAGTGGAAACCATGAAAATAAAAGTGGCAAGTATCCCAAATGCAAAACTACAGGTATACTTTCTGGATAACGATACCTATTTCAAGAGAAAAGGACTCTTCAAGGACCCCGATACAGACGAATACTACGAAGATAATGACGAAAGATTGGCCTTCTACAATAAAGGCGTTCTGGAAACAGTTATGAAACTCGGCTGGGAACCAGACATTATTCATTGTCATGACTGGCCTGCAGGATTAATACCCATGCTGGTACGTACCAAGTATAAGGACGAGAAGATTTTTCAGAATACAGAAATTGTATACAATCTGCACCACCCGTTAAATGAGGGTGATTCTGATTCATCACGAATACTCGAGTTGTTGGGGCTACCTCAGGATATGGATATTGATAACCTAACCAAAGATGGAAGGGTAGATCTGCTAAAACTTGGTTTAAAGTATAGTGATCATGTAGTTACTGGGAATTATCTGAAAGATGAATTTGATGGTATTTTTGAAGAACTGAACATCAGTCCGGAAAAAATTCAAGGTTCTCCCGAAGATGTGTCAAACAAATTTGCAGAGTACTACAAAACAATCACTGGGTATACCGAAGACGAAGAAGAATAATTTTAAGAGAACTTCAAAGGACGTATTAGATGAGTAGTATTAGGAAGGGATTCATATCTCTATGCATCCCCTTGGTGGCTCTGCTTATAGTAGTTTCAGGTTGTGAAAATCCTGGAAATGTTGGAGGTGGATTAGTCAATAATTCAGAATTAGTGTACGATACCCTGGCTTTTTCCGGTATCGACGAAATACAGCTAAATGGATATTCAGGGGGAACCAATCTTTTACCGGTGGGTCGATATCATGACCCTGTATATGGAAAGATTAGTGTTCGAAGCCTGGTAAAACCCTCGTTTCAAACCCGAACCTCTAATCAAGATGTAATTGATGAGAATTATTCCATGAAACTGGTGTTGAATTTCGATTCACTTCAGGTGTATGGAGACACTCTCGCTCAAACAAACTTTACAGTATATGAGGTAAACAGTGCCTGGAGAGGGTCTGACTGGAAGATTGGTGATGAATTCAGTTACGATCAGGGAAACCCCATTGGAGCTTTCACCCTTGCCAATGAAGATACCATAGAAATTGATTTGGCAGATAGCTGGAAAGAAAAATATGCGGTATATTTCAATAACGACAGCACTGAGAATCTGGATTCCCTCTATAACAACAATTTTCATGGCCTGGCTCTTATTCCAGACAGTGCCTCTTCCAAAGTGAAATTTGCTAATATGCCAGTCAATTTTATGCTGCATAATACCGAAGACACTGTAACCATAGCCGCACGTGATTGGGGGTATACGGTAAACCGTTCCGAAGTAAGTTTACCGGAAAACACATTAGCTATACACAATACGTTGGAGAATGTAATCCGAATTGATACGGCTTCTCTTAATCTGAAAGAGCTAAAGAATAAACCCTATACCCGGGTTGTATTAGAACTGCAGGAAGCCTCCGAAGCTTTAGATCAAAGTATAGGGATATCTGAAGTGCGCCCCTACTTAGGCGGGCTTAGGATGGATGCCGGTTCCGGGCTGGATCTGTTGTATGAACTTCAGTTTTCTGAATTATCCGGGAGAGATGATGTGACAGCTATAAGAGATACCACAGAAAATAAATTCAGGTTTAACATTACTTCTCTTGTTAATAACTACATCTTTGGATCTCTTGATTCGGAATACATCTACATAAGTACGGGGTCAGAGACGGGACTATTGCTATCTGCCCTCTTATATAATAAAGACGCTGAAGAAGGGCTAAAGCCAAAATTAATTATTACCTCATTAAGTGAGGAGGAAGGACAGTGAGATTAACAAGAATTTTTATTCTATCATTGGTAGCAGTTTTAGTTACTATTTCGGCCCAGGCGCAGGATGGTAATGCAAGCGAAATGAAGAATGGGTCGTTTTACTCATTTTATGGAGCAGGTTACCCGGTGAACCTGAGTGTAGGTCAGGAAAGAGGAATGGGTATTTTAGGTGTATCTCTTGATAACTCGCAGGTAAGCACATTGCAAAATCCAGCTATATGGGGTAGGAATGCGTTTACAACGGCAACATCTGGTTTTGATGTTAACAGTTATTCAGCAACCGATCTACAAACCAAAAGCAAGAATGGAACGTTGGAGGCTTCTTTTTTACAATTAACACTGCCCATATCCAGAGAAAAACTTGGATTGTCTGCATCCCTGTACCCGGTGACTCGATCTAATTACCGAATATTAGAGGAACAAACAATATACCCCGGCCCTTCCGATACACTAACATATACTTCCGATAACCAGGGCGTAGGCGGGATTAATAAGTTGGAGTTTGGATTGGGGTGGAAAATAAATGAGAACATTTCAGTTGGATATGCACCCTCTTTTGTATTTATGACAAAGATCAAGGCAGAAGAGATTTATCTGGGTCAGTCAGAGTTTAGTTCAGCAAACACCCGAAATGAAGTACGGGGCACAGGAATTGGACATCGTTTTGGGGTACTGTTGTCACAAAACAACTTTTTTCGCAATAGAGACCGGCTCAGTATTGGTGCTTCTTTAACCTTACCTGTCAATTTTGAAGTGGAAGAAAGCACTAAAACAGACCGGTTTATTAACGGTGAACCGCAGGAAGTTCAGATAGGAGATACCCAGGTTGGAAATTTAAATTTACCATTAGAAATAAATACGGGATTAACTTATTATCCAAGTAACTTGGTCAATGTATCATTAGAGGGACAAATGCAAAAGTGGAGTGAGTTTGAATACGAACTCAATTCTGCTACTGAACAGGTAATGAGTGATAGATACCAACTGGGATTAGGAGGTCAATATCATGCATACCGTTTGGGATCCGACCGGTTTCTCTCTCAATTCAGGTATAGTGCCGGTTTAACTTATGATACCGGGCATCTTACCCTCAGTGATCAAGATATACAAACACTGTGGCTTTCAGCGGGAATAGGGATAATTTCTCCTCAGAGGTCACAATCTACCGTTGACATTAGTTTTCGGTACGGATTTAGAGGTACAACTACCAATAATTTAGTGAAAGAAGAAATCTGGGCCATTAACTTCTCTGTTAATTTAGCAGAGCTGATGTTCTTCAAAAGAAGACTCAGATAAATAGACATTGTATTAGTATAATATTTAGATTGTCGCCCCGGTTTACTTATGTAACTGTAGCAACAAACAGAAAATCAATGAAAAAACTAATAGTATTTTTAGGGTTCTTATTAGTAGCAAGCTCAAGTTTAACGCAAGCAAAAGCACAAACCGATTGTAATGAAACACCGCCTGACGGAATGGATCCTCTTGCTGCTGTTTCATTATTTGATTCTAACTATAAGAACGGAGATTACGAATTTGCACTAAGATTTGGGCGCTGGCTGGTGTGTGCCAAGCCAATGACGCTGGAAGGACGATCAAGTTTTAACCTGCAGAGTCGGTTCAATAAGTTAATTGATACTTACGAGAGTATTGGCAAAACTAAAGAAGATCCTGCCATTCGTTCCGCATATTTAGACTCAGCACTTGCCATTTATGATATAAGCCTGGATCTTTTTGGGGAGGATAAAGGGGAGCGTTTCGATCTTATTCTTAAGAAGGGGCGTTTTTACCAAACTAATTATGACTATATAGAAGATGGCTTGGGCAAAGCTTACCAGTCATACCAAGAAGCGATTAAATTGGATCCTGAGAAAGCCATCAGCCTTGGTGAAGGATACTATATGAACATAACGCTCGACTACCTTGTAAGTAAGGGTGAAAAAGAAAGAGCCCAGGAACTAATTGATTTATTGATGCCCCATGCAAGTGGGAAAAACCTTGATTTTTTGAATGAACAACAGAAAGAGTTGCTGGGTTCTCCCACAGAGCGATTGGAGTATTACCTGGAAGTGTTGGAAAATGAACCCAATGACCTTGAAGCATTAAATGCTATTGCAGATGCACATGCACAGCTGGATAACAGGGAAGAATTAGCGAAGGTTAGAAAAAAAATTCATGAAATTAACCCAACTTATGAATCAGCTGTAGAATTAGCTGAAATTGAAAGCGGCAATGCCAATTATGCGGCTGCTATAGATTACTTGAAACAGGCCCTGGCAAAAGCTACAACCGACGATCAGCGGATTGAACTTAATATGAAACTGGCTAATAACACTTTTAACCAGGATAATCTGCAAACAGCCCGAAACTATATCCGGGAAGTGCTGAATCTGGATTCTAATAATGGAAGAGCTTACATCAAACTGGCCGATATATATGCGCGTGCAGTTACAAACTGCTCAGAGGATCGCAAATTGGAAGCTGAAGACAGAACCGTATACTGGTTGGTAGTAGATTACCTGAATAAAGCCAAACGAATTGATTCTTCCGTATCTAATGCAGCAAACAGCAAGCTCTCTGCATATGAACCTGTAACACCAACTACAGATGATAGATTTTTAACACTCAATCTTGAAAAAGGTGAAAAAGTGAAAATTGATGGATCACTGATGCCTTGCTATAGCTGGATTAACGAGACAACTACAGCACGTTAGTTTGCTATCAGGGAAAACATTTGTATCTTTTCTTATCTATTGAATTAAAGTGGTGCGGAAATAATATCCGCACCCATTTTTCTCGCCTTCCTGTAAAAACACACGAATTTTCTAAATAAGCTCTTAAGCACTTGTTTTAAGACAACACAAGATTTATTAATGGCACGTAATCGAAAGAAGTACAAAAACCGGAATAAGAACAAAAAACGAAATAAAGGCGGCAATGTCTTTATCCCAAAATTCTACTGGAAAAAAAATCAAGGGGTCGCAGGTAGATATGCCGGGGTACTCGAAATTAATTCCAAAGGCTGGGGGTTTATCCGAAAACTGGATTATGAATTCTCATACAACCCGAAAGATCCATTCCTAAAACCGGATGAGGTGAAAGAACTTGATTTGCGCCCGGGATTGGTGTTGGAAGGAGAATTCGAAGAGGATAACAAAGGCCATAAGCATGTGCATTCGGTAGATGTGATTAACGGTCGTCCTGTTGATGCCTGGAAAAAATCGAGTCGTTTTGAGCGACAAATTCCCATTATGCCGGTAGACTGGATCAAGCTTGGGGATGAAGCCGAGAATGTAGAAATGCGGGTGATTGATCTTGTAGCACCCATAGGGAAAGGACAACGTTCGTTAATAGTAGCTCCCCCAAGAACCGGGAAAACAGTTCTGTTAAAACAAATTGCAAAGAGCCTTAAACTACATCATCCCGATATACATGTGAGTGTGCTGCTGGTGGATGAACGCCCTGAAGAAGTGACGGATTTCATCCGCTCCACCTCTGCTGAAGTCTTTGCTTCGTCGAACGACAATAAAACACAAAGCCATATTCGAATTACCGAAATGGCGCTTGGATACGCTAAACGTAAGGCGGAGATGGGTGAAGACTCCGTGCTGCTTATCGACTCACTAACACGTCTTGGCCGAGCCTACAACGCCGTACAGACGAGTAGCGGGCGTACCCTTTCCGGAGGGCTGGACATACGGGCACTGGAAATACCAAAGAAGATTTTTGGATCTGCACGCAAAATTGAAGGAGGCGGCTCTCTTACGATCATAGCCACCTGCCTTATCGAAACCAATTCCAGGATGGATGATTTGATCTTTGAAGAGTTCAAAGGAACTGGAAATATGGAGCTTGTATTAGATCGCGAACTGGCGAACGATCGTATCTATCCGGCTATTAATATCGGTGCTTCAGGAACCAGGAATGAACACAAGTTTATTACGGATTCCCTGGAAGAACGCAACATGGTGAGACGCTATCTCCTAAAAAAATCCCCCAAAGAATCGATGCTCGGCCTGTTAAAGGTGCTCAAAAACACCGACAGTAACCAGGAACTGTTAAATCAGATTGCGGCCTTGGTTTAAGAAAACCAGCAAGCCTGAAAAGCAACTTTCTCTCATACCCAATTCATCTTGGGCACAGGTATTTATTCAGATGTGTTGGCCTTGAGTACTTTACCAGCCAAGGCATGTGTGTGTTCTTGATTCTTCATCACAGGAACCCCATTCACAAATACAAAATGAATGCCTGAGGAATGTTGGTGAGGTTCAAAAAAAGTAGAACGGTCACGTATCTGGTCTTTATCAAAAACGACCAGATCAGCATAATATCCCTCCTGTACTAATCCCCTTTTCTTAAGTCCCATAATCTGAGCCGGAAGACTGGTGGAAGAGCGAATAGCATGAGCTATGGATATCGTTTGATTTGTAATTGCATATTTATAAATCTTACGGGGAAAAGTGCCGTAATACCGAGCGTGAATGTTGGGTCCATCTTCAGGAAGTGTAATCATACCATCCGTAGAAGTGGCTGTCCAGTCTGTTTTGGCTATGGCATTCAGATCATCTTCATGCATGGAAAAACTCCTGAGCCGGGCTCCTCCTGCCCTGTTTTTAAATCCTTCCATCTGAAATTTAACAACCATTTCTGGTATAGTGATTCCATGCTGGTCCGCTAAGTGGGCTATACTTTTTCCTATATAAGTTGAGTCGGGGTACTCAAACACAATGATGCGTTCTCCACCACCTCGATAAGCAAGGCTGTGTTTAATGTCGGTATACAGCTGTTTACGGAGAGCGGAATCCTGAAGTACAAATATCAACGGTTGGGTGTAGTCGTCAGGACCTTCACTTTCTAATCCCAGTTCTTCGGCATTCAGTGCCCAGTAGGGAATAAGACGGGTGTTGCCGTCACTTCCGCTGGTGTTGTAGGGGTATTGATCGGCATAGATGGATACTCCCCGGTCTCGGGCTTGCTGAATAAGTGATATAGCCGCTTTACTGCCTCCCCAATAATTGGCTCCGCGCGACTTTAAATGAGAGGCGACAACGGTAGCTCCGGTTCGCTCGCCAATTTCTATGGTTTCTTCTATGGCATCCAGCAGGGTAGGAGGAGGTAGTTCAGTATTATCACTTGGAAGCCAAAGCATGGGAGTTTTTGCTTCGCTGCGCTGGTGTGCTATATATACCCCGCCATATGGTGCAATCATTTGTACAAGAGCAACTACTTCGTTGGTGTTACTCCATCGGCCAGGAACGTATTCAAGCCCGGACGAGAGGCCAAAAGCTCCTTCCTGCATAGCCTGGGTTACCCGCTCTTGCATTTGTTGGATCTCTGCAGCGGTAGACAGGCGTTGGTAATCATCTCCCAGGGCTTTTGCCCGTACGTAATTGTGTCCAATCATCAAGCCGGCATTTACCCCAATACCTTTGGCGGATAAATTGTTGAGCTGCTCTTTGATGGGTTGATCGGGAGAACGCCCGTCCTGATTGGCAAAAACAGTTGTTATGCCTTGGGAAACCAAGTTAGGTGCTTCCCTTCGTCTTTGATCTTCAGATGCCAGGCCATCGTTGATGGCAAGCGGGCCATAGGAATGAGAGTGGATGTCGATAAAACCAGGAGACAGATATAGCCCATTTAATGCTATAACTTCTTTTCCAGTTTCTGCATCCAGCTTTCCTATATGTTGTATAACGCCATCGGTAATACCAACATCGGCCTTGTACCAGGGGTTGCCGGAGCCATCATAAATGCGGGCATCTGTCAGTATGTAGTCATACTCGAAACGTTCCTGTGCGTTGGCATTCATTCCACAGAGCAGAATGAGTATAGCCGTTAAGAAAACAGAAGTCGATATGGAGTATGGTGCATTCAAAACTCGGTAAGCACTATGCTACCGGTGTAGAAGGATCAATCTCCTTTGCCCAGGCTTTCATTCCACCTTTAAGGTTGTAAACATTTTCAAAGCCATTGTTGCTCAAAATAGAAGCTGCTTTAGAGCTTCTGTTGCCACTTCGGCACATTACGTATACATCATCGCCCTTATGCTCTTCAATTTCACCGATGCGATTCTTCAATTGCCCAAGAGGGATATGGTGTCCGTCGAGGTTGGATACGAGGTATTCTACGTCTTCGCGAACATCAAGCAGAAAAAAATCTTCATTATTTTCTTTTTTCTCTTTTAGTTCCTGAACAGTTATTTCTTGAATTTCCATAGGTAGTTAATCGTTAGATTTAATATATCGGTCTAATTTAAATTGTTTGCCGAGGTAGAGCCGTCGGGCATTCTTATCTTCCGCAAGTTTGTCGGCAGACCCCTCCATCAGGATCTCTCCTTCGAACATCAGGTAGGCTCTGTCAGTGATAGCCAGTGTTTCATGAACATTATGATCGGTTATCAAAATCCCAATATTCTGATGCCTGAGGTTAGATACAATTTCCTGTATGTCTTCTACAGCAATAGGATCTACTCCGGCAAAAGGTTCATCCAATAAAATAAATTTGGGGTTGGTAACCAAGGCACGGGCTATTTCTGTTCGCCTTCGTTCACCTCCGGATAGGCTGTATCCTTTACTGTCTTCTACTGTCTGAAGGCCGAACTCATCAATAACCTTGTCTACTCGTTTTTTGATTTCTTTGTTTGGCAGGGAAAGAAACTGAAGTACGGATTCAAGGTTTTCACGTACAGTCAGGTTGCGAAATACGCTGGCTTCCTGGGCAAGATAACCCAAGCCCAGGCGTGCACGTTTGTACATGGGCTTGCCGGTTAAGTCCTCTTCATTAAGATATATGCGTCCGGCATTGGGAGTTACCAACCCTACCATCATATAAAAAGTTGTGGTTTTTCCGGCTCCGTTGGGCCCGAGCAGTCCTACAATTTCGCCCTGTCTTACTTTAATGGAGACGTCCTGAACAACGGTTCTCTTGCCATAGCGCTTTACCAGCCCTTTGCTATGTAAGATCAGTTGTTGGTCGGAATCATGGCTCATGGAGGTAAGTAATCAATTCTTATGCAACAGACAAGGCATTGAGAATAGATTCAAAAATAGGTTTCCCATCTTCGGATCCCAGAATGCCTTCCATGGCTCTTTCGGGATGAGGCATCATGCCCAGTACGTTTCTTCCCGTGTTGCAGATGCCTGCGATGTGATCTACAGAGCCGTTAAAATTGGCTTCTTCAGTCAGCTCGCCATCTTCATTGCAATAGCGAAATAAGACCTGATCGTTGTCATGCAGTGATTTAAGTCCGTCGTCCTCAATAAAGTAATTGCCTTCGCCGTGGGATACGGGGATATCGAAAACCTGTCCCTTATCAAGGGAGTTTGTAAAGAGGGAGTCGGTACTCTCGCAGCGGAGGTATACATTTTTGCACACAAACCGAAGTTTTTGGTTGTGCATCATGGAACCGGGAAGCAGTCCGGATTCAAGCAGTATCTGGAATCCATTACAAATTCCCATGACCGGTCCTCCTTTTTCGGCATACTTAATCACTTCCTGCATAATAGGTGAGAAACGGGCGATGGCACCAGAACGCAAATAATCACCATACGAAAACCCACCGGGAACAATGAGAAAATCAATACCGGAAAGGTCAGTGTCTTTATGCCATAAAAACCTGACCTCGGCATTCATTACATGTTTCATAGCATGGTATGCATCATGATCGCAGTTGGATCCTGGAAATACAATTACTCCAAATGTGGGCATCATTATCCTTTTATTTCAGTAACAAGTTGAATTTCTTTTAATACGCCATCAATTTTAAGGCATTCTTCAAATTCGCCTTCATGAACAATGGCTTTACCTTTATTGTGGACCTGCCATGTGAGGTCTTTTGCTTCTGAAAGACTACATCCGGTAGCCTTCATAAGCTGCTCAATGACTTCATCAAAGGTATGGATGTCGTCATCGTATAATATCAGACGCCAGGGAGAGTTGACCGATTCTTCGGTTTCTTCTTTTTCATGAGTCTCGGTAACTTCAATAGTATCGGGTTCCGAGCCGGGTGTGGCTGAAGATATAATATGTCTGGTATCAGGAAGCACTGTTATTCTAATTCGATCTCGAAATCTTCCATTACTTCATTGGCCAATAATTTTGAGCAGGCAGCTTCTACTACAGCCCGGGCCGATTCTTCATCATTGGCGTTCACATCTAATTCAATAAATTTTCCTATACGGACTTGTTCCACCTCATCTAAACCTAAATTTTGCAAGGCATGGTGGGTCGCTTTCCCCTTTGGATCGAGGATAGAGGGTCGCAGGGTTACATTTACTTTTGCTTTGTACATATTCTGGCTTGGTTAAATGATGTCCAAAGTTAACCTTTCTGCAGCTTAGCTGCTAACTATCATCAGTGGATATTTTCAAGAGATTTGTTCACGATAAACGATTTAACTCCTGCAGCACTGTTTCTTTGAGCTTTTCTGGTTTTTGATCATTTGCTGAGAGCCACTTAATGAACTCCCAACGACGAAACCAGGTGAGTTGACGTTTTGCGTAGCGCCGCGTGTGTGTTTTGACCTTCTCAATGGCCTTATCCAGTTTCCAATCCCCATTCAGATATTCAAATATTTCTTTGTAGCCAACGGTGTTCAACGCCTGAAGGTTTTTGGAATAACCCTGATCCAAAAGAGACTTCACCTCCTCAACCAATCCAGCTTCAATCATTTGATCTGTCCGCCGGTTTATGCGATCGTAGATTGCCTGTCGGGGATACTGTAAGCCAAAAACGAGTGTGTTGTTATCCGGTTCTATGGCTTTATTCTGATGGAAGTCGCTAAATGGTCTTCCGGTCTGCATCCACACATCCAACGCCCGGATGATACGTTGTCGGTTCATTCCATCTATCTTTTGTACATAGGCGGGATCTGCTTGTTTAAGAATCTCATACACGGATTCTAATCCCTCCCGCTCAATTCGCTGTTCCAGTTTCTGAATGTTTGCAGGATCGGAATCAGGAATTTCATCGAAAGGCTGGATCAGGCTCTGCAGGTACAGGGTACTGCCGCCGACATAGAGCACATGCTCGTGGTTGGCCAGTATTTCCTCTTCCCATTGCTCAGCTCTCTTCTGAAATTGAATGGCACTGTCATCTTCGTCCAGGTTCAGCAGCGAAATATTATAGTGCTTCACCCTGTTGAGCTCTTCGGAGGTTGGTTTTGCAGTACCAATATTGATGTGCTTGTAGCATTGGCGGGAGTCGACTGAGATGACGGGGACACCAAGTTCCTCAGCTATTTGTAAAGACAGCTCTGTTTTACCCGCTGCCGTAGGACCAAGAATGATAATTCTCAAAATGTAGAGTTTTGGAATTTGATTTGAGGAAAGGTAAACAAAGAGAGGGAATAAGTTAAGGTGAGTTTGAGAGGAGTACGATAGAATGAACTACCGGGGAATTTTTTGATTAAAGTGGCTTCATGGTTTTATACCAAGTGACCCGGCACGGGCTATCGCCGCCTTGTTCATCCACATTACCCCAACCAGGGAGATCGCGGGTCTGGGCCCGCGATGACTTGTTAGTTAAATCTAAACAACAAGGGCAGTCATCCCGCACGCAGCGAAGGCGAAGATGCGGGATCTCCCTGGTTCCCCCTCTTTGATATTGCCAGAAACCAAAATTCAAATATCAAAACGCAACGAAATGCGATGGGTAAAGCCCAGGTTACTGGAAGCACCGGCAAAGCTCGCAAAGCCATAATCCAGCACAAAAGAGGAGAGCTTAAGTCCCATACCCAGTGTAGGAGAAACCGAAAAACTGTTTATGTGAGCTTTAACCAGTTTGCTACTGTCTGCTACCACTAGGTAAAGTGGAAGTATCGGGATGCTATGCCATCCTGTACAGTTAAATACTTAGTTTTTTTTCTTCGGATGGCTATTATTACATATACTATAATAACAGCTACAATGATTGCAATAAGTTCAGGAATTCCAAAAGTAGTCATAGTCTCATGGCCTCTAATCTTTCCAGAATTGATTTATGGGGGCTTTGTAAAGCTTACTTCTTCCACTGCGGAGATATAAAAGTCCATCACCAATACTGAAATCTGATATCTTCAAAGCTTCTTCTTCTATTCCACCTGAATAAAAAGTTAACTGCTTTTTAAGCTCAAAATCCCGCATTTCAAACAGTAGTAATTTTGTATTGTACAGCACCACCAGGTGGCGATTATAATATTCTATTTTAGGGATATATTCAGTACCTTTAGGAGCATGCATTGGATTTTGTATCTGAAAAGGTTCACCTATAGGATCGTTCTTCCCCATTCTAATCTTGCCTACTAACTTCCCAGCGTAGTTCAATACCTGAAATTCCCTGTCACCAACAAATGCAAGTACGATATACTCTGGAGTTGCCGCTATTGCTGAAATAGAATTCCTGACCGCCGGTTGATAGCCTGTCGGCACCCGGGCCGGTATTGCATTGATACTTTTTCCCGTTCCCACATCATAAATATTTAGCAGATAACCATTGTTACTCCTCGGAGTAGTTGGGATTATAAGTTTTCTATTTCCGTAAGCAAAATTACCACTTATTGTTAATTTTCTCTGGCTGAAAAGCCATTCATCAATTAATCTCAGGTTTTTGTTGTAGAGTAAAAATTTGGCATCAATAAGGGAGTAAAATATCAAAGTGTCTGAGAAAATGCTCTTGGTGCTTGATGATATTCCCTTCACCTCCCCCGGTCCTCTGCCTTTTACGGCCAGAGAAGATAAGGTGGGGCAGCATATCTGCTGATCCGTATGGCTTAAATTTAACAGTGCAATTTCGGATGAAGATGTAGCTGGTGTCAAAACTAATCCACCTTTTGCAGCCTGTATGGTAGAAAAGAATGAAAGGAGGTATGGCTCTTGAATATCTAACAAATTCACCCTCTGTTTCAGATCATCCACCTCTGACAAACTTGCTATATAAGTTTCAACCTGCCTTTCATTCGGAGTATTGCAACTTATCAAGGTTAGAACTGTTGATATAGTTCCTGCCAAAAATAGTGCTAATATTCTCATATTTAGTCTTATTTACAGTGCAACAGCACCATTACATAGAGAACCTGGATAGACTCCACTTCCAGAATAAGAACCTCTTACATAATTACCACTGTCATTGAGACATCGTACCTCAAGTTCCCAATAAATAAAAAATACTTCATTCTGGTATAAACGAATATCACAATGATCAGTAGCACAAGTATATCTGGTTCCGAACCATCCAGGGTCCTGAGCATTAGTTATCTTGTTGAAAGGCATTATTGTTAATAAGAATAATGTGGTAAAAATAAGTAAGAATTTTTTCATAGTATTCCTGCTCGTTAAAATTGATATAGGATTATAAGAATTCATTATTTAATTATAAATCCTCATTTTTACTCCTTAATGTTACTCCTCTTTTTTTCCATTAATTTGAGTGAATCCTCCTTGGACATGTTTCTTATGCGTGTGGGAGGTTTCCCAAGATGCCGCTTCATAAAGCTATTCAGTGCTTTTTCATCAGGCAAGCTGTGATGCGAAGCAATTTGTCTACAAGTATATGAGTTGCGCTTCAACTCTTTAATAATGCTCTTAATTCTTACTTCTATTAATACTTTGATCGGTGTAGCGTGAAAATATCTTATAAAATGCCTTGAAAATAATTTGGAATTTTCATAGCACATAAACTCTGCCCATTCTTGGATAGTGGCTATGAGATTTAAATTTTTCTTTAGGACAGTAATTGATATTTCTATAGGCTTCCTTTCTTCTTTCATAGTATTAATGGTTTTACATTTTCAAAAAAGATATTCTAACAGAACTAATTTATCAGTAAGAGCAATATTATTGTTATTCCTTACAAAATTTATTAATTGAGTTGAAATTTTTGTAAGGGGGCTGATGAAGCAAACGGCTTAGAAAAGATTGTCTCTAAGCTTCTTTAGCAAGAGTATAGGGTATTGTTTCGATGACTAAAGTGGAACCCTGTTTCTTTCAAGTGCAATGTTTCGGAACACCTCTAAATTGCGTCAACAGACATTTAGTAAAGCTCATAAACGATTCTATTCCATTAATATGGCTGATCGAGTTGACAGGATTATAAGAACCATCCCTCTAATTCCTCTAATCCTACGTAATCCTGGTTCCCCCTCTTTGATATTGCCAGAAACTAAAATTCAAATATCAAAACGCAACGAAATGCGATGGGTAAATCCCAGGTTACTGGAAGCGCCGGCAAAGCTCGCAAAGCCATAATCCAGCACAAAAGAGGAAAGCTTAAGTCCCATACCCAGTGTAGGAGAAACCGAAAAACCGGCTTCGGGGTCGGTGACAAAATCAGTTAACCCGGTACGCAGACTGATACGGTTCTTGTAGGTGACTTCCGTTCCAATATGAGGTTCCACACTCATGCTCCCCATGTTGATGTAATAAGCCTGTCGGTTTTCAAACAAGAGATCTGCATCCACAGCTGCAAGAATATCAAAATCACGAACGTTAAACATACGGGAAGCCCCTATCTTCAGAGAAGGAAGTACAAACTCATTCTGGCCGGTGGGCAGAGTAGCTCCAAGGCTGTCGAATTGGGTTGCTACTCCTTCAAACTGATCCTCGTCAATACTCCACATTTTTTGCATAGTTGTGACATCCCGAACCGAGATACCCAAATCGGCAATAGAAGTTTTTAAAGTGGCACCTACATCCAGGCTATACCCCCAGGCCTGGGCAAAAGGCCCCAGTTTTTGATGGATGATTTTGACGGAAGCACCATAGGAAAGGTGCTGACTGCGCTTTTTGGCATAAGAGAAAAACAGGGCCATATCCGCTGCACTGAACTTGGTGATATAGTCTTCTACATTTTCTTTGGGCTGATTTCGTTCGCGATCCCAGGCGTTCAACGTGTTGGCAATGTTATCCACTCCCTGCCGGAAAAAACTAAGGGCTACTACTCCTTTATCAGAATCCAGCGGCATGGCAGCGGCTCCATAATCATATCCCACAATGCCATTGAAGCGTTCAGCATGCATATAAATGAGTTGAGGTTGCTCCATGGCTGTAAGTCCTGCTACATTCCAGTATCCGGCGGTTACATCATTAGCCAGCGCTACTTGAGCACTTCCCATGCCAAGGGCGCGGGCGCCGCCGCCGGTACTCAAAAAATCATTGCCGTATTTAGCCTGCGATGACTGAGCTGTAAGCTGAACCGGATAAAGAAAAGCAGTTAATACAAGCGCTGAGAAAAAACGAATCATTGATAACTATTGTAGATTATATAGTGACAGTAGCGCTTAAACGATATATATGGGGACTTATTTGAGTAGAATTTTGCTCTCTTACGTGTTGCAGAGAGACCGAGTATTTCTTAGTATAAGCACACTTCAATGAAAGGGCAACTTTGGGGATAAAATTGCCCTTAAACTTATTTAAAAATCGAATTCATGAAATTTTCTGTATCAAGTAGCGAACTGAATAAGGGCTTGTCGGCGGTAATCGGGGCTGTTCCTTCAAAAGCAACCTTGCCTATCCTGGAAACGATCCTCTTTGAAAGCGAAGATGGGAAGCTCAAGCTGACAGCCACGGATCTTGAAATATCGATCATTGAATATATAGATGCCGATATTGAAGAAGATGGAGCTGTTGCCATACCAGCCAGAAGATTGCTGGAAACACTTCGCCAATTACCGGATATACGTGTGTTCTTTGACGTAGATGAACGAAAGAATATTAAGTTCCGCACCGATAAAGGAACCTATAAACTGGTTGGTGACGATGCAGATGAATTCCCCGAAATTCCCAACCTGGACGATGGTATCTCCATTAGTACAACTTCAGATAATATTCATAAGGCCATCCAAAAAACATTGTTTGCAGTTTCCAGTGATGATCTCAGACCTGCCATGATGGGGGTATATTTCCAGATCGGAACTGAAGACAGTAAGTTTGTGGCTACCGATGGCCACCGGCTGGTGAAATATTCCAACAAAGATATTACGGCAGATAACGATGTCAATTTTATTGTGCCGGATAAAGCACTCAGCCTGATACAGAAAACAATTTCGGGTGAAAGCTGTGATTTGAATGTTACAGAAGATCACGCCCGTTTTAAGAGCGAAAGTACCATTGTGATCACCCGCTTAATTAATGAACAGTATCCAAATTACGACTCTGTAATTCCCCGGGATAATGACAAGTTTTTAACCATTAGTAAAGATCAGATGCTATCGACGGTTAAAAGGGTCGCAATCTTTTCAAGCACAACCACCCGCCAAATCCGTCTTCAGCTGGAAGAAGACAAGCTGACCATACGTGCCGAGGATTTGGATATGAGCAGTGAGGCTAAGGAAACCATCAGTTGCGAATATACCGAAGAAGCTATGGAGATTGGCTTCAATGCGAAGTACCTGGGTGATGTGCTAAGTAATATTGATGACGATGAAGTAACTTTTGAGTTTTCATCTCCCAACCGCGCAGGTATTGTAAAACCATCCGAAGAGGATGAAAACGAAGATATACTAATGCTGGTAATGCCGGTAATGCTCAATAACTATGCTTGATGAGCCAAATTATAACCCTCACTACTGACTTTGGTTTACAGGACTATTATGTAAGCGCCATGAAGGCGGTTATGCTGGGACTGGCACCTGAAGCTCGCCTGATTGATGTATCGCATGATATTCCGCCTCAGGATATTATGGCAGGGGCATGGGTTATTCGCAATTCTGCTTTACTTTTTCCGGAGGGAACAGTTCACCTGGTGGTAGTGGATCCCGGAGTAGGAACCAGCCGGAATCCTATCGCTCTCAAAATTGAAGATCAGTTTTTTGTAGGCCCTGATAATGGCATTTTTTCCCTTTTCTATGATGAGTTCGAAGTTGAAGCATATAAGCTGAACAAAAAGGAGTTCTGGCGAGAACACCCGTCAAATACGTTTCATGGGAGAGATGTTTTTGCTCCCGTTGCAGCTCATCTTGGCAATGGAACTCCCATCGGGCAGCTTGGAGATCCTGTCGATGATCTGGTTACCTATCACTGGGCCGTACCGCTTGCCGATAAAGATGGATTACAGGGCTGGATTGTGCACATCGACCGGTTTGGGAACCTGGTTACCAATATTCCGGATGATTTAGTAAAAGACACCATAGATTCGGGCGAGGTGAAAATATATGTGGGCAATACCATGCTCGCAAAATTTGTGAATACATTTGGGGAAGTGGAAGAAGGCGAACCGGCCGCTTATATAGGAAGTTCGGGCATGCTTGAAATAGGGATCAACAAAGGAAATGCCAGCAAGATGTTAAGTGTTGATAAGGGTGCACAAATTTCAATAGTGTTACAGAAATAATCTCAGGCAAAAACTTTATAGTTGATAGTGTAACACCAACAACATATAGGCGTACTCCACTTGCGAATTCAAAAATAGAACAGTCATGACACTTGAACTACGCTCACCGGTAAATGAAAGGGCAGACATCATGGTACCGGATGAAGTATCATCTTTAGCAACTCCTTTTAACGGGGCTGTGTGTTCTCAGGATGGAGATGAGTACCAGGTAACAAATAATATAATTGATTTGTTGGGAGAAGAACCTGGTTTTACTTCTATAGCCCAAAGTACGAACCACTGGAAACTTACGGCGGCAATCTATGAAGATATATGGCGTAAACGCTCATTGTCTTTGTTATCGGGCGAAGACTTTCCTATTGAAAAAGAGCATGAATTATTAATAGAATGGACCGCACCCAAAGAAGGCGGCTTATACCTGGACTTTGGTTGTTCTACTGCTTTGTATGGGCGTGCTCTTAAAGCAGCCCAGAAAAAGGCAGATATTGTAGCCCTCGATTTTTCTTCACAGATGCTGGAAGAAGCCCGTTTTAAAGCCGAAGCAGATGAAACAGATTTGTTCCTGCTGAGGGCCGATGGCCGAAACCTCCCCTTTTTCAGTAAAACGTTTGATGGCATTGTTATGGGGGGTACTTTAAACGAGCTCACCGAAGAATTGAAAGTATTATATGAAGCCCACCGCGTTATTAAAGAAGATGGCGTATTTTTTATGATGCACCTTATCAAAGCAGATGCATGGTACGGCCGGCTGCTTCAGGAATCTGTTTCGTTAGGAGGGATTCGTTTCTGGACCGTTGATGAAAGCAACAAACTATTCAACCAGGCGGGATTTCGGGTAGAAGAACAGCTCACCAAAGGCATCGTCTGTTTTACAAAGCTGAGGCCGAAGTAGTTTTATTCTCTTGGTTGGTTGCAGGAGTGAAAGGTGAAGTCCGGGGTGGGAGGCACCACAAAAACAAACCTTTGTCCCGAATGTGATAAAACGGTACTTACCCAATTAGTGTGTCTGGGAGTCTTGCTTGCTTGTGTAGGTTAACAACGTAGTTATTTTTTGAATTAGCCGGTACCCGGCTTTTGTGGGAAAAAGTTTGTTTCATATTTAAGTTTGGGATCTGGTCGGGAGAGGCTATTTTCAACGCATAATCTACCCATTCGTTGGTAAGATTCACGTCCGGTTAGCCCCCCCCGGCCATCTTTTTACCGAAGGAATCCCCTTGGGAGAATACTAAGCCATATAAGATAATAGACGCCTTTCAAAAGTAAGGTAGTCTCAGCTAAACGCCTGGACTGGATTCATGTCCACTTACAGAAAAGTTTCGTACATCCGGGAGGAGGAAAAGCGGTCAAGCAGCCCAACAACTTTTGATCATAAAGGTGTCTTGTCAACTTATTTGTCAGGACCTAAGGAGAAGTACGAAATAAGTTGACTTTCTAATGCATAAACGCGTTGAAAGAGGTTATAGCACGCACTAACACATACTAAGATAAACGCATTGAGTTTAATTACTATTTATAGAAAACTTATTACCAATTTTGAGTACCCAATAGCCTAAGTTAATTAGAAGTATATATGAATAGGCGACAACAACCGCGATCTTACCAAATGTATAGTAAGAATCCCATAAGTATTCACTGGTAAGGAAAGAAAATAGATTATCAAAATTTTCAGGGCTTACAATCAGACTATAGACAACTAACCAAATAAGAAAAATAAGCATATAAAACACTGGAAACAGATAACTGGAAAAGTGAATTTGACTCTCACTTTTATCCTTTATCCATCGATAAAATCCCATTAAAAAGATCAGGTAGGGAATCCCACCCAAAGTAACTGTCATTAACAGGAATCCGGTAAGTTCACCGAAATCCCAGCCGGTAAATGAGCTTATCAATGTTTCAAGTAGCAACACTATGACTGGAAATATAAGCGGACTCAGAAATGCGTACTTAAAATATTGTTTTGCAGTCATTGTCTATCCAATTCAGATAAAATTGAAGTAGTCACGCTGAAGTATTTCAGATTAATCTTTCCAAACCGGAATCTCAATGTAACTATTATTATACCATTGAATTTCTAATGGCTCACCCGCATCCCCTCCCCCCTGATGATATGTGGTATAAAAAAGTACAACTGGCACAGGCTCTTCAACTAATTTATTACTGACTATAATAGCAGATATATCAACTCCGCTTTGGGTGGGGATATGAACAGGGTCTTGGATTTTGTATTTACTGTCTGATAAATCCGAATCTTGGGCAAATAAATTGGGTGAAATTATTACTGAGAGCAAAAAGAAAGCTAAGTTTTTTTTAAAAAACAAAGACGGCGGCCAAGGGGAAAGTGAACATTTCTTATCATGTAAATAATGATTTGTACTGTATGTTTTTATTAGTAAAGGAACATTAATGGAACTATAAGACTTAACCAGCTACGCAACCAATTAGAAAAAGTTATTGGATTCTATTACCGGCGACTACGCATCCTCAATCCTCCACGGGGGATTTTTTCTATTCTCACCACCATAGAATAGAATCAACTGGTTGCCATCGGGGTCTTTTAATCTGGCTTCGCGCCAAAGCCATCGTTTATCGGTTGGTTTTTCATCGAACTTAATTCCTTTCTTGATAAGCCCTTCAACCGTTTCGTCCAGATTCTCACATTCAAAATAAACATAAACACCCGACCCTGATGGTCGTTCATTCGTTTTATGAATAGAGAATGTAGATTCACCATCCGGACATTCAAACCTGGCATAATGAGGTGGTGCATCCACAATGAGTTTCAGCCCAAGCTTTTGATAAAATGGAACGGATACGGATAAATCTTGTGAGGGTACAGTGACTTGATTTAAGTTCATATCATTTTTGAGTTTCTTTGATTGGGTTTTTGTGATGATTATTTCCTTTTCAAAATCCAAAAAATTAGATTAGTAGCAACCATATCTTGAGTTGAACAAACCCACCTCTCCATCCCCCGGAATGTCTGATGATTTATTACGGCTCAAGACGTTTAACAGCTTTTCCCTCTTCATCAAGAAACTCGATGAAGGGATCGCCATCTGGTTTTACCACAAAACGAAGTCGAATATTTCCCCCTGCATCACCAATCAAAAACACCCGGTACAATAATTCTTGGGCCAGCGGCGGACTTAGTTCAAGAGGATTCCCTTTTTTTCCGTATCCACAAAGGTGCGGGTGCTTGTACAAGAAAGCATCAGCCCTAAAAAAAGTATATAACACAGCTTTTTTATCATAAACTGAAAGTACCCAAGCTCTCATAAAGATTAAACACTATTCTTCTATAT
>VEMX01000049.1 GCA_009711805.1 Balneolaceae bacterium | reverse complement strand
TGTATGCCATCATCAACACTATTGAATCCGAGAATTTACCATCCTTCAGGGCGTCCTGAAACTTCAAAAATCAGTTCGGGACCGTCATGGGAAAAATGTATCCTTGACTTTCTTTTTTATATAAGGGATGCCTACGGCAGAAGAATCTTCTGATGATCTTTCCCGATTCGTATTACTTTTTTGGCCATGTCCGTGAATCTTTTTGTCCCTTTTGTCTTGATACAAAAGAGACGAAAAAATCAAGAAAACATGTAGATCTCAGTGGGTGTAAACCCTTAGTTTTTTCCTGCTTACGATCCTACTTCTCCGTTGCTTGTCATCGTTCCCCATGTTTTCGGTAAGGGAAGCCACATATCCCATAAGTGCCCCATTCCCCGTTGGGATGCCTTCGGCACGCGAGGAGCCCATATCTTAAATAAGTCCCGGTACGCTATCGACGCGGCGATCTCCCCAAATATGATTGGGATCTATATCAACGCTGATAACATCAGTTGCCATGAATAAGGAGACTGCCACGGTCTGGTTCGCCGAGCTCACACAACCTTCTTGCGGGGCTATCTTCTCCTTCCCCAAGGGGGACGTTTGGAACGAGATCAGTAGCTTGAATTTAGAACTCAAAAACTTCATCACTTAATTACTTCATCACTTTACAACTTCTGCCTTCTGCCTTTCCTCCACAATCAAACTCTCCAAATCTTCAGGTAAAGGGGAAACCGGACTTCTTTGATTTCATCATCATCCCAGAATACTCCCAGGTGTTGAATGACCTCATCTACCGGGTTCTGGTTGTTGTTATCTCTTTTGTAGTGTTGAACGGCCGACCATGTATTCAAAAAGCCCTTCAGTTGGGGGAGTGTCCATTGTTTTTTGATACTGAATTCTTTTGAGTTCAGAACTTCTTCGAAATCAAAGCGAATGGTTTCATATTCATGATCCAGGTGCCGGCGTTCTTCATCCCAATAAGGTCCAACAACATCGTGATAGAAGGTGTTAATGATGTTATCAGTAGCATCATCAAAACGGAGAAGGCCATATCCCCAGATTGCGAGAATTGCTCGTTTTTTGGCTACCCGTTGTACCTCGGAGGCGAATGCGGAGAGATCGAACCAATGGGCGGCCTGGGCTACCGTTATACAATCGAAGGAGTTATCCCTGAAGGAAGTTTTTTCGGCTCGCTGAATGCTGTATTCAATATCGTCATCTTTTTCTGCATTGGAGAGTTGTTCTTTGCTGATGTCCGTTGCAAACACCTGGTCAAAATGTTGAACCAAAGCTGAAGCAACCTGTCCGTTTCCAGTAGCACAATCCCAGCATCGTTCTGTATGCTTCACATGTTGCAGGATTTTCCTGTACAGCTCATTCGGGTAAACCGGCCGGTATTTACTATACAGTTTCGATTGTTCGGAAAAATTGTCGATGGGCTCTTTCATACAGAACACTCATTTTGCCGGTTATTAATGCAAATTGCAAGCGTTTATAGCCCGGCTTTGATTAAACTATTTTGGATGATCAAGGCACTGAATATAAGTAATAGGTCTTCTTCAGTATTTGCAGTAGCCCTTCCTTCTTTTCTTTTTTGTGATTGAAAAAGAATTTCTTGCCGACCATTCCGGATTTCCCATTTGTTCTTCATAATACCTCTTGATTTCCACAAAAAATACTTCCCCAACAGATTCATTTCAGCACTATAACCCAACAACTTAAAGCGGATACTGCCCAGTATCTCCTTTTGTTTAAGGCTGATGATATTGATTTTTCTTCTGAATAATCCTTCGCCTTCGAACACAAAATTATGGCCAAGCAAACTTCCTTTCGCCGACTTATTGTGGCTGTTGTCTTTAATCTCTCCAATAGGCTTATCACCGGTATATAAACTGTAATTCATCCTGAATGTATCCTTTATCCAAGATAGTGTGAGTGGAAAGCTGTTATCAGGTAAATTGAACAGAGGAGTCTTTTCAGAATTCAAATGGGACATAAATACGGACTGCTTATGGGGTTATTCAATTATTGGGTTATGAAAGGTGGAGGGAAGAGGATAGTTATATTTTTGATAACATGTATTGGTCGAAGCATTCAAGTCTTATTCATTTTTATTTCCAAAAGCCTGGCAAGGAGGCTGGCCACACAGAGGATTGGAATTCCCTAAAAGAAGCTCCATTCGAGGAGCCGGGGACTTCAATTAGGCCCGGTACAACATCAACGCTAATCACATTAGTTGCCATGAATAGGGAGACTGCCACGGGCTGCTTCGCCGGGCTCACGCATCCCTCGCGTGCCGTAGACATCCCCACGGGAGAAGGAGGCTTTTATTATATTTTTTCTTGCCCCCAGACAAAGAGCCAGAGATATATTGAAAACCAAGGTAACCATGGCAGGTATATTAACCTGTATAACAATCAACTGCGGTTTTTTGATTGATACCCCGGTAGCGTTGTCTTGGGTTGTTTATTCAAATAATTACACGAATTCTACAACTTTGCATTTCATTCATCATCTCTTTCCTTATCTTTGCCACCGATGGCAAGAAAAAACAGCAGCGACATATTCCGACAGGTGCTTGGGGAGCTCAATTCCGGCAAGCTAAAACCTGTGTATTACCTGTATGGGGACGAGGAGTTTTACCTCGATCAACTGTTGGAGAAATTCTCAGCCGTCATTCCTCCCGAACAAAAGGATTTTAATTTCGACCTATTATATGGGCAGGACATAAATCCGGCCCAGGCGCTGTCTATAGCACGCAGTTTCCCTATGATGGCTGAACGCCGGGTAGTGATTATCCGGAATTTTCTTCAAATCAACCGGGGTGGCACAACGGAAGGTCCCACAGGACATATCAACGATTTTATAGGTTATTTCGAAACCCCCAATCCATCTACCTTGCTGGTATTATTTGATCCCAAAAAACCGGCAGGGAACACTAAGGTTGGAAAAGCCCTAAAAAAGAGTAAGCAGGTGGGTTTTTATGAGTTTGACCGAATGCCGGACTACCTGATTCCTGATTGGGTAATAGACTGGATAAGAGCCCATCACAAAAAAAGTATAGAGCCGGCGGCAGCCCAGTTGTTGGCTCAGTTTGTAGGTAATAACCTGCAGTTACTGTCTACAGAAATAGATAAAGTGTGTACTTTTGTGGACACTTCTGATACTGTCTCTGAAGAGGACGTTAAAAAAATAATCGGCTCATATCGTGAGTATACGGCCATTGAGTTGAAAGAAGCTATTGTTAAGAGAGATTTGAACCAATCGTTATACATCGCGGAACAGATGTTGCAACACACTAAATCAGACACGGGTGAATTGATTCGACTCGTGGGGTTCTTTAACAGTGTGTTTATAAATATCTGGCAGATTCGGCGGCTTATCGAAAAAGGTAATGCTAAAAACCAGGTTCAAAGCGAGATGGGTATCAATAGCAGTTGGTACTTTAACAAGCTTTGGAAAGATGCCTCGAATTTCCGCTACGGCGATATGCCGCGTGTATTTGAAGCCCTTTTGGATGCAGATCGCTCCATAAAAGGATTCAGCACATTAGACCCCACATCAATTCTATTCCTCCTTGTCAAGCGAATCATCGGTTAATACCGACTCGCGCTTAACATAGAATTGTAACTGTATCAACTCAGGGGTTTATTATGGAATCATTTGTTCCGTCATCAGTACAAAATTATACCGATGAAGATTTAATGGAATACTTTCAGGAAGGAAAAGAACAGGCGTTTAACGAATTGGTGCGCCGCTACCAGGATCGCCTGCATAACTTCCTTTACAGGTATACCCGCAACCATCAGGATTGTGAAGATCTGGTTCAGGAGACGTTTTTTAGGGTTCACAAGAGCAAACATTCCTATGAACGCATTGCTAAATTTTCTACCTGGATGTATACCATCGCATTAAACCTGGCCAAGAGCCTCTATAAGAAGAAAAAGAGAATGTACAAGGTTTCGATCCATAAGGATGAATCGGACCCGGACAGCAGAGAAATGGTTCTGGAAAATAGAGATATCCTTCAGGATGATGTTCTGCATGAGAAGCTATGCATGGAACAGCTTGAAAAGGCATTGATGGAACTTCCCGAAGATTTCAGAGAAGTGGTCATACTCCGGGATATACAACAGTTAAGCTATGATGAAATTTCAGAGGTAACCGGAGTACCTATGGGAACTGTTAAATCACGTATTAACCGGGGCAGAGCCCAGGTTAAGCTTTTGATAAAAAATTATGTAGAACTGGGAACAAATTAAATTCTTCTGCTATATAAAGGTAGTGTTAGTTACCTACAGATTTTTAGCATTACCCAAATGAAGAATTTTTTAGATAAAGAATATCACCCGGTTATAGAAGATTATATTACCGACTTTGTTGAAGATACCATTGAGCCGGTTGAGAGAGAGGCTTTTGGTGAAGTGTTGGTTCATGATGATGAAATACGTGAACTGGCATTTCATGCAAAAGGAGGCAAACAGCTACTGGAGCATTTTCGCAAGCAAACAGATATCAAAGCCCGGGAGGGCTTTATTGATCGACTTATCAAACGAATTGCTAATGAATGTTGATCCTGAAATCCCGGCTTTTGATAGGAGTTCTTTCCTATGATGTCGGGATTTTATTTTAATCAAAGAACTCCCCGATGGCTCTGCCCCGGGGTAGTTCATTTCGGCAGGATTATTTTTCATCCTTTATCTCTCATCTGCATCTCTCCCCAAAAAGGCTTTTCTTTGGAGAGAATCCAGCCTCAGGGTATGAGACATAAGACCAAAAATAAATAAAGGAATACTCCAGGAGTTTGATCTGTAATCTTATATCCTTTGTCTAACATCTTACATCTTTAATCTAATATTTAAAATGGCATCAGGATCAAAAAAAGTAATTTATGCTGCCTTGGTGGGCAATTCTCTTATCTCTGTCACCAAATTTATTGCTGCAACCCTTTCGGGGAGTTCGGCGATGATGTCGGAGGGGATTCACTCGTTAGTGGATACCGGAAATCAGATTTTATTGTTGTTGGGCTTGAAGAAGGCTCAGAAACCAGCCGATAAAAACTTTCCGTTCGGACATGGCAAAGAAGTGTACTTCTGGAGCTTTGTGGTGGCCATTATGATTTTTGCTGTGGGTGCAGGGATTTCTATATATGAAGGAATTCATAGTTTGATGGATCCCCATGTCATTGAGAACCCCATGATTAATTACATTGTACTGGGGCTGGCAATGATTTTCGAGGGCTTTGCCTGGTATTTTGCCTGGAAAGAGTTTAAGCACAAGAAAGGGGAGAAAGGATATTACGAAGCGGTTCGTAAAGAAAAAGATCCCACTACTTTTGTAGTTCTGTTCGAAGACTCTGCCGCTATGTTCGGCCTTGTTGTTGCTTTTATAGGGGTGTTTTTGTCCCAATACACAGGGATACTGATTTTTGATGGCATAGCCTCTATCATAATTGGAGTGATTTTGGGGGCAACAGCTGCCTGGCTGGCTCACGAAACCAAGGGATTGCTTATAGGAGAGAGTGCAGATGAATTGATTATACAGGGGATACAGGGGGCTGCTCGTGAGATGGAGAGTATTGCCACGGTAAAGGAAGTACTAACCCTTCATATGGGACCGCAATATATACTGGTTACCATCAGTGCAGACTTTGTGGATGATATTGACTCCGTAACGGTAGAGGAGGCCACCCATCAGCTTTCTGAAAAAATTAAAGAAGCATATCCGCGGGTAAAACGAGTGTTTATTGAAGCAGAGTCGATTTAAAGGCAGATTTAACAGCAGTATTTGTCTTTTACTTTTTTAGCCTGCTTTACATGTGCCAGGTGATGCCGGCAGTGCCATGCATAAAGACAAATATTATATTTCAGACTAATTTTTTTACCTGTTTCAGGATGTGTGAAGGTTCTTTTTAAATCTTTTGAGCTGAGATTTTTCAACAACAAGTTCCAGCGGCTGTGAAGTCCCTCCATGATATAAAGTGATTCTTTGATATCCGGTTGATTAGAGTCGGGGAGTTCTGCCCAGCGATTTTCCAGGTACGCTTTTATTACAGGAGCGTCCTCTGTCAGGGTCAGTTTAAACCGTATAAAGCTGTTCATATGGCTATCTGCACAATGGTGAATGACTTGCCGAATGGACCATCCTCCCGGCCGGTATTTCCACTTCAGTTCTTCAGGAGACAGTGTTTCCACTTCCGTTTTTAGCAAAATAGGGAAAGAGGCGATTTCCTCTATCCAGTCTTCAATGTCTTTTGAACTGATGGAAGGCGGTGTTTGGTGTTTGCCAACTGGGTACTGAAGCTTTTCAAGTTCCTCTGACTGCATAATTTTCCTAATCACTTAAAAAAAACGGAATCTCATTGACCGTATACTTCTGCTTGTAGTATAAGAATTCCCGGTAAAGACATCCATCAGTTCAACACATAATTGGCCAACGTTTTTTGTACGGCATAGATATTTACTTTTTTATTAAACTTTTGAGTTACAGCGGGGGCAGGGCTGCTGGAAATCCAAATTTTTAACTCTGCATCCAGATCAAAAGTTCCATTACTTTCTATGCTAAATCGGGAAATGCTGCCATAGGCAAGGGAAAGGTATTCCACTTTCTTTCCTGTTACCCCTTGTTTATTTACCAGTATGAGCCTCTTGTTTGTGAATATGAAGAGATCACGAACTAATTTAAACCCTACTTCTATGTGTTCTGATTCAGTGAGCAGTTTATGGTATTCATCGTTTAGTGTTTCGGGCTCTACAACACCTGCATTTCCCATTAAACCTGAAAAAATCCCCATTTATATATTCTTGTTTATTGATGATTTGAGCTAAAATACTCAAATCAAATGAGAAACAACTTAATTCTATTTGAGATTATTTACTTAATAATGAACCAACTTGCGAATTTTATCTTCAAGTTTATGTTCAGCCATATATCCATCTTCAAGTGTTTTGGCGTGAGGAATAGGAGTATCCAGAGCGGCACAACGCATTAATGGGGCATCCAACCACTCAAAGCATTCTTCAGATATGATAGCCGAGATCTCACTCAGCGGACCCAGAGTTATTGAAGGTTCTTGCAGGAGCAATACCTTTCCTGTTTTTTGGACAGTAGCATGAATAGCTTTTTTATCGAGAGGAAGGAGGCAGCGAAGGTCCAGGATTTCCAAAGAAATATTTTCTTCTTTTTCGAATGTATCTGCAGCAGCTTTTGCCCACTGTACCCCCATGCCATACGTGATGATAGTAGCATCTGTGCCTTCCCGGCGTATGGCTGCTTTCCCAAGAGGTTCATAAACTGCTTTATCCGGGGTTGCTTCTTTCAGGCTGCGATATAGTTTCTTATGCTCAAAAAATAATACGGGATTCGGATCATACAGAGATGAATAGAGTAGGTTTTGGGCATCTTCAACCGTTCCGGGAACCACAACTTTTAAACCGGGAATTTGCATAAACCATCCTTCTACCGATTGAGAATGATAAGGGCCGGCAGCAACCCCTCCGCCATGAGGGGCGCGAATGGTTACATTCAGTGAAGGTGACCAGCGGTAATGGGTCTTAGCCAAGTTATTAACAATCTGGTTGAAGCCACAGGAAATAAAATCTGCAAACTGCATCTCAACTACTGGTTTAAACTCTTCGAGGGCAAGCCCCATGGCGGCTCCAATAGCTCCCGACTCTATGATGGGCGTGTTTCGGATGCGTTCCTTGCCAAATTCCCCCAGAAAATCTTCCGTGATCTTAAATACACCGCCATATTCTGCAATATCCTGCCCCATGATTATAAATGAATCATCCTCGCGGAAGGCTTGTCGCAGTGACATTTGAATTGCATCCACAAATCTTTTCTCGGAAGAACTGCCATTTATGGAAGCAGAAGGAGTGTCCGGCGTTTCATCGGTATACACCCGGCCTAATTCCGTATCTTTGTCAAAGGTAGGCACATCGGCCTTCAGTGCTCGCTGAAGATCTTCCTGGAAAGAAGCATCGGTTTCTTCGATCATAGCTTCAAAATCTTTCTTGTTCTCCACAAATCCTTTATCCAGCATAAACTTCTCAAAACGGAGGATAGGGTCTTTATCAGCCCAGTCTTCAAAAAGTACATCAGGGACGTAGTGTGTACCAGAAGCTTCTTCATGTCCCCGCATTCTAAATGTATGGGCTTCAATGAGTACCGGTTCTCCTTTAAGAGCAAGTTTACGTGCTTTTTCTACGGTTTCCATCACTTCTAATACATTATTTCCGTCAATATGAAAACCATGCATTCCATAACCTTTGGCCCGGTCGGAGAGGTGCTCACAGGCATATTGTTCGGAAGTAGGAGTAGACAAGCCATAGCCGTTATTTTCAATCATAAACACAACGGGAAGTTTCCAGACAGCTGCAAGATTCAGTGCTTCATGGAAATCCCCCTCACTGGTAGCACCATCACCACAAAAAGAGAAAGCTACGGCGTCTTCTCCTTTCAGTTTTTTGGCAAGTGCAATACCATCGGCTACCGGCATCATCGCTGCAAGGTGCGAAATCATTCCAATAATGTTATACCTCATAGATCCAAAATGGAAAGAGCGATCCCGGCCGTCGGTGAGTCCGTCAATTTTACCAAAAAGCTGGCAGAACAGGTAATAAAGCGGGACGTTTCGGCTGGTAAAAACCCCCAGGTTCCGGTGCATCGGAAGAATGTAATCCTCGGGCTTGGTTGAAAGGGTTAGGCCTACAGAAATAGCTTCCTGTCCTATTCCTGAAAACCATTTACTGATTTTGTTTTGGCGTAATAATTTGAGCATTCGTTCCTCAATACGGCGGGGAAGTAATAGAGATTTGTAGATATTGAGAGCCGTATCTCTGGGAATTTTTTTCGAAGTCTTGATCATAAAAATTTTATAAACATCCGTATATTAGAGGGCTTTCCGGCATTTGCCGGCCGGCCTCATAGTCATAAAAGAAAAAGAAGTATCTTGCAGCTTCCTTAGCCAAGTATACGTTTTCGTTCTTTCTTAGAAAAGCCCAACTCACAGTACTTTTAAAAAAATCGAGATAATAAATACATTGGAAGCACTTGGTCGTCACATTTTAGTAGAATATTATGATTGCGAAAGCTCATCGCTTAATAATGTTGAGCACATAGAAGAGAGTATGCTGAGCGCGGTGAAAACTGCCAAAGCGACTATCATTTCTCATAGTTTTCATAAATTTAGCCCATATGGGGTAAGCGGAGTAGTGGTTATTGCTGAATCTCATGTGAGTATTCATACCTGGCCGGAATACAATTATGCAGCTGTTGATATTTTTACTTGCGGGGATACCATCGATCCATGGCTCATACAGGAACAGCTTAAGGAAGCATATGGCTCACAAAATGTCTCCAGCATGGAAATGAAAAGAGGGTTATTTAAAGTGCCCAAAGGTGAAACATTGCCTTTTAAACCATCTGTCAATACAATTAAGCAGGATTAAAGCATGAATACCCCGGTTAATGAAAAAAAGCATAAGCTGGAGATGGTAAAAACACCAAACATATATTGCCTGGTGTCAGGAACAGCTGAAGGAAATACCCGCCTTAATGCCTTCGATAACGCCCTGCTCGAAGCAGGTATAGGAGATACCAACCTAATGAGAATGAGCAGTATTTGTCCGCCTGATGCCCGGCAGGTATCAAGAGATGAAATCATGCTTCCAAAAGGAGGATTGATTCCCCTGGCATATGCAACCATCGATTCCCAAACTCCCCAAATGTGGATTGCCTCGGCTGTAGCTGTTGGTATCCCGGAAGATCCTGCCGAACCTGGAGTCATTATGGAGTTTGAAGACCACACTCGCCTCGAATATGTAGAAAATATTGTAGAACAAATGGTGGTAGATGCCTTTGAGTATCGAAAGCGGAAGCTCAAAGAGATTAAGAAAATTGGTATTGAACACCAGGTAGATAAATGCGGAGCTACCTTTGCAGGTGTTCTACTGTGGTACAAGTAACAAGCAGCTAATCCCAAACAACAAACAAGCAGTAACCATTAAGCCCATGCCTTTATCCTATAACGAATACTACAAAGGACGTACCGGCCTTACCGTTGGGGTGGAAGAAGTTCTCTTTTCTAAGCAAACACCCTATCAACAGGTGGAAATATATGAGACGGACAGTTGGGGTAAGCTGATGACGATAGACGGAATGGTGATGCTTTCCGAAAAAGATGAATTCGTTTACCACGAAATGCTGAGCCATGTAGTGATGTTTGCTCATCCACATCCTGAAAAGGTACTTATCATAGGGGGAGGAGATGGGGGCACCGCCCGGGAAGTTTTGAAGCATCCTGCTGTACAGGAGGTGGATTTGGTTGAAATTGATGAAGTGGTGGTACAGGCATCCAAAGAGTATATGCCCGATGTGGGAGCGTGGGAAGATCCCAGGCTTAAAGTTCATTTCACAGACGGAATCACTTTTGCTAAAGAAGCCAGCAGAAAATATGACGTAATTATTGTGGATGGTTCAGACCCGGTTGGACCGGCGGAAGGACTTTTTAAAAAAGATTTTTTTCGGTTTTGCTGTGATGCTTTGAATGATGAAGGGGTACTTTCTGCCCAAACTGAATCTCCCTGGATTGAAGAGTATCAGAAAGATATAAAGCAGGTATTTACTGTTCTGGATGAGGTGTTTGATGTTTCTTATATGTACTTGGGGTACATACCATTATACCCATCAGGAATGTGGTCTTTTGCCTATGCATCAAAAGGAATGGATCCCATGGAAGAGCAGGTGTTGAGTCGTGTAGAAAAAGGAGTTTCTGAATTTGGGGGAAGTTTTAAATATTACAATAGGGCTGTTCATAAAGCGGCGTTTGCTTTACCTAACTTTGTAGCCGAAATTGTTCGTTAATCTTGTTTTGACGAATATGAGCCGATTTCTCTTTTTATTGTTACTACTTCTTTGTAGTACTTCCAGCTTATGGGGGCAATATCCTTCAAAATCCTATCGTGTGATTGAGAAAGGGGAAGTTGTGGAGGTACCGGATAGCATACAACAACAAGTATCCGGGATGCAGGACAACTGGCAGCAACCGTTATTGGGATGGTATGTAGCCGAAGGATATATGAATGCTACGGTAGATTCTGTTTCAGCCTCCAGCGTGTATATCGACAGAGGATGTCAGTTTAGCTTTTCGGAGTTGAAATTAAAATACCGGGGAGCAGTTCGTATTTCGTATTCAAGGGGCGACCTCGGGACATATACTGAACACAAGTTTCTCAGGTTTATTGAGGAGGAAATGAAAAAGCTGGAAGATCAGGGCTTTGCATTTGTTTCCTATACCATAGAACGGTTTAACCCGGATTATACCAATTGTAATGTGCAAGCAGGCCTTCGCATACATACGGGAGAGAAAGTGTACTCATCCCAGATCTATTTTTCCGGTGCCCAGCTAAATAGTCAGTCCTATTTACAAAAGATATCTGGTTATCAGGATTCGATGTTGATCACCCCGGATTATCTGCGCTTTCTGAGGGAAAAACTGAATGCCAGTGAACTATTTAATACTGTCAGTTTTCCCCATATTTATCTAAAGGAAGAAGAGCCGGTGATTATTGTAGAGGTAGAGGAACGCTCTCTTAATAAGTTTGACGGATTGCTTGGATATGCTCCGGATGCTTCCGGCGAGGGACAGGTGGTAGGAGATGTGGAACTGTCCCTGTGGAATGTGTTGCAGCAGGGGAACGGGGTGGAATTTCAGTATCAGAGGCTCAAGCCTGAGACCAGCCAGCTTTCCATGGAGATAAACCAACATTGGATTGGAGATTTACCTGTAGGTCTCTCAGCGGGTTTTCAGCTATACCAGAATGATACGACCTATCAGGCTCGTGAATTTAATGTAGATGCTTTTTATCAGTTGAAAACAGGTTTTAAGCTTAAAGGTGGGATTGGGGTTCAATCATCCACTTCAGGGAATAATATTCCGGTAGTGGTAGAACCGGATGGCAGAAAGCAGTCGGGGCGATTTGGCTTCGAATTCTTTTCATTGGATAACTATGATGTTTCTCGTCGGGGGAGCCGCATTAATCTTATGTTTACCATCAGTCATAAGGACCTGGAGAATGATACCCTTGCTGCTTTTACCCAACGAGGCCTTTCTTTAGAAATGGAATACTATATCCCATTACCCCCAAAAAGTGTGATAGCATCTACTCTAAATGCCTTTATACTCGATACAGATAGAGTGACTATTAATGATTTAAAAAGATTCGGAGGAGCAAACTCACTGCGGGGCTATGCCGAAGATCAGTTTCGGGCTGGTAAAATGGTATGGGGAGATGTAGAATATCGTTTTCTTGCCGATCAGAGTTCGTATTTCTTTGTGTTTGCAGGAACCGGGTGGTATGAACGCCCCGTGTTAATTACCGAATCTGACGATTCTTTTTCCACGCAACAACTATTGTATTCAGGTGGATTTGGACTCAGTTATAAAACCCGTATCGGCAGGCTCAGCTTCAGTTATGCACTATCTCCTGATGAAAGTATCGGGAATGGAAAAGTGCATGTAGGGATTAGAACCAGGCTATAACCTCATATGCCTAATCAGCTCATCACTCATTTCCCGATCACCGGTTTTGAATAAGGCTTTGATAGGGAAAACAATTCAGATTTACGCTAAAGAGTCACTCAGTGCAGCGATGAGTCTTCTGCTGTGTACTCCACTTCACCTAAATCCTCTCCTGGAGGAGAGGACTTGCTGACCAACCAATAGATTGTTTACACATTTTTGAGATTTTGGCCCCCATTGAAAAGCCTTCTTCTTGTGCGCCGCAGACGTCCCCAGGGGGAAGGAGAGGGTATCCCGAAGGGATGTCAAGGCAGGGTGAGGTCGGATGATCAAGGTTTCTGCCACTTCTGTCGGATCGGGAGGCCCTTAAAGGTACTCCCAACACCGACGCAGCGATCTCCCGAAATATGGTTGGGATGTACATCAACGCTGATTACTTCAGTTGCCATGAAGACTGATGCTGCCATATACTCTCACCTCACCTAAATCCTCTCCTGGAGGAGAGGACTTGCTGGCTAACCAATAGATCGGTTACTCATTTTTGAGATTTTGGCCCCCATTGAAAAGCCCTCTTCTTGTGCGCCGCAGACGTCCCCAGGGGGGAGGGAGAGGGTTCCCCGTGGGGATGTTCTTAGCAGGTTGAGGTGGGGAGTAAAAGGTAATGAGTGTTGTTTTGGCTGGTTGCTCTTCACAAACAAAACCGATGCTGCGGTAATAAGGATATGTTTATTGATTCTTTTAAAGAGTTTTATCCTTCTGGGAAGTAGTAAAGGCCTCCATTCGAGGAACCTGGGACTTTAATTAGGCCTGGTATAGCTCCGACGCGGCGCTTTCCCTAAATATGGTTGGAATATACCTCAACGCTGTTACCATAGCCCCCCGGATCTTTTCAGTCTTGAGTGAAGCAGGTGTTTCAAGTTGTAATAGGATAACAGCCTTTATCTTTCACCTCACCTTGCCGAAGGCACCCCTTATGGGGAAATCCTCTCCTGGAGGAGAGGACTTGCTGGGTAACCAATAGATTGTTTACACATTTTTGAGATTTTGGCCCCCATTGAAAAGCCCTCTCCTGGAGGAGAGGGTTTGGGTGAGGTGGGGGAAAGGGGAGTGAGTGGTATTTTCTGGTTCTAAACTTGTAGGAGGGTACCTATAACAATTCTTCCTCCTGCAGCAAATCAAAGCCTTGCGAAGCTACTGCTCTTAAGTCAGTGCTCGATGGACTTGGTTCTCTGTAATGAACCCCGATGATCGTTGTAAGATTTAAGAGAGCTTTAAGGGGGGCTTCTCAATGATGCGGTGATCTTGTTAAATATGGGTACTGCCTCAATTAGCCTTGATATGGTTAGTTGCGATGAAGGCTGAGACTGCTGTGTACTCCACTTCACCTAAATCCTCTCCTGAGGACTCGTCACTTACATAAACCAATGCATTAAAACCCGGTCATCCCTGGCCCAGACCAGGTATCTCCCGAAGTGGTTTGAGATGTTGAATCAGGGAGATCCCGGATCTTCGGCTTCGCTGCGTGCGGGATGACTGCCCTTGTTGTTTAAATTTAACCAACAAGTCATCGCGGGCCCAGACCCGCGATCTCCCTGGTTGGGGCAATTCCAGGTTGGGAGTAATGGGAGAACTGGGATGTGTATACCCTCATGCCAGATCTTTCCAGTCTTCGACGGAGCGGTCAGGGAAAAGTAAATAAGCATTGTTACCTGTATCTAAACCTAATGGAGGGAACTGAAACCGGATCTGTTCTGTGTTTTCATGGAAAAATAAATATGATTTCATAAAAAGAAGATCAAATATTGCTGAACGGAGACTATTCTCTTATATTTAGGTTGAATTTATTGAATGCTTATACAGAAAGACTGAGGGAATGGGCCCGTTGACGTCTTGGCAACCATCCATTACTTAATTGTAGGGGGCAGGTGCCAATTCCCACTTCATGCACATAATGTATGAAGAAAGATAAGCGAGCTACCTTACCATGCTCTTTCTTATAAGCTAATCATACTATGAAAGAGTGAAAATAGAAGACGCAATACAAGACCGAATACTGATTCTGGATGGTGCCATGGGTACCATGATTCAACGCTATGACCTGGAAGAAAATGACTTTAGAACCGGGTACTTCGAAGATCATACAGACGATCTGAAGGGAAATAATGATATATTGAGCCTCACCCGACCCGATATCATTCAGCAAATACATGAAGAATACCTGGAGGCGGGAGCTGATATTATTGAGACCAATACCTTCAGTGCTACTACAATAGCCCAGGCTGATTATAAGCTGGAGCATATAGTGTATGAGCTCAACAAAAAATCTGCAGAAATTGCTGCTGAGGCTGCCAGGAAGTTCACAGACAAAAATCCTGATAAACCGAGATATGTTGCAGGCTCGATAGGGCCCACCAATAAAACAGCCTCTATGTCACCCGATGTTTCTGATCCCGGCTATCGTGCGGTTACCTTTGATGAACTTGCTGAGGCCTACAAACAACAAGCTCAGGGACTCATGGATGGCGGAGCCGATGTGCTGCTCATTGAAACCGTATTTGATACCTTAAATGCAAAAGCCGCTTTGTTTGGGGTACAGGAACTGTTCGAGGAAAGAGGACAAGAGTTGCCGGTTATGGTATCAGGAACAATTACCGATGCAAGCGGAAGAACACTGTCCGGGCAAACCGTGGAGGCCTTTTTAATTTCGATTTCGCATATATCTTTATTGAGTGTAGGCTTTAACTGTGCTTTAGGCGCCAGTCAGTTACAGCCTTATCTACAGAATTTATCCTACAAATCCCCCTTTCATATTAGTGCTCATCCCAATGCGGGGCTCCCCAATGAATTTGGCGAATACGACCAAACTCCTGAACTGATGGTTCAAGAAGTAAAAGAGTATGTACAAGAAGGGTTGGTGAATATACTGGGAGGGTGTTGCGGGACGACCCCCGCTCATATTTCAAAAATGGCCGAACTGGCAAAGAATTACGAACTTCGAAAAAATAAGCAGTCAGCTGCCGTTTAGCTATGGAATCACTACCACTTACACTAAGCGGATTAGAACCGCTGGTTATTACCAAAGATTCAAATTTTGTAAACGTAGGAGAACGCACAAATGTAACGGGCTCAAGGCGTTTTCTTAATTATATAAAGAATAAAGAATATGATAATGCTCTTAAGGTAGCACTGGATCAGGTGCAGGGCGGAGCTCAGATCATCGATGTAAATATGGATGAAGGGATGCTCGACAGTGCGCAGGAAATGACTAATTTCCTGAATCTTATCGCTTCAGATCCTGAAATAGCCCGCATCCCTGTCATGGTAGATTCTTCCAAGTGGGAAGTCATTTTAGCCGGCTTAAAAACCATGCAGGGAAAAGGAGTTGTAAACTCTATTTCTTTAAAAGACGGGGAAGAGGAGTTTCTCAGAAAAGCAAAAATTATTCGTCGTTTTGGAGCTGCTGTTGTATGTATGGCCTTTGATGAAGATGGGCAGGCCGACAGCCTGGATCGCCGTATAGAGATCTGTGGGCGGGCCTATAAACTACTCACACAAAGGGCTGGTTTCGATCCTTCCGATATTATTCTGGATCCCAATATATTCCCGGTTGCCACGGGGATGGATGAGCACCGGAAAAACGCCGTCGACTTTTTTCAAGCCGCCAAATGGATACGGGAAAACCTGTACGGGGCACACATAATAGGAGGAGTTAGTAATGTATCGTTTTCTTTCAGGGGAAATAACCGGGTTCGGGAAGCTATACACTCCGCCTTTCTATATCATGCTATTGATCATGGTATGGACATGGGGATTGTGAACCCTACCCAACTTGAGGTCTATGATGACATCCCGGAAGACCTGCTCGAAAGGGTAGAAGATGTACTTTTTGACCGCAGGGATGATGCAACTGAACGCTTAATGGAGATTGCTGAAGAATTTAAAGGAGAGTCATCTGCCATTAAGAAGAAACAAGACGCCGAGTGGAGGGAAAAAGAGGTAGAAGGCCGTATCAGCCACTCCCTGGTGAAAGGCATTAATGATTATATAGAAAAAGATGCGGAGGAAGCCCGCCTAAAATATGGAAGCCCCCTTGAAGTGATTGAGGGTCCTTTAATGGACGGGATGAATATAGTGGGAGATTTATTCGGCTCAGGTAAGATGTTTCTGCCCCAGGTGGTTAAAAGTGCCCGGGTAATGAAACAGGCCGTAGCCTACCTGACGCCATATCTGGAAGAAGAAAAAGCCCGCAATAAGGACACCAGTGAACGGCGAAAGGTACTTCTTGCAACGGTGAAAGGAGATGTTCACGATATAGGAAAGAATATTGTAAGCGTGGTACTGGCTTGTAATAATTACAATGTAGTGGACCTGGGAGTGATGGTTCCGGCTGAAAAAATTCTGGATAAAGCTGTTGAACACAATGTTGACGCAATTGGGCTTAGCGGATTGATAACTCCTTCCCTGGATGAAATGATATATGTAGCCCGGGAAATGAAGAAGCGGAAACTGAATCTGCCACTGTTAATAGGCGGGGCTACAACTTCCAGGCTGCATACAGCCGTTAAAATTGATCCCGAATATGAAGGTTCGGTGGTGCATGTACTGGATGCCTCCAAAGCAGTAACCGTGGCTGAGGATTTCATCAACCCTAAGAAAAAAGACCTTGTTAAACAGGAAGTAAAAGAAGAGTACAACGGGCTTAGAAAAAAACATGAGGCTCGCCAGAATAAGAAACAACTTCTGACGATTGAACAGGCCCGGAAAAATAAAACGGAAATTGACTGGAAAGGATATAAACCGCCTAAACCTGCTTTCATTGGGAATAAAACGTTTGAGGATTTTCCAATAACGGAAATCAGGAATTATATCGACTGGTCCCCTTTTTTTAAAACCTGGATGTTAACAGGCAAATTTCCGGATATACTTGAACATGAAGAAGTAGGAGAACAGGCAACTTCGCTTTATAATGATGCCAATAAACTCATTGACCGGATAATAGAAGAAGATTTATTGACTGCAAATGCAGTGATAGGTTTCTACCCGGCAACAAGTTATGGCGATGATGTAATTCTTTATAAAGATGATAATCGAACTTCCGAAGATCGAAAGTTCCATTTTCTAAGACAGCAGACCAAGAAGCGAAAGGGGCAACCCAACTCTTGTCTTTCTGATTATATTATCCCCCAAAAATATGACACAACCGATTACATAGGGTTCTTTGCGGTTACTTCGGGAATAGGTATCGAGAAGTTGATCTCAGAATATGAGAATCAGCATGATGACTATATGGTTATCATGGTGAAAGCAGTGGCCGATCGGCTGGCCGAGGCTTTTGCAGAACTTATGCACGAACGGGTGCGCACGGACTATTGGGGATATGCACCCAAAGAGGATTTTACTAATGAAGAACTCATCACAGAAGACTATTCCGGTATACGTCCGGCTCCCGGTTATCCTGCCTGCCCGGATCATACCGAAAAGAGTATTTTATTTGACCTGTTGAATGTTCCGGAGGATGCGGGTATTACTCTTACCGAGTCGTATGCAATGTATCCTGCTTCTTCGGTAAGCGGTATCTATTTTTCTCATCCCAATTCGAGGTATTTCCGGGTGGGGAATATTGGAGAAGACCAGGTTACAGACTATGCAAAACGAAAATCATGTACGAAAGAGAAAGTTGAGAAATGGCTTTCTCCAAATTTAGACTACGACCCATTTAAAGAATGAAAGTAACAGAACATATTGCACAATCAGACGGCACTCTTTTTTCTATTGAAGTTTTACCTCCCTTAAAGGGACAAAACATACGGTCTTTGTTTGATCATATGGATCCACTGATGGAGTTTGAGCCACCCTTTGTAGACGTTACCTATCACAGAGAGGAGTTCATCTATAAAAAGAGAGGGAACGGTCTTCTGGAACGCAAAACGGTGCGCAAGCGGCCGGGTACGGTAGGGATTTGTGCAGCCATCCAAAATCACTATAGTGTAGATGCCGTACCCCACATCATATGTGGGGGATTTACCAAGGAAGAAACAGAAAACGCCTTAATTGATCTGAATTTTCTGGGTATTGATAATGTGTTGCTGATCCAGGGAGATACCCGGAAGCCTGAACGGGAATTTGTACCAGAACCGAATGGGCATGAATATGCTTCGGAGCTTATTGAACAGGTGGTAAATCTGAATAATGGGGTTTACCTGGATGATGATCTGGAAAATGCAAAGCCCTCCGATTTTTGTATAGGAGTGGCCGGTTATCCGGAGAAGCATTATGCGGCACCAAATATGGATACAGATCTCAAATACCTGAAGAATAAAATTGATACAGGCGGGGATTACATTGTTACCCAAATGTTTTTTGATAATCAGGCTTTCTTCGATTTTGTGGAAAAGTGCAGAGATTATGGTATTGAATGTCCCATTATACCTGGCCTGAAGCCAATTACCACAAAACGACACCTAAATATTTTGCCTCAGCTTTTTCACGTGAATTTACCGGTCGAATTGACAAAAGAGCTGGAAACTTGTACAACCAATGATGCCGCAAAACAAGTAGGTATTGAATGGGCTGTGCAACAGTCGAAGGAACTTATAGAATTTGGTGTACCTATTTTGCATTTTTATTCGATGGGTAAATCCCGATCAGTATATGAGGTAGCCAGGGAATTGTTTTAGAGAATTGGCTACATAAAGTTAAGAGGTGTTCTATGGGGCTGGAGTTTTTTTGCTAAAATGATGATCACCTACACCTGTCACATGTTCTTCTTTTTTGAAAGATAAATAGAAAAAAGTGCCTTTATTTCTCTCCTTATACTCATAAGTTGCATCAATCTGTTGAGACAAAAGTTTAATAAGATGCATGCCCAGAGATATTTTTTTACCGGGAGATAGTTTTTGCTCAGGGATACCAATCCCATTGTCGCAGATTTCTATATTAATAAAATCATTATTTTCAGTAAGCCTGAATTTAATAATTCCTTCATCCATTTCTTTAAATGCATGTTTGTAGGCATTTGTAATCACTTCATTTACAATCAGGGAGGCAGGGATGGCCTGGTTAATATTCAAGTAAACGGAATCGCAGCTGATATCGAGCTCAATTTCTGGTTCTTCCTGAAGGGTGCTCCCAATGCTGTTGATTAGTTTTTTCATGGTTTCGGAAAATTCAACCTGTGAAAAATTGTTTGACTGATACAGTAATTCATGAACTGTAGCCATGGTCTTAATTCTGGAAATACTATCAAGAAGCTGAGGTTTTAAACTTTCATTGTTAGACTCAAAAACCTGTAGTTGCATCATTCCGGAGACAACCGCAAGGTTATTTTTAACCCGGTGATGAATTTCTGAAAGAAGCGTTTCTTTCTCTTTCAGAGATGCTTTAATGGCTTTCTCATTTTTGATCTGTTGGGTTACATTCCTGCCGAAAGCAAAAACCAGTCCGTCTTCATTGAAGACATCTGATGAAGTCCATGAAATCCAGATATGCTCTCCTGATTTGGTGATGTATCTGTTCACGAAATGATTGGCATGCCGTTTTCCGGTGATGGTCACATTATATTCTTCCATCGTGTCCCCGATATCATCAGGGTGAATAAAGTTCTTAAACGGTTGTGAGGTAAGTTCTTCTTCCGAATATCCCATCATTTCGCAGAATGTAGGGTTTACTTTAGTGAAATGACCATTTGGTGAGGCAATGGCAAGAATATCTGGGGCACTCTCAAATAAAAGCAACATTTCTTCTGCTTGTTGTTTTCTTTTGATTTCGGCACCCAGAAAATGTTCCAGGGCCTCATAGAGAAAAATATTAATTTGGTTTTCATCTAAAGCGGTACGGCTTAATAATATCAGTACTCCTACTATATGTTGGTTTTGGAAGAGGGGAAGTCCATAAGCAGAATTCAAATCATACTTTTCTGCAACAGTTTTTCTGGCAGCCGATTTCCAGTGATTAATCTCGTTCCATATAATAATATCTTCGGATTCCCATACTTTACCTGGCAATCCTTTCCCTTTGGCAAAACGTTTAACCGGACTTCCGGATTCATGAAATAGTTTGCTTTTGGGATCATTTGCAAATGTTGAAGCCAGGTTTAAGTGTTTCTGATCAATACTGGTTAGCCAAATTTCGCCAATATTGAAATCTCCGAATTCAGCGAGATATTGAAGTACCTCTTCTAAAATTTGATTGAGTTTGTTTTCCTCTTTAAAAAAGAGCGCTACTTTTTGTTGGATAAGGTTTTGTATTTCGATCTTTTTTTCTTCTGTAATATCCCGAATGGCACCAATCATGCGAATGGCTTTTCCCTTTTCATTACGGATAACAAAACCCTGATCTTCAACTATGGCATAACTGCCGTCTGATTTTTGGTATCGGTACTCTTTGTGCCACCTTTGCTGTTCACTATTAAGAAGTTTTTTAACGCTTTTCTCAATTTTGTCCTTGTCTTCCGGATGGATATTAGCATGCCAGGAAACTTTTTCTGTTTCCAGATCTTCCTTTTTATATCCAAATAAATTTTCAAAACCGTTCCCTCTGTAGATCTTATTGGTCTGCAAATTCCAATCCCAAACCGCATCAGAAGTGGCCTTGGTAACATAATCATACCGTTCTACACTCTTTTTGAGCTTTTCTTCATACTGTTTGCGGTCTGTGATGTCTGTTAGAGACCCTACAATACCCACTACTTTTTCTTTTTTAATTAAAGGAGCTTCATTTACTTCTACCCAAATAATCCGGCCATCACCGGTTTTGAGCTGAAGCTCAAAGGGTTTCTGTATTTCTCCGGTATCTATAGCCCTTTGCGTAATTTCTTCACCCTTTTTATTTACCGGATGGTCAGTAACAAATTCAGTCCATTTTTTCAGGGATTCTTCCTGGGTATATCCCAAAAAGTCAATTGACTGTGGACTTACATACTTAAGTACTCCTTCCGTATCGTGCTGGTAGAACATATTGGTACTGTGTTCCACCACATTTCTGTATTTTTCCTCAGCACGTTTCAGGTCTTTTTCTGCTTTTTTAGCCTGGGTAATATTTCGGGAAAAACAGGCCACCCCTGTAATTTTATTTTCTTGATAGATGGGGTTAAAACTGGTTTCAAACCATTGAGGATCAGTTTTTATATGGGCTGGTTCCAGAATTTCAATTCTAAAATGTTCTCCGTTTAACGCTTTTTTGTAATAATCTTCCCACTTTTTTTTGTATTTCGGATATTCCTCAAATCCTTTTGTGATGGGGTTTCCCGGCTTTAATGTTACTCCAACTTTCTCTTTTACGGTTCTATGAAAACTGTCATTGGCAGTTATTAGTTTTAAATTGGTGTCAATACTCCATACCAAATCGTTGGTACTGTTAATCAGGGCTTCTTTATTTTTGCGTTCAAAAATGCTTTTTAGCTCTGCTTTTTTCCGCTTTGTTATATCCTGAGTACTTCCATACAGGCGAATGCAACTTCCATTTTTAAATTCGGCCTTTCCTATATTCCGGATCCATTTTTCTTTATTTTTGGCAGAGATAATTTTTAGTTCTATATCATAAGCTTCTCCCGTGTGTATCGCGTTTTCTATCGCAGATGTAATTTTATCTCTGTTTTCTCCTTCTGCATAAAAGTTGAGAGTTGTTTCCAGTTCAGGCTCAAAGTCTTTATCTACTTCAAACATCTCTTTTACTACATTTGACCAATAGAGCTTATCTTCAACCAGATTTAGCTCCCAGGTTCCAATTTTGGCAAGCTTGTATACTTCCTTCAGTTTTTGTTCGAGTTTTTTTTCCTGGTTTATATCGATCATCAAGCCGTTCAGGGAGACAGGCACTCCATTTTCCTTGATAACCGTAACTACATCTCTGATCCAGGTATAATCGCCATTGGCCTTTTGCATTCGGTACTCAAAGGTATGGTTTTTACCCTGTTTTGTTTGGTTTTTACAATACTCCACAGTCTCACTACGATCGGTTGGATGTATTTTTTGTACCCAAAATTCGGATGTACCAATCCATATTTCTGGATTATATCCTAATATTCGCTGAACCTGAGGGCTTACATAGTTGAAAACAAAAGTATCGGGATCGGCTTCCCATATGATGCCATCAATAGTTTGAATTATTGACTGATATTTTTCTTTAGAATGAGCAAGCATTTTTTCGGTAAGTACTTGCTCATGAACATCCCGGATGGTATCAACAATGCCGCCAACCGATGGCTCATTTCTGAGATCGCAAATGGATGTTTCGAACCAACGCCAGGAGCCGTCAGCCTGTTTCATACGTACCGGAGGAGTAGGAATACTCTTACCGGGCATTCTAAACGCATCTTTTAAAGCTTTTTTTACATGACCAAAATCATCGGGATGGGTGACTTCACGCACATTATTTTTTTTGGCTTCTTCAGTAGTATAGCCAAAAACCGGTTTTACAGAAGGAGTGATATACTTGGGATTTCCATCTTCGTCTAAAATTACAACCACATCCCCACCTTGTTCCACCAGTGCCCGAAAGCGGGTCTCTTTTTCTTTTAATGATCGTTGAGCTTTTTTTTCTACCGTTATCTCCCGGAGACTAATGAAACAACCAATGAGACTACTTTCTTCATCATGGGCAGGTTTGTATTTGATGGAAAAAGATCTTTTCGTGCCTTCGTCGGTTTCAGCCGAGATACTGGCTTCTATTGTTTCTCCATTTAATACGCGCTGGTAAATTTGTTCAAGCTGTTCCTTTTTCTTGGATACGGCATAATCTAATATAGAGTCGCCCTTTTTTACTTCAACGCCGTAGATATCGCTGTAATTTTTAGCAAAAAGAGTATTAAAATTTTGAATAATCAGGTCTGTGTCTACTAAAATAAAGCTGTCTTCCGTATTCTCCAGTATCAGCTTATGTTCGGTTTCATTTAATACCAGCTTAGTGATATCGGTAATTGAGTTTATAATGAAATCTACCTCATCATTCTCAGTAAGCACAGGAGTATTAACAATTTTAAAGTACCTCTTCTTGTCTTCTGATTTACCAAATAGTACTTCAGAACACAGGCGTGAAATCTCATGGGACTTTTTGGTAGCCAGAACTTTTTGAAGAGAATCTTTAAACGGGTGAGAACCTTTCTGTTTTGAGCCGGCAGGAAATATTTCAAAAAATGCAGATTCAATGATGTCATTTTTTTCATACTGTATCTGGGAGAGGAAGGCATCATTTACTTGTATCAGGGTGAATTCCTGCCCGCTATACTCGATGATGGAAGTAGGGGTAGAAGAAGCCTCAAACAATTGAATAATTTTTGTACGAGAAAGCATATTCTAAATCCTTGACCTTAATTGGATGTTGGTTCTGGAATCGTAATCCCTGGGAAGCTTTTGATAACAGGTAAAAATTTCTCCCGGTATTAACTTTTGTCCTGATTATATTTTAACAAAACATACCTGAATGATAATCACAAAATATACATTTAATTACAAACAGTACATTTATGTTTAGTTTTGAACCGGATACAGATATAAAATTTGGGATACATTCAATAATAATAACTGTTTTTGGTAAAGTTTTGTAAAACCATTTTTTTACCTATTGTCTGCGTTATCTGTCGGTTGAAATCTTCGAATATGGGGTATAAGCTGCGGCCTCAACTTCCTCCTGCTCCTGATATTGAACAAAATCCCTGGTTTTTCAAAGCTCTTTTCAACTTGGTTAAACTAAACTGAATAGAGAATTTCTGTTAGGTAAAATTACCCTTCTTAATATTGAACAAGGAAAAACAGAACTTAAATCCATTCTTGTTCATCAATACCTACTGTTCTCTGCTCGTTAATATCTCCGGTATGAAGAGTAGAAGCCGGTTCTATTAACATAACCCAGCTTTCCTCGAGCGCTATGGGCAGGTGTTCTTTACCAGCGGGTACTACAAATAATTCACCTGTTTTTAAAACAACTTCTCCATCCCTGAATTTAAGTTTTAGTTTTCCCTTCACTATAAAAAAGAGCTCGTCTTCTTTTTCATGGGTATGCCACACCAGTTCACCCTTTAACTTTGCAAGCTTTACCAGTTGATTGTTTGATTCTGCAATTAATTTTGGTGTCCAGTATTCATCAAATAATTCAAATTTTTTGCTTAAATCTATGGGTTCATATTTCATAATTAGTCTTTTAATAAATTTTCTTCTTGTAGTACTTTTTCTTTTAGAGGAGCAACTTTTATTTTTTTCTTCTCTCTTAAATCTACTACTACAGTGCCGGCAATTTTGTCATGTATAGCTTGTCGGTTAGGATCCCAATATACCTGGAAGAAGCCCAACAACCCTGTGGCCAAACCAGCGGCATAACCACCAAAACGTTCAAGTGAGAACCAAATCCCAATGGGTTTATTATTAAGCCGGACTACTTGTAGACTTAATAGTTTTTTGCCTAAAGTTCGTCCCTTGAACAATGCAAGGGATAGAATAAAGTAAATTCCTACCCATCCAAGTGTAAGTCCAAAGTCTTCACCGGTAGCCTTAATCGTACTGAGGAGGCTGGGGTTTTCGACTTTTTCCCGGAGATCTTCATTCCTGTCTTCCAGATCAGAGATTCGTTCTTCAAAAATTTCATTACGTGTTTCCAGTTCCGATATTTCAGGAGCTGCTACATTAGCAGCTATTAAGGATCTTAAGCTATCGGTAGTTAAACTATCCTGTGTTAATGCAGACTTATAAAATGCAATGAATTGAGCAAGTGCAAGAGAATCGTATCGGGTGTTTTTTAGCTCAGAGTCCGTTCCATGGAGTACATTTTCTTCCATCTGTTCTGCATATGTTTCCAGAGCTTCAACATCATTTGGGTCGGTAAAATCAGTTTGGGTTATTTTTTTTGAAAAATCTATCCAATCTGTTTTAACCGCTTCACCATCGGCGGTTACAACTGCTGGGGTAGGGGTAGACATATCGTCAGGGGAGGTGCTAAACAAAACCCCCAAAGTAATTCCGAATACAAAAATACTTGCCAATGTTGCCCCAGTATAACGTAAAATATTTTGCCAGCGAATTTCATTTTTGGTTCTGATGGCCAACCAAAAGAAAACACCGGTTGAAGCCAGGGCCAATAGCATATTTCCCAGGGAAGACAGAATAGCAGCAATTAGTAAATCGATGATCAATGCAGCAAATCTGCGTTTTGGGGTTGCCAGAGGCAGCCCCAATAGGTCTGGGTGCACTTCGAAAGCAAAGGGAGTTACAATTTGTTTAGGATCTCGTACCAAAATAATTTACCAGCTATTGTATGCTCTTATTTTTTGTACCACATCCGTAATCAAAAAAAGGCCTTGCAAAAAAACAAGGCCTTTTAAATTTATTTTAGTCTAAGCCGGATTTATTCATTGAAGTCAATATCATACAGGTCTACAATCTGCTGGTAATTGTTGTAATCGATTCCTTTACCCCGGATGATCTGAGTTGGGGGAATTGCTATCACCCGCAGTATATCTCCATCAAAGAGATTTTCATTTGCTTCATTGTTTCCGCCAACTTCTCCTTCAATAATCAGGTTAAATGTATCGATGTCATAACTATATCTGAGTACAACTACATCATTCTCGAAAGGAGTGGAAAGGGGAAGAGACTGCCAGGCTGTGGTGCCCTCGAACCGGATATAGCCGAGTACTAAACCTTCATCAACGGTAACTTCATCTAAATTGTCCCAGCCATATTCTGCAACTGTTACAAAATCATCCTCGGGAACAAAATCTACTTCAGCTATAGAGATGGTACTACTGTATACCAGTTCAACATCTGTTTCTATTTCTGTTTCGTAAATGGTACAAGAGCTTATCGTTAGTATTCCTATTAAAACAAGAAAAGTATGTGTTAGTGCTTTCATGATAAGCTCCGTTAATTGAATTGTTGTTTACAAAAAACCTTAGGTGATAATAATTAAGCTGGTGCATGTGTACCATCACATGTTTGGGTTAGGCAATTCATGCGATACAAAAAAATCCCGCTCAATAAATCAAGCGGGATTGTAGTTAAAGTCATTTTAACAATTAAAGTACATTATGATAAATGTACAAGCCGGCGGCAATAATCATAAAATTCAGGATACTCAGCGGCAGCAGTCTGGCCCAACCTAATTTCATAACCTGGTTGTACTTAAATCTTGGGATGGTCCATCGCACCCAAATAAACACAAAGCACCAAAATACTACTTTGGCAGAGAACACTGAAACATCCAGTACTCCTTTCAGAAGGGGGGATAGTTCAGGCAGCCAATATCCGGCAAAGGGCAAGTGGTAACTGCCAAAGAAAAAGGTAGTAATAAGAATACTGCCGATGAATACGTGCATATATTCAGCCAGGAAGAACATCCCAAATTTCATTCCACTATATTCTGTGTGAAAACCACCTACGAGTTCCTGTTCAGCTTCTACAAGATCAAAGGGAGTACGGTTGGCTTCGGCAAAGGCAGCCACAATAAAGATGACAGCACCAATCGGATTGATAAAAATATTCCATAAATACTCTTGGGAAGCAGCAATTTCAACCATACTCAGTGATCCGGCAACCAATACAGCTGATGCAACAGCCATACCCATAGGCAATTCATAACTGATCATTTGGGCAGCGGCTCTCAATCCTCCAAGCAATGAGTATTTACTGTTAGAAGACCACCCAGCTAATGTTACGCCATATACACCAAGCGAAGCAACCGCCAGTATATAAAGAACACCGGCATTGATATCAGTTACATATAAACCTTCTCCAAAAGGAATCACAGCTACCGACATTAAAGCGGTTATAACCGGAATCATAGGGGCTACAGCGTGAAGTACCTTGTATCCGTGAGTTGGAGTAACATCCTCCTTAAGAAGAAGTTTTACTACATCGGCTACCGGCTGTAAAAGTCCTGCCGGGCCCACTCTGTTTGGACCAACCCTGTTTTGTATAAATGATGCGACTCTTCGTTCGGCATAAACCAGAATTGCAGCTGAGTTTAAATAACTGAATAATCCAATAGCTAATACTGCCACCCATGTGGGGATATACAGAAGACTAAATAATTCGAAACCTCCGGGACTCATTTAAGCTGTTGCCTCTTCCTTTGTTGAATTAAGATTTATACCCATTTCATTATCCATACGCTCGTAGCTTACATTGTTGAAAGCCGGTATGGCGGATGCTATTTCATCCATTATTTCTCTTGAAGTGCCCAAAGACAAGTTGATGTTCATGCGCTCTGCCAGGTGGTTAATGACGGTCCAGGCAGGCACACAGTCAACTTTATTGTCTTCAGTTCTCCAGTTGTCAAAATTTGTTCCGTAGCGGTCAAGCCGGCTCTGTGTCATTTCAAGATTCAGGCTGCGATCGGTAAATCTTGTTTCTTTGGCAGGGAAGGAGCGTTGAATCCGGCCATCTACATTTACGTAGCTTGCGGCGTGTTCGGCTATACAAGTAATGGGGATCACGAGATCGGCAGTGTTTGCGGTTTCGCACTCATTTGTGCTTAGCAGTACACTAAATGTACCGGAAAGATCCTCTGCGTCGAGCACATTTCGATCTACAAACTCATCCGCAAGCATGATTACTACTTTTGCTTTCGAGACGGCTTCTTTAAGGTTGTTTGTTTCTTCATATCCAAGAAGCTTAACCCCAGTAGTATTTGGAGCCTGATCATCCGTTAAAAGGAAGTCATCGCCTGCACCTTCAATAATGTGTGGATTAAATACAAAGTTATTTACTCCCCACAGGTTAAAAAACTTCATAACCGAATAGTTTTCTTCAACGGATGCATGCGCACTACCCACTACCAGCACATCTTCGGGCTTGTTCGCCTCCAGTGTTTCGGCAAAGGTTTCAATAGCATTGTTCCACGAAGTTTTGGTCTGGTTGTCTCCATCCAGTTTAATGGCGGGTCTGGAGATTCGGTTTTCATTAAACCGGCGGTATACATTACGGCTTTCATCAGGGAGCCAGTGGTCGTTCACTTCTTCGTTAAACCGGGGAGTAATGCGAAGCACCAGGTTATCACGGGTCCAGATGTCAATGTTGGATCCTTTGCCGTTGGTTACATCAATACTTGGGGTTTGGTTCATTTCCCAGACACGGGCTTTAAACCTAAAGTCGGTGGATGTAAGTGCACCCACCGGACAAATATCGATGGTATTCATCGAGTATGAATCATCAAATTCAGTACCCGGCATGGTAGTAGGATAGTTCTTATCTCCACGGGAAGTTATGGTAAGCTGATTGGTTTCACTTATTTCTTCTGTAAAGCGAACACATCGTGTACAGTTGATACACCGTTCAGCATCCAGGGTAACCCTTGGTCCGAGTTCAATCCGCTTTGGTTTATGAACTTTCTTTACCTCAAAACGGCTGCCCTCGGGACCATATTTATAGGTTTGAATCTGGAGGGGACATTCACCAGCCTGGTCACAGATAGGACAGTCGAGCGGGTGATTGATAAGAATAAGTTCCATGGTGTCTTTTTGAGCCCGGGCAACTTCTTCGCTTGATTCCTGTGTTTGCACCACCATACCATCCTGCATTTGAGTGCTGCAAGAGGTCTGCATTTTGGGGAACCAGCGAATTTTACGTTCACCATCCTCATCCAGCTCATATTCACCATCATCACCTTTTACCGGTGTTCCAACTTTTACATAGCACTGGCGGCAATTGGCCGGTGCCGACATAGAAGGGTGGTAGCAGAAGAAAGGAACTTCTTTGCCCTGATCGAGAATAAACTGAAGCAGACCATTATCATCTTCTCCAAATTCGTATCTAACTCCGTCTATAAATATTTCTGGCATGTGTAGGATTCTTGAATTATGTATGATGATTAAGCTTTGTTACTACAGTGTCAATCATCATCTATCATTTTCTTTATGCTATTCTTCTGGAATAATTTCTTAAATCAATACGATCCATCAATTAAGCAACGGCATGAGTACTCTTTTTGCACTTTGCTTCAAATTCATCTCTGAATCGGTTGATGGTATGTCGGATGGGCCATGCGGCTGCATCAGCCAGGGCACATATAGTTCGCCCTTCCATTTGAGTGGTGAGGTCCAACAAGAGATCCAAATCTCTGATTTCACCCTCTCCATTCCTGATTTTCAACAAGATCTTTTCGGCCCATCCCGTACCTTCGCGGCAAGGGGTACATTGGCCACATGATTCGTGATGATAAAAATGGGAGATTCTCCACAGCGTTTCTACCATGTCAGTGTCTTCATCCATTACAATCATACCGGCAGTCCCCATCATGGAGCCCGCTTCACGTAACGAATCGGCATCCATACAGGTATCTACAAGCTGATCGGCACGAAGTACCGGTGTAGATGAACCTCCGGGAATTAAAGCCTTCAGTTTTTTTCCGTTGCGAATACCGCCAGCCACTTCATTTATGAGATCCATCACGGGAACCCCTGTGGGGAGTTCATATACTCCGGGGCGGTTTACATGTCCGGAAATTCCATAAAGCACCGGTCCGGGATGGCTTTCAGTACCAATTCCTTTAAACCAACCTGCTCCATTTTTAATTACAAGCGGCACATTGGCCAGGGTTTCAATATTGTTGATGGTGGTTGGGCGTCCCCATAATCCCTTTTGAGCGGGAAAGGGAGGCTTAACGCGGGGGTATCCACGCTTGCCTTCCAGAGACTCCAGCATGGACGTTTCTTCTCCGCAAATATAAGCACCGGCACCATAGGTAATTTCAAACTCAACGCTGAAATCAGTACCAAATAGGTTTTTACCGATGAAACCTTTGTCATAGGCATCGGCAAGAGCTTTCTCCATCATCCGTACCCAGGAGATATACTCGCCCCTGATGTACACATATATGGTGGTTACCTGCATGGCATAAGCCGCAATCAGGGCTCCTTCAATAAAAAGATGTGGATTGTACTCAAATATCTTTCGGTCTTTAAATGTACCCGGTTCCGATTCATCCCCATTACAGGCGAGATATCGGGGTCCGCCATCGGGCTTGGGCATAAAAGACCATTTTAATCCGGCATTAAAGCCGGCACCGCCGCGTCCTCGAATATTTGCTGCCTTCACTTCATTGACGACATCGGAGTGCCCCCATTTATCCTGGGTTACCACTTCTTTTAAAGCCCCGTACCCTCCATTTTTAACATAAACATCTATGTTTTCAAGGTTGGGGATGTCGGGTATGAGAACCGGTTTATATGATTTCCAGTCTACAGCCATTCTGTTATTTCCTCTTTTCGAATTGCGGCATACCTACTGATTCAAAGTCGGGCATGCTGCCGTCTTTCAAATCCTCAATAACCGTGTCTAATTTTTCTTCGGTGAGATTGTTCACATATACATCGTTGGTAACTTGCATCATAGGGGCATAACCACAGGCGCCAAGACATTCAACCGACTGAATACTGAACATGCCGTCTTCAGTAGTTTCTCCGGCTTTAATGCCCAGTTTGTCTTCGAGGTAATGAAGCATTTTATAGCCTCCACAGAGCTGGCAGCTTGTAGTAGTACAAACATCCAACACGTATTTACCTTTTTCCTCTTTATAGTATTGAGTATAAAAACTTGCTACCCCGTGAACATGAGCCGCAGGCAAATCTAATGTATCAGCAACCAGTTGTTGTACCGGAGGTTCAACATGTCCGAATCTGCGCTGTGCTACCCACAATACAGGTAATGTTGCCGGCATTACTTCCGGGAACTTCGCCTTTATCTTTTCAATTTCTTCTAAATCTTCTTTTGTAAAGCTGTAATTATCTTTCATTATTTATCTGCTTCTCCCATTACAGGATCGATTCCTCCAATTACAACAACCGTATCAGCCACCATTTCACCATCCAGTATATGTTCCAATACCTGAAGGTTTCGGAAGGAGGGAGCGTTAACTTTTAACCTCCATGGGTGTCCGGTACCGTCACTTTGTATAAAATATCCTAATTCCCCTTTGGGTGACTCAACAGCGTGATATACTTCTTTGCCAGCGGGCGGGCAAATACCCGTATCGGTCATCATAAAGTCGTGTATCATTCCTTCCATGGAGTAGTACACTTCATCTTTTGACGGATAAGCTTGTTTAGCATTGTTAGCTCGTACCGGTCCTTTTGGCATTTTATCGAAGCATTGCTGAATAATCCTGATACTTTCACGCATCTCTTCCATCCGGACAAAATATCTTGCGAGGTTATCACCTTCGAGCCGGGTGGGTACTTCAAATTCTACTTCATCGTATCGGGCATATGGCTTAATGATTCTCTGATCCACCCCATATCCGGAGGCTCTCAGTACAGGTCCGGTTGCTCCAAGATCGAGGGCTCTTTCCGTGCTAAGGGTGCCAACTCCCTCGTTTCGGTCTATAAAGATTCGGTTTCTGTCGAGTAGTTTATGCCAGTCTTTAAGTTCCTGTGGGAATTTTTGCACAAATTCTTTAATCCGGGCTACAGCACTGTCGGTAAAATCACTGGCTACTCCACCTATTCGGGAGTGTGAAACCGTAAAACGGTGGCCGGCTACCTCATCAAAAATGTCGTAAATTTTTTCCCGCTCACGAAAGGTCCATATAAAAAATGAAATAGCTCCGGCATCCATAACCATGGTGCCTAACCAGAGCAAGTGTGATGAGATCCGCGCCAGTTCACAGCAAATCATTCGTATATAATGAGCTCGTTCTGGTACTTCAACTTCCGCTAATTTTTCTACAGCGGCACACAGAGCTACATTGTTATTGTAGGGAGACAGGTAATCCATACGGTCGGTGTAGGGCATGAATTCCTGGTAGGTTTTATTCTCGGCAATTTTTTCAACTCCCCGGTGCAGGTAGCCTATATCAAGCTTTCCTTTTTCAATTAACTCACCACGAAGTTGCAGGATCAATCGCAGTACACCGTGCGTAGCAGGGTGCTGAGGGCCCATATTCAGGACCATCTTTGCATTCAGCGGATCGGCTGCGTCAATTTCTTCTATCGTTGTGTGTTTGTCCTCAAGACTCTGGTAGATGCCTTGTTGGTGTTCTTTGAAGAACTTGGGGTCAACTTTGCTATTGATGTCTTTTAACTTCATGCCTTACTCTGTATCTGGGGTTGTATTCGGCAACTCGATAGAGCCGGGAATACCGAGTAGTGGAAATTCTTTTCTGAGAGGGAAGTATTCAAAATCTTCCGGCAAATAAATTCTACGCAGATCGGGATGACCTTCAAAACGCACTCCGTACATATCGTAGGCTTCCCGTTCCATCCATCCGGCACTGGTCCAAACTGAGGTTACGGATTGTGCAACCGGATTTTTTTCTTCAAGGCGAATCTTAACCATCAAACGATCTTGCGTTCTCAGGTTCATCAGGTTGTAGATGACTTCAAATCGTTCATCCGAGGTATACCGGTCGGTTCCGATGATATCACACAAAAAGATGAAGTGGTGCTCTTCTTTAAGGTACTTGCACACATTCAGGATCGAATTTGCTTCAACTCTGATGTACGTATGGTCGCAGGATTGATAAACTTCAATCAAACTATCGGAATAATTGTTCGATAATCCGTCTACTACAGCCTGTAATGTTTCGTTCAATTCTAAACTCATGAATTAGGTATCTAAGAGCACTGAGTGTTCGGTTTTAATCTTATCCTGTATCTTCATTAATGCATGAAGAAGGGCGTCGGGGCGGGGCGGGCATCCTGAAATATAGGTATCAACGGGCAGGTAATTGTCAACTCCCTGGACAACCCCATAACAACGGTGCATGCCTCCGGTAGATGCACAAGCACCCATGGCAATACACCATTTGGGGTCGGGCATCTGGTCCCAAATTCTTCTGATGGCGTGCGCCATTTTATAGGTAGACCAACCGGCCACAATCATAACATCGCTCTGGCGTGGAGAGAAGCGCATAACCTCTGATCCAAATCGTGAAGCATCATAACGCGGCCCTGCAAAGGCCATCATTTCAATTGCACAGCAGGCAAGCCCCATTGGCATTGGCCATGCCGCATTGGCCCGGGCCCAGTTTGTAAGCGAGTCAATTTTGGTGGTAAAAAAACCGTCTCCTAATGCTGATTCAATTCCCATAGTGTAGAACTAACCTCTGTAATTATTTAATTCCCAGTCTAATGTTCCTTTTTTGAGCGTATATAACAGTCCAACAAATAGCATTATGATAAATATCATCATCGCTATGAACGTTCCAAAACCCAAATCTAAATAGCGAACAGCCCATGGGTAAATGAAAACCACTTCTAAATCGAACACAATAAATTCCATTGCTACAAGATAGAAACTTATGGAATATCGATCTCTGGCTTCGCCTACGGGGTCCATTCCGCTTTCATAGGGGTTTAGTTTAGTGGCATTGGGCCGGAACGGACCTAAAATACGTGAAAGAGTCATCAACACTATTGCCAAAACAATGGCAACAATTGCGAGGACTAATATTGGAAAATAGTTTTCAAGCATGTTTTTTGGTGATTCTCAGTAAAGGCCTAAAAAGTTAGGCTCATTGTTATGCAAAGTCAACGAATTTGGGCGTGAATATAGGCTTTATTTAACTTTTTATGGAAGAAAAATTCTTTGGTTTTTCAAATAAACTATTATTGCAGGAAAGCAGTTGTTAACATTGCCTAATTGTTTAAGACTTAATTAAAATTCGTTACCTTTTCGGTATTAAAATTTAAATGGTGTTGATAAACGAGTGTTGTTTTGAGTAAAAAATTAATGGAAATACTGGGTCTTTCTACGAGTCCGAGCAGTGGTGGTGCATATGCCTTAATACTAACAGAGGCAGAGGGAAATAAACGATTGCCTATCATTATTGGGTCTTTTGAAGCACAGGCCATTGCCCTGGAGCTTGAAAATATAAAACCGCCACGTCCTATGACACATGATCTGCTCAAAAATATGATCTTGAGTTTGGATAGTGAAATAAATTACATCCTGATAAATGAACTCTCAGAAGGGACATTTTACGCACAGATAATTTTGGAGCATGATGATGAAGTGTTTGAGTTAGACGCTCGCCCAAGTGATGCCATTGCCCTTGCTGTGCGTTTTAACGTTTCAATATATGTGAAAGATGAAGTGTTGGATGAGGCTGGCATTAGTACCGACCCTGAACCTCAAACCCTGGAAGAAGCTCTTAAATCTGAAGATGAAGGTTCGGGGCAGAAAGAATTTTCTAAACTCGAGGAATTAGAAGAGGAACTGCAGACTGCAATTGAAACCGAAAACTATGAAAAAGCGGCTAAAATCAGAGACCGCATTCAAAAACTAAAAGGGTAAATTTTGGATATTAACGGCTGTACCTTTTCAAAACTTCCATTTTCGTCATTATTTCAAACATATATTTCCAACTTCAGTAAGCTTTCCTCCTTATATACTTATAACCCACTTCGGGATGCTGATATAGAAAAAAGGAGTAAGCAATTAAAAGGGGGTACCCACCGCACAGATTATATAACTGCCTTAAAAGATTATCATACATCACTGGGAATTGAAGAAGAGCAGGATGCTCCACTTCAAAAACTTAGGCAGGATAATGTACTTACCGTTGTAACAGGTCAACAGTTGGGAGTGTATGGTGGCCCCCTTTTTACAGTCTATAAAACAGCAACAGCTATACTGCTGGCCCGAAAGTGGGAAGAGAAATTAAACCGACCTGTGGTTCCCGTATTTTGGATGGCAGATGAAGACCATGATTTTGATGAAATTGCCTGGACTGGAATATTGGGGCGTAAAGATTTTCATAAAATTAAGCTTGATAAAGAAGGGAATAACTTTGCCGTAGCCGATCAGTTAATTAATGCTGAGTTCTTGTCTTTTAAGGAAAAGGTAAAAGAGGAATTGTTCGATACTGATTTTACGGAAGCTTTGTGGTCCCAGCTACAGGGATATTATAAAGAAGGGCATACCCATGGACAGGCTTTTGCCAGGCTGATAAATCATTGGTTTGCCAAAGAAGGGGTGCTCATAGCCGGTAGTAATTATCCAGCGGTTAAAGAGCTTCTGAAAGCAGAACTAAAGCACTCTATAGAAGAAGCTGACCCTATCCATCAGGCTATTGAAAAGCAGAGTACCGAGGTAGATGAGGGTTACCATCAACAAGTGACAAATGGAGACACAAATCTATTTTATGTATCAAAAGAGCAAGGCCGGGTTAAAATACAAAAAGACGGTAGCGGATGGAAAGCAGCGGATACAAACTGGAATCATGAGCAATTACTGCAGGCAATAGAAGATCAGCCGCATGCTTTTTCACCAAATGTATTTATGCGTCCGATTTTGCAAGACAAGCTGTTGCCAACCCTGGGGTATGTAGCCGGGCCGGGCGAAATTGCTTATTACGCACAAATGAAGAAGCTTTACCATGAGTTTGACCTGGAAATGCCGGTTATTTTCCCCCGGCTAAGCATTACGCTGATTGAATCAGGGATTTCGCGTATTACAGAGAAACTTCCTTTCGATTTTTCGGATTACAGTAAACGTATCGAAGATCTCGAAAAGGAATTTGTTGAACAGGCCGATACCCCCGACCTGGAAGCTGTGTTCGGAAAATGGAAACAGGATATACAATCCACAACCGAAAGACCTTCTAAAGTAATAAACGAAATAGATCCCACCCTCGATGGAACTGTAGGCAAAACCATTGCCGGTTTTTCAAACGAACTGGATAAACTGAAAGGGAAGGTTTATCGATCCATTAAACAGCAGGAAGTAACACAAATTAAAAGAATTGAGAAGATCAAAGTGAACCTGTTTCCCGATGGAGGGTTACAGGAGCGATCCGTTTCTCCTGTTTATTTTATGAATAAGTATGGGCTGGATATTTGGTCCAAACTGATTGATGAATTGGAAGAGCAAGAACTGGATTTGTCAACGCATCACCTTATCCATTTATAGTAATGTCTGCTATTCAACAGCAAAAAGAGGAATTGCGAAGAGAAATATTGGCTTCCAGAGATACGATTCCTGAAGAAGTTTGGAAAAGAAAATCAGATCAGCTTGTATCTCAGTTGATGGAGACAGATTTGTTTCTGAAAGCGCAGAAAATCCACTGCTATGTCTCGATGAATCAAAGGAGAGAAGTAAACACTCACTCATTTATCAAAAAGCTACTGGCGGCCGATAAAGAAGTATATGTGCCTGTAACTAATTTTGAAGATGGAACCCTTAGCCATGTAAGGCTACATTCGTTTGATGATTTATCTCCTAATATATGGGGAGTGTTGGAACCTACTGATGCTGAGAAAGTCCACATCGATGTTTTTGATCTGATTATAGTTCCTATGGTGGCAGCTGATAAGCAGGGAAATCGCCTGGGATATGGTAAGGGTTTTTATGATCGGTTTCTAAGCCACACTGAGGGTATAAAAGTGGGATTGGTATTTGAGCGTTTTGTACAAAAGGAAATACCGACCGAAGATTTTGATGTAAAATTAGATGTACTTATTACAAATAAAGGTATTTTAAAAACGTAAGAAAGAATGACCGAATAATCTGGTATAATGACGTAACATTACGAGGATTGACTCGTAGTTGTCATCTGGAGGAAAATTATGGCTGAACAATCAAAGCAAAAAACAAAATCACAAACCGGAACTGCTTCTCTGGAGTTCGATGAATTCGATCTTAATACTACGATGCAGGACTTCCTTAAAGAGGAAGAAAAAGATACCGGGAAGGGCATTTGGAACGTAGCAACGATATCAGGAATGGTAATGCTGTTTCTGTCTCTCACTTTTTTAATTCAATGGATTGGAATACCTGTAGGAGAAGGATTGGGAGAATTTGTTAGAAATTCTGTGGATGTTTTACCAATTGTAGGAGGAATACTTGTTACCTTGATTGGGTTTGGGTTCTTCGTGGGCGACAGAAAGAAAGAGCGAAAACGCAAAAAAGCGAAAAAGAAAAGACGTAAAGCCAAGCAACAATACTCTGATATCCATGGCGCTGAAATTAGCGGGGCAAAAAAACCAAGCTCAACTTCACGATTGAGTAATGATCTTGATTCAGACTTTGGAAGTAGTTCCGGGGCTAAGTCGTCCAATATGGATTTTGATGCCTACGGCTATCGCCACGCCAAAAAATTAATGAAATCCCGGTCTAACAAAAAACTGGCTGGTGTTTGCGGTGGGTTGGCAAAGTATTTTGGAATCAGTTCTACCGTGGTGCGATTCATTTTTGTAGCTGCATTCTTTATGGGATACGGAGCAAGTTTATTGGTTTACTTAGGGCTTGCAATAGCTATGCCGAAAGAGCCCGTAGAATTTATGGACGACTTTGATTTTTAACTGACCCAGGTTGTTTCAATCTGCGTTTAGCAGCATGCTTTGCTCCAACTATTTTAGCCTATTTATGTAACTGGAATGGACAGCGGGCTTAGCGGGGGTAACTCAATGCAACCTGATAGTTCCCTTAGTATTTCACTCCCGAAAAGACTACAAGTTAAGTCCCACCCCAGGAAAAGAAAAGCTGTGTTCACAACCTTTATACTATTTATTAGATCAAGAATAGGAGAGGGTAATTAAAGGTTACCAGCCAATTTTACCCTTATTCTCATCTTTGAGAAGATCATTTTCGGCTTTGTTAGGATCTACAGGAGGAATGAAACCGGGAGGGGGTTCAAAGGAATCAAATTTCCAATAGGCTTGTTCATCTGCAGAAGCCGAATTAATAAAAGTTCCAACGATGGGAAGAGCGGTCCGGGCACCCTGACCAATGCTTGAGTACCCAACATCCTGATTAAACCGAATTTTAAGGTCTTCGCCACCCACCCATGCACCCATTACAATATGGGGCATCATAGCTACAAACCAGTTGTCAGATGCATTATTGGTAGTTCCGGTTTTCCCCGCAACATCCTGACTCACCCCGTATTTATTTCTCAAGCGTACTCCTGTTCCGTGGAATCCTTCACCTCCCCGGATAACCCCACGCATCATGTCTGTCATTATATAAGCTGTTTCAGGACTGATGACTTCCTGGGTGTATTTGGGATTATACTCCTTCAATACATTCCCCTGTTTGTCTTCAATACGGGTTAAGGCGATCGGTTCAATATGCACTCCTTTATTGGCAAAGGTAGTATAGGCGCTGGTGAGTTCTAATAACGACACTTCTGCGGTACCCAGGGCAATGGCAGGGAAGTCCGGAACATCGCTCATATCAATTCCCATCTTGGAAGCCATGTCTTTGATTTTACGTACTGCCGGTGTCAATTCCCATTGCTTATTGGTACCGGGAGCTCCTGCCAGTTCTGGCAGTAAACGAACGGTAACGTTATTCATACTTTTTGCCAGGCCTTTTCTTAAAGGAACCATTGTCGGGCCATCGTCTACCGATGAATCTTTAGGATCCCACACATTGCCATTTTTTTGGTAGAAAGAGATGGGATATTTAGAAAACTTGTGATAAGGTTTAAATCCATTATCAATGGCTACGGTATATACGAAAGGCTTAAAAGTGGAACCTGCCTGTCGCTGGGATTGGTATACATGGTCGTACTGTACACTTCCATAATCAGATCCTCCTACCCAGGCTAAAACATTTCCATTATCAGGTTCAATGGCCACAAATCCCGCTTCTAAACGCGTATTAGCTCTTTTGACAGAATCAACAAAAGCGGTATCCTGCATTAGTGAATCGTACACAACTTGCCTGAATTTAGTATTGTACTTCTGGTATCCATTTTTAAAGCGATCGGTTTTTTCTAAAAACTGAATCAGGTAGGTTGGGTATTTTTTCCAAAAGAGATCCATATACTCATCACTGCCCGGGGAAGTCCATTCGTTTTTAAAAATTGTTTGCAAGGAGTCGAGCTTTGTTTTGACGGCCTTTTCTGCATGCTGTTGCAATCGGGAGTCGATGGTGGTATAGATTACCAGTCCGTCTTTAAAAAGATCATAGCCATTTTCCTGTAACCAGGGTTCAATTTTTTGGCGTACGTACTGGCTAAAGTAGCGTGTTTCTTGCCCTGAAGAGAAGGGAGGATGATAATCGAGTACAATGGGTTCATCGGCCAACATTTGATATTCTGTTTCGGTGATAAACCCTCTTCGTTTCATGAGCAACAGAACTATATTACGTCTCTTCTTTGCATTTTCAGGGTTAATGCGGGGATTATTGGTGAATATAGCTTGCAACGAACCAATCATTAAGGCGGCTTCAGATACTGTCAATTCCTTGGCAGGTTTTCCAAAATGAGTTTGAGAGGCTGCTTCAATACCAAAGGCTGAGTTCGGAAATTCCACCGTATTAAGATACATTTCTACAATCTCGCGCTTAGTATAATTACGTTCGAGCTGTACTGCCGTAATCATTTCCCGGAATTTTCTGGAATAGGAAAATTTTTGGCCAATTTCTTTATACATATTCCGGGCCAGTTGCTGGCTGATGGTTGAGGCACCTTCCCAGCGCCCCCTTAATATGTTGATGGGGATTGCCAGGGTTCGGAACATATCCATACCCCAGTGGCTGTAGAAGCGATGATCTTCGGTCGCAATTAGAGCGTCAATTGCATTTCCTGATATTTCTTCATAACGAACCCAAGTCCTGTTTTCTACAAAATATTTATCAAGAACTGCTCCATCACGGCTGCGGATTTCAGAAGCTATGGCCGTATCCGGATTTTCAAACTTATCGGCAGGGGGCAGCCCCTGAAACAAATATATAATATAGGTCAGCATTACAATACACATAACACCCAGGGCCGAACCTCCCCAAATCATTATTTTCCTGGAAAGCAGGGAGGAGTTTGATGCTGTTGAAGCATTGCGTTTTTTACGCTCCTCTAAAATCTGCTTTCGGTATTCAGGATCGTTGAAATACCGCTCACTATCTATATTGTTGTTTTCAGTGTCGCTCATGCTTGTTTTTTCATTGAAGAGAAAGGTAACAAACTTTTTGTATCCGCATCCCAAATAGAGAGAGATAATTTGTTGTCCTCAAATACCGCTAAACTCCGGTGTTTAAAAAAGGTTCCAAGATTTATATAGGTTCCGTTCCTGAATGTTTCTTCCCGGGGTATGTGATCATGTCCGCTTAAGATGAAATCCAGGTTGTGTTTGTTAAAGATCTTTTTTGCCTGTCGGTTTAACGGTTCAGGATTTAAATAATTATTCTTTTTGCTGAATGAAGAAAACATTTTCATTGCCGCGAGTCCCTGCCGGGGAGGGAGTACCGTTTGGTATGCATTTACAAAAGAATTGCTTCTCAGTAACCGGTGAAAGGCCGCCCGGGGGAAATCGATTTTTGAGGCGGCTACCCCATCTCCATGCATAAGCAGTAAGCGTTTTTGTTGTATCTGTGTTAATCTGAAATTATGCTCTATGTCGAATCCCCGTTTTGCAAAATGCCCGAATGTCCAATTGTCATGATTACCGGTAATAAAAACTGCTGCTTCTACGGTATGGTTGTACTTTTCAAAAGCATCCAGAACTTTTCTACCCAGTGCAGGGACAAATCCTTTTTCAGGATACTCCATCCAGTAATCAAATAAATCGCCCAGCACATAAATACGATAGCGTTCGTCTATACAATGGTTGATAAGACAAATGAGGTCTTCTTCAATTTGGGCATTAATTTTTGTGGGAAATGCTCCCAGATGAACATCTGATATAAAAAGGTGTTTCCGGTACTTCATTATTGGGACTACTTCTTCCGGGTTATCACAAAATGAATCAGGTCAGCAAAATCACTTCTGTGCGATGATTCTGATATTTGCTCCAGTACTTCAATAGCTTTGTTGGCATAGGTGTACATGGCTTCTTTTGCTGCCTGCATCCCCCCGTTTTTATGAACAAAATTTACGATGTCTTCCGTATTCTTTGAACTTTTCTTACGCTTTTTCATAAGCGCCCGAATATGGGCCGACTGTTTCCTGGATGCATTCTCAAGAGCCTTTATCAGGGGAAGCGTTACTTTGCGTTCCTGGATGTCGTTGCGGGTGGGTTTTCCTATGTCATACATTCCATAATCAAACAGGTCGTCCCTGATTTGAAAGGCAATACCAATATTGTAGCCAATCTCTCTCATTAATAAATGTTTTTGCTCATCATCAGTGGCCGAAATAGCTCCGCATTCGCAACAAGTTGAGATAAGGCTGGCTGTTTTTTCTGAGATAATTTGGTAATAGCGTTCCTCAGTCATATTAAACAGGCCGGCTGTTTTAAGCTGCCTCAATTCACCTTCACTCATTTTTTGTACGGCACGAGATTGAACTTCAAGGAGGTGGAATTCTTTGTGTTCAAGTGAAATCAGTAATCCTTTTGAAAGCAGAAAATCTCCAAGCAATACCCCGGCTTTATTTTTCCAGATCTTGTTGATACTTACAAACCCCCGGCGTGTATCGGCTTCATCAACAACATCATCATGAATGAGAGTAGCCGTGTGCAACAACTCAATCATAGTAGCTGCTACATAACTACGATGGTTAATGTCACCAAATAATTTTGCAGTCATAAATACGAGAGTTGGTCGTAATTCTTTACCTTTCTGCTTCAGTAAATATTTGACTAACTGGTCGAGTACAAAAACATCAGAACGGATTGTATCCTTAAAAAACTCACGGAAGTCGGAGAGATTTTCTGACACAGGAGCTGTAATATCGCTCAGGGTTTTGCGGGTAATTGTTTCTGAAGTAATCTTTTGTAGCTCTTGGCTATCGATCATCAATTATGTTTAAATTTTCTTAAACTTGGAAGCATTAAATTTACTCATTATAAACAACAAATATTTACTTTCAATCACTCACACACTCAGTTAATATTTTATGTCAAATTCAGTAGTAAATATAAAACGAATTGGTTTACTCACAAGCGGTGGCGATTCTCCGGGAATGAATGCAGCTGTCAGGGCAGTGGTACGCACTGCAGCCCATAAAAATGTTGAGGTCTACGGTATCAAACATGGTTACTTTGGCCTTATAAATGATGAATTTATTACTATGGATACCCATTCGGTATCAAACATCATTCAACGAGGAGGAACCATTCTTAAATCTGCCCGGTCCGAAGAGTTTCGAACAAAAGAAGGTCGCAAAAAAGCTGCCGAAAATCTTAAAAAATATGAAATAGATGCCTTGATCACGATTGGGGGAGACGGCACATTTGCCGGAGCAAATATTATAAGTGAAGAGCATGGCATTAATGTAATTGGTATACCTGCTACTATCGATAATGATATTGTGGGAACAGACGAAACCATAGGTTACGACTCTGCCTTGAATACCGCTTTGGATGCAATCGATAAAATCAGAGACACCGCGGATGCCCATGAGCGCATGTTCCTGGTTGAGGTTATGGGAAGAGATGCAGGCTTCATTGCCCTGGAAACCAGTATTGCTGGTGGAGCAGAACTGGCTCTGCTTCCCGAAGAACTCACCCATATTGAAGAGGTTAAGAAGCAGCTCAAGGATATGCTTAAGGAACAGCGACGAAGCAGCCTCATTGTGGTGGCAGAAGGAGATGAAATAGGTGGCGCCATAAAACTCGCGGATAAAATAAAAGGTGATTTTAAACAATATGATATGCGGGTATGTATCCTCGGTCATATTCAGCGGGGCGGTTCACCCTCGGCCCGGGATCGCGTATTGGCAAGCAGGTTGGGAGCAAATGCTGTTAAAGTGCTTTTGGAGGGCCACTCCCAGATTGTTGTTGGTATTGTAAATAATGCACTAAAAATAACTCCCTTGAGAGTGGTGGTATCCAAGAAAAAAGATCTCGACTATTCTCTTATAGAGCTAGCTAAATTACTTAGATAATTATGATTGAATGTGATATTAGTTTCGCCCGTAAATATATTACAGAGCAAGACTTTGATGCGGCAAAGAAAAATGCCCGGCAGGGATCTCAGCTTATAAAAAGTGGAGATGGTCCCGGGACAGAATGGTTGGGTTGGAGAGATATTCTCTCTGACCCTAATGATGCCGAAATTGAAGAGATATCAACTTTGGCTGCTCAAATCCGGGAACAAGCCGATATCTTTATCGTCTGTGGCATTGGAGGATCTTATTTGGGTGCTAAAGCAGTGATAGAAGCGTTGTCTCCCCATTTTGGGGCCGACGGTCCGGAGATCATTTATGCCGGACATCACATGGGAGGTAAATACCTTTCCCAATTGCTTAGTTATCTCAAGGAGAAAAAAAAAGATGGCTCCCACAAAAGTATCTATCTGAATGTTATCTCAAAATCAGGATCCACACTCGAAACAGCGCTGTCATTTCGAATGATTCGTCCACTTTTGGAAGAGATGTATGAAGAGGAGGCTTCAGAGAGAATTATTTGCACCACAGGCAAAGAAGGGGGCGTCCTTAATAAGTTAATTGAAGACAAAGGATACCGGAAATTTATTATTCCCGACAATGTGGGGGGACGTTTTTCGGTGTTAACACCGGTTGGTCTGCTTCCAATAGCGGTGGCAGGGCATGATATCCGTACACTATTTTATGGGGCAGTTGGAGCTTTTAATAGGTATGAGGAAAATCCTGAGCCGGTGATAGAATATGCTGCACTTCGGCATGCAATGTACAGAAAGGGGAAAACCATAGATGTTATTTCGTCTTTTGAGCCCGAATTAAAATCTTTTGGTGGGTGGATTCAACAGCTCCTGGGAGAAAGCGAGGGGAAAGAAGGCAAGGGGATCTTTCCGGCTGTAGCCACATATTCTACCGATCTGCACAGTTTGGGACAGTTCATCCAACAGGGAAGCCGTAGCTTAATGGAAACGTTTATTACGGTGAAACTCCCTACCTCGAAACTCACTGTTAATGAACTGGTTGAGAATGGAGATAAACTCAATTATTTATCAGGGAAACATTTTCATCAGGTTAATGCCAAAGCAAGAGAAGGAACCATTGAAGCGCACAGCTCCGGTGATGTTCCTGTTGTTAAAATTTGCTTACATGCACTGAATGAAGAAAACATCGGTGAATTGATCTATTTTTATGAGTTGCTAACTGGTATATATGTTTATAGTATTGGGGTAAATCCTTTTGATCAGCCAGGGGTTGAAGATTACAAAAAAGCGATGTACCGTTTGCTCGGAAAAGAAAATCAAGGAACATGACTGACGATAGCAATACAACTAAGTATATAGCAGTAGCCGGAAATATCGGGGCAGGAAAATCTTCTTTAACCGGTTTACTCTCAAAACATTTTAACTGGAAAGCGTTTTACGAATCGGTAGATGATAATCCCTACCTGGCCGATTTTTATGAAGACATGAGACGCTGGAGTTTCAATCTCCAGATTTACTTTTTGTCGAGCCGGTTCAAACACCAGAAAGAGATGTTGGAGGATAAGGTAAGTCTTATTCAGGACCGTACCATTTATGAAGATGTAGAAATCTTTGCTAAAAACCTACATGAAATGAGCCTGATGAGTGACCGGGACTTCACAAACTATGAAGCGCTTTTTCGTGAAATGAGCCACTACCTTCGTCCGCCCGATTTACTGATTTATCTTCGCGCACAGGTACCCACCCTGGTACGCCAAATTCAACAGCGGGGAAGAGACTATGAGAACACCATTCGCATCGACTACCTGGAGCGACTAAACAAACTATATGAAGACTGGATCGGGCGATATCCCCATGAAAAGTTAATTATTGATACAGATGACATTGATTTTGTAAACAATCAGGAAGACCTTGGAAAGGTAATTGGCCTTGTTGAGCAACGACTCTTTGGTCTATTTAATTGATTGAACCACATTGGTATAATCATTATCTTAAGAAGCTATTGTGGAGGCATTCTATGCTTAAATATAAGATCTTTGAAATACCTGAAGGACACAGTGAAAAAACCGTAGAGTTAGATTCGGAAGAATTTGACCTGGGAGAAGTATCACTGGTACAAGGTAATTTACATATAGAATTTTACCGTACACCTCATTTTACTCAAGCCAAATTCAATATTGATGCAACTATAGAGTTGGTTTGTGATCGCTCGCTGGATGCTTTTGAATACAAGGTGAATAAGGATTATGAAGTGCTTTTTAAGGCTGATGAAGTTGAAGAATCAGCCGGTGAAAAGGGAGCGGTACGAAATTATGATTTAGCAAGCAGGCAGATAGATTTAGAACAGGATGTACGAGATACCATTCTCCTGAATTTACCCACAAAGAAATTGCATCCCCGTTTTTTGGATGAAGACGGTAATCCCAAGGAGATACTGAATGAACAATTCGGCGATATTCCGGAAGAGGATGAAGAAACCACGGATCCAAGATGGGATGCACTAAAGGAACTAAAGAAATAACATACATTATAAAATAGATATTAATGGCACATCCAAAGCGAAAAACCTCGAATTCTCGCAGAAACAAACGTCGTGCACACCACGCCATTTCTGATGTTACCCTGGCAAAATGCTCAAACTGTGGCGAGCTCCACAGGTACCATCACGTATGCCCGGAATGTGGGTATTACCGTGGCCGCCAGGTAATGAAAGCTAACTAAAATCATTATTTATGATTGTTGCAGTAGACGCTGCCGGGGGAGATCACTTCCCCAAAAACCCAGTTAAAGGTGCTATAGATTCAGTTAGCGAAAATGAGTCGTTAACCGTACTTCTTGTTGGCCCCGAAGGTATTATAAACGAAGAACTTGCTAATCACCAATATGATGAAAGCCGGATTCTTGTACATAATGCTCCTCAGGTAATAGGGATGGAAGAATCGCCGACCCAGGCTTTTAAAACCAAACAGCAATCATCTATAGCAATTGGGCTGGGACTGCATAAAGCAGGTAAATGCGATGCTTTTGTAAGTGCCGGTAATACCGGTGCCTTACTGGCTGCTTCCACCTTTATCTTAGGGAAACTGGAGGGGGTACTAAGGCCAACTATTGCCTCGTACTATCCCACCTTAAAAGGTTTTCGCTTGCTGGTAGATGCAGGAGCTAACCTTGAGTTAAAAGCCGATATGGCTCGTCAATTTGCCAAAATGGGAAAGGTTTTTTGCCGGCAAATTCTATCTCTTGATTCACCCACCGTTGGTTTACTCAATGTTGGAGAAGAAGAAGGTAAGGGAACCGATATACTAAAAGAGATTCATCAGGACCTGCAGTCGCTGGATGGTTTTATAGGTAATGTAGAAGGCAAAGATATCCTGACCGGAAAAGCTGACGTATATTTATGCGACGGCCTGGTGGGAAATATCATCCTTAAATTCGGCGAATCTATCCCAGGCATTCTCATGAAAATGATTGAGAAAGCTATTGGCCAATCCGATATGACTAAGGAAGACATCCAAAAAACACAACAACTGTTAGGTTCAGCCCTGGGATCATTCAACTACGAGCGAGTAGGGGGAATCCCATTTCTGGGCGTTAATGGAGTCAGTGTAGTAGGACACGGAGGTAGTTCTGCCCTGGCCATAAAAAATATGATTAAAAATGCCGTTCAAACCGTTGAACAGGATGTAAACGGCAAAATTATAGCATCTCTAAACTGAGTTACATCTCTCTTATGGACGTAAAAAGAGCAAAGATTACGGCGGTAGGACACTATTTGCCTGAACACCGTCTTACCAACCATGACCTTGAAAAAATGGTTGACACAAATGATGAGTGGATTAGGACACGTACCGGAATTGAAGAACGAAGAATTTTAAAAGATAAAGATAAAGCAACGGCTTTTATGTCGGCGGAAGCGGCTAAGGAAGCTCTGGAAAGTAAAGGGGTTTCTCCGGAAGAAATTGATTTGATTATTGTAGGGACAGTTACCCCCGATTATCTATTCCCTTCTACAGCCTGTTTGGTACAGGAAAAGATAGGAGCAACCAATGCGTTCGCCTTCGACCTTTCCGCAGCTTGTTCTGGCTTTTTATATGCACTCTCCACCGGAGCCATGTACATAGAGTCTGGAAGAGCTAAAAAGGTATTGATTATTGGGGCCGATAAAATGAGCTCTATACTCGATTTCACCGATCGTAGCACCTGTATTTTGTTTGGTGATGGTGCGGGTGCGGTGCTGCTGGAGGAGTCGGAAGACGAAACTGGTATAATCGATTATATACATCACTCAGAAGGGGATACAAATTGTAGTCTGTATCAACCTGCAGGGGGGAGTTTAAATCCCGCCTCGAAGGAAACGGTTGAGAATATGGAACATTTTGTTCGTCAGGATGGAAGATCCGTTTTCAAAAAAGCTACCATGGGAATGGCCGATGTATCCCTTGAAATCATGGAGAAGAACAAACTGGACCCGGAAGATGTAGCCTGGCTGGTTCCTCATCAGGCTAACCTTAGAATTATTGATGCTACCGCACGCCGCATGGGGCTTTCCAATGAAAAAGTGATGATTAACATCAACAAATACGGAAATACAACAGCGGGGACCATACCGCTTTGTCTGTATGATTGGAAAGAGCAGTTAAACTACGGTGAGAATATTATTTTGGCCGCTTTTGGTGGAGGTTTCACCTGGGGCGCTACCTATTTGAAATGGGGGATTAAATAATGGCAGAAGCATATCTATTTCCCGGACAGGGATCACAATTTGTAGGCATGGGGAAAGACCATTACGAGTCAAATTCTGATTTTGCTACACTGGTAGATCAGGCTAACGATATTCTGGGCTTTGACCTTAAAGAAATTATGTTTGAAGGTCCGGAAGAAAAACTGAAGCAAACCGAGTATACTCAACCTGCAATCTTTCTTCATTCGGTAGCCCTTTTTAAAACACTGGATGCTACCCCCGATATGGTAGCCGGGCATAGCCTGGGCGAATTTTCAGCCCTTGTAGCTTGTGGAGCAGTTTCTTTTGAAGATGCACTGCGTATTGTGCGCAAAAGGGGGGAGTTGATGCAACAAGCAGGTAGCGAGAACCCTGGAACAATGGCTGCTATTATAGGGATGGAAGATGAAGCCGTAGAAAAAGTTTGCGAACAAGCTACCGAAAAAACAGGCAAAGAAGTTATAGCGGCCAATTACAATTGCCCGGGACAGCTGGTTATATCTGGTGATGTTACCGCCGTACCCAAAGCCGTAGAGCTTGCAAAAGAAAATGGTGCTCGCCTGGCTAAAGTACTGCCGGTAAGCGGAGCCTTTCATTCATCACTCATGCAGCCAGCCTACGACGGACTTAAAGAAGAACTCGAAAATTTGGCGGTTCATGAACCTATTTGTCCTATTTACAGTAATTATACAGCCGAACCAACAACCAATCCCGATGAAATACGTTCGAACCTGTTGAATCAGTTACTCAATCCGGTTCGCTGGACACAAACACTCAGGAATATGGCCGACAATGGAGCCGATTCTTTTGTGGAGGTAGGTCCGGGCAAGGTATTGCAAGGGTTGGTAAAACGAACACTGAAAGGTGTAAACAAATCCGGAGTTCAATAAATAATCACTATGAGTATTTCATTAGAAGGTAAAACATCTTTAGTAACCGGCGGAAGCCGTGGAATTGGTAAAGCGATTGCTTTAATGCTTGCTGATCTTGGAGCCGATGTGGTGATCACCTATGCTCGCTCAGAAGATGCTGCAAATGAAGTTAAAGCGCAGATCGAAGAAAAAGGACGTAAAGCAAAAGCAGTACAGGCAGATGCGGTAAACTACGAACGTGCAGAAGAAGTTATTGCCGATATTGTAGATCAGTGGGGTAAAATTGATATTATTGTAAACAATGCGGGAATCACAAAAGATAACTTAATCCTCCGCATGACCGAAGAACAGTGGGATGCTGTAATTACCACCAACCTGAAAAGTATTTTTAATTATTCAAAAGCAGCTGCCAAGCCCATGATGCGGAATAGAGGCGGAGCCATCATCAACATAAGTTCGGTTGTAGGGATATCCGGAAATGCCGGACAAAGCAACTATGCCGCCTCCAAGGCCGGTATTATAGGATTCACAAAATCTTATGCAAAAGAATTTGCTTCCAGAAATATTCGTGCAAATGTTGTAGCTCCGGGATATATTCTGACGGATATGACAGGAGAGCTGGATGAGAAGGTGCTCGAATCTATAAAAGCAGAAACTCCCCTTGGCAGAGCAGGAGAAGCAGAGGAAGTGGCTAAAGCTGTAGCTTTTCTGGCATCCGATTTAAGCTCGTACATCACCGGCGAAGTAATTCGCGTTGATGGCGGCATGGCGATGTAGGACTTCTGTTGCAGATGCTGAAATGAATTTTTAAGTTGATAAATCTATTTTTTTTAAAAGTAAAAATCCCAACTAATCACTGAAAAGGACCAGTTATGTCACAAGATGTAGAATCAAAAGTAAAAGCCATAATCGTAGATAAACTTGGCGTTGACGAATCAGAAGTTGTTGCTGACGCTAACTTCACAAACGATCTTGGTGCCGACTCTTTAGATACTGTAGAGTTAATTATGGAATTTGAAAAAGATTTTGACCTCAGTATTCCAGATGAAGACGCCGAAAACATTGCAACTGTAGGAGATGCCGTAAGTTACTTATCAGGCAAAGTTTCCTAAAAAACTTAAACATATTTTATGAGTACTCGCAGAGTCGTTATTACAGGCATTGGTGCTTTTACACCTTTGGGAAAAAGCGCGCCTGAATTCTGGAACGGTTTAGTTTCTGGAAAAAGTGGTGTTCGAACTATCGAACATTTTGATACTACTGATTTTCCTACAAAATTTGCCGCTCAGATCGAAGATTACGATTCCTCTAATTATTTCGACCGCAAAGAAGCGCGTAGGCTAGATAAGGTTGCTCAATACGGCCTTATTGCAGCTCAAGAAGCTATTGATGACAGTAAATTAGACCTGGATTCAATAAACAAAGAACGTGTTGCGGTATTAGTAGGAACCGGAATTGGAGGCATGGAAACCTTTTATAAACAGTCTGTCTCATTTCATGAGCGCGGACCACGGGGGGTTTCTCCATTCTTCATTCCTATGTTGATTCCTGATATTATTTCAGGACAAATCTCCATTCGCTTCGGTTTTAAAGGGCCAAATTTTTGTGCAGTATCGGCTTGTGCAACGGGTTCTCATAACATAGGCTTAGCATACGATGCTATTCGTAACGGGCAGGCGGATATGGCTGTATCAGGTGGAACTGAAGCACCAGTCACCCAGATTGGTATTTCAGGATTCAACGCGATGAGAGCCATGTCTACCCGGAACGATTCCCCGGAAACAGCATCCCGCCCATTCGACAAAACCAGAGATGGGTTTGTCTTAGGGGAAGGTGCAGGTATTTTTGTACTCGAAGAGTATGAAGCTGCCATCAACAGGGGAGCTCGTATCTATGGAGAAATTGTAGGTTATGGATTTTCGGCAGATGCTTACCACATCACTGCTCCCGATCCTGATGGAAACGGAGTAATTCTTGCCATGAGTACTGCACTCAACTCGGCTGGAATTAAACCCGAAGATGTAGACCACATCAACATGCATGGTACTTCAACACCTCTTGGAGATGTTGCCGAAACCAATACCATTAAAAAGGTATTTGGGGATCATGCAAAGACAATGAATGTGAATTCTACAAAGTCAATGCACGGTCATACCCTGGGTGCGGCCGGAGCTATAGAATCTATAGCTACTTTATTGGCTATATATCATGGTACCGTTCCGCCTACTATTAACCTGGAGACTCCGGATCCTGAATGCGATCTGAACTACACTCCAAATGAAGCGGAAGTACGGGATATTGGATATGCCCTTAACAATGCCTTTGGTTTTGGCGGGCACAATTCATCCCTGGTATTTAAAAAGTTTAAAGAATGATGTGAAATGCAGGGATGGTTTAAATCTTTATTTAAGAAGGAAGATGTAGATTTATCACCCGACCTTACAACACGTATTTCTAAATTAGAGGGGATCATCGGTTTTGATATTGATGATCCTTCTTTATTTTTGAAAGCCTTGAGGCACCGTTCAATGCTGTCGGAGGAAAAATATGAAACCTTTGATTCTTACGAGCGGCTGGAATTTCTGGGAGATGCCGTTTTAGATCTTATCGCTGCCGAAATTCTCTTTAAAGCATTTCCAAGAGAGAACGAAGGCTTTTTAACCAAAGCCCGGGCAAAATTAGTGAGAGGGAAAACACTCGCTCATATCTCCGTTGTGCTGGGATTAGAAGAACTGATGGAACTGGGAGAGAGAAATTCAGGCCTTATCCTTTCCAAAAACATCCTGGCGGATGCCTTTGAATCTATTATCGCCGCTATTTATATCACTATGGGGTATAAAGAAGCCTTCACTTTTGTGGATTCCGTTATTAAGGAGCATCTCGATTTAAATGAGCTCGTGAACACCGTTGATAATTACAAAAGTGTGTTGCTCGAATACGTACAAGCCCGGAAATTACCTATGCCCGACTATCGACTGGTATCAGAATCAGGCCCGGGACACAACCGAACGTTTGAAGTTCAGGTTTGGATAGGAGAGAAAAGCTATGGCAAAGCTAAAGGAAAAAGTAAGAAAAAAGCCGAACAAGCCGCTGCCCGCCTGGCCCTGAAGGAAATCGAAGAATAGGGCCTGTTTAGGTTTACTTCGAGAGATAAAAAGTCAAAGTGATCTTAATTGCGATAGACCAAGTTGTGAATTGTGATTAACGTTTTGGGTGAAGTCAAGTAAGTACCATGACTGCTGCCCGTAATTATGGTACTTACCCAAGTAGTGTGTCTGAAGGTCTTGCTTGTGTAGGTTAACAACGCACTTATTTTTTGAGTTAGTTGGTAGCTGGCTCTGGCGGAAAAAGGTTCGTATCGTATTTAAGTTTGGGTACTTTTCTTCGGTAGCACCGCTTGTCCATGGCTACATGCCCTAACAAGGAGATTCCGCATCTTCTCCCGATCAAATCGGGATGTGTGCGGGAAAACCCCGTCATCCCGGGCTAGCCGAAGCGGTAGCGTAGGTGCAGAACCGGGATCTCCCGCCACATGGGCTGCGTTCGCCACTGCTCCGTTGGGAACCACCTTGCTCGTATCAAGAAGATCGCGGGTCTTCGTATACACTTCGCCCGCGATGACTCATTCTTTAATACCTCCGGAGTTGAGATAGGTGAACCCCGCCCGGTATCTCGGTTCATTTTTTTAAGGGGGAAAATTGCCGATATTTTCCTGTTTGATGTGGTTGGTTTAGACGCCGCCAAACCTACACGAGAAGACTTTTTTATGCTACCGGAAGACACCCTTTTCTGGGAAGTACCATAATTATACAGAAACCGACAAGATCGATTAATAGTTTAGTCTAATTTCAGTTTTCCCTCCATCTGTGTATTTGTGGAGCGGGCTATGTCATGGGGAGTATACATGAGATCAATATGTTGTCCTCAGTCCAGTGTTTCGTCATGTGTGGATAGCATAAGATCTGTTTCTTCTAACAGAGAGATAAACCGATCTAAAGATTCTTTAGCAGCAACATTGACTTTAAGCACTGCTTTTTTGGAGGGTGGTGAGGTGGACGCAGTTAATGGTTTCTCAATATGATATTTACCAACCGGATTAGCTTCATTATAAATAAGAGCAACTGTTTCTGAACAAACGAGTCCTTTATCCTTGCGGAATGCTATAATCTGACAAATGATTTCATCGGCAAACCATTCAAGCAAACGAATAAGTTTGTCGTAATTGTATTTAAACAATACTTCGATAATTGCAGGACTTATAATTTCTATATGTTTTTTCAGGAAGTCTTCCATTTTCCGGATCCATTCTTCCCTTTCCCAGCGGGCGACACATAAAAACATAAAGAGGATAGCTGTGTCATAGGAATAGGAGTGTTTTCCGACCAAACTGTTGGCTTTATACAGGAGGGGAGCAACAGGATATTTGGAGCTTCCAATTTTATAATCATCATCTGCCGTATAGCGATATACATGAGCATTATATCCCTGATAGCTTTCAAGGGTATGCCGGTCTACTCTTGAATGTCTATCGTTAATCAACAAAGATCCGAATAACGAATAATCGATTAGCGAACTGCGACAAATGATTTCATAAGCTCAAAACCACAAATGAATCCCCACCATAAAAATAACATTCTTTTTACCGATTACATGATCTCATCACTTGTTTTTTGGCAGATTAAGCCCGATTCTACGCCCGGTAATAAGACACTTTATGTAACACTGATTTAGCGATGTTAATCCAACTGATAAAACCTGAATTTGAAGAGCTGATAGAAGCCAAAGACTGGGTTGGATTAAAAGACGTATTGACGGATGTTCCTCCGCCGGATATTGCAGATCTTATAATTGAACTGCCGGGCGATATTGCAGTGGTTGTATTCAGGTTGTTAAAAAAACCTGTAGCTGCTGATGTATTTGCCCATATGCCCTCCGGAAAGGGTGTAGAATTGCTGGAGTTGTTTAACAAACAGCAGCTTAATGATGTAATGGTAAATCTTGAGCCTGATGAGCAAGTAGCTATTCTTGAAGAACTACCCGGTCCTCTCACCCAAAGGGTGATGAATTCCATGAACCCGGAAGACCAGAAGCAAGTTAAAAAAATACTGGGTTACCCGGAAGAAAGTGTGGGACGGTTGATGACCCCCCGCTATGTGAGGGTTAAATCGGAATGGAGTATTGAACGGAGTATGCAGCACATCCGCAAATACGGAGAAATAGCTGAGACGCTTAACGTTATTTATGTGGTTGATGAAAAAGAATACCTCATCGATGACCTTCGCATAACCCGCCTTATTCTGGCCGACAAAGAAGATACCATTGAATCACTGATGGATCGTTCATTTGAGGCGCTTTCGGTCAATGATGACCAGGAAGAAGCTGTAAAAATGTTCGCCAAGTATGATCGTGTAGCGTTGCCTGTGGTAGATTCGGATGGAGTATTGGTTGGTATTGTAACTGTGGATGATATCATTGATGTGGCTGAAGAAGAAACCACAGAGGATATGCAGAAGATGGCCGGTATGGATGCCCTGGATGATTACTATTCACAGAGTTCCATCTTCGATATCGTAAAAAAACGGCTTTGGTGGCTTATTATACTGTTTGTTGGCCAGATACTTACAGCTATTGCAATGGGAGGCTATGAAGAGATTTTGCAAAAGGTAGTAGCTCTTTCATTTTTTGTGCCCCTCATAATTTCCAGCGGGGGTAATTCGGGATCACAAGCTGCTACACTTATTATTCGGGCACTGGCAACCGATGATATAAAACCTGAAGACTGGACCAAGGTTTTCAGGAGAGAATTTACATCAGGACTGTTACTTGGATTATTGATTGGTTTACTGGGATTATTCACGCTCATCGGATGGGATATGCTGGCAGGCAAAGCTTTTAGTATGGAGGTGTTTGCCACTGCTGCAGTGGTAGGTTTAAGTCTGTTTACAATTGTTCTTTTTGGGAATTTTACCGGAGCCATGCTGCCATTTGTACTTTCCAAGATGAATCTGGATCCAGCGGTTTCGTCAGCACCTTTTGTTGCAACAATAGTGGATGTAAGCGGAATCATTATCTATTTTAGCATAGCAATATTACTACTCAAAGGAACCTTACTTTAAACGTTCAAAAGAAAAGGCATGAAGGCATATTTGGATCTCGTTCGCAATGTACTTGAAAACGGAGTTAAAAAAGAAAACAGAACCGGAACCGATACAATTTCCAGTTTTTCGGAATTCTATAAAGTTGATTTATCTGAAGGGTTTCCGTTGTTAACGACTAAAAAAGTATATTTCCGTTCTGTGATATTGGAATTACTGTGGTATCTAAGAGGGGAAGACCATATCCGGTGGCTTCGGGATGAAAATGACTGCCACATATGGGATGCCTGGGCCGATGAAAACGGATATGTGGGACCAATATATCCCGTACTCTGGCGTCGTTTTCCTTATTTTGAAAAAGAAGTCGTTCGTTTTGAAGGCAATGGTTCGGCCGTGGATAATGAGTGTTGGGTCCGCAAAGAATTTGATCAGGTTCAGCGGGCTATTGATATGCTCAAAACCGATCCCAACAGCAGACGCATTGTAGTGAATACCTGGCATCCGGGATTATTGGATGAAATGGCCCTGCCTCCATGCCATCTGATGTATATCTTTAATGTGAGTAACGGAAAACTGAATTGTCACCTTACCCAGCGTTCCGGGGATATAGCCCTTGGAATTCCATTCAACCTGGCATGCTACTCTGCGCTCACCATGGCCATAGCCCAGGAAGTTGGGTTAGAACCAGGTACCTTCGCACATACTATCGTTGACGCTCATATCTACGAAAATCATGTTGACGGGCTAAGGGAACAACTTACAAGGAAACCCAAGCCGTTACCAACGCTTAAGATTATTAATAAGCCGGTAGACGATTTAACCTTCGATGACTTCACCCTGGAAAACTATAACCCCGACCCGGTTATTAAGTTTGAGGTGGCTGTATGACCATCACTGTAATAGCTGCTCACGATCCGAACCTGGTTATTGGCAAAGAAGGCGGATTGCCCTGGCGGTATCCGGAAGACTTGAAGCATTTCAAGGAAACTACATTAGGTTACCCAATTGTAATGGGGAGAGGAGTATTCGAGGAGTTAAATGAAATTCCTCTTCCAGGTCGTAAAAACGTAGTGCTTTCAACTACCAAAACCTATAAGAATGCAGATACTTATGATGCTCTCGAAAAAGCTTTGGATGATCTGAGTGGAGAGGATGAGATTTTTATTATTGGGGGAGGAGTATTATATCGTCAGGCCTTGGATGTAGCTGATAAAATGGTGATCACCGAAATCCACAAAGAATATGATGGGGATACGTTTTTCCCGGAGTACAGAGACCAAATTGGTGAAACATGGAAGGAAGTTTCCCGGGATGATGAAGACGAGCTGTCTTTTGTTACGTATGAGCGGATGGGTTAGTCTGTAGCTTCTGATCACAGGTTTTTTAGATGACGATGAGTTTCAATGAAACAAACCAAAGTCAGCAACCTTGAAGCGTCCGCAGGACCTTCAAGCGTAGCGGAATAATTGTTTGGGGGAAGTAATGGATGATCTTAGGAATGAATCCACAACGCTCCAAGGTCTTTCAGACGCTTGGAGGTTTTGTTCGAATTTTTATCTGGAGCTTCTTTTTTTTATAGAATTTTAAAAGCATCATGGTATGAGAGAACTTCAACAGAATACCTATTACCATCTTTTTCACAAAGGTATTAATAAAGGGCAGGTTTTTTGGTCAGAGGACGATTATAAAACCTTTCTTGAGAAGTATTTTTATTATTTATATCCGGTTGCGGAGACGTTTTCATATTGCCTTTTGGGAAATCATGTTCATTTTCTAATTCGGATTAGAAATGAAAAAGAACAGAAATCGTATTTTGGATATTTGAAATCAAATTTTCCTCCCAAATCTTTTCATGAATTAGTTTATGAAAACTTTAAACTTTATTCAGCTTCTCACCAGGTAGGACATTTGATAAACAGCTACACAAAATATATTAATAGTAAGTACAGAAGAAGTGGATCATTATTTGGCGGAAATTTTAAGAGAAAGCCCATCGAATCTGAGGAATACTTGCTTAATTTGGTAGTGTATATCCATAGAAACCCTGTACACCATAGTTTGACTAAAGATTTCCAAAGCTATCCATTTTCTTCGTATGGGAGCCTACTATCTAATAACAGTGCTACTTTTATTGAAAGAGCTAAGGTATTAGAACTTTTTGGGGGGATAGATAATTTTGTAGCAGCAAATATGAGGGGAGTACGAGGTTTTTTAGATGACGATGAGTTTTAATGAAACAAACCAAACTCAGCTACCTTGAAGCGTCCGCAGGACCTTCAAGCGTAGCGGGTAATTGTTTGGGGTTTAATTGAACGTTAGGATTGTGGGATAAGCTCAGAATACTATTGAAGAATAAACAACCCACAACGTTATTGAGGGGTGAACTCACCAACGCTCCAAGGTCTTTCAGACGCTTGGAGGTTGTTTAATTAGTTTATGAGCGGCTTTACTGTTCTGCTACAGAATTTATGCAGACAGCAACAGCAGGATGGAGATAATGCTACCCTACATCAACTTCTTTTAAATGCACGCAGTAGTGTTTGACTACCGGCTCGGTGAGGGCGATGATGTTTTTGGTTTCTGCTGCTTTGGAAAATTCTATGGCTTTGCCGTTTTCCAGTATCCAGATGCTTTCGTTTTTGTATTGGTAGGCTTCGGAGTAGCTTCGCTCAAAAGATAGATAATAATCGATCGCTTGCTTGTCGGAAGGGAGTCCTCGCTTTTTTAGTGCTTTCTTAGTTTTTTGGTGAATCTTTTTCTGGAAATCTTTTCCCGGCTTTTTATCCAGAAACGTAGTTCGGAATAGCGATCGGTTTAAGAACCGCTTACACAAGTCAGATAAGATTTTATCTTTACTCTTGGCCCATAATTTGATGTTCAGGTATACATCATGGTCGTCCATTTCGGTATACCGCTGCATCATGTTTTTGGTGATGAGTTTTTTGGCAGATGGTTGTTCAGTCAGGAAATATTCCAGGGCAGGGGATGAATAATCCAGCGAAGTTCCCGCATCAATAAGGGTACGAACGCGTTTGAAAATATTTCGGAGAAGAGCATCGGCACTTAGCACGGTTTTGTGGAGATATACCTGCATGTACATCAGCCGCCGGGCAATGATATAGTTTTCCACCGCATAAATTCCCTTTTTTTCAATTACAATATTCCCGTTAAATACCCGCATGGTTTTAAGGATGCGGTTGATACCCACTGTTCCTTCCGAAACTCCGGTAAAAAAACTATCGCGGCGCAGGTAATCCAGTCGGTCCAGGTCAAGTTGGGAGGATATAAGCTGGTAGAGGAATTTCTTTTTGTACTGGTTGGTAAAGATTTCGATCGCTGTGTCCAAGGTCCCGTCAAACTCTTTATTCAGGTCTTTCATAATGGCCAGGCTCATCATTTCGTGATTGAAATCTTTGATTAGGGAATACTCGAGAGTGTGGGAGAGAGGCCCATGGCCTACATCATGGAGCAATATGGCTATTAAAGTGCCTTCATATTCTTTTTGGCTGATGGTGGTATCTTTTTCCCGAAGGTTGTTAAGTACCCGTTGACCTAATTCCAGGGCTCCTAACGCATGAGAAAACCTGGAATGTTCAGCCGCAGGAAAAACAAGATATCCCAAGCCAAGCTGCCGGATTCTGCGGAGTCGCTGTACATAGGGATGGTCAATCAGTCGTAAAATGGTACCTTTGGGAACGGTGATAAATCCATGAATAGGGTCATTAAAAATTTTGTACCGGGTACTTTTGTCCATTGCTGTCGAACTGATTGATTAATTAAGACATCAGAAGATAGGTAATATTGGGATTAAGTGATTGAGCGAAAAAGGATACAAAGGTGAAAATGGATACTTGTACACAGACATCCTGTTCATCACACCTATCACAGTTAAACCGGCTAAGAAGAAAAATCATCGTCTAACCACTGGGAACCCTCTCCTTTCCCGGGACATCTGCGGTGCCGCAAGAAGAGGGCTTTTCAATGGGGTCTCAAAATCTCAAAAGTAAGTAAACGATCTACAGATGAACCAGCAAGTCCTCTGCTCCAGGAGAGGATTTCCCCATAAGGGGTGCCTTCGGCAAGGTGAGGTGGAGAATAAAGGTTGTTATTATATTACCGTTTGAAGCACCCTCTTTGCTGAAGACCGAAAAGATCCGGGACGCCTTGGGTGATATCAATTGCCCACTGTTAATTCTTGCCTGTCACTAATCACGCTACTACTTTCATTTCTTCCAGCTTATCTATTTTTGGCAAGCGGCAGGGGCGTTCAGTGTTAATATCGAACCACACGCCGGTAGATATCCCGGTTCCGAGGAGCATTTTGGTTTCGGCATCATAGATGCCTTGCAGGGCCTGTATGCTGGTATTTCCAATTTCTCCAACTCCGGATCCAACCAAAACAGAAGAGGGATACTTTATCTGCTTAAGATATTCGATGGTGCATTTCACCAAGACAAATGTTTTACCCTCATCAAACTCCCGCTGCATTTGTCCAACTTCTCCCAGGAAACGAATACGGGCTTCCTCCAGGTAAGTATTAAATAGCGTGTTATTCACATGGTTAAGCGGATCAAGATCACGAAACCGAACGGGGATTTCATGCCAGTGGTAGAAGGTATTGGGGGAGTATTCGGGTCGGAACATGAACTCTTATCAATTAAAAAAACTTCTCTTTTTGTGAGAGAAAATATAGGCAATAAACATGCACTATAGTAACCGGGAAAATGAAGCCATGTATAAATTATAGGTTAGTTTGTTCCGTTTACATCTTTAATGGCAAAGTAATGTACTTTATAAGTGTTTGGATTTTTAAGGACACTATTGACATCATTGTCTATGGGGTATTGAGAAATGTAGATGAGATGATTCTTATTGGCTGACCAAAACTCATGCTGCAGTTTTTTGTTGATGGCCAATGAAAACGTAAAGGTATCTACCAAGTCAAGGGAGCCATAATCCAGCACATAGAATTTTATTTTTTTCTTTTCCATGGTATAGAATCCAGCTTTGGGATTATAAAATTGTTTTCCCACTTGTGCCATAAGTACCAGATAGTTTTCTAAGGCATATACATCCAATACAATACTGGCATCTCTCATTAGTTCTGAAATTTTCTGCTTTCCCCGGGATATAATTTCAGCTGCATTTTTTATGTGAGGTACTTCAAAATCAGGATCATGAATAGTTTTGCTATACTCGGTATAATCATCTGTGTTAATTCTGTTCACTTTTAACTTGCTGGGGCTCACATAGTATATATAGTTACTTTTCTGGGCTAATCCTCCAGAGCCTTCATATATTTTAAAAAAAGCATGCTGTTGGTCTATGTGCCCAAATTTTTTTATTATTTCTGAGCTTTCTAAATGATACTCCTGTATATACTTTCCTGAGGACTTTCCATTGTTGTAGAAAAAAAGAGTGCTGTCATTGATGACAAAATCTCCCCAAGACCACCTAAAGTCTGTAAACTCCTTTATTCCTTTTCCTTGGGAATCATATTGAATCAGTTTTAGCTGAGAAGCGTCCCAAACAAAGATATTATCATCTTTTGTATCGTAGTAAACAATAGAAGGATTTATATATTCGAATGGGCCTCTGCCTATTTTTCCTATTCTTAACTGATTATTCCCCTCATCAGAATATTTAAGAATACCCTGTTCTGTATCCAGACTCAGTAGAATTGTATCTATGTCCGGAAAGCTTCCTTTTTTTATGTTTGAGATGAAATAATCTCTTTCAGTCAGTTCGTAATTTTTTATTCTTTGCAGAAGTAACTTTTCATTATCACTGTTGAAATTAGATGTTAATTCCTGTGCATAGAGATATGAGTTAGAAGCTTGAAGTAAGAGCAGTAGGAGGATCGCATATCTTACCATAAGTTTTCTCCGAGATTATTCATGGATGTTATCCGGGATGATTACTATATAATTTCTACAGCTTTTTTCCATTTCTTTCAGTAGATCAGCTAAACAACATTATACCAATGTCTCCTTCATTCAACAGGAATTACATGACTGCATTTTTTCCTTATATTCACACTCAGTTCAAACCAAAATAAAATTAGTACAGTACAACATGGCTAAACATCCGGAGAAAGAATTTTTAGAAAAGTTATTAATCACCCCAAGTCCAACGGGCTATGAGAAAGAGGGAGTAAAGGTTTGGAAGCAATATGTTGACCAGTTTGCTGATGAGGTCGTTACCGATGCCTACGGTTCCTGCGCAGCTAAAATCAATATGAGTGGTGATGTTGCCACCGTGATGCTGGAGGCCCACTGCGATGAAATTGGGATGGTGGTGCAGCATATTACGGATAAGGGATTGGTGTATGTGAATAAATTAGGAGGCAGTGATTCCACTATAGCCCGTGCTAAAAGAGTGATTATTCACAATAAAAAGGGAAAGGTGGCAGGAGTTACGGGAAATACGGCTATTCATCTGCAGAACAAAAAGAACGGTGGAGGGAAACAACCGGCATGGAAAGATATATGGGTAGATATTGGAGTATCCAGTAAGGAAGAAGCACTGGAACTGGTCCAGGTGGGAGATCCCATTACGTTTGCTTCAGATCTCGAATATCTGAATGATGAGATTCTTTCGGCCCGGGCTCTTGATAACCGAATAGGGGGATACATCATCGCGGAAGCCATCCGTCGGTTGAGCAAAAAAAAGAATGAACTGAAAGTAAATGTAATTGCCCTGAACTCGGTGCAGGAAGAAGTGGGAGGATTCGGAGCCCGTATGATGAGCTACCGCTTCATGCCCGATGTGGCCCTGGTAACCGATGTAACCCACGCCACTGACACTCCGGGTATCGATCAGAAAGAGCATGGAACAGTAGAATTGGGAGAAGGGCCAACGGTGCAGCATGGAGGAGCAAATCATCCAAGAGTGGTTGCTTTCCTGGAAGATGTATGCGAGAAAGACGAAATTGATATTCAGCATGAGGCTACCAGTGTACGCACTGGCACCGATACCGACAGTATCTTTTATCAACAGACGGGAATTCCAAGTGCGCTTATCTCGCTGCCATTGCGGTATATGCATTCCCCGGTGGAAATTTGCAACTTGAAAGATGTAGAGGAACTCATTAATATAATGGTACAATTTGTGCTATCCCTGGAACCTGATCAGACCTTTTCTGTGTTTGATGACTAACAGGGGAGCGTATTCATAACTTAAAGCCAGGCTGATTTCCAGTCTGGCTTTTTGTTTTAACGAAAGAATTACCCGGTTGCTTTGTTCCGGATCGATTATTTTCATCATCTGCCATACACCAAGAGACTGCAACGGGCTGGTTCGCCGGGCTCTCCATCCCTCGCAGATAGTGGCTAGGAGCCTGTCGGACTTTCTGAGGTTAAATTATTAGTTTAGGTTGAACTTCCAATGAACCAAAAATACTTTAATGTCTGTTAATTTTCGCTTGGTGGATCGTGAGACTGCCTATTTGCTTCCTCC
>VEMX01000041.1 GCA_009711805.1 Balneolaceae bacterium | reverse complement strand
ATAGGTTCCGCTACGAAATTCCTTGACGGCTTTACGACGGATTTGTTCGCTAAAATAACGGTGTTTGTTTAGTTTTCGCTTGTTCATAACTTGGGGTTAAGCGGTCAAGCTATGCTAGAGATAGACAAATCATCACTAAACACGCATTCCTAATTGGATAATTCTTAATTGAACTATCCACTCCGAAATGGGCTTTAAGCCCCCGACCTCTTCTCACTTTTGCCTTTTCACTTTTTCCCTCTCACTTCAACAATTCATAACACAAAAAAAATGACAGCCCTGAACAGAACCGTCACTCTTTGTTAAACAAATATGTATTAGGCGGCAATCAGGCTTCTTTCAGGCTTTCCTGAAGTTTATCCCAGTCGGCCAGGAAGCGTTCCAGTCCGGAATCAGTTTTAGGGTGCTTCAATAATCCTTTAATTACGCTAAGGGGCATCGTTGCTACATCGGCTCCTATTTTGGCGCATTCCAGAACATGCATAGGATGGCGGATACTGGCAGCAAGAATTTCAGTATCAAACAGGTAGTTATCATATATCTGTACGATATCACGAATTAACTGAATCCCATCTGAAGAGATATCATCAAGTCGGCCAATAAAGGGAGAAATGTATGTAGCTCCTGCCTTGGCTGCTATCAATGCCTGGGTTGCAGAAAAACAAAGCGTACAATTTGTTTTTATGCCTTCTTCCGAAAAACTCTTAATCGCTTTAATTCCATCTTTTATAAGCGGAACCTTAACAACAACATTATCGGCAATAGATGCAATGTGGCGGCCTTCTTCCATAATATCATCATAGGAAGTAGAAACAACTTCGGCTGATACATCACCCTCCACAATTTCACAGATTTTCGCAATGTGCCCTTCGAAATCCTGAACGCCTATTTTGGCACAAAGGCTTGGATTGGTGGTAACACCGTCCAATACCCCAAGATCATTTGCTTCTTCAATCTCTTCGAGGTCGGCAGTGTCAATAAAAAATTTCATATGTGAATAGTTGGTTGGTGAACGATTTCATCCAAAATAAGCATTCATGCGGACTCATTCATTGTAAATCGAAACATTTAATTGCTTTTTTTTACAACAAAAAACAATGTATTGTCAAACTTTGTTAGGAGCTTAACAGTCTAAGTACCAAACGGGAATTAAATATTCATATTCAATCAAGATTAAAGTGAAAAAGAACGGAGTTATTGTATTAATAATAAGCAGTCTGCTGGTTGGCTGTGGAGGCAGCAGCAATTCAGATCAATCATCCGCAAGCCAGCGTTTTGGCGACAGATTTGGCAGTGGGCAACGAACAACCAGTGTTGAGACTCAAAGCGTGAACGTAGGTCCCATTGCTGAACAAGTTCGTTCTTTCGGAAATATTAAGGCCCAGAATGTGGTATCTGTGAATCCGCAGGTCAGCAATCGCATCACTGATATTTATGTTGATTTAGGTGATACTGTGAGCCAGGGGCAGGTGTTAGCCAAAATATATGATGCCACCTACCGCGACCAAATGAGCCAGGCTCGTTCACAGCTTCAACAAGCCAAAGTAGCCCTCCAGCGGGATAGCTCTCAGTTTGCCCGGCAACAACAGCTGATGGAAAAGGATCTAACCAGCCAGTCTGAATATGATGCGGCTCAGGCTACTTATCAAAATTCACAGGCTCAATACCAAAGTGCAATAGCCTCCCTTACACAAGCACGAGAAAACTTTGAAAATACCCGTGTAAAATCTCCGGTTGAAGGCGTTATTGTTTCGCGAGCCCTGGAAGAAGGAGATATCGCAACCACCGGAACCCCCATTTTTGAAATTGCCAATACAACAGGTTATGAAACACGGGTATACCTGCCTGTAGAAGACTGGAGAGCCGTTAAAATTGGACAGGAAGCAGACCTTCGGCTATCTAATCAACCAGAATCCAGCGCTAAAGGAGTCGTTTCCCGCAAAAGCCCGCAACTGGATCCTACCACCGGATTGGGTGAAGTAGTTGTTACCCTGAGCCAGGCCGGGGCTTATATACAGCCTGGTGTGCTGGTTGAGAATGTCATCAGTATAACAACCAAAGACCGGGTAGTGACCGTGCCCCGCAGCGCTTTGGTGGAAAAGGTAGAAACGGTAGTGAATCCCGAATCCAACACCATAGATCTTATTCGCTCCTACTCCGTATTTGTGTCTCAGGGTGATTCGATTGCTAAACGAAGAGAGGTGGAACTCGGCATTGAGCAAGGAGACAAAATTGAAATCCTGAGCGGACTCCGCCCGAACGATAACATCATAGTCATTGGACATCAGGGACTTGAGGATGGCTCCCGCATTAGTGTTGCCAGTGGCCAGCTATTTAAAGCACCTGTACAACAGCAGATAGAACGGCCCGCAAGCAACCGCCCACAACAAGGAGCCGCAGGAGGCAATACTCTGCAAAACTTAAGTGATGAAGAGCGACGGGAAGCTCGCCAAAAAATGCAGGGCATGACTCCTGAAGAGCGCCGGGCATACCTCCGTCAGCTTCGCAATAAACAATCTGCCGATTCAACCTCAAACGATTAATTGCTATGGGAGCTTTATCCAGACTGGCGGTTGATCGCCCGATAACATTTTTAATGTCTACCCTGATCCTGATTGGTTTCGGGATTTATGGGCTGCAAAACCTCCGGTTGAATCTGTACCCGGATGTTTCTTTCCCTACCATTACGGTATACACCAGCTATGAGGGGGTAGCCCCCGAAGATATTGAGACGCTGGTTAGCCGGCCTATTGAAGAATCTATTGGCAGCATTAGTGGAATACGTCGTATTCGTTCGCTATCAAGCCAGGGGGCTTCTGTTGTGAAACTAAATTTCAATTGGGGTACCGATCTCTACCAGGCCGAAAATGATGTACGTAAACAGCTGGGCTTTGTAGAACGCAGTATTCCCGATGAAGCCCAGTCTCCGCTGGTGTTTTCCTACGACCCCAACCAGGAACCTGTCGTGGTGCTCACTGTTACTTCCAATGCCAGGAGTTCCCGCGACCTCCGCACCTATGCAAAGCAAATCCTGGAACAACGCCTGGAACGTATTAACGGAGTAGCTTCCGTGGAAACCTCAGGCGGGCTGGAGCGGCAAATTAACGTCACCATCGACAATGAAAAGATGAGGCTCCATAACATTACTATATCTGAGATTTCATCTAAACTCCAGCAGGAAAATATTCAGGTCCCTGCCGGACAGCTAACTGAAGGAAATACCATTTACTCGCTCCGAACGATTGGAGAATTTAAAAGCGTAAACCAGATTCGAAATACCATCATCACTGTTCGCGAAGGGCAGTCTTTACTACTTAAAGATATAGCAACCGTTGAGGATGGCATAGCCCAGCCTATCGGTAATGTCCATATCAATGGTGAAGACGGGGTTATTCTAAATGTTTACCGGCAAAGCGATGCCAACGTAGTTTCAGCGGCTACCGGTGTTATTGAAAGCCTGGATAACATTAAAGAAAGCCTGCCCAGAGATGTTAACATTAACGTGCTTACCAACAAGGCAGACTTTATAGAACAGTCTATTACCAACCTTCTGATGACGGGCATTCAGGCAGTAGTACTTGTAGTGCTTATTTTGTTGGCCTTTCTGAGAAGTGGCCGGGCGGCCCTTATTATTGCCATCTCTATTCCCGTATCCATCATTACTACTTTTCTTGTTATGGATATGAGTGATGTGAGTTTGAATATTATCTCACTTTCCGGTCTTACTCTTGCCGTTGGTATGGTTGTGGATGATGCTGTAGTTGTACTTGAAAACATTTTCAGGTTCCGAGAACAGGGTTCCGATCGTAAAGAAGCCTCGGTATTGGGAGCGCGTGAAGTAGCTGTCCCCGTGGTAATTTCTACCCTCACTACCCTGGTGGTGTTTCTGCCCATCTTGTTTGTGCCGGGTATTGCAGGATTCCTGTTTCGCGACCTCGCGCTTACTATTTCATTTTCCCTTACCATCTCTTCGCTGGTAGCCTTAAGTCTCATCCCCATGATGACTTCCCAGTTCTTTAAGGAGAAAGTAGATTCCTTTGAAGCCAAGAACCGCATTGCCAAATTCTTCAGCCGGCTGTTAAACCGCATTGAATCATCCTACAGTAATACACTGGACAAGGTACTGAACCGAAGCGGAATTACCGTTATGGCTGCTTTACTCTTGCTGGCAGGGTCGTTGCCGATCTTTTACTTGTTGGGAGGAGAGTTTTTTCCCCGGGTAGATGAAAATGCTTTTACACTTCAGGTTGAAAGAGAGCCCGGCGTGAACCTGTTTGAGCTGGAGCGTTCAATTTCACAGGTCGAATCTATCATACAACAGGAAGTCCCCGAAGCCCGGCTGGTGGTATCAGATTTTGGAGACAAAGAAGGCATTGAAGGAGCCGATAATCCCGGAGGATTCCAGGGGAATGTGCGTATTGAACTGGTTCCCCAAAAAGAAAGAGACCGTTCGCAATTTGAGATTACCTCCTCACTACTGAACAAACTTCAGGTAGTACCCGGCGTTGAAATCAAGGAAGTAATAGTAGATCCGCTGAGCCCGGATGGCGAAAATGGATTGATTGTACAGATATTCGGTTACAGCCCGGAAACGAAGAAAGAATTAGCCGCCGGGGTAAAAGAAAAACTTCTCCGGATCGAAGGAATTGCCAATGTATACAGCACAGCCGAACAGGGACGTCCCGAACTCAGGCTGATTATGGACCGGGAGCGTATCTCCCGTGTGGGAATGAATACCAACCAAGTGGCCTCAGCAGTGAGTGATGCCGTACAGGGAAGCATTGCTACCAGCTTTGTGGACCAGGGCATTGAATTTGAGGTAGTGGTAGAACTTGACCCCATGGATAAATCCCAATCGGTGGCTTTGTCTAACATCCAGATCCAAACACCCAACGGAGAGTGGATGCCTCTTAAAAACCTGGCCCGGCTTGAACGATATACCGGCCCCACCAATGTGCTGAGGATTAACCAGGAAAGGGTGGCTGAAATCACCGCCGATTTATCCGGTGTTGACCTTAAAACAGCTACCGACCAAGCCCGGGAGATCCTCGATCAGGTACAATGGCCCGACGGCTATCGCTATCAGCTTGCAGGTACCGCCGAAGAACAATCTGAATCTTTTGGCTTTCTGATGATTGCCTTTGCTATAGCAGGTATCCTTACCTATATGGTGATGGCTTCGCAGTTCGAAAGTCTAATTGAGCCCTTTATCATTATCTTTACTATCCCGCTTGCCCTCACCGGAGTGTTACTAATGCTTTGGATAACCAGCACCTCGGTCAGCGTTACCTCTATGATTGGTCTTATCCTGTTAACGGGTATTGTGGTGAACAACGGTATTGTGATGATTGACTATATCAAGATTTTACAAGCCCGCGGCACAGAACGCCATCAGGCCATCGTTACCGGAGCTACACGCCGTTTGCGGCCCATATTGATGACCGCATTTACCACCATCCTCTCGATGGTCCCCCTGGCCCTTGAATTAGGTTCTGGCTCTGAAACATGGAGCCCGATGGCGAAAACCGTTATAGGAGGACTTGCTATGTCTACCTTACTGATGCTGTTTGTAGTTCCCTGTTTATATAAGCTCATAAACAGTGGAGTAGAGAAATTAGGCTTAGATGCTATCCACAAAACAGATCCGCTTGCCAAGAGCAAAGCAGAACATTCGGAGCATGTATCATGACTACTATGATTACATACATACCGTTATTGACGCTTATTCGTGTCTGTACAGATAACTTAAATCACCCCGGAGGATTGGTATGAAACAATTTAGTGTAGCAGATGGCATACTACGACGACCTATTACCGTCATTATGATGACCCTTATTGTAATCGGCTTTGGGGTGTTTTCGCTTACCAACCTCCGCGTCACCCTCTATCCCTCTCTCAATATTCCGGTGCTGGCGGTATCAACCAGTTATCAAAATGTAGCCCCGGAAGATATTAACCGGATTTTGGTGAACCCGATTGAAGGCGCTGTATCAGCTATTGAAGGCATAGAAACGATGGAAGCCCGTGTAAGTAAAGGCAGTGCTTTTATCATTCTCCGGTTGCAGGAAGGAACCGACATCCGCAAAACAGAACTAAAGGTAAGAGAGGCCATTGACCAGATACGCAATGAGTTACCCACTCAGGCTCAGGAGCCTGTGATTTTTCAATTTGACCCGGAAAGCCGTCCCATCATGAAACTGAGTATTGATGCAGAAAACCGTGGACTGGATGAGTTGCGAACCATTGGCTTGGAAATGGTGGAAACCCGGCTGGAACGTATAAATGGACTTGCTTCGGCCGATACCCAGGGAGGATTGGAGCGGCGAATTTATGTGGATGTATCTCCCATGTCGCTGGCTCAACATAATCTTGTGCCGGCTGATATTGAACGTGCTCTGCGAAATAATAATGCACAGGTTCCCATCGGTAATATCGTTGCTGATAAAACCAGTTATAGTATTCGGGCGCAATCAACCTATCAGGATGTAGACGAAATTGCCAATACTATTATCAAGATTTCAGAAAATGGGATCCCCATCCGTCTTAAAAATGTAGCTGAGGTATCTGACGGCTTTACCGAAATTACCAACCTGGTAAAAGTAAACCAACGCAATAGTGTTTCGGTAGACGTTCAAAAAAACTCGGATGCCAATACCCTGGATGTTGTAAATGCCGTAAAAGCCGCCCTGCCCGAAATCAACGAAATAATGCCGCCCGGTGTACAGGTTCAGGTCCTCTCTGACGAAGGACGCACCATCGAAAATTCCACCAATAACCTTTCGCAATCTGCACTGGCAGCTTTGATTGTCGTTATTGTCGTCATCCTGATTTTTATGGGTGGATGGCGTATATCATTGGTGGTGGCTTGTTCTATTCCCGTTTCCATTGCCGCCAGTTTTGCTGCCATGTATGCGGCAGATCTCACACTGAATATCCTCACCATCTCGGCGTTGGCTCTTGCCATTGGCCTGCTGGTAGATAACTCTATTGTGGTTACCGAAAGTATAGCACGAAAGCTCGAAGAAGGCCTGCCCCGTTTCGAGGCTGCTCTTACAGGTACAAATGAAGTAATAGGGGCTTTGCTGGGTTCAACGCTAACAACTCTTGGCGTATTTGTCCCTATCATCCTTATCTCCGGTACAGCCGGTTCTTTTTTCAGGGAATTCGCCTATACCATTTGCTTTGCTATTGGTTTTTCATTTTTATCATCTATCATCCTGGTACCGGTTATATCCCTGCTCACCCTCGATAAATCTCAGTTCAACAATCGTAACCTGGCTTTTCGGGGTATCTCAAAATTAGAACGTGGATATACCAAAGTGCTAAACTGGCTGCTTCACCACAAATGGATTCCCGCCCTTCTGATAATTGTCATTATTGGAAGCACAGGCTTCCTGTATTCTGCTATTGACAAAGAAGGATTCCCGGAATCCGACTCCGGACAAATTGATGTGGACATTACTCTTCCCCAGGGTAGTAAGCTGGTTAAAACCGTAGAGGTGATGGAACAGTTCAGCGATACACTTGCCAACCACCCTGATGTGGAAACCATGATCACCTCTTTTGGCCGCAGTCGCTGGACTGAGCAAAGCAACCGGGGGGAAATCAGCTTAACACTTGTAGCTGAAACAGAGCGTGAAAAAACAACGAACCAATACGCTGTAGAGTTAAGGCAAATACTAACCTCTCCCGGCGTAGATGTACGGGTATCGGTTGAAGGGGGCGGTTTGCGTTTTGGAAGAGGCTGGAACTCGGGAGGAGGTTCCATCCGGCTCAGTCTTATTGGGCCGCAGATAGATGAGCTTATTGCCATATCAGACCGAATTGAAGCTAAATTGCTGCAAGATTCCACCATAATATCCGTGGATAACGGCAGAACAGATCCCACTCCGGAGCTTCATTTTTATGCCGACCGTGAACGCCTCGGCTTACTTGGCACAAATCTGAATACCATTGCCGGTAACCTCAGAACACAAACACTGGGTAATCAAGCCGGATATTATATATCGGAAGGGCGTGAAATCCCCATTGAAGTTCGCACCCGGAAAAATGCTATTAAAAGCCGTGAAGATCTCTTTGATATTGAAGTGCTGCAAGTCAATAACCAGCGGGTACCCGTTGCGGCTGTTGGGGAATTCGTTCCTATGGAAGGAGTAGATTCTTTTTCCCGAAGAGACCGCCAAACCGTCCTCGATGTAAACATACAGGTGAATGGCGATGCCAATCAATACCGGGAAACCATTACCAGCTTTCTGAAGAACGAGATTATCCTTCCGGAAGGATATAGGTTCGAGTTTACCGGAAGTACCCGGGAAACACAGCGGGGACAGGCCGAGTTTGGGTTCGCCCTGATTGGAGCGCTGCTGCTTATGTATATGATTATGGCATCTCTCTTTGAAAACTTCAGAGATCCTTTTGTGATATGGCTGTGCATTCCACTGGCGATGTTTGGAGCACTGGCTTTTATGTATTTGATCGATACCCCACTGAGCACAACCGCCCAAATCGGGATGTTTATGCTGGTGGGGATTATTGTAAACAATGGCATTGTACTGGTGGATTATATTCACTTGTATTCCAAAGGGAACACCTTTAATACCGATCCCAAATCACCCTATATGCAACACGTATTGGAAGCCTGCCGGAGAAGGATGCGTCCAATACTGCTCACCGCTATCACAACCATCTGCTCTATGATTCCACTATCCCTGGAGTTAGGTGCCGGCGCAGAAATTTGGTCTCCCCTGGCAAAAGCCGTCATAGGCGGGCTCATTTTCGGATCTGTCTTAACCCTGTTTATCACCCCTGCCCTGTCGGTTGGTTTTAACCAGATCATACAATGGGTTAAAGGTTTGTTTAAACGCAATAATAAAGTGGAGGCTGCAAAAGTTTAGTGTTATGTGACCGTTTAAATGTCGGCTAAAGCGTCAGAAGATTATGAAGCTCCGGATTACCCATAGATTTAAGCTTGACACGACATTAGTTAACCTCTTTAAAGAAAGAGTCCATTCTCTGGTAGAAATTATAGCTTTTCCCTGACTTATTAGTTTCAGCTATATAGAAGTCATAAACTTTACCTTTAGAATCTAAAAGTACTGCCAATGGATTGGAAAATGAGATCTTTTTATCAAAAATTGCTTGATCATTACTAATGATGTTATATTGGAAATCTGTATTAAAATCATCTATAACATTATTTTTTCCTATTATATAAATTTCCGTTCTCTCTGAGTTCTTTATATAAAATTCATTGATGTTAGGAATTTCAAACTCTAAACAACTAGCACAACTATTCTCTGGAATAAAAATTGATAGAGAGACACCTTCTTCTTTTAATATTACATCAGGATGGATTATAGATACAGTAGAAGATAAATCGTAATTCAAAAAAGGATAGTTTTTAACTTGATCTTCTTTTAGAATGCTAAGATTCTTTTTTATTTTCACATTGGAGTATAAAAGAAAAAAATTAGCAAAAACTAAGCTACACATAAAAATGTATACTAAAATCTTGCCGTTTGAGCTTTGTTTAAGTTTCATAAATCAATTTTGTTTTATTGAAGATAGGTCGTATTCATAAATCTGATCTGATACTAACAGACTAATGCCATATAGTTTGTTATATTTTTCTGATACCGTGAAATAATGAATTGGCTTATCCAACACAACCTTATCCACTAAATCTCCTTCCCAATTCCATACTTCTATGGTTGGGTTATAGTCTAATCCCTCATCAAATATTGTACTCTCAGCCGCATTTAAATAATGTGCATAAATATTTTTATTAGTGCTTTGGATGTCTATGCGAAATTTATTTTCATCATCAATGTTTTTTGTCATTTGCATATTTATGAGTAGATTTCCGTTAAGATCATAGATTTTACCTTCATCTATATGCTCATTAAATGCCACAAATTTTTCCCCGGAGGGTTTTTTAGCCAAAACGGTCTTATATCTATTATATCGATCATAATTTTTCAATTCAGTATCAGGATATTTTCCAAAACGAAATAGATCATTTGAATTATCAGGCTCTAATGCAATGTATTTATGTTTTGGTTCTAACTCTTCACCGACATTTACCCACCCAACATCCCCTATATATAAGTTATCAGTGAACTTTATTAATCTATATAATGGACGTAACTGATAGTCATATTCCAATCTTCTTGTACTTGTGTATGAAAATCCTTTGTCTGTAATTTCAAAATACTTTAATTCTCCTGTATCAAGATTATAAAACTCTACTCTTGATGAATCTATAATTATACTATTCGAACCTACTTCACCATTTCTCAATTCACCTGGTCCCCGGCCAATAACACCCCACTCAAATTCATATTCTATATCGGGCAAATTATACAACTTGAATAGCTTATCACCTTGTTTGTCATAAATAATCAAATGTTTTTCATCTAAGATGCCAATTTTAGCAGGAGCAAATAAAGGCATATCATTTTTTACGACATTGGCTATAAGCGTGTCACTTATATTCATCTTGGATATTTTTTTTACTGGTTTGTTTTCTTTTTCACAACCAGCTATTATGCAAATAAAGAATAATATCACAAAAATAATTTGTTTACTTAGTGTCATTCTTAGCGTCATTTTTTTTTGTTAAAATTTGCAGATGCTTAAACTATCTAAGCGCATTAAGTCTTTTTTTTTAGTTTTATATACACTTTTCGAAATCCATTAAATCATTAAACTCTACCCACTCATAGGAACCATATTCTATAACTCGGTCGCAATTCCATAAACATATATTCACCCCCAAGAGGCTGCAACTGATAGGAGTGGATGCCAAAGCTCTAAACCGAAAAAATCGATGCTTTCCTACTTGTAAATTTGCGATCATCAACAGTATTAAAAATACAGAACCAACTATTAACCCTATTTTATTCCCGAATTTTGTTTCGAACAATTCGTACACTTGAATTTTTTAAATTGGTATGCTTAAGGCCTTAAGCATACCAATCTGTACAAGGTTTTACTTGATCGACTATTTACTTCATCGCTACTCGCATTCTGATACATCAGATGGATCATCCCCATCTACCCTTGAACAGGTAATACAATCAATTGGCCGATCACAGTTCCAGCTACATGAGTTATAAAAATCATAACACGTATGAGCTTTCATAGATGCTTGAGCAGTGGGGACGACCATCGAAACTTCTAAGCCAAACAAATCGGTACTTTCCTCATCCATTCCTACTTGCAGATTTATGATCATCAACAGTACTAAAAATACGGCCCTGTTATAATCTTTACTGTTACTATATTATTTAATTTATTCATGATGTTAAATTTAATTTATATTAACTTGTATGACATATATTAAATATGTACTGAACTTTAAATACTAAAAAAAAAAATAGAGTCAAGAAAATATAATTACCCTTCCTTCTCTTAACTTTTTTTATCTGGTATGATCCCTTTTCCTCAGTGCATGAAGCAATACAAACAGAAAAATATAAAGGGAAAGAAAAGAGTATGGATAGTTGAATTGATCAATAGGAATAATCCCAATTGGAACTGCATGAATAAGCAAATATTAGGAGAAATGGTCTCCAAACAAAACCCTCCACCCATGTCATCCTCAACTATATTTTGTTGTTATTTTGAATTGTACTTTGTCAACAGTAAACTTCCTTCTGCATGAATTTACTTTTAAAAAAATGACATTTCACCATGCTCATACATGGAATTTGGAACTGGATTACCCTATACTTGTATAAGAGGAAAAAGGAGATACTACTATGAATAAATCATCAAATTTTTTAGCAGGAATTGTAACCGGAGCATTAGCCGGAGCCGTTGTAGCTTTACTTTATGCTCCCGATACAGGGAAAAACACCAGAGACCGACTGTCTTATCAGCTCAGCAATTACCTTGAAGATCTCAATGAACTGATCGAACAACTCAAAAAGGAAAAAGAGTTTCTTGTTTCTGAAGCCAAAGAAAAAGGCGATCAGGTAGTACTTGATGCCAAGGAAAAAGCTGAAGGACTCATTTCGGAAGCTGAAGAACTGTTACATGCTATTGAGTCTGCTAAAGCAGAAGCTTAGTCTCTTGTTTTTTCACTGATTTTATAGCCGCACGGCATTACTGTACGTGCGGTTTTTTATTAGCCCGCCCCTGCCATGTCATACAAAATGCGCTTTATACCCATACTGCTGCTATTCCTGATATTAAGCCCGGCAAGCTATGGGCAGCTTAACCTCAGCATTGATCATATCCCGGTTGTAGTTCATAGTCTGGATTCTGCAAAAGCCACATTCTCGAAACAGGGGTTCAGCATTAAACCAGGCCTCCAGATCCCAAATGGCCTTGACCATTCATTTATCGAATTTGATGATGGTACAGAACTGGAACTGATGGAAGTACAGGCTCCATCCGATAGTATAGCCCGGCACTATGCCAATGTTCTGGAAGAAGGAGAAGGCGGGGTATACCTGGCGTTAACAACTTTTTCTCTTGGCCTGCTCAAGGAACAACTCCGCACCCAATCTATTCCATTCGATACGCTGACAAGCCAAAATTTCGACTATGTAAGTTTCCGGCAAAAAGGATTGAGCCACCTGTTCTTTGTCCGCTACCAATTTCCAAATAGAAACCAGAAACTCTATACTGAACATCGCATTAACACAGATGGTATCCATGCTGTTACCATACAGGGCACCCATCAAACAGTCGATTTTTTTAGAAAACTGGGCTTCGATGTCTCAATTCGGTCCGCTTATGAATACCGCGTTCCACTCAGCGATAAGCAACATATTACCATCCAGCTGCAACAAACACCTTATCACCTGCGGGTTACAGAAGTGACTTTATCGGAAACCCCTACAATAGATATGCTTCTGCACGGCATTCAACTGCGATACTGAGGTGTTAGCTGTCGGTTTTCATTTTTTGTTATTTAAGTAAGGCATTGTTAGAGAATAAGATTTCCGCTTGCGAAGGAATAACGGGGTTGTGAAAAAAAATTACTCGTAGTTAAAATTTAGATGGTAATACAATTCGGTACTTACCAATTAGTGTGTCTGGAGGTCTTGCTTGTGTAGGTTAACAACGTACTTATTTTGAGTTAGTTGGTAGCTGGCTCAGGTGGAAAAAGATTCGTATCGTATTTAATTGGATACTTTTCTTCGGTAGTACCGCTTGTCCATGGCTAGATGCCCTAACAAGGAGATTCTGCATCTTCTCCCGATCAAATCGGGATGCGTGCGGGAACCCCCCCGTCATCCCGGACAAGGCGTAACGAAGTGAAGTCGCCGATCCGGGACTCCCGCCACATGGGTTGCACCTGCCACGGCCTCCTTGTTAACCACCTTGCCCGTACCAGGGAGATCGCGGGTCTTCGTATACACTTCGCCCGCGATGACTCCTTCTTTAATACCCCCGTAGTTTAGAGAGGTGAACCCCGCCCGATATCTTGGTTCATTTTTTAAGGGGGGCAAATTCCGGTATTTTCCTCGCCGTTTCTCACAGACCCCTGCCAGCGCCGCCAAACCTACACGAGAAGACTTTTTTATGCTACCGGAAGACACACTTTTCTGGGAAGTACCTACAATTCTGACCCACTCCCATAACCTTGCATTTTTATCTTGCTTTAAGTAATTCCTGATAACCTCTAAAATACTCATTAACACCATACAAGACGATGAATAAACAATCTATCTGTTTCCTGCTTTCTTTTTCCTTATTGACAGGATGTATAGAAGTGGAAAATGAAACTAATTATAGTGATGCTCCCCGAAAAGCCATACACACCGAAGACGCTCCTGGCTCCGTTGGCATATATTCTCAAGCCATCCAAAAAGGAAATACATTATACCTGTCGGGACAAATTGGGTTGATCCCCGGAAGCCGAGATTTTGCTGGCGAAGATGTACAATCTCAAACCAGGCAAGCACTTACCAATATTCAAAAAGTACTTGAAGCGGCAGAATTTGAACTTTCGGATGTAGTTGAAGCCACTATCTTTATCTCAGAGATGGATGACTACCAGGCATTTAATGAGGCATACAAACCTTTCTTCCCAAAAAGCCCGCCAGCAAGAGCCGTTGTTGAAGTAGCTCGCCTCCCACTGGATGCCAAAGTAGAAATCAAAGTATCGGCAGTTAGGTAACTTGATCTCGATGTTTAAACACTATTGGTTAACCATTAAACCTATCTGAGGTTTATCACTCCACTGATTTTTTCAGTCTTGAGCGGGGTGAGAACAGGGAGGACCCGATAATCGGGGTAGAGTCAGGGTGGGGGCTGGTAACGACAAGAAATATGATTGCCTGAATTCAAGTAATAAGTGCAACACAACGAAATATCAAAAAAACCTGGACACGATCTGACGGCTGGACTTACCTCGGCCCTCCAAATCCTGCAAAGTGCCGTCTGATCGATGGATAAGGCACAGGAGTTCGAATTCACCCATCGGGTCAGACGGACTTTGAGCCGTCAGACCGAGGAGGTAGCAGAGACTCGAACAAAGTCTGCAAATCGCCCCGGGAACTATGCTCCCGCAAAATCCCTGTTTTGTGCCGCCGGTTTAACTGATCAACGTATTCCTGAATATTCATATCAGCAAAATTCTTCGTTGGCTTAGGCTAGCAAAGTCAGGGGTTAAAGACAATGGGGGTTTTTGAGGGTATATAACTTACAAAACTCGATCTGACCGATTACCGGTCTCGATAGAAAAGGCACAGGAGTTCGAATTCACCCATCGGTCAGACGGGCTTGGAGCCGTCAGACCGAGGAGGTAGCAGAGACTCGAACACAGCTTGCATAAAGAAAACCACAAAAGAATCTCAAACTTGAACTACCGGCTATTTCTCTCCACCTCACCCTGCTGAAGACATCCCTTGGGGGAGCCTCTCCCGAAGGAGAGGGTTTACTCTCATTGCATAGCTCTGCCTCATAAGGTGAATAAACCGTATTTGAATTAAAGTTCTCCCCTTTTCACATGCTGGCCATGTTGTTTATTTGAGCCCCTTCTCCATGGGGATGCTGGGGTACGCGACCCTGTTTCCTCCTCCAATCCTCTGGCTTTAAGTTGAATTTTCCATGCTTCATGCGTTTATTGTTGATTCCTATCAATAAAAGGATCTGGATTTAATAGAGAGAATAAAAAAAAGAATACATGGAACATTTTATAGAGAGTCTGAGCAAAATATTTGATAAAAACCCCCAAGGAACGGTTATATCTAATCTTGACAAAAAAGACAATCCCATCGTGTATTGTAATAAGGCGTTCTGTAGAATGACAGGCTATCCTCCCTCAGAGACCCTTGGTAGAAATTGTCGGTTTCTCCAGGGTGATGAACAGGATCAAGCCGGTCTTGTTTCTATTCGATGGGCTATTAAAAATCAACAAGAAACTAAGGTCATACTTTGAAATTATAAAAAGAACGGAGATCATTTTTATAATCGCCTCAGCATATTCCCTATTTTGGATGAAGATGGCAATGCCACGCACTATGTAGGTATTCAGGATGATGTGACCGAACTATTTATGTTGAAGGCTGAAATGGAAAACGTTAAAGAAGAAAAGCAGGTGCTAATGACAGAAGTGCATCACCGGGTAAAAAATAATCTCGCTGTGGTAGGAGGCATGCTTGAATTGGAAATGGGCAGAGAGGAAAAGAAGAAAGCACTCGAAAAAAGCCGAATCCGTATTAAGTCTATGGCTATGATCCATGAAGATTTGTACAGCGAAGAAGGACTCAGCAAAATTAAATTTAACCGATTTATCCGGCGTTTCATCAGTCAGGTAGATATGATACAAGATTCCCGTAAGCTAAAACTGAATTATCATCTGAACCTTCACCCTGTTGTTTTAACTATTAACCAGGCTATACCGCTTGCTGTTATCTTCGCAGAACTCTTGAATAATGTATATGAACATGCTTATCCCAATCAGGAAACGGGATCTGTTCACATTTCTTTGTTTGAAAACTCGAATATAGGGATTACCCTTCAAGTAAAAGATTTTGGAATTGGTGTAGGAGAACAATTTTCTAATGAAAGATCAAGTAATATGGGGTTCATCATGGCTCGCCAGCTAACCAATCAATTAAAGGGAAAGTTGGATATTGGAACAAATCCCGAGGATAATGCTACTATTGCCGAAATCCGTTTCCTCAAAAAAGATGTTTCCGGTTCTTCCCAAAAGCACCGCATTCATTCCCAAAGTTCTATCTGAATTCATTATTACCTACAAAATTGCTTTTGCCTTAAATACAATGTTTAAACACTATTGGTTGACCATTAGATATTCATAAGGTTTATCACCCTATTTTGGGTACTAAACCGTTTCGATCCATATATTTTAATGAGGTACCATTAATGTTTGAACACTAACAGATTCAACAACTCTGTAAAGGCTTTTTTACCTGTTTCAATGCTTTTTCATCATTAGCCGTGCACTTAATGCGTTGACCTACCTAAATAATGAATACGCTTTCCTCAATAATCAAACTGCCAGCGAAGGTCTATCCCCTGGCGGTTGTTACCTCCCTGTGTAATGATAAGGTCCAGGTTTTTGTCCAGCATATACTCCAAAATGAACAGTGTCTGTGGATCCGAGGCACTAATCTGGTTCACAATCGCAAAGAAAGTCCGCTGATTCAGATACCATCCCGTTTTTATGGAGGTTCCCTCCTCAGAACCTGAATTATCAATCTGTACTACATCTATGCCCAGTTCACGGGTGGCAAGAGACTCTACCTCGTCCAGCAATACATCTACCAGAAGCCCCGTGGGTGAAGTACCCCCACTTCCACTGGTAACTACCTGCTGCCAGGAATCCAGCGAATAGCAGGGCTTGTTAAATAAGGTATAGCATATAATATCCTGCTGCTCCATAGGCGGATCACTTTCAAATCTGAATTCAGGAGATTGCGCGGTCCCCTCAACTATATAATAGATCGTGATAATCTCGCCCTGTTTTTGCGGACTGGGAGGTGCATAACTGGTCCTGATTAATAACTGTGGGTTTTCGGGTTGACCACTAAAAGAGAAACGGGCTTCTTCCAGCTCAAAAAGCTTCTCAAGGGGTCGGGCATACCCATCCTCCCCGGTTAAGGTTCCAAAGAGCTGAAGATCTTTTGATGTTTCCTTATATGCATTCATGCTGCCGGTAAACTCGATTTCCATATCAAGGTACTTTCGGTTTCGCACATAAAAATTATCCTCAATAACTACTTCCATATCCATAGCCAGCGAATCATACGGACTAAAATTTATCTCATCCTCATCTTCAAGAACTATTTTTTCCACCGATTTTTCCCCAAAATCTTTTAGAAGAATGAATCCATTCCTTACTGTTAACTTACCCGTTGCTTTGGGTTTTAAAGGATTGCCGCTGAGCTTGCTATCTAAATCAATATTCAGGTTATAATTTGAAGTATTGGCTAATTTAAACTGACGGGCCCGGGCATCAATATCTAAGCTTGCAGGCTTTAAGCCATTAAACTTGATAGCGCCAGTTGCCTGGAATGTTCCTTTTCCGCTGTTGGCTTTCAGTTCCTTCAGTATCAAACCAGCGTCCGAAAAGTCTATTTCTGACTGAATACCATCCAGGGTGATCCCCGCTACAGGAACAAATACATGTCCATTGGTTAGCTTTAGGTATCCCTTTGGGGTCATCTCTTCTTTGGTGCCTTCAATGTTTATCTCTGCATTTAAGGTTCCCCGAAGATCCTTGAGTGTCTCCTCATTCAGAAAATCATTAAAGACGGTGAGGTTAAAATCTTCCGTCTTCATATCTACGGAAATAGTATCAGCTGCCCCCGGCATACTGAATTGAAAAGTCCTGAAATCAATAAACATCGGAATATTTGCATCAACAGAGGCTTCGCTATTTCCTTTCGCTTGTATCCCAGCTATGGTTTTCAGGCTTGTATTCCGGTGATCATACTCAAACTCCACAGATGCAGAATCTATATCAATTCCGGAAAGCGTGGGCTTTTGAAGAAGAAGTCGCCCTTCCATAGTAGGTTCGCCCGCCACCCCAGACAGCTTACCATTAAAAGTAACTTCCCCCCTGGTTTCATTAATTTCAAATTTCTGGAGCAGCTGGTTAAAACGAGCCAAATCTAAGGGTTTCACCACCAGCTCGCCCTGCACAGGTTCATTAAAAAATTCATCTTCAAAACCGGCGGGATCCCCCAGCTTAAAGGGTACATCCAGGCTTCCGTTTATTTTTTCTTTTCCATCAATCGTAGAAATCATTTTCGCAGTAAGGCGATCTTTTGCTATTTCAAAGTTGAGGTCAAATTGATCGATCTGAGCATCCATATAGTTCAAATCTGCAATATTAAGTTGACCGTATGCAGTGAGGTCTGTACGGGTTCGAGAAACCTCCAGCTCCCCTTGCAGTATGCCGTCAATAACCTTTTGCCCAAGTAGTATTTCTTGTATAACACCAAAATCAAAATTATGTCCTTTTACCCAGATATCTTGATTCAGCGAGTCGGCAAGAGGAACGGCCAGCCTCAGATATGAACCGTCTTCGGAACTCATCATAAGAGTATCGGTACGTACCGTCTGATTGGCATAAGAAAAGTGAAAAGGCTGTTCAATATTCAGTGTTCGAACCGGCGTTACAAATCGAAACTGATCCCATATTAAATTAGCTTCAAGATTATTTACTGCCAGCTTATAGCTTCCTCCTTGGGAGATTTGACCGGCATCTTTACTATTTATGGTTAGGGCAAAATTTCCACTCAACGAATCGGGATTTCCTGTTCCTTCTGTTTCTAACTTCATGTCTTGCAGGGCAATCCCGCCTATTACAGGAGCTCCAATTGTTAAATTCAGGTTATAGTCGGTATGCTCGGATATACCTATGGCTACTTCTCCTTCTGCACTTTCTGCAATAAAAAGTGAATCATAATTTACATCATGCAGGTCTAAGATCCCTTTAAACCCTAGACTGGCGCTATCCCTTTCACTTATCTCTCCACACAAGTGCCCTGTGGCTCTCAGCTCATCCACCTCTGCAAAGGGGGCCAGCGGCTGCAGATTCTTAATCTCAAAATCCATCTTCAGCTTATTCTCCGGGTCCGTTTTATCCATAATATTTTTCCGGGCAGAGAAATTACCAGAGACAAGCTGACTTTCAAGAACTCCTTCGGGAATGATGCAGACCCCATTTTTGAGACTTAGACCAACTTCCACGTTATGAACCAAAGCTCCATTCACAATGCTGGAATCCATTTTAAGGTGAGATTCCATAACCATCTGTTCAGGATCGAAATAAAGCCCATCCCCTTCTGCCGAGATATTTATAGATGAGGGCATACTATCGAGACCGGCTACTTCCCTAAGGTCAAATTCGGAAGCAGACGCTGAATAGGTGAACGACGGTTTGGGAGAAGTAAAAGCAGCAAGCGCTGTTTTAAAATTGATCCGGCTTTCTTCCAGCTTCAAAAACCCTTCAGCAATCAAACTATCCTGATCTATTGAACCTTTTATCTCTAAAGCTGAAAATGCCTGATCACCAAATCTCAGGGTGTGCTTCAGCCGTTCCTGGCGCTCCCTCTGAAGTATTCTTTCCATTCTTTCTTTACTAAACTTCACCATTTTCCCATCGCTGGTCGTGAAAGATTTCGGAAAAGATAAGCCTATTTTACCTCTATAAGAGTTTACATCCCTGAATCTAAAGGTCCAGGCAGTATCCGACAGTTGATAACCACTTCCTTTCACATGTCCCCTTAGAGAAATATTGCTTTTAAAATCTGGATTTCTCAACCACCACCCTGCATCTACGGTGTTTACTCTAACCTCAGCTTCCCATTCCGGATGATCCGAAAAAACATCCTTTACTGTAGGAATTACCGAGATCATATCCTCACCGTCTTGCAGCTGGAAGTGGGACAGCAGAAGCCCCTCCACAAGTGTGCCACTGCCAAATGCATGCTTTATTCTATACTCCTGATATCGAACATTGTAGAAACTGAATCCCCAGCTTACATCTATTGCCTGCAGGCTGTCTGTTATTTTTCCATCAACAGAGGCTCTGAATTCTCCCAGATAAGCATCCATTGAATCATCAGTAAAGTAACCGAGATCTATATTCCTTACATTAATCCCCAACAGTTGCGCAGTAGGCTGCCCCCGGAATGACAGATCACTTACAACCACTAAGTCATCAAATCCCTGGCCATCGGCTTCAATATTAAGATGCAGTGAATCAACAGACCCGGATGCAGTGATAGACAGGTCCAGTTTATCGTTCGGCAGCTTCTGTTCTAAGTACGGCCTGATATCGGCCAGGGCAAATGGTGAAGTTTGGGCATTGCCGCTGATAGTAGTATCAGAAAGCTGAACGGCCCCTTGAACCGTGAGCAAAGATCTCCCGGTTTCAATAGCCAGGTCTTGCAGGCTTATATACTCATTTTGGTACCGGGCAGCAGCTGTAACCTGGATAGGTTCCGGCAACCGGCCTTCTTTTAGCTCGAAAGTTAAAGACTTCAATCCCGCTGAAACCTCATCCTCTATACTCAATAATGCCTCAGCTTTAATGTGCTGGAGTTTCAATGAGGAATCCGGCAAGTAGGATGGGGAGTAAACGGAGATACGGCCTTCTTCCATCAACAGCTGTTCAATATGAAAACCGAAGCCGCTATTTTCTTCTTTGGGCTGACTTGTGTCTTGCTGCATCATCTGCATCACATTGAATGATTGAGATGTGGTATCTGTCTCTTTTATAAAAGAATGGAAATGAGAAACCTTCAATTTATTGATTGTAAAAGAGCCGGTCAGCAGGCTTAAAATCTCGTAATTCATTGTAAGGGAATCGGCCTTAAATACCGTATCTGTTGCAACAATGGTTATATCTGTGATCGTAACTTCATCCCACAAATCGCCCTTCATTTTTCCGATACCGAGTGTTCCGTCCAACTGTTGATTGGCGGTTGAAATAGCCTTTTCCCTGACCATGTTTGTAGCCCAGTCTGTAGTAAGCAGCCAACGAACTGCTCCTCCCAGTATTAAAAGTATGAGCAGAGTCCAGCCCAGGCTTTTCAGCAAGCGGGCGGCGATATGTGGCTGCTGTGTTTGTTCCATCTTAAAATGCCTGCCCTATACTGATATGAATAGCCCACCGTGACCAAGGTCTGCCGTAATCCTCTCCATTGTAAATACCCAGGTCTTTGTCGGTGGGATTTAGTTTGTAGGCCAAATCGAACCGCAGCGGACCAATGGGAGACTGATATCGTAAACCAGCCCCGGCTCCATATTGTAATTTCACTGTGCCTATATCACTCACATTCCGCCAAACCTGCCCGCCATCCAGGAATGTAGCAACCCCTAATCCTTTAATTATACTGTTTAACCTGATCCGTAATTCGGTATTAAAACTAAAAGTAGCTCTTCCGCCTATGGACACATATTCATCAAAGACACCTTCTTCGTCAAAAACCGCTCTCTTGGGGCCAAGCTGAAGGCGGTTCCACCCTCGCACCGAGTTTGTACCTCCGTTATAAATGCGTATATCGGACGGCAGGGAATCTTGAGCTGCATAATAAATAATGCCCCCCCTAAATCTTTTGGCCAATACTATATCCTGGGTGAGGGGGGTATATTTACGGGCATCCAGGGTAACTTTCTGGAAGCTGAAAGAGGCCTCCCCAAACAAACCCGACAGAATTAAATTGGGTTGAACCAGCCAGCCATCCCGACCTCTTCGCACACCATGCGTGTAGTATGCATTGGCACTGAAGGAAGATACATTGTAGGATAAGATACTGTCGGGCAATTGTACTTGTGGACGCCGGGCTATCTCATTATTCAGAGTAAACTCATATGAAAATGTTCCCGTCAAATCCCGGCTGTATTTATATACAAGACTGTTGTTGATGCCCCCCCTCACAATTTCGTAAGAAGGCTCCAGCTTATGCTGTGCAAAAGGTGATACAATAATCGAACTCTTGGTATTATAGATATAAGGGAAAAGGTAATCTGCGCTTAATCGCTGCTCAATAGCCGATATTTTTCCAGAGGCGGTAAACCGCTCTCCTTTGCCGCGCACATTGCGATGGATCCAGGTGGCTTGAGCCCGGAACATTTTATAGGCATCCTGCAGGCCATCGAACCGGGTAAAATTACCTGCTCCAAATTTAAGCTGTACCGACCGAGGTGGAGCTTCCTTAACCCGAATAAGCACATTTATGGTAGTATCTTGCTGCTGTTCGGGGATAGATACAATGGCAAACCGCAACAAGTGGTGGCTAAAGACTTCGCGTTGTGCTTGCCGCAATTGTTTCTCACTAAAAAACGCCCCCTTCTGAATGCCCGTTTCTCTGGTAATATATTGTTCATCCAGTGTCTCCTCTCCCTTTACAATAATAGAATCGAAACGAGCCCTTGGCCCCGGATAATTTATAATGGCTACCTGCGTCAACTTTGACAGTGTGTCTACTTTAGCCTGTACCTCTGCACTTGCATAGGCATAGCCCAGGTTCTTTAATGCACGGCTAAGCTCGCCTTCAATATGTACAGCGTTTATGGGTTCATAACGCTTTCCTTTCTGGTAAGGCAGGCGGCCCATCGTTTTATTAAATGTTTCATCATTAAAAATGACAAGACTGTCCTGTGGAGATGCCGATACAAAAAAACGAACCGAATCAATTCTTATGGGAGTACCTTCATTCACTTTAAAAATAAGTGCTTTCTTCCAGCCTTTATTTTTTTGTTCAAAACGATAACTTACTTCTACATCATTAAAGCCCCTGCGTTGATAAAAGCGCTCAATTCGAATTACATCTCGCTTAATTTCGGTCTCATTTACGTAATAGTTATCCTCATCGAAAAAAGTAAGTTTCTCGAAAACAGAAGGAGCTTCATTAGATATATTATTTTTAATGACCACTTCGCTGTATGAAGTGTTGCCTTCAATTTTTACATTCCAAATGCGGGAAGGTTTTTCATCAGACTGACCATATATTAAAGAAGGGCATGCTGCACTACAGAGCAGCAAGATGAGAACAAAGTATAAATGAGTTCTATATGGAATCAAAGAATTTCGTTTCTTTTGTAAAGAAATAGTATAAGCCTTTGTTTGCTTTCTTTAAACATAGATGAAGTAAATTTACATGCCTTTTGTATCATTAAGAGTATAACCAACTGTTCTATAATGAAGTACATTTTTATTTTTCTTGTTCCCTGGATTCTTTTTTCATGTAAAAGCACTAAAGAGTTCACTGGCTTCTCTTACGATCCCCCGGATGTTACTAATACTACAGATAAAGAGATAACTCCCCAGAAAAAAAGAATAATAGGCGTTGGAGAACCTGTCGTGTGGGTAAGCAATATGTTTGATGGAGCCCGGCTCAGCGACTTCTACATGGCAGAAGATTCGGTACTTGAAGCCTACATAAAACCCGAAAACGGCCCTATTAACAACAGCCCATGGTTTGCTTTTAAAATATGGAGTGACACTACCCAGAAGGTGGATATTCGCCTTAACTATGAAGAGGCATCTCACCGATATATTCCCAAGGTAAACCGCTGGAACAATGGGAAATGGGAGTATGTCAAAAAAGCTTCTTTTACCGTTGATGACTCTACGGAAACAGCCCTTATTTCCATTACCGTAGATACAGAACCTGTTGTCATTAGTGCACAACCTCTGTTCACTACAAATGTTCTGAATGAAGAACTACAAAAACGTGGTATACTGAATGCAGACTACGTGTATCGCCGGGAGGTGGGGAAATCCAAACAAGGAAGACCAATATGGGAGATTGAAATTAATGAGACGCAGGCAGCAGAAGTGGCCCCGGTATTGGTGATATTGAGCCGACAACACCCTCCTGAGGTTTCCGGCTTCAGGGCATCTCTTTTTTTCCTGGAAGAATTTACTTCAGATTCTGAACTGGCCAAAAGGTTCAGGGAAACTTTTATAATAAAGGCATATCCTATGATTAACCCCGACGGGAGTGATGAAGGCCATTGGAGACATAACACCGGAGGGGTTGACTTAAACCGTGACTGGGTTCACTTTAACCAAGCTGAAACCCGGGCAGTACAACAAGCCCTGCTCCCTTTAAAGAATCAAAAAAACCGTAAGGTGTTTTACGGTATTGACTTTCACTCTACGAATGAGAATATTTTCTATCCAATACTCAAAAAAATAAAAACAGAGCCAGACGATTTTACTCAACAATGGGCCCAAAGGATTACAGCAAAACATAAGGAAGCTGCTTTTACTTCAGAGGAATTTGACACCAGTTCACCCATTTCAAAGAACTGGATATTCAGAACATTTGGTGCCGATGCCGTTACCTATGAAATCCATGACGAAATGCAGGCTGATGATATTGAGAGGTTATCCCGGTCTGCCAGTAAGCTGCTGATGGAGATGCTTCTGGAAGCGTGGAGCAAAACAAATTATTAACATCCATCGATTGGCTAACTCTACTTAGCCTTCAAAAAGAAAATTATGGAACACAATAGCTCAAATATTTTAGTAAAGGGACTGAATAACTGGAAGCTTCGACTCATATTAAGTGCCCTCTTGTCCATTATGGGACTGGGCTTTTTAATCAGTATGATTCTCGGCCTTTTCATGAACCTCAGTATATATGACAAATCCCTGGTGGGGATTGCTATTTTTATGGTCGGAGTACCTGCCTACCTGATTGTAAGTAATCTGGCTAAAGTTGACGAGTACACCATTGCAGGATTTTTAAACCAAACACTTACTCAGGCCGAAGGGAAAGCCGAAGTGCTGGTAAAAGAAGAAAAAGAACTTGAAGAGGAAGAACTAAATAAGAGAGAAGAACTTGAAGAGCTTTTTAATGAGACTCCTCTTCATCATTTTTTACCCGACAAACCAATCAGGCAGGCCTATTATCTATTCCTGTTTTCTGTGACCGGCAGTTTATTGGTGTGGTTTATGGGCTAAGCCGTGGGCACCCTATGGTAAAAATGGTTTAGAAGCACCAATGGGTTGTGAAATCTCACCTCACCTAAATCCTCTTCCGAAGGATAGACAATGATTTTTCTTCTTAACCGGTTTAACTGTAATAGGTGTGATGAATGGTACTTACCCAATTAGTGTGCCTGGAGGTCATGCTTGTGTAGGTTAACAACGCACTTATTTTTTGAGTTAGTTGGTAGCTGGCTCAGGCGGAAAAAGGTTCGTATCGTATTAATTGGGTACTTTTCTTCGGTAGCACCGCTTGTCCATGGCTACATGCCCTAACCCGGATTATTCACCAAGAAATTTAATCGTACGCAAGGCGAAGTGGAAATGGGAACGGAAGGGTACTGTGGTACCCTGAGTACCCCAATTTTCACTTGAACGCAGCGTACGGGGAAATTTCGCCGCCTAATCCGTACCTTAAAATTGGGCTATTACATAAAGCAATTCAACGGTAATATATTCAAGTATATAGATCGCCATTTTGCATCCATTCGTGAATAATTCGGGCTAACAAGGTGATTCCGCATCTTCTCCCGATCAAATCGGAATGCGTGCGGGAAAACCCCGTCATCCCGGACAAGGCGTAACGAAGTGAAGTCGCCGATCCGGGATCTCCCGCCACATGGGTTGCACCTGCCACGGCCTCGTTGTTAACCACCTTGCCCGTACCAGGGAGATCGCGGGTCTTCGTATACACTTCGCCCGCGATGACTCATTCTTTAATACCCCCGTAGTTTAGAGAGGTGAACCCCGCCCGATATCTTGGTTCATTGTTTAAGGGGCAAATTGCCGGTATTTTCCTCGCCGTTTCTCACAAACCCCTGCCAGCGCCGCCAAACCTACACAAGAAGACTTTTTTATGCTACCGGAAGACACCCTTTCCTGGGAAGTACCTGATGAATTGATATCACAGTGAAAAGGGCAAGAAGTATTATTACACAGAGTTGTTGTACAAAGATCACACCCCTGGAGCTAAACTATGAATAACCCCGCGGGGTACAGAGGCCTGCAAAAACAAACCTCTAACCAATCCGATTCCATTAGACTTGCGTATATAGCTTGTACAAGTATTAAGTGTGCTTAGACTAGTTCTAATATGTACTCCGAATAACTCAACAAAGCTGCGATTGTGAAAAATCGCAGCTTTTTTATGGGCTTGTTTAATTATCAATCTCAACCGGTATCGGCTTCATCACATCCCCTCGTTGGGCAAGCTTAATATGTAGCCGAACGGTATCTCCTTGTTGCAGATTCCTTTGCAAATCCATCAACATAACATGTAAACCACCGGGTTTAAATATGAGGGCTTCCCCGGCAGGTATTATTAAATTGGGTTTATGACGCATCGCCGCCATCCCTTCTTCATTCTCATACATCTCGTGCGCTTCGGCCATAGCTGCGGCTGCAGTGTTTATGGAAAGAACCGTATCGGCTTTTTCGAGGGTATTGGTCAGCCTAAAATAAGCTCCGCTGTTTCCCCCTTTTACACCCGGGCGGACTAACTCCTCCACCTTTTTCCGGGCTGACCGGTCCTCCTTTGGTTCTGCTATCTCTTGGGCTTTTTCAGACGAACAGGAAACAAAAACTGCCAAGGCTAAAAAAACAGGCTGTACTCTCATCGTATTTTCCTGATATCTTCCGCTATCATTTTAGGCTTGGTCATACTGCCGCCATATTCGAGTACAATTTCTGCATCTTTGTTGAGCACCATAATCTTATCCGAATGATTGTAGAAGTATAATTCCTTTCCACTATCCGTAGTTCGCCGTAAAGAAACCTGTGTTCGAACACGGGCACTGTCGAGCATGGTGAATACCTGGGTTGTATCCCCCGTCAAAAACGTCATGTCTTCATCCAACCCAAAAGGTTTGGCATATGCTTTAAGAACGGAAGGAGAATCTCTTTCAGGATCAAAAGTCATGGCCACAAACTTCATATCTTCAGGATAGTTCAGCTCTTTTTGAATAGCCCCCAGATTCTGAGTAATCATACCACAAATATCGGGACAGTTCGTGTAGATAAAACCAATTACCACATAATCTCCCTCAAAGTCATCGGGAAAAACTACGGCGTTACTGTCCTGATCTACCAGGTGAAAAGAAGCATCTCCGAAATCATCAATCACTTCTGGTTTGCTTCCGCATGAAATCATGAGCAAAACCAGGATTGCATGTACAAAATTCTTCATAATAATATAGCACCCTCTTATAGATGATAATTGAACCTAAAGTACGTATTCCTTTTTTTAGTTTTTGGCAAATCATGAGAAAAGGCTTCCATGCGAATATTCTATCCACATGTTTCGCCACGACAGCACTCTTCGGCATTGATACCGCAAACAGTGCATTGCCCATGGCCATGCACCCATATCAGTTCTGCTTCCTGTCCACAAAACATACACCTTCGTTTTGGCTTTTGGGGAGACTCTTCCTGCTGGGAAGCAGGGAATTTAATCTTCGGAGAGTTCGGCATAGGCAACCTCAATATTTGCACTTAATGGAAGCCTCCACCCGGTTGCATTGAAGACTTCGAACCCCTTTAGTTCTTTTATCCCGGCAAGCTCTTCTTTTGATTTTCCTTGCTGGATTCCTTTGGCGGTATATTCCAACAAAGCTTCCAGGAAATCGACTTTAAGCTGAAGGTCTTCATAATTTCCGGTTATACCATAGTCTTGGTTTCCATGACCAAATATATAAATCGCATCTTTAGGCAAGTCTTTCATGGTGTTATTCAAAACCTCAATCCAGTTTTTGACAGAGGCTCCGGCTCCCCGGTCTATATAGGGATATGCGCGGTTGAACATCAGGTCTCCCATGTGAGCTACATTGGCCTTTTCAAAATATGTCACAGAATCGCCACTGGTATGTGCCGGACCATAATACGTAAGGTGCACCGTTTCATCACCAACATCTTCACTCCAGGTATCCGTGAAGGTTGTATCCGGCACTACTAAAGTGTCTAATGCTTCTTTTCCACGACTCTCAGCAGATCTTCGCTGTAGCTTTGGGACATTTTCGTGCCCCACTATTTTACCAACCACTTCTTTAAATACGGTATTACCCGCTGTATGATCTCCGTGATGGTGGGTATTGATAAGCATATCAAAAGGCACTTCGGCTTTTTCTTTCAATCCATCCACACATGCTGTAGCCGATTCGGGGTATTGGGAATCTATGACTACCACTGCATCATCATTAATGAGCCATCCAATGGTACCTCCCCTGCCTGTAAATGTACCCACATTTCTTCTGAGATCGGTAAAAGGACTATCCTGAAATCCCTTAAAAAGTTTCGGCACCGGAAGTGAAGCTCCTACTCCCATTATGGCCGATTTGATTAAAAAGTCTCGACGTTTCATAGCTCCTTGGATTTAATTAGTTATGACATAACCCGGTACCTTCCCGGCTTGTGATTGATAGCTAATATAACATTTAAAGCCACAGCTGCCAGTACCGAATAAAGAACAGCTGATATATCCACTATAAAGATAGCGCAGATTATGATAGCTGAGTCTATCAACATCTGGAATTTACCGGCACTGATATTATAATTTTCCTGCAGGAAAATAGAAACAATATTTAATCCCCCTAAACTTGCATTATGCCTGAACAGCATTAGCAAACCAGTTCCTATAAGAAAGCCACCAAACAGACTGGCAAACCATGGATCAATATAACTAAACTCAAATATTCTGGGAATTACCTCTGTCAAAAACGACAGCAGGAAAACAGAGATGAACGTTTTAGCAGTAAACATCCAGCCCAGCTTTTTTATAGCCAAAAAATAAAATGGAATATTAATCACAAAGAAAATAGGTCCGAATGTAAAAGACGTAGCGTATTGTATCAAGAATGCGATTCCGGCAGTGCCTCCCACCAAAAAATTCATATGGCTAAAAATGGCGATCCCAAAAGCGGCCAACAAACACCCGATAAATATCCCCTGTATGTCATCTACCAGGGAGTGTTTCTGGTTCTTCTCTTGCCTTGCTTCAGGAATACTCTCTTTCTCGCCCTTTGGTTGCTCTTTCTTCATCTCCCCTTTATTCATCCCTTATAAGCAACAATATTGCCGCATGAGGAACTATTAGATATTTTTCGTTTTCGAACTCTATTTCATAGGCTTTGTTTTTAAGAAAAATCGCCAAGTCGCCTTCCATAGCCTGCATACCTATATACTTGGTATCTTCACTTGCTTTCCAGGCTTCATTGTAATCGGTATTGGGGATGGGATAACCCGGCCCCGTTTTGACAATATAACCGCTCTGTATCTCTTCCTTTTCTTTAACAGATGCGGGGAGTACCAGCCCACTGCGTGTATGAGTTTCCATGTCGCGGGGCTTTACCAGTACACGATCTCCCACAACAATAAAATTTTCAATAGAGTTTAAATATTCTTGTATCATATATGGAATTTATTTCTCCCAAAGATATGGAATTTGCAACTTCATTGAATCGTTTTGGTACTCTATAAAAGAAATCAAATATTTCAGTTTTTATGAATAATAAACTCTGTGTTATAACAGGCGCTAATTCCGGTATCGGTTTCGAAACTGCAAAAGCTCTCTCCAAAAAGGGAGCATATATTGTGATGGTTTGCCGAAATGAAGACAAAGCGATACGAGCCCGTGAACAAATCATTGAGAATACTGAAACCTACGGAATAGATATTATAGTCTGTGATTTTGCCATTCAGTCTGAAATCCGGCACGCCGCTGAGGTCATCAGAACCAAGTACGATCAGGTTGATGTACTGATTAATAACCACGGGCTTATTGCTTCGGAACGCAAAGAAACGGTAGATGGATTAGAGCGTACATTTGCAGTAAATCACATTGGATATTTTCTTTTTACCCATTTATTACTCAATCAACTTAAAGCTGCGGAACATGCACGTATTATAAATGTCAGTTCAGCGGCACATCGCGGCGGAACATTCGATACCGAAAACCTCCAGCTTTCCTCTAATTTCTCCCCCATGAAAGCATATGCAAATTCCAAGCTTTTTAATATTCTCTTTACTAAAGAATTGGCTAACAGACTGGTGGATACCACGGTTACTTCCAATTGTCTGCACCCGGGAGTGGTAGCTTCTAATTTTGGACAAAGCGGAAAGTGGTTTATCAAACTTATCTATACCCTTGGAAAACCCTTTATGATTTCACCTGTTAAAGGTGCTAAAACCTCCGTTTACCTTGCATCTTCAGACGATGTAAAAAACGTAAATGGAGCCTATTTTAAAAACAAGATGGCAGCCACCCCATCCAAGGCTGCACGCAATGCCGACTATGCCAAGCAACTTTGGGCAATTAGCAAAAAACTATGCGGTTTACAGATCGGATAGTTAGATTTGCTGTTTGATCGGTTAAAGAATTTTGCCAAGCACTTTTTTAGCCCCCTGTTCTTACAATTCTCTTTACCTGATTTTTCGTAATGGGTGAGATTATCTTCGAAATGTGACGTGAGTATTTCCGTAATTTTTGAGCATTTCTACCGAATTATTACTGGAACAAGGACAGCTGTTATTTTTTATTCAGCTTGGCAATTATTATTCCGCCAATAAATACGATACCGGAAATAATAATGGGCACATAATTTCCTGTACTTATAGCTACATCAGCACCAAAAGCTTCAAACGACTCTGAATTTTCTAAATACATATATCCGAAATAGATTAGCCCAAGCAATCCTCCACCTGTAAGTATTCCCCCAATTGTATTCCGCATGATAGTCTGGTTAAGTTTTCCTTCATCATTCTAACCGTATAGAATGGATTTTGTTCCAAATGAAGCACATACATATAGCTTGTAATATGCATTAATGGGATATGGCCTGCACGGATTAGGCTGGGTAATTAAGATAGAATCTGATGTAAAAAAGCGACTTTACAGATATTCTATTACGGCTGTTAGCTGACCTTTATAATTCCCAGAGAGGCTTGACTTATTTTTTATCTTACCATCGAAATACATTTCATGTTCACCCTTTTCGGTAAACTTTTCGATCAACAGAAGATCCGTAAATTCAATTTTATCGCCTTTATTATTTATAAAAGAAGGGCGTTTCAGAATTTTAATATCTACTTTGGAACCACTTGTGGTAGAAAGCATAAACGAACCCGCACGGATATTTTCCCCCATTGATTCATTGCTTAAATATGTAGTGTGTGATTGTCCGTAGTCGATGGATGCACCGCTAACCACATTCACTTTCACCTGCATTGAAGCAGATACCTGAGCATGAGCAGTGGAAGCTAAACTACAGGAAACTATTAGTAATAATGTCTTGACCAAATTTTTCATCTCTCTCTCTTTATCGTCGCTTGGCTCATTATATTAAGAAATATTAACATTAAAAAATTCTAATATTAGACTATTGACATTTCCATAACTTGCTGGAGACAACCTTTTTACAGCTTTTATTTCCTCGCTATAGACTTTTTATGCAGGATAAGACCCTCTCATAAATGAAATAATTGTGCGAGATTCGTTGACGAGCTTTCTACTTTTTCTTTTGTAACCGTAGCACACCTCTCATATACAGCAAACCCCAGAGCAATTATATTGCCCCAGGGCCTTCTCGATACTGCCATTAAAGTTTGTGCTATTTATTCCATCTGAACCATATTTGGGCACCTAATTGTCAAGCCGGAACGTAATCGGTATTTGAAAGCGTACAATCACCGGACGACCTCTTTGCTTGCCGGGTTTAAACTTTGTGGCCTTCACTGCTCTGATAGCTTCCTGCTCACACAGCTCATTAAACCCATGTAATACAACTACATCTTCTACATCTCCCTTTTTAGTGACCGTAAATTGGAGGATTACTCTGCCATCGACTCCGGCTCTTCTCGCCAATTCGGGGTATTTGATCTTTTCATAAATTGTCCCCATTCCTCCTATGGGTTCCGGGTAATCTTCTACAAGTGTAAAAATCTCCTCGTCTTCTTCCTCTTCATCATCAATAGGAGGCGGAGGTAGCTCCATGGGACCATCCAAGTCAAATTCCGAATCGAACTCAATGATATCATCCTCAATTATCTCATCATTGGGAACCTCTACCGGAACCTGGGGCCGCAAGGGGGGCGGAGGTGTTTCCTGCTGCTGTGTCTGCACTATCTCCTCCATCTCCAGTACCTGCTGTTCAATCTCGGGAGGCGGGCTGGGAGCTTCATCAATCAGCTGAATTTTTACTGCTCCTATTATAACCAGTAAAGCTACTATTAACCCCACTTCCAGATACAGAGGGTAGGACTTCTTTAAATCAAATCTTGGGTTTTTTCTATAACGCATATAATTTATTAATTTAATAATACTAATTAAATAGTATTATTCATTTCGGACTTATGCAAATTTTTTAGCAACGGCTGATTATGGATTCATCAGAATACTGGAAAAAGTATTTTCTGTGTCAGTAAGCTGATACAGGAATGGGCGTTTTTCTACTGTGGCTGGACAGGCTTAGGTTTCCTTGCAGAATTCTTCAAGCACTTAGCAAAACAAAAAAAGACGTTAATGTTCAACACATTAACGTCCTTGTAATTGTCGGGGCGACTGGATTTCCCCGTAGGGATGCCTTCGGCAGAACCAGCCGCTGGTTCCTCAACGTAAAAAGCCTCCTCACAACTTGGTGGTTGTAAGAAGGCTTGATATTGTCGGGGCGACTGGATTTTCCCGTAGGGATGCCTTCGGCAGAACCAGCCGCTGGTTCCTCAACGTAAAAAGCCTCCTCACAACTTGGTGGTTGTAAGAAGGCTTGATATTGTCGGGGCGACTGGATTTCCCCGTAGGGATGCCTTCGGCAGAACCAGCCGCTGGTTCCTCAACGTAAAAAAACCTCCTCACAACTTAGTGGTTGTAAGGAGGCTTGATGTTGTCGGGGCGACTGGATTTCCCCGTAGGGATGCCTTCGGCAGAACCAGCCGCTGGTTCCTCAACGTAAAAAAACCTCCTCACAACTTAGTGGTTGTAAGGAGGCTTGATGTTGTCGGGGCGACTGGATTTCCCCGTAGGGATGCCTTCGGCAGAACCAGCCGCTGGTTCCTCAACGTAAAAAAACCTCCTCACAACTTAGTGGTTGTAAGGAGGCTTGATGTTGTCGGGGCGACTGGATTTGAACCAGCGACCTCTCGACCCCCAGCCGAGCGCTCTACCTGGCTGAGCCACGCCCCGAACAAAACGAGCAATGAAGATACGGGCTTTGAGAACTACCTTCAATTATTCATTTCTGGTTTTTTGGTGATGGATACTTTAAAAATGATATAAGCTGGAAATTATGCACGAATGAAAAAACAGCCTTCGTGATATTCAACTCAGATTAGGCTCTCTGGAAGGTGCCATCCTACCAAAAAAAGAAATTAAAGAAAGAGCAAAATTTGTTAATCCTAATATAAATTCGTTCAAATATTTTAATTTTATCTCAACAGCGGATAAGTTTGGAGATAGTTTAGCTATATTTCAGACTACTCCAATAAATAAAAATTTATATTTAGTTAATGATTCTCTTAAAGTAACTAGATTATACCAATCTGGTATAGAAAACGATGAGATTTATTTCTCCGAAATAGAAGTGGTAGATAAACACATCTTCGGTTTTGATAATTCAAAAACAATGCTTTTTAATATCTATCTAAAATGAAATACATTACTCTAATATACATATTGTGCTTTCTGTGCATATCATGCACAGAAAAGAAACCATCGAACAACACTTTTGAGACAGGGGTAACTAATTATACTCTTAAGTTAGATTATCAAGTTCGGGAAAATGAACTTTTCAGTAATGTCACAAAGGCTAAAATCCTACCCAACAACAGAGTATTAGTTCACGATTTTTTTGAATTTGGGGTAAGCATGTTTGATGCAGATGGACAGTTCATTCAGAGAGTCGGAAATAGAGGTAGAGGACCTCAAGAACTAACAAGGCTTACAGATTTCGCATCAAATGACAATTATTTATTTCTCCTTGACGCCGATATGCGGAAAATAGTTATTCACAATCTAAACGATTTATCTTTTGTTAAAGATATCAGCTTGGAAAAGGTTGACAAAAGCATTCGCCCTGAAAAGCTAATTTCGGGAAAGGGGGCTGGCTTATATGTTGTCTTTTATACCCCATTTAGAGGAGGAACGGGCAATATAGAAAGGATTAAGCATGTATTTAAACTAAACACTGATACAGGAAAATTACTGAAATTAGACATTAACGCTCCCGAAGATGATTATTACATAGAAGATAAAGGTAATGGAATTACGGTTGCAGATTTACCCTTCATGAGAAGGTCATTGTTTAGAGCATATAAGAATCGCTTGTTTTTTACGTGGACAGATTCCATGACTTTCCATTCATATATATCAACCAGTGAAACCATAGACACATTGGATTTTTATTTTTATAAAAGACCTGTTTTAGAAGAAGATATTATCAGCCATGAATATTATGAGTACCTCAATTCTAAGCAAAGAAAGGAAATCGAGGAAACCTGGCCTGCTATGGAAAATTTTTTTGTTGATGAGAATACAATTCATGTAATAACCAATATTCCAACAGATAATAATTACACAAAGGCTCTGGTAAGCTATTCTATCCAGAAAGAAACTGAACCTCAGGTATTGGCTAAAATACCTGAAAATATCACAGTCATAGATGTAAAAGGTGATACTATTTGTGGAATTATAAAGGAAGATCCTGGGTATAAGCTTTGCATATATAGCTTGGAACAATCAGAAAATTGATTGTGATTTTTAAGGTGTGTTCAAACCCACCTCCTCACCCGCTCCTTATACTCTCTGAACGCCTCCCCGAACTTCTGTTCCATCACTTCCTCTTCGGGGAGTATCTGGAAGGTGTTCATGTACAGGATGAACAAGGGAGGAACCAACAGGTTTGCCATATGCCCCCATTTTAAAGCGGCGCCGGCTAAAATCAGGGCCATCCCCAGGTACATGGGGTTTCGGCTTATCCGGTAAATACCGGATTGCACAAATACAGAGGTGTTTTCTGGCTTATGGGGATTGACCGTAGTCTTATTTCTGCTGAATTCAAAAGTCCCGGCAAGAGCAATCAGTACCCCTGCAATCATAGGTATAGAATACAACCAGGCTTTGGCCTCAATTACACTCCACGAGAAGCTGAAATATCTATGTATTCCCCACATCAACCCAAGACAAATGATAAATACCAGTGCGGGTGGAACTCTAAGCTTAAGCATATGCCTGTACTATCAATATTTGTGCATGTTTGTTGCTGAAGGTATCATAACCAAAACTCTTAAAAAACCCCGGTCTTCGATAATATCATATACAAGCCACTGATCACCATCACTCCAAGCACATACTTCCGGAAGGTGACATCGGTCATAGAGCTCAGCAACCGCTTCCCAATCAGGTTACCGGCTGTAGCTCCCAGTCCAAGGATAATCCCAAGCACCCATAGATCACCATACAAGGCTCCAAGAAAAGTATAAGTACCAATTTGCACGGCTCCCATAAAAAAAGAATTGGCGGTTTTGGTGGCTATCATTTCTTCTTTCAGGATTCCTGCATTCAGATAAAAAGGATTTAACACCGGCCCGAGTCCTCCTACAATAGTTGAGATGGTAGCTACTCCCACCCCCAAAAATGGCCAGTACCATTTTTTCATTTTGAAAGTGCGTTTCTTCTTGCCAAAACCATATTGAAACACCGTACTCACCAAAAACACCCCGATGATGATTTGCACCCAGGAAGCCTCCACCCTTGTAAACAACCAGCCGGCCAACAGTACACCAACAACCGCAGCAGGGGCATACCACCGAACCACGTCCCAGCGAATATGCTTCCAGAATATGGCAAGACGGGAAGGCCGGCCAATCACATCTCCCAGGTTGATGACAGGAGCCACAATTTTGGGGCCAAACATAAAATTAATGACGGGTATAAGCAGCAGCGATCCCCCGCCGCCCGATATCACAGAAATGATATACGAGGCCATCCCCACTACAAAAACAGTGAGGTATATCCACCAGGGCTCTGTAAAAAATGCTTCAATCATGCCTTTAGGCTCAAGGGATTATTTCCCGGCTGCCGCTTAAGTTATCCCTTTTTGCGGTATGATTCAGTTAGATTTCTCCCCTGTTTTATTCAAGATTTTCAGAAGAGATATGTGGCGGACTGAAGGCATCATCAGGAAAACTACCGCGAACTCCTGGAAGACCAATGCAGGGCAGATATCTTCCATCCCTCATCAGTACTGACCAACACGGCCAGTTCTGCTGAATTCACGGCAATATCCCGATCGTTATAAGTACCTTTCATCTCAGAAACCGTAGAGACCCAAATCGTACTTCCCTCCTGAGCGGCTTCCCGGGAGATAACCTTGCGTTCCATAGCGCTCAGAAATTTGCCGTCAGAGTGAAAGTGATGGGACAGATATTCTGATTTGGTTTCCATACCTCCACTTTCTAAAATAAGCGCCTCATCATGAAGCAGGCTGGATGCCAGCTCCGTGTTGTTGTCTACAATAGCTTGTTGAAATCTGTTTAATACTTCAATTGCCATATTTTCAGATTTTGATTCCTGGCTGTATACAAAACTGGAGGAAATAAAAAGAATCAGGGTAACAATTAGTGTATGTCTCATAGGATTGTGTATTTAAACGTTTAGTTAAGGTTGGTTAATTCAATTTTTGAAAGAAACAGAGTTCCGGCTCCATCCAGCTTAATGCCTACGGCCCCTGCATCAGGCGCATCACCATGGCCATGTACCACCATTTCCTTATTCACATATCCGCGGAAGTGAGTCCCATCGCCCACGACCCGGATAAATAAGGAACCGTCAGGATTAAAAGAACCCTCTTCAAAGATGGTTCTTTCGCCATTACTCATGCGTCCCTGTGCTATCTCTCCTTCGGAATTGAGAGATACGAAATCATAATTCTTCTGATCCTGAACATGGTGTACCAACATCACTTCTCCCTGGAAACCGGACAAACTGAGATAGTAATCAATCTGAACATTTTTGAAGGTATCATTAGTTACAAAGAAGTTGGATTCAGAGGGTGCTTCCAGTTTCAACAGTGAAGTTTCATCATTTCGTGCAACGGTTGGATTTAACTCATTTACACTTCCCTCAATCCAGTTAAAGTTGCCAAGCAGGTCGCTTACAGCTGTATTGGTGATCGTCCAGGTCCATCCACCGCTGGCTTTGGGAGTGAAATCAGAAGGTGCCGTCAACTCGCCCGGGGACATTGCCTCAATCGATTCTTGCTGCAATAACTGCCCGGTACCGGCACCATAGCCGAAGACCATTTCACCGCCGTGTTCGGCTGTTTCGAATAACAAAAAAAGTCCCGGCAGCACGGTGATAAAGGCCACGATTTTAAAACTTTGCTTATCCATCAGTTTAAACCAATGAAAAGCAATACGGAGTGCCGCATATAACACAAAGAACCATATAGTCCAGAAGGCGAAGTCGGCATGTTCCGATAAAATGCCCTGTGCTTCGGTTGGCAGAAAAATGGAATCGGCTGCAGCTTTTCCGGAATAGTAGACAGCTATAGCTGAGAGTGCGCCTGCTATATAGAGGATGCTGTTCTTTGTTTCATCCCACCATTTTTCAGGGACAAAAAATGAGATTAGGTTAGTGACGACAGCACTTATGAGAAGTGCAATCGGGAAGTGGACTAACATAGGATGAATATTGGGTGCCCATTCGGGTATTAATTCCATAGCGGTATTTTTTAGGGTTAGGTTAAATTGTAATTTGTTTTTGGGAGATATAAAAACTCATAGGAGTATTTTCTGCCTTAGCCTCGTTCCGCAACGTCCCCTTTGTTCTTGTTGGAGTTCTTGTCCCGAGGTTATTCAGGGTTGTACTTCTTCGGAGTATGAGTTCAAAAGCTCCAAAACCTTCATATGTCTCATGTCTTAAGTCTCTTACCCTCGTTCCTCCCGCTCCGATTGCTCCAGCGTTAGCTCTTAATCTGTTTTCCGGAGATATAAAAACTCATATAAATAGCTGTCGTTTTAGTTTAATAGATCTTCTTTCTTTTCCTCAAATTCATTCTTATCAATCTCGCCCTTTGCATAGCGGCGTTTTAAGATGTCGAGTGCACTTTCCTGATTGTGCAGTGGATTACTGCCCCTATTTGCGATTAGCCTAAACAGCACAAAAATAGCAGCTATAATTAAGCCCCACCAAAACACCATCATCCATCCTCCTCCAAATCCGTTGAATCCATGCATAACATTCTTCATTTAAAGTCAGAATTTACAAGTGCTGTATAATGAACAAACCATACAGCACTTATTATGTTTATCGTCAGTGTTTATCTTGTTTGGGTTTCATGCCTTTAGAGTCTCCTTTGGTATTATTCATCATATGCTGATGCATCATTTGCATACATGTCATATGCATTTTCATCATGGAAGAGTTTTTGTTCATTTTCATCATTTTAGCATGATCCATCTCCTCCCCATCCATCATGGCCTGCATCATGTTCATATGCATCTGCATTCGCTGTTTCATTTCAGGGTTGTTCATCATTTGATGCATATTTTTCATCATCATGGAACTGTCCATATTGATGGAGCCCATCATTTTCTGCATCATCTGTTTACGCATAGCAGAATTTTCTATCATATGGGTCATTACCATAGAACGCATGGTTGAATCCTGCATCATTTTCATTACCTGCTGCTGTTTGTCTTTATTCATATGCTGTTGAGCCTGAGCAGAAAAAGAAAAACCAATGGCAAGTATCATTAGTACGATTAGTTGGTTCAGTGCTTTCATAATTAACTCCTGTTATAGTTGGGTTAACTGTTTTAATGAGTACAATTCATCAAATATCTGTGGTTTATACCGTTTTACCTGATGGTTATATTTTGAAAAATTCTTTTGGTTTATAATGATCATTTCATTCTTCAAGGGGTTTACAAAACTTCCTCTTCTATTGAAGTATTTCACTGCCTTCCCCCCCATCCCGGATGCGTACCGCTTGTTCGATTGGAAATACAAAAATGATCCCATCTCCCCGAGAGCCCGTTGAGGCAGTTTGTTGAATAATATCAATGATGGTCGCAACACCAGATTCCGGAGCGGCAATCTCAATTTTAACCACTTGGGAGTGCATGGCCGGGAAGTCAAGGGAACCATGCAGGTGGTTTGGGTCGCTGTATTGGCCAGCGCCTTCCCCTTTAAAAACGGTAATACCACTAAAGCCTTTCAGGCGTAGTTCTGTATAGATTTCTTCAAGCAGTAAAGGGCGAATATATGCTTTAATGAGTTTCATGATACCTCCTTCATTTATCGGTTCAGTTTTAAAAAACGGGCATTAACAGCTACTACCACCGTACTTAGCGACATCAGTCCGGCACCTACAGCAGGATTCAGTACTATCCCATAAGAGAACAATACACCGGCTGCCAGCGGTATGGCTATAGCATTATAGCCGGTAGCCCAGAAAAGATTTTGCACCATTTTTTTATAGGTAGCCTTAGCCAACGCTATAAGAGCGGATACATCCTTGGGGTTACTTTGAGTGAGGATGATATCACCTGTTTCTACAGCAACATCAGAACCGGCACCAATAGCAATGCCCACATCGGCGCTTGCAAGGGCAGGGGCATCATTTACTCCATCCCCCGTCATGGCTACCTTAAGCCCCCGTTGTTGCACTTCTTTAACTTTATCAGCTTTCTCGTCGGGGAGCACTTCGGCAAAATATTCATCCAATCCCAGCTCTTCGGCTACATAAGCAGCTGTTTGTTTATTGTCGCCGGTAAGTATGATGCATTGCAAGCCCATCTCGTGCAACTGATCGATAGCTGCTTTGGAATCTTCACGAATGGTATCACCCAGGGCAATGGCCCCGTGCAGCTGATCATCAATCAACACAAACACAACGGTTTTACCTTGCTCCGACAGTTCCTGGTACTGATCATCGGGCTGATCAATTTGCTGTTCCTCCAGGTAACCCGGGCTTACCACTTTCACGGATAGATCTTGAACGGTTCCTTCAATACCCTTTCCGGTAATGGAATTGAAATCTTCCGCTTCAATAAGATCATCACTGGCTTCTACAATACCCTGTGCAATGGGGTGTTCCGAACTTTGTTCCAGGGAGGCTGCTAACTGAAGAAGCCGTTCATCGTCGTATTCATCGGTATAGTTGACGACATCTGTTACTTCAAATACGCCTTTGGTAAGGGTGCCGGTTTTATCAAAGATGACAGCACCGAGGTTGCGGGCACCTTCAAAAGCGGAACGGTCTCGAATGAGAAAGCCATTTTGGGCTGCCAGGTTGGTTGATACGGCCACCACCAGTGGAACGGCAAGTCCCAGCGCATGGGGACAGGCAATAACCATAACGGTAACGGTGCGCTCCAGGGCAAATACAAAATCTTCGGAGGTGAGAAATGACCATACAAAGAACGTAATAAAACCTGCACTCAATGCGACTATTGTAAGCCAGAAAGCAGCCCTGTTTGCCAAATCCTGGGTTCTGGATTTACTGTCCTGGGCTTGTTTCACCAGGTCAATTACCTGTGAGAGAAAAGAATCCTTCCCGGTACGGTTAATTTCAATAGTAAGCGACCCTTCACCGTTCAAAGATCCTCCAATCACATCATCTTCCGCTCCTTTATTAACCGGTTTGGATTCCCCGGTCATCAAAGATTCGTTTACCGAGCTCTTACCTTTTATTACCACCCCATCAGCTGGTATTTTCTCCCCGGGCTTAATCAACACCTGATCACCTTCTTCAAGCTCATCAAGGGCTACATCTTTGGTAGCCCCATCTTCCTGAAGCAGGTGAGCTTCGGAAGGCATCAGCTTGGCTAATTCTTCTAAGGATTTAGAAGCACTCATCACCGATTTCATTTCTATGTAGTGGCCAATCAGCATAATATCGACCAGAGTCACCAACTCCCAGAAAAAGATCTGCCCTTCTACCACAAACACTACCAGACCGCTATAGATATACGCCACGGTTATGGCGATCGCAATCAGGGTCATCATGCCCGGCTGTTTCTCCTTTAGCTCTTTAAACAGCCCTGATAAAAAAGGCCATCCGCCATAAAAGAAGACAACCGAAGACAAAGCGAAGGAGACATAGATGTCGCCGGAGAAGGCAAATGCCCCTTCCATCCCCAGAAAGCTCTGTATCATAGGGGACAGTGCAATAACAGGGATACTCAGGGCTACCGAGACCCAGAACCTGCGAATGAAATCCCGGGCCATCTCAGTATGATGCCCGCTATGGTTTTCATAATCGTGATCATGTTCGTCACCTGATTGCTTGTGCTCGTGTTCGTGATCCATAATAAAAATGGTTTTAGTTAATGATTTATCCTCGTTCCTCAATGTCCCCGTGGGGACGTCTGCGGCGCTCAAGGAGAGGGCTTATTCTCGAAACAAAACATCACCTACATCTTATATCTCATGTCTTAAGTCTTTTATCTAATCCCCTTATATAATTAGTTAGTTGAAATTACTTCCTGTGTTTCGCCGCACCGGATCATGGCAGAGCCGTAGTACGGATTCAGGATTTCTTCCTGCTTGCTGATCCAGATAGCCCCTTCCCCGTCATTCATCATAGGACAAAACTGGATATACAAGGGCGTCTCTTCAGAATACCCCTGATTTTGGATCGCTTTTGTCAGCTCTGCACTGATTTCATCGTAGGAGTTTCGCAGTGTTTTGATATCCATAGCCTCTTTAGAAGCATAAATGGCCGCAAGCATAGCCTTATGATGACTCTCATGCATAGCCGCATGTTCTTGGTGATTTGTCATTTCTGAATTGCGTTCTACCTCGTTGGCAAAGGCATCCAAGTATTTCTTTGCTGATTCAAAATCATCTTTGACTAATGCATTCTGCATTTTCAGGTATTCAGTAACCAATGTACTTAAATGATCATCGTGACTGTGCCCTGTTCTTTCGGCTTCATCTTCCGGTTGTGGTTGGTGTTGGGAATGATCGGCAGTATCGGCTGGAGCCTGGGGGGAGGTAGCGGCCGGCATGGCATGTCCTTCATGCCCCGTGCGGTTAGCCCCGGTACCGGGCTCACGATTCATCATACTGAGCTTATCTGCCAGCTGGGCGGCACTATCAATCTTAAATGTTCCGTTGCTCACTACCAGTTCGCCTTCTTTCAATCCCGATTCTACTATGTAATAATTGCCGGCACGCTGGCCCAATACCACTTCACGAGCTTCAAAAACCGGGGTGGCAGATCCTTGTTGTTGTACATATACAATGGATCTCTTGCCGGTCCACATCACTGCAGCCCTGGGCACCATCAACTCTTTCTTATCAGAGACGAATGACTGAACAGAGGCCTGGGCAAGCATCCCAGGCTTTAATGCAGAGTCTTTATTTTCGACCTTAGCCCTTATGGTAACTGACCGCGAATCATTATCCAAAAAAGGATCAATATAGATTACGGTAGATTCGAATTTCTTACCAGGATAAGCTTCTACCGAAAATTGTATATGGTCGCCTTCTGCTATAGATGCAATGTTGGATTCAAAAGCATTAAAATCTACCCACACCGAAGACAGATTCACCACTTTGTACATCAGCCCTCCTTCTTTTGTATGCTCTTCTCTGTTGATGGCTACCTCAGCTATATAACCGCTTACCGGAGAAAAGAAATCCAGTTCGGTCATAATGGTATCCCTGCTTTCTATATCATCAATTGTGCTTTCCGGAAACTCCCACAACCGTAATTTCAGCCGGGCGGCCTCATACAACTTTGGATTTTGCTTTTTATACCTGATGGTTTCCAGTAATTCCTGCTGAGCAGCTATAAGTTCGGGAGAATAAACCGAAGCCAGCTTCTGTCCTTCGGTCACATAAGTGCCTTCATAATCTACATACAAATCGCGAATACGGCCGGGAAAATGAGCCGTCACACTCGACACATTATTCTGGTTTTCCACCACCTTACCTGGCAGGGTAAAGGTATGTGCCGCATTTCCATAGCGAACCGGTGCAGTCTGTATTTCAGCAAGCTTAACGGCGGCATTGGTCATTCGAAGTGTATACTCATTCTCTGTTACATCGCCTTCGGAATCGTTTGCCGGAATTAATTCCATACCACAAATTGGGCAATTGCCCGGCTCGTTTTCGTGGACCTGCGGGTGCATACTGCAGGTATAGACAACATTACCTTCTTCATCGGTATGGGTTTCGGCAATGTGTTCTTCTAGCGACTGTGGTTCTGTAGTTCCTCCAAAAAAGAAATATCCAAGGAGAAGTCCCCCAAGTACAAGTGCAAAGTAAAGCAGTGTTCTTTTTGTGTTCATGATATTAGTAATAAACGGTGATTATTTAGCTGGGGTGATGGTGTCTGGGGTAATGTTATGTACTCCGGTCAGGTAATCGATATAGGCTGCAGAATCTTTCATCTTGGTAAGAGCCTGTATGCGGCTGAGTTGATATGACAGGAATTTGCGTTGCATGCGGAGAATCTCCTCAAAATTGGAACTGTCGGAGGAGTAGACCTGGGTCATAATGTTTAGAGCCTGCTGCACCCGCTGTATCTGTTTTTGATCGTAGAGCTCGAATTTTCGCGTGGCATCATAGAAATCACGCAGCGAAGCTTTGAGTTCAGTTTTCAGCTTGTTTTCCCGGGCAACAATACTTGATTGCACCGACTGGGCATTGCGGTTGGCCTGCTGAATTTTGGCTGAGTATTTTTTCCTGAATAAAGGAATTCGAAAGCGGGCCCGGGCTACAATAGCATCCCGCCCATTGTTGTTCAGGGAAGGCATGTTTTCTCGTTCCCCGGTTACAATATAATCCAGGCCTACGCCAAAGGAAGGTTTGCTGTCTTTTACAGCCAATCTTTTTTTCTCGCGGACGGAACCTTCCCGGTACCGAAGTCGGTTTAGCTCTGGGTTTTGACGAGCCAACCGGGCTTCCAGCTCAATCTGAGACTCTATCGGAGTATCCCAATCCAGTGTATCGGGCACTGTTACTTCCATATCGTCCGCCCGGTTCAGGAGTTCATTGAATTTCTGTATCAATACCACCCGGTTATCCTTCAGCAAAGCAAGTTGAGTTTGTAAGTCTTCCTGCTCAATCTGGGCCCGCAGTACATCTACCTGAGAGGCCTGATTGGTTTCATATCGCCGCAGGCTTATCTCTACCAGAGAATTCAGGATGAGCAGGTTTTCTTCGGCAAGTTCTATACTTCTATCCAGCTCATACAGTTCCAGCAACGTTTCTTCGGTTTGATAAAAAAGGCGGTTTCGCTTTTCCTGAAACACCTCGAAGCGAGCTCTGGCTTCCATATCAGAAATGGCCCGCCGGCTGTCAAGCGTCCCAAACCAGGGAAACATCTGAGTTAGAGAAATCCTGGCTTGCTGAGGACCCAACCGGGTTTCAATAGGATTGATAAACCAGGCAAAGGCAATTTCCGGATCAGGCATAGCTCCGGTTTGCGCTCCTTCTTCCAGGCTCCCAAGATATTGCTGAAAAGAAGCTCTGAGTTCAGGATTGTTTGCAGCAGCCATTTGCTGATATTCTTCAACGCTCTGCGCTGCTGCCCATCCCGGAAGCAATACCGCCAAAATTAACCACGCCTTCATTTTCGTCTTTAGCATTCTATGATTCATTGTTCAATTTTCTTTGGGGTTCGGTTCAGTGTTAATCCTTTCCACATAAAGTAGAGCACGGGAACTACAAACAGGGTGATTACCTGCAGCAACATCCCCCCTACGCTTGGAATAGCCATGGGTGCCATGATGTCTGCCCCCCGGCCGGTGGAGGTAAGTACAGGCAGCAGTGCCAGTATGGTGGTGGCGGTGGTCATAAGAGTAGGGCGTATCCGCCTGGAGCTGGCTTCAATAACCACTTCTTTAAGTTCTCCCAGGCTGGAGGGTTTTCTTCGATCATAAAGCTGATCAAGGTAGGTAGCCATCACCACCCCTCCGTCAGCAGCAATACCGAAAAGCGCAATAAAACCCACCCAAACAGCCACACTAAGGTTGAGGGCTCCCATCTGGAAGACATCCCGGAGGTTTTGTCCAAAGAGGTCGATATTCAGAAACCATCCCTGCCCGTAAAGCCAGATCAACAGAAATCCACCGGCCCAGGCTACAAATATGCTGGTAAAAATCATGGCAGTGGTAGCCGCCGAGCGGAACTGGAAATACATAATCAGGAAGATGAGTATGAGGGCAATAGGCAGGATTACCCTTAATCGCTTTTCTGCCCGTACCTGGTTTTCGTAGTTGCCGGCAAACTCAAAGCTGATACCCGCCGGTATTTCAAGCGCACCAGAGTCAATGTGTGACTGAATGGTTTGCCGGGCCTGCTCTACCACTTCCACCTCTGCATATTGGTCCAGTTTATCAAAGATTACATAGCCGACCAGGAAGGTGTCTTCACTCTTGATGGCCTGAGGTCCCTGCCGGTATTTGATTTCGGCCAGCTGTTTGAGCGGTATTTGAGTGCCTGATTTGGTTGAAACCAGAAGTTCGGAAAGAGACTCAGGGTCGCCTCTTAGTTCACGTGCAAAACGCACACGAATGGAATAACGCTCGCGGCCTTCCACCGAGGTAGAAACCGGCATGCCCCCAATCCCTGCCGTCACAAAATGCTGCGCATCCTGCATAGACAATCCATAACGAGCCAGGACCTGGCGATCCCAGTCAATTTCCAAGTAGGGCTTGCCTACAATGCGTTCTGCAAAAACGGATGGAGCATTCACCCCTTTAACCTGGCGGAGCACTTCTTCGAGTTTCAACCCAAAATCTTCGATTTCTTGCAAATCACTTCCCTTCACTTTTATACCCATCGGAGCCCGCATCCCTGATTGCAGCATAATCAGTCGGGTTTGTATGGGCTGAAGTTTTGGAGCGGAAGTAGTACCCGGTATTTTACTGGCCGCCACAATCTCTCTCCAGATGTCGTCAGGAGATTGAATGTGATCTCTCCACTGGCGGTAGTATTTGCCGTTGGCATCGGGGATAAGCTGACTATTCATATCTCTTGAGTATGTGCCGTCTTCATTCATTTTAAACCGTATCCTGCGCCCGTTTTTATCCGTTTTGTATTCAGATTTATAGAGGATCACATTTTCGAACATAGAGATGGGGGCCGGGTCAAGGGCAGACTCGGTTCGGCCCATTTTACCTACCACGGTTTCTACCTCGGGGATGGAGGCTACCGACATATCTATTTTCTGCATCACATCCTTCGCCTCTTCCACACCGGCGTGGGGCATGGTGGTTGGCATCAGTAGAAAAGCACCTTCATCCAGGGCCGGCATAAACTCTTCTCCCAGGCCCGGGAAGGACTCATCTAAAGAATTCCATATAGCTGTATCCCGGATATTAATGCCAATAGCATCCAGTCCGCTGGCGGTAAACCCAAAAGCGGAAGTGAAACCCAGCCAGATCATCACCCCAAAAAGAATAAACACAGAAGGGATGGCCAGAAAAGTCTTTTTATAATCGAGACACCAGCCAATCATTTGGTTATAATAGCGGATAGTCAGCCAGAAGCAGAACAAAATGATTCCCACAACGGCTATGATAAAGGCCATATTCCCAGCAAAGGAAACTGAAGGACCGAAAGGCAACCAGTATTTGGTAAGCAACCAGGTAACCGCGGCAACTATAAGTCCGTTATTTAATAGCGAAACTTTTGACGCATATGCATCACCAAAAAAGTGATCTGCACCATTTATTAGGCCAAAGCTGAGAATCAGGATCCCCGCCCAGCCAGAAATAGTGAAAGCAATCGTAAATCCACCAATCACCAACAAGCTGTTCCATCCCAGCTTAATTTTTCGGTTGTTGATCTTGATTCCAAAAATCCAGTGGGCAAAAGGAGGAATCAGGGTAATGGCAATAATGATGGAAGCTATGAGTGCGAAGGTTTTGGTATACGCCAGCGGCTTAAACAGTTTGCCTTCGGCGGCAATCATGGTGAACACCGGAAGGAAGCTGACGATAGTGGTAGTAACTGCGGTGAGTACGGCCGAAGCAACTTCAACCGTAGCGTTGTAAATGATTTCGAGGAGCGAATCGCTTTCATTCATTACCTCCATATGCCGGAGCATATTCTCGGAAAGGATCACCCCCACATCCACAATAGTTCCGATGGCGATGGCAATCCCTGACAAAGCTACGATGTTGGCGTCCACTCCAAAATACTTCATGGCTATGAAGCACATCAATACTGCCAAAGGCAACATGCCTGAAATCAAAACCGAGGTTCGCAGATTCATCACCATAACAACAATCACAATGATGGTAATGAGGATTTCGAGGGTGAGGGCTTCTTCCAGCGTGCCCAGGGTTTCTCCAATCAGTTCAGATCGATCATAAAAAGGAACAACGGTGACTTTGGAAACAGAGCCATCAGCCAGTGTTTTGGATGGAAGTCCGGTCGACAACTCTGCGATCTTAGCTTTCACATTATCTATAACCTGTTGGGGATTGGCTCCTTGCCTTGCAACCACCACCCCGCCAACGGCTTCGGCTCCGGCTTTATCAAGGGCTCCCCGCCGCTGGGCCGGTCCCATAGTTACAAAGGCTACATCACGGATGCGTATGGGCACATTGTCTGCCACTTTAACTACGGCCGACTCGAGGTCTTCAAGGCTCTTGATATATCCTAATCCACGTACCAGGTATTCAGCATTGTTCAGCTCCAGGGTGCGCGCGCCAGCTTCTACGTTACTCTTGCGTACAGCCTGAAATACGTCGGATAAAGTGACTCCATAGATTTTCATTTTATTCGGATCCACATCTACCTGGTATTCTTTTACATAGCCGCCAATGGGTGAAACCTCGGCTACCCCCTGCGCGCTGGAAAGGGCATATCCTACATAAAAATCCTGGATAGAGCGTAATTCCTGCGGATCCCATCCTCCGGACGGTTCCCTGTTTTCATCTCTGCCTTCCAGGGTGTACCAGAACACCTGTCCCAGGGCAGTGGCATCGGGTCCAAGAGCCGGCTGCACCTCATCGGGAAGGGTGCCTGCGGGCAACGAATTTAGTTTTTCAAGAATACGGGAGCGGCTCCAGTAGAATTCCACCTCTTCTTCAAAAATGATATAGATGCTGGAGAGGCCCGTCATGGAAGTACTCCGAACCGTTTTAACTCCGGGCACCGTAAGCAGTTGTGTGGTTAAGGGGTAGCTGATTTGGTCTTCGATATCCTGGGGAGACTGCCCGGACCACTCGGTGTACACAATCTGCTGGTTTTCGCCAAGATTGGGAATGGCATCAACCGGGACCGGGTTGCGGGGGAGTACGTCCATCTTCCAGTCGAAGGGAGCGGTAACCAGTCCCCAGCCAGCCAGCAATAGTACCAGCAGTACGGCCACGAGTTTGTTTTCCAGGAAAAACCGGATGATTTTGTTTAGCATTATGCAGTGAATTAGATGATTGGTTAATGGGAGATTTGAAGCACTGGTTCTGTTTGAGAAACTGCTCAAAATCTCAAGCTTCCTGATGAATCTTCTCAGAAGGCATATTCGACCCAAAAAGAGCTCAGGAAACGCTATTTAACAGTGTTTTGTCCGGGAGGTAAGTGATTGCCGGACAGACTAATCCCTAATTCAGAAATGCGGCGTTTAGCAGAAAGAGAGGAGGTTGGGTGTAGGTAATGGTGAATGGTACCGGGGTGTGATTTTGCTCCGGCTCATCCTCAGCGATTTGAGTAACTACTTCGGCGAAAACCAAAACCGGCGGTTGCACTTTCTTGAGTAAGGAAGCCTTGGTTTTTACCGGAGCTTCCTCGATATGACATTGACAGGCGATGCCGGATTCATGCTTTTCCATATCCATACCGGGCATGTGGGTATGCTGCTCCATGAGCATCATCTTTTCCATCTGGTGAGATTGCATAGTCTCACATTCTTCCTTGGGCATGGCATGCAGCCCTGCGGGGATGGACACGCCCACCATTATACTCAAACTGAGTACAGCGGCTATAAAACGGTATGTCGTAGAAATTTTCACGACCCAAATGTATAAAAGCCGAAAGAATAAACAAACTATTGAGGTGTGTTTTACAGAATTGGATAAGTTTTTGTCAGAATTTGGTAATGGAAGGCAGAAATGAATAACCCGGTATAAAAGAAGAATCTCCTTATAATCTGTTCCTACATCATTTGTCAATACCCAGTCTCAAAATAGCCCTAATCCAACCTTCTGTAGAAGACACTACTTTGGAGGAATTCCACAAGCATGTTATCAGTGAATGCAATTTATTAAAATTCTGTTAATCTTCTTGCTATGGAAAAACTTACGCTAAATATTAAAAATATGGTATGCGACCGTTGTGTGATGGTCATAGAAACTGCACTATCGGCGCTGGGGCTGGAAGTGGAAGAGGTATGGTTGGGCAAAGCCGTAGTAGGAAAAAATGGAGAAACTCCAACGCTCAAAGAGATTGAAAAGGAGCTGGAGCGGTTCAACTTTGGGTTGATCAAAGACGGCGATGCCGTACTGGCTGAGCAGGTTAAAACATCCTTAATCGAATTGGTAGATTCCGGAAGGTTGGAGAGTGAGGATATATCATTATCAGAATATCTATCGAAGAAATTGGCCAAAAGCTATGGCTCTGTCTCAAGGATATTCTCAAGAAAAGAAGAAATCACGGTTGAAAAGTATTTCATAAGACTCAAAATTGAAAAGGCCAAGGAGCTGGTAGGATACGGAAAACACAGCTTTAGCGAGATAGCTTATCAATTAGGATATAAAAACCTGCAACATCTTTCCCGGCAGTTCAAAGAAATAACAGGGATGAACATGAGCCAGTATCAAAAGCTGCAGGAACCAGCCCGTAAGTCACTGGATAAGATATAAGCAGAACGGTCCCCATTGCACGGTATTTGTTTTACCTGTGGAATTTTAGGTTGAATTTTTTCCTGTCATTGTTAGTTTCATGATAAAAAGGATACAAAATGGAAAAGAAAGTTTTTTCGTACGAAGGAAACGAAGTAGAAGTAAGCTGGGATCAAAAGCGATGTATACACGCTGAAGAATGCGTGCATGGCCTCCCCGATGTATTTAATCCGGACCAACGCCCATGGATCCAACCGGGTGAAGCTTCAACAGATGAGCTCACGGATGTTATAGAACGCTGCCCTACCGGAGCTCTCCAATATGAACTAAAAAATTCCGAAGAGAACGAAGAACCCCCGGAACAAAATGTAATTACCATAGAGAAAGATGGCCCCATTTATATTCATGGGAATGTGGTAATCCATGATATGGATGATAATGTAGTTCTTAAAGACACCCGGGTAGCCATGTGCAGGTGCGGAGCCTCTGAAAACAAACCGCTTTGTGACAACTCTCATATTGAAGCCGGCTTTGAAGCTGATACTTCTTACAATGTGGAACGTCTCCGTACCCAACCGGTAGAAGGAAAAGGCGGTGAACTATCCATCAAGTTGTTTGATAATGCCCCCTTCCTGGTGCAGGGAAATTATGATTTAGTGGGTGAAGATACCGGCTCCGAGACCTGCAGCAAGAAAATGAGCTTTTGCCGTTGTGGCGGTTCCAACACTAAACCTTTCTGTGATGGAACACACAAAAAGATTGGGTTTGTAAGTAACTAATCTTCCATTGAGGATTAAATATTTAACAATTCGAACAACATTTTTCGCTTCAGCTTCCTTATTTTCATGTGTTGTAATTGGATGAACAATCCTCAACGTCAATGGATTTCTGAAAATGAATAAAAAATTAATCCTGTACATAGCAATTGGGATTTTCCTGGGAGTGTTTATATACACTTCGTTTTCTAATGTGGAACATGTGGAAATCGAGAATTCCCCTGATTGGCTTTCACTGCAACAAGCCCAGGAAGTAGCCATGGTTACCGACAAGCTTATTTTTGTGGATGTATACGAAATTGGCTGTAAATACTGCCGGGCTATGGACCGGGAGGTTTTTCCCGACTCAACGGTACGGCAAGTCATGGATAGAGATTATGTTCCGGTTCGCCTGAATGGCAACTCCCGGGATCCCATCACATTCAATGGTGAACAAATCCCCGTACAGGAATTTACCCAAAGCAAAGGCGCCTACGCCTACCCCACATCCCTCATTCTTGATGCCCGGGGAAACGTAATTAAGAGGAGAACGGGTTATATGAACGTGGATGAATTCCGCCAGTTTTTGTACCGCTAAACAACTACTCAAAACAGATCCTTTATGTCTTTTCTCAACTCTGCCACAACCGCCACCACTTTTTCGATACTTCTGATCACCATGCTTCCTGTTATGAAAGTTTGTGAACCGGAAGCCCAACAACCAACCGAAACCCCTGAATCCCAACTAACGGTTACGGCCGAACGGGTCCTCTCAGGCATAGATATTGGCTGGGGTATGGATTGGCTCCCCAACGGGGACCTGCTGCTTACCGAAAAAGCAGGCAGACTTCTGCTTATTAAGGACTGGGAAATAGCCGCAGAAATTGGAGGGCTTCCCAACGACATAACGGTAAACGGCCAGGGGGGATTCCTGGATGTAAAAGTTCACCCCGACTACCAAAACAATGGCTGGATCTATTTCACCTTTGCTTCAACCCTTGGAGAAGGAAATGGAAGTAACACCGCCTTGATACGAGCTCAACTTGAGAACAATGAACTCATTAATATTGAAAGACTATACAAAGCCAGCCCCAACTCTACCCGTGGCCAGCATTATGGCAGCCGCATTGAATTTGATAACGATGGATACGTGTATTTTTCGGTGGGAGACCGGGGCAACCGTGACGTAAATCCCCAGGACATAAGCCGGGATATGGGCAAAATATACCGCCTGCATGAAGATGGAAGCATTCCCTCTAACAACCCTTTTGTAGGTGAGAATAATGCTAAAGAAGCCACTTACTCCTATGGTCATCGAAATCCACAGGGCATGGCCCGCCATCCCGAAACCGGGGTTATATGGACACACGAACATGGTCCGCGGGGCGGAGATGAAGTGAATATTCACGAAGCAGGCAAGAACTACGGATGGCCAATTATCAGTTTTGGTATCAACTATAGCGGAACCGAGTTTGCAGAAGACACAGCACGGGCAGGCATGGAGCAACCTATTCATTATTGGGATCCTTCTATAGCTCCATCCGGCATGTCTTTCATCACCAGTGATAAATACCCCGGTTGGGAAGGTGACCTGCTGGTAGGCTCCCTTAAATTTGCTTACATCGCACACCTCCATATAGAAGACAACAAGGTTGTAGATGAAACAAAGCTGGTAGAAGGTACTGGCCGCATTCGTGCTATTGAAGAAGGCCCTGACGGTTATATATATTTCACAGCTGAAGGTGACGGCATTTACCGTTTGGTACCTAAAGAGTAGAAGGATTCACAATATCAGGGTTGGGGAAGAGGCTCTATGTTGATCTGTATGGGTAGAATGAAACGTGCTATCATGATTAGCCAATAAAAATTGTAAGGTTTTCATGCCGAACTGTTCTAACAGGTATGGAATCCCGGACCGCATACACCTTCCCTCAGATCTCTTAAGTCTTACAGCGAGCCTCGAAACTACTATTCGAAAACAAATACAGAACGAGCGCTGACTTAAGAGCACCGGCTCAGCGAGATTCTGATTTGATGATTTGCATGGGTTGGAAGTCAGAGACTTCCTGAGCATCAACTTTCCAGTCTCCGCTACGCTAAAGACTGAAAAGATCTTTGCAAAAACCCTGGAGGTCTTGCCTGTAAAAAAGGATATACCCTCAGATCTCTTAAGTCTTACAGCGAGCCTCGAAACTATTATTCGAAAACAAATGCAGAACGAGCGTTGACTTAAGAGCACCGGCTCAGCGAGATTCTGATTTGATGATTTGCATGGGTGGGTTGGAAGTCGGAGACTTCCTGAGCATCAACTTTCCAGTCTCCGCTACGCTAAAGACTGAAAAGATCTTTGGAAAAACCCTGGAGGTCTTGCCTGTAAAAAAGGATATACCCTCAGATCTCTTAAGTCTTACAGCGAGCCTCGAAACTATTATTCGAAAACAAATACAGAACGAGCGCTGACTTAAGAGCACCGGCTCAGCGAGATTTTGATTTGATGATTTGCATGGGTTGGAAGTCAGAGACTTCCTGAGCATCAACTTTCCAGTCTCCGCTACGCTAAAGACTGAAAAGATCTTTGCGAAAAACCTGGAGGTCTTGCCTGTAAAAAAGGAAATATCCCTCAGATCTCTTAAGTCTTACAGCGAGTCTCGAAACTACTATTCGAAAACAAATACAGAACGAGCGCTGACTTAAGAGCCCCGGCTTTGAAAAAGAGGCTCTATGTTGATCTGTATGGGTAAAATGAAACGTGCTATCATGATTAGCCAATAAAAATTGTAAGGTTTTCATGCCGAACTGTTCTAACAGGTATGGAATCCCGGACCGCATACACCTTCCCCTTTAGCCGTTACCCAGCGGTGAGGATAGCTCTGCTTTTGATAGCAGGTATAGTGGGGGTTCAACTCTATCAGCCTCATCCGTTCCTCAGTATACTGGTGGTGGGAATTGCTGTATTGATATATGCTTTTGCAGAATGGAAAGTTAGCCGTCAAATCAGCCTTGCCTGGCCCCGGCTGGCCACCTGCTCTTTTTTGCTGATCATTATTGGCTTTGGAATGGTTCGGGCCCACATTCAACAGTATATCAACCACTCTCCTCTTAAAGAACTCATTACAGTCTCTCCCTGGGAAGAAGTTGTTGTTACAGGAGAAATTACGACCATTTCCTCCACTTCCTCTGGTAAGCCCAGGTGGGAATTTCAGCTCACCTCTATACTGCTGGACACCCTGGAAGTTAAAATTAATGAGCCTCTGAAAGCCCGCATACTAACGGATTCCAATTATAATGCCACCATTGGAGATCACTCCCGTTTTTTGGCTACCATCATTCCAATTGGGGAAAAAAGGAATCCTGCTGATTTTGACTACCAGGCTTACCTCGCCTCCAGGGGGATTCATCTCCAACTGCGGCTGGACAGTCTGATTTCCTTACAGCCCAATCATAGCCGGAACCGGTGGGTTTGGTGGCGAGAGAAAGCACTACAGCTTGCAGATCAAAACTTTAACCAACAAACGGCCGCCTTGGCTAAAGCACTACTGCTGGGGTATAAACAGGAGCTGGATGGTGAATCCAAAACAGCCTTTGCCCGGGCCGGACTCTCCCATATTATGGCAGTATCGGGGCTGCATGTAGGTTTTATCATCGCTCCTTTCTGGCTGTTGATCCCCTATTTCTGGACGCGTACCTATGGCAAGCTAATTGGTTTGGTAATCCTGATAACTATCCTGGTTAGCTATGCAGGTATCACCGGCTTTTCACCTTCCGTTACCCGCGCCTCCGTGATGGCCGGTTTTATTACCTATGGCAAACTATTTCACAAAGTAAACAACTCCATTAACCTCACCGCAGCGGCAGCCATTATACTGTTGATTGTTAACCCCCATCAGCTTTTCCAAATAGGGTTTCAGCTTTCCTTTTCTGCGGTTTTAATTATTCTGCTTATGCTGCCTGTTCTTCAAACAACTTTGCCCTATTGGCTGCGCACACACTGGCTGGGCAAGCCCCTCATGGTTATCATCGTATCGGTGGTCGTTCAGTTTGGGCTGTATCCGTTACAAGTATATTATTTTGGGGAGGTCTCTTTGGTAAGTCCGCTGGCCAATGCCCTGTTTGTTCCTTTTTTAGGGATTGTAGTTCCGCTTTCATTGATTGCTCTAATAGTCTCATCTCTTTTCCCCATCCTTGGGTTCATCCTTAATTATCCTTCTATGATTTTTTTGCAGGCTATGGCAGATTTTGTTGCCTTGGTTTCGGCATGGAAATGGGCCTGGTTTAATGCTTCTCTCCCACATCTGCTGTTTGTAGTATTCTGGCTTTTTCTGGTTTTCTTTATTTCATCATTGCGTATAGCTGCTCTCCGCTGGAAGATGCTTATCGGGGCCCTTACTGTCGTATGCACCATGCAGTTTATCAGCCTGGTTAAATCCTTCCAGCCCGCGAAACTTACCATTACCTTTTTTGATGTTGGACAAGGGGACTCGGCTTTGCTTAAAACACCTTCCGGCAAACATGTGCTTATTGATGCCGGGGTGTGGTCGCCCACCTATAATTCAGGAAAATCAGTCATCATCCCTCACCTTCGGGAGTCCGGTATTTCCAACTTAGATGCTGTGGTGTTAAGCCATCCTCATTCCGATCATATCGGCGGCATTCTGGACCTTATTTCTGAGGTTTCTATTGATACCATTTATAATTCCGGCCATGCCTACGATTCAAACCTATATCACACCTATATTAATCTTGCTGAGGGGAAAAATATCCCGGTCAAAGCTGTTCAGAGTGGAGATCTTCTCCCCATTGATCCCGCTATGCTGTTCCTGGTGCTGGGTCCGGACGGTACTACATACAATGAAGATCCCAATCAGCATTCAGTAGTGCTAAACATTATCTATGGAAAAACGGAGATCTTATTTGCCGGGGATGCCGGTGAGGCCCAAGAACAACGACTCGTAAAAAACTATGGCCATTTACTGAACGCCGATCTTTTAAAAGTAGGCCATCACGGAAGTAAAACCAGCTCAGGACATCCATTCCTTTCCAGGGTTACTCCCCGGTTATCTGTAATATCTCTTGCCGAACGCAACCGTTTCGGGCATCCGCACCGACAGAGCATCAGTAATTTAAAACAAAGCGGGACTAAACTTCTTTTCACCAGCCGGGAACGGGGCATCATTCTCACATCTGATGGATCTACTATTGAACGGGTTAAGTGGTAGAGAACTACACTCATATTTGTGGTGGTTGGATATAACCCTCCCAGGGTTCCCCCCTCACACTTTTTATCGTTCTGCAATGGCCAATCGGTTGCATATAATTACCTTCGCATCCCTCAATAAAACGCAAATTTCTCCGTATCTTTAGCTCCTCAGACAATTCACCAAGAGAAACATACTTAAAAGTCAGTAATTTTTTATTTCTATGAACATTAACGATTACCAGTTTAAGGATCGCCTTATTAAAGGGGTTAGTGAAAACGGCAATTTTAAAATATCTGTGGTCAAAACCACCAAAGTGGTTAAAGCGGCTAAAGAGAAACACAACCTTTCGCTACTTAACACTGTGATATTAGGACGGGCCCTTACAGCTGTAATGCTACTTGCTTCCGAGTTAAAAGGAGAAGAACGCATTCAGCTTCGAATGGATGGCAGCGGCCCTATTGGTTTCCTGGTTGCAGAAGCAAACCAGGTGGGGGAAATCCGGGGCTATGTTAAGAACTCCAAAGCGGAATTAAATTACTCAGATTCGGAAACACACCTTGGGCAAGGGTTAGGGCTTGGTATACTTACTTTTTCGAAGGTATTGTATAATGAAGCTGAACCCCGGGTAAGTACCATTGAGCTGGTTAAAGGTGATGTAACCAGTGATGTGGCTCATTTCCTTGCACAATCGGAGCAGGTCCCATCAGCCGTATTACTGGATGTGGGGGTTGATGACAGGGGAGAAGTAAATGAAGCCGGTGGTTTATTAGTACAACGCCTGCCGGGTGCCGCTGAAGGAGAAATCGAAAGGCTGCAAAAACGATTATCTGCTTTTCCTCCCATATCAGGCCTGCTTAACAATGGCCAATATATTGATGAAATCATGAACACGGCTTTGGCACCGGCTTCGGTTAAGGAACTCAATCGGCAGCCCGTAGATTTTTTCTGCAGATGCACCCGAAAACGATTTCTGAATGCCCTGTCAATGTTAAGTATGGATGATCTCAAAGATATGAAAGGAGAGGGGCAGGAAGTGGTTTGCCACTATTGCAACAAGAAAGAGTTTATTTCGAAGGAAGAAGTCGCGAAGATCATAACGGAAACACAGGCTAAAATGAACTAATCATGGGCAAGCTCTCCGATCAACAGATTAAAGAGATTATAAACAGGGCAACGTTAATACAGAAATTCGGGAAATCCGGCTCTGCCCGGTATAAAGAGACCGAGGAAGACACGCTGGCAGGTCTCTTTGAGGTTTCTGACGACTTGGGATTGGAGAGAAAATATGTGTGGGAAGCTTTCCATCAAACAAAGGGAGTACCTGTTCACGACCCCATAGTGGTAGATAATAATGATTTTGGAAGTACAGAAATAAGAGGGGTAGCCAGGGGAAAAGCCGATAGTGAGTTGCTGGGTGAACTTAAAGCCCGTCTGGAATACTATTTTGAAACTGAAGGTAAATTAACTCATAAGCGTAGCAAGGTAGTATGGAAAGCTAAACCTATAGGGTTTTCAAGATTTATAGCTTCTACCAGCTCACCCGAAGTGGAGTTTATAGAAGATGATTTAGCTACCCGGATTAAGGTGAAGCAAAGCCTGAAGACGAACAACAAGTTCTATATACCCAGTATTATATTTTCTTTTATCGGTTTTATGATGATTACAGGTGCTTTATTTGAAGCTAATGGAGATGAAGCTGTAGCCTTAAGTGTTTTCGGAGGGTTGTTTATTCTTACCTCAATACTATTTGCACGATTCATTAACCGCAGGAAAGAAAAGAAAAAGAAAAACCTGATGGAACTGGTGGAAGTACTTCAACAAAGTATAGAGCGTAGGTTTAAAGCATCATTTATACATAAGCAGGAAAAAAGCAGGAGCATTGAAATTCCTGAAAATGAAGCAATAGAAAATGATGTTGAACAAAATTTAAAGAACAAAGCCAACTCATGATGAATGCCTGAACAGGGCAGGCAACCTCCTTCTCAATTATTGATGATTGATTGGTAAGGATCTCTTTTATTTACCAACTGGGTATAGCACTACACCACTTTTAAAAGAGGCGTACGGCTCATCGGTAGAAAGAAGATTAAAAACTGATATTAACACCCAGGCTTGGAATAAAGGGATACATAAAAATAGGCTCCTTTTTAAGCTCGGCACCTGATGGCCTCCTGAACCGGGGATCTGTTCCTTCGGGATTAGGATCAACAATATACATCACATATTTGTAGCTCTGCACATTCTGGTTATTTATTACATTAATCAGGTCCAGGTATACAAAGTAATTAAAGCCGGGAGCTTGGTTCTTGTACCTTATTCGCAGGTCAATGCGGTTGTAAGGATCATATCTTTTTTGGTTGATGTTATCTACCCCGCCAAAATCCGGATTCATCTGAATAAGCTCGGTATCAAAATCCGCTATAAAATACCCCTCTCCTTCAAAGGTGTAGGTCATAGGCTTAAGGGCTATGGGCTGTGTATAGGGAAGGCCGGAACCATATCGCCATGATACACCTACATCCCATTTATCATTAAGGCCACGATTTAGTATCAGGTTGAATGTATGCCTTCGATCATAGTCGAAGGGATAAGTAATACGTTCCCCTTGTATAGTTTCCGTTCGTTCCGATTTAGCCAACACATAGGAGAACCAGCCGGACCAGCGATCATCCGGATGACTAAATTTCTGCAGCATAAACTCCAGCCCTTTGGAGGTGCCTTCTCCATTATTAATGGGGATATCGGTGAGTTCATATACTTCCTGAAGCTCAAAGGTATAGTTTGCAGGATCAAGAGTGGTTATGCGCTCATGGGTGTCAGGTACAAATACATCTACCAAACGTTCACGAAGTTCATATTTGTTGGTAATCAGCTTGTCATAGGTTTTGTAATACCCTTCAACCGAGAACTTCCATTTATCGCTGAGCACTTTACTCAGTCCGAGTACATACTGCACTGATGTTTCCGCTTCAAGGCCAGACACATCCTGAAATTTGGAAATATTGAAAATGTTATCAGGTTCAATCAGTTTTTCAAAACCTGGGCTCTGCACATATCTTCCTGCCCCGGCCCGTATGGTAAAGCCATTAGATGGGGTAAAGGAAAGGCTAAAGCGGGGCAGCAAAAAATCCTCCTTGTTGATCCCATAGTAGGAATACCGCAGGCCCGGCCGAACAAATAACCTGGATTTAATAACCTCAATTCTATCCTGTATATAAGCGCTGTACCGGATATTATTATTATTAGACTGGATGGTATCTGCTATTGCTTCAAGCATTCCGGCAGTATTCTCAAAACTGGTAAATACACTGTCTCCATAGGCATTCAGGCCAAGATCCACATCCAGGTTATTTTTTAGGTAATCAATACCCCCACCTACTTCAACACTGTTACGGGGCAAGTCGAAATGGATCCGGCTTCCCGTACTGTACTTGTCAAAGCTATAGTTTTGCTGATAGTCAATAGCGATCTTATCGTTTGGACCTACCGGCGATTCCCATCCCCCGGGCCCCGATACATGCCGGGGAACCACACCCGGTCTAAAGACACCCCCTAATCCATTGTCCCCAATATTGCGGTACCAGTTGGTATATACTTTAGACTGGAACCATGAAGTTGGATTAAAGCCCCAGGATATACCAAATGCCCGGTTCGCTGATTTCTGGTCTCCCAGGAATTTTGAGCGGCTGGTTTCCAGCTCCCCAAACTGATCTTCCTGTGATATCCAGTCAATAATTTCTTCATTAAAGAGCCCAATTAGTGAAAGTGTATGTGACTCTGCAGGACGGAGCTGTACTTTGCCTGTGAAATCATAGAAGTCGGGGAAGGCGATATCATTTTTGGTGACTATAGCTTTGGAATAGGTGTTTGCGAATGAATCAAAATAAGTTTTACGTCCACTGATGATCCAGCTTCCATCCATAAAAGGGAGGGCGCCATTCAGGGTGGCCGTAGCCGTAGTCGCATCTACCGTCACATCAGCATTAAAGGGAGAACGGGGGTTGCCGGTCGTAGAGTTGATCACAAGTACCGAAGAAAGGCGATCGCCATATCGAGCGGGAAAAGCACCCGAATAAAAATCCAGGTTACGGATTACACTGGGGTTAAAAATACTGCCTGCACCATTAGCCTGATAGGGACTGTAAATCTCAATATCATCCAGGTAAAACAGGTTTTGGTTTGCATCACCGCCCCGAACAATTAACTGGCTGGAATAGTCGCTGGTTGAGGTTACACTGGGGGTTACCTTCAGCATATTAATAACATCACCCTGCCCGCCCGCCAGCTCCTGAACACTGGTGGCGCTGATGCGTTGAATAGAGGTTTGTGTTAACGAACTGTCGCGGGCAAATTCGGCTCTTACTTCTACATTGCCAAACTCAAGTACATCAGGATCTAAAGTAATTTCCTTACCATAGATATTTTTTTCGATCAAAATATCTTGTCGGTAGGTTACAAAACCTACAGAGCGAACAAGAAGTGTGTATTTCCCTGGTTTTATATCTGCCAAAAGAAACCCTCCGTTTTTATCGGAGAAAGTTGTTTGAACATCAGAACTGTCTGCATCAAAGATAATGACGGTAACCCCGGCCATTGCGGTATTATCCTCTCCGGAAACGATCTTTCCTTTCATCAAATATGAGTCAGAGCTTTGTCCAAAAAGAGCAAAAGGAAGCAGGCACAGAACAAAAAAGAGCAAGGTTAACCGTCGCATTAATTTCATATGAAAGAGCATTTTTAAAACTACTATAGCAAGTGTAGATAACTATTTAAGGTTATTCCACAAGTAAAGCAATCACAGGGAAGCCCTTTTTACAATTACTTATGTTTTGGTAGGGATGGAAAAAATGGCCGCTAAAAGACCAGCTTAGCATTGTCAAAGTATAAGATCGGGCGTAGTATGTTACTTGCCAGGGCAAGTCTTAAATAGCAAAGGAAGTACCACAGCCGCAGTTTTCAACTGCATTGGGGTTATCGAAGGTGAAGCCGCGTGCATCAAGGCCGTCCGGGTAGTCAATCTGAATTCCTTCCAAATACATAAGGTGTTTGGGAGATACAATGACTTCTACACCAAAGTTTTCAAAAATTTCATCTTCATCAGTTCGATAATCAAGTCCAAGCTTGTAGCTTAAGCCAGAGCATCCTCCCCCATCAACAGCTACACGAAGATATAGGTTTTCATCCAGGTCCTCATTCTCTTTTATTTTCTCTACTTGCCTGGCGGCTCTCTGTGTAAGTGTTACCGGTTCTCCCGTCAGCACATCTTTTTCCTGAACAGCAGAGGTTGTATCATCACTTTCATGCTCATCTACATCAATAAGGGATGAGATAACATCATCCAGGTTTTCTTCTTGTGTGTTCATATTTCTTATGTACTCATAGCGGTTTTTATTTAGAACGAGTCAAAATTACGAACTTTTTTGGCAAAATGTATAATGGGCTACCCCATCCTTTTCAAATAAATCAAGCACTCCTGCGCTCACCATATTGACAAGAATTTTTGAAGCCCGGTATGTTGTTACATTTATTAGTGTTGCAAATCGCCTAACGGTTATATCGCCATATTCATTCAAAAAACGAAACAGTTGTTGTTCGTTTTCTCCATATTCAAATGTAACGCCTTCATCGGAATAATTTTTCTTCAGGACTTCAACATACTCATCACTGGCTGCCACACTTTCATCGGCGTCTCTTATATATACCTGCCGCATTTTTTCGCCCTTTACATAAATTGGTTTTTTCTCTGCTTCGGGAACTTTCACAATAAGAATATCACGTTCACCATTATGTAAGAGCTCAATTTCGATGGGTATCTGAGGAATGCACTCTTCCCGAGCAGCCTGGTTCAGCAGAAATTCTTCTTCGTAGTAGCCTTCTACTCCTACCATATCTCCATTGTCATCTACGCCGATGAGAAGCGTTCCCCCTTTGGTATTGGCGAAGGCGGCCATTTCGCGGGCTATTTTTTCGGGGGAAGCAACACGGTTTTTAAATTCCAGGAAACCACTCTCTCCCGTCTGAATAAGGTTTTTAAGGTCTTGGCGGGTCAGTTTGGATACCTTCACGGTATCGGTATACTTTAAATATAAATCTCGTTCGTTCTTCATGGGTGAGGTGCTTTCAAATTAAAGATCATATCCCGGATACTACTCAATCCAAATGATAGTGCGATGATACTTGGGTACTATCCCTATTTGGGGCCAACAAATCTACATAACAATTTCATCTTTGGGGTCACGGGTCATTAATTCATAGAGTGCATCCCGCGGATCTACACCTTCAAAAAGCACACTATAGATGGCATGAGTGATGGGCATCTCTATGTTATTTTTGAGCGACCAGTCGCGAACGGATTTGGTCGTTTTTATCCCTTCGGCTACCATATTCATGCTTTTGATAACATCTGTTAATTTTTCTCCTTTACCGATCCTATAGCCAACCGAGCGGTTCCTGCTGTGGGAACTGGTGCAGGTAACAATAAGATCTCCCATCCCTGTTAAACCGGCAAAAGTATCGGAGTGGGCCCCCAGGGTTATACCCATTCTTCGCATCTCATGCAGCCCGCGGGTAATAAGTGCTGCTTTTGCATTATCACCCAACTCAGCTCCATCAATAATACCGGCCGCTATGGCCATAATGTTTTTAACGGATCCTCCAATCTCAACCCCCATAATATCATTATTGATGTACACCCTGAACATGGGAGTCAGGAATGTTTCCTGTATGATGCGGGCCGTACGGCTGGAGTAAGCCGATGCAACAATTGTGGTCGGCTTCAGCTTAATAACTTCTTCAGCATGACTGGGCCCATAGAGAACCCCAATACTATCTTCATAGGTAACGCCTTCCATCACTTCAACAAGTACCTGAGACATGGTTTTGAAGGTGTCGTTCTCAATACCTTTGGAGACGGTGACAAGAATTTCATCTCCATTAAGGCAGGGCTTTAGTTTCGTAGCCACATCACGCAACGTATGCGAGGGTGTAGCAAACACCACCATATCCTGGCCGGTAAGGCAGTGTTCAAGATTGTTATAAGCCTCAATGGCTTCCGGAAGTTTAACGTCACTGAGATAGCCCGGATTTATATGATCGTTATTGATGGTATCGGCGATATTCTTTTCCCGCGCCCACATCTGTACACTATTACCTGCCCTGTCAAGTACAAGCGCCAGAGCAGTACCGAAACTTCCAGCTCCTATAATAGTTACATTTTTCATGCCTCGGCTCCAGCTTCAACCGTATCGTTAGATTTTTTTTTCGAACTTCCGTAGATGTCAACGCGGTTTTCATTCCCATCCATTAACCGCTTAATATTAGACTTATGTTTGTAGATAATACCTATCGCAATTAAGGTGGCGAAAATGATAATGCTTCCGTCTACATAATAACCAAAACCATAGCGCATTATTACCAAGCTGATCGGATATATAAAACTGCTGGTTATTGAAGCTAACGACACATACCGGGTAGTAAGTACAATCACTATAAAGATAAATGCCGAAATCCCGATGGATATAGGTTCAATCCCAAAGAGCATTCCGCAGGCTGTTGCCGCCCCCTTTCCTCCTTTGAAATTTGCAAAAACCGGGAACATATGACCAGCTACCGCCATCAGTCCGCATACAATCATCAAAAAAGCATCAGCTTCCCAACCAGGGGGGGCAATAGGACCGGAAGCGATCTCGAAAGCTTGTTTACTCACCCAAAAGGATGCAGCAAAGCCTTTCATTAAATCCATAACCAATACGGTTACGCCCGGCTTCCAACCCAATACCCTAAAAGTATTGGTTGTCCCCGCATTACCACTGCCATGCTTACGAATATCAACGCCATGGGCCAACTTGCCAATCCACAGTGATGAGGGGATAGAGCCAAGCAAATAGCTGACAGACAGTACAATTATAAGTGCAAGCATAGATGATAATTAGTTAGCAGGTTAAGTTAACAGCGTAATACAACAAGCCAATGCTATACGTGTCGTTCAGCATGGTAAGACGAGCGTACCAACGGGCCGCTCTCTACATGCTCTATACCAAGCTTTTCACCAATTTCTTTATACTCGGCAAATTGGTCGGGGTGTACCCAGTCAATAACGGGATGATGCATTTTTGTTGGCTGCATATACTGTCCGATAGTGAGTACATCTACACCGTGTTCAACACAATCCTGCATCAGTTCAATTACTTCTTCTCTCTCTTCACCCAGTCCTACCATAATACCGGTCTTGGTTCGGATACCGGCCTTTTTAGTGCGTTGAAGCAGTTCAAGTGAACGCTCGTATTTAGCCTGAGGGCGAACTCTTCGATATTTGCTGGGTACGGTTTCCAGGTTGTGACTTAGCACATCGGGGGGAGTATCAAACACAATTTGAAGGGCTGCATCCCATTCGCCTCTAAAGTCAGGGATCAGGGATTCTATGGTTACTCCCTCAATCGCTTCCCGCAGTACCCGGTGGCACTCCGCAAAAATAGGAGCTCCGCCATCTTTTCGTTCATCGCGGTTTACAGAAGTCAGAACTACATGCTTCAGTTTCATCTTAGCTGCAGCATCGGCTACGCGGCGTGGCTCATCCCAGTCAAGACCTTGTGGTGGGCGGCCGGTTTTGATGGCGCAAAACGCACATGAACGGGTACATACATCACCCAAAATCATAAATGTTGCCGTTCCGGCTCCCCAGCATTCTCCCATATTGGGACATCTTGCCTCAGAGCAGACCGTGTTTAATTCATGTTTGTTTATAGTGTCTGCAACTTCTTTAAATTTCTCTCCTGATGGAAGCTTAACCCGTAGCCAGTCGGGTCTGCGTTGTTTTTTTTCTGGCTTATCAACTACCTGAAGTTCTTTAATCATGATATTCTCTTAAAAATTTTTGAAGCGCTTATCTTGTTTCGCGATAAGTATGCTGCTTAAGCTACATTGAAGTTACAAAATATTATGTTCGAGTTCCTGCATCTGTCCATTGTCGGAAATTGATACATCAAATACTTCCTGAAAATGAAAAATAACACGTTCTTTTACTTCTTGAAGGCCAATGGGGTGGCCAGCCAGTTTTTGAAGGCTGGTAACGGCTTTATCATTAATACCGCATGGCACAATATTGTTAAAGTATCTGAGATCAGTATTCACATTTAGAGCAAAACCATGCATGGTCACCCATCGCGAACAGCGAATGCCCATAGCACATATTTTCTCTTCCCCTACCCAAACACCCGTCAGACCTTCAATACGTTCTGCCTTAAATCCATAGTCGTCGCATACACAGATGATGACTTCTTCGAGGAAGCGCAGGTATTTGTGAACATCGGTGAAATGCCGGTCGAGGTCAAGGATGGGATAGCCGACAATTTGCCCGGGACCGTGATAGGTTATATCGCCACCCCGGTTTGTTTTAACAAATTCAGCTTCCAGTTCCTGTAGCTCGGCAAGCGAGCGTAGCATGTGTTCCTCTTCACCGCTTTTGCCCAAAGTATACACATGAGGATGTTCCACAAATAGCAAAACATCATCCATGCGGGGACCAGTTAATTTGCCGCCTTGCTCCGCTCGCTTTTCATCAATGATGCGTTGCTGGATAGCATGCTGCAAATCCCAGGCTGGTTGGTAGGATACTCGTCCCAGATCGTAAAGGTTTACTTTTTTGGTTTTGCTCATCATTCTATGTGATTAACCATAACCAGACAAAAATGGCTCCCGGAAAGGAGCCAAATTCGCTGAACACCCGATATTTATTACTTAAATATTCGGTGTTCCTCACTTCTTTTTATTTTTGACGGGAGTGCCCAGGTGAACACCCTCATTATACGCCTCAGCAGCAGCTTCCATCACAGCCTCGGAGAGGGTTGGGTGAGGATGAACTGCACTGATAATTTCGTGTCCGGTGGTTTCCAGGTCACGGGCAACAACAGCTTCAGCAATCATTTCCGTTACACCAAATCCGATCATGTGGCAACCTAACCATTCGCCGTACTTGGCATCAAAAACAACTTTTACAAATCCTTCTTCATGGCCAAGAGCCGTTGCTTTACCAGAAGCCGAAAGCGGGAATTTGCCTACTTTCACATCGTAACCTTCGTCTTTGGCTTGCTGCTCAGTTAAACCAACAGAGGCAATCTGCGGCTCGCAATACGTACAGCCCGGAATGTTACCATAGTTAATAGGGTGCGGGTTTTGACCGGCCAGCTGTTCCACGCATACCGTAGCCTCATGCGAGGCTTTGTGGGCCAGCCATGGAGCTCCAATAATATCACCAATAGCGTAAATGCCGTCTACATCGGTTTGGTAGGTAGATTTGTCAACCTGGATAGCTCCACGATCTACTTTTACGCCAATTTCTTCGAGCCCAATACCTTCAACGTTACCAGTTACACCAACGGCGGAGAGTACCACATCGGCTTCAATTTTCTCTTCGCCTTTTTTGGTTTTAACAGTTACTTCAACGCCTTTGCCTTTTTTCTTCACCTTCTCTACGGTACTCTTGGTCATTACATTCATGCCCTTTTTCTTGTAGATCTTACCAAGCTCTCGTCCCACGTCTTTGTCTTCAACAGGTACCAGTGTTTTTTGAAGTTCCACAATGGTTACTTCGGTACCAATGGAGTTATAGAAGTAAGCAAACTCAACACCAATAGCTCCGGCTCCTACTATTACCATTTTCTTAGGCTGCTTCTCGAGCTGCATGGCCTTTTCGGAGTCGATGATCATATCACCGTCAATCTCCAGACCTGGAAGCTGGCGGGGACGAGCCCCAGTTGCAATAATGAAATTCTTGGCCTTTATAGTTTCTTTTTCTTTGCCATCGTCATCATTAACCGCAAGCTCCGTTTTAGACTTGAATACCCCCGTTCCCATGAATACCTCAATCTTATTGGCTTTCATGAGGAATTTGACGCCTTTGCTCATTTTATCGGCAACACCACGGCTGCGTTTAACCATGCCTTCAAAATCAGCTGAATAGTCTTTTACATTAATTCCATAGTCGGATGCGTGTTCAATGGATTCATACACTTCTGCCGAGCGTAACAGAGCTTTAGTAGGGATACATCCAATATTCAAACAAACTCCACCCAGATGTCTTTTCTCAACAATCGCTGTTTTAAAGCCAAGCTGAGAAGCTCTGATTGCCGCTACATAACCGCCCGGGCCAGACCCGATTACACACACATCAAATTCTTTAGCCATGATACTCTTTTGATAATGATTTTATTGTTAGGTGTTATCCGAACGCGATAGCACACATCGATACCTCATGATGAATGTGCCATCCTCGGGGCAACACATATTTAAAAGCATACAAAGGTAAGGGTTTTTGAGTTGAACTTCGAATAGCCAGGGAGGAAATATTGATACATGTACTAAGATATAACAGAACCCACGGACAGATAAATTCTGCAGCTGTTCGCCTTACAAACAACATGATCTGAGCAACCAAAATGATGTATATAAAATTCAGATCCTGGGCATTAACCCCACTTTGTTTCCTTAAGGCTTCCAGAGAATAATTTCGACCATGATGCTTGGCAATCACTCTAAGACAGGTGAGTCCACAATCTATTTGATCGTTTTGTCGGTATAGTTTAAATCACCCATCTATTATGTATAGCAATCAGGACTTGAACCAGCGAATGACAGTATAGATACTATCGAAACAGGTTACGTGGATTCCATGTATTTAGAATTTTTGCATGTAGGTATCCCACAAAATCTTCACCATATAACCAACCTAATAATAATAAAGCACTAACTAAAAACCCCAAGATTATGTAACACAATATGTTAGGTAAAAAAATATCAATACAAGAATACCTGTGGCATATAAAAAAAACAGTCCAAATATTAAGGATATAATAGAATTCCGTATCTTTTGTAGAAGAGTTGGCTCTTCATACTCTTTCATTCTTGATTCATCTATTTCCATCTTATTAATTTTGCTTACCGAATAATAAAAGTCAATTTTTCTTTTTTAACCTAACAGAAAAGGTTTATTTCTTAGAAAGCTCTATTCGACTTTTAAGAACATACTCGAAACCTTCTTCATCTATCTCATTACTGTATAGAAACCCTTTTTTGATATCTAAAATTGATTCCTCTTTGGGTAGCATTAGCTTAGCCAGCAATTCGCCTGATTCTTTAAGTATCCACCATTCATCATTTTCACCGGCCGATACCGCTATCCATATCCGGTTTTCATCGTCTATAATCATATGATCAATAAATGGAGAGGTTTGAGGGAGTTCTACGTCCATTTGATCAAAGGCTCTTCTTATATGTATAGCATCCGGAACGAATGGACCGGCCGTCTTTAAATATTCATCTAAATCAAATGGTGGTCCTTTAATAGGATAATAAAAAGCAGACT
>VEMX01000004.1 GCA_009711805.1 Balneolaceae bacterium | reverse complement strand
CATGATTTTATCTATGTTTAGATTTTTGAACGGCGTAGACACTGGTAAGCTACGAGTTCAAGTCGATAAAAATTTTAATAGCACTTATTCCATTGTACAACAATAAGTTACAAGAATTTATAATTTACTTAACCGGACACTACTGAAAAAAGCATGATTATAAATAAACATAATCATGCTTCAATGTTTTACTCCTGATCAGGGGTTATTATAATCTCAGGAAGACAGTTTCTAGGAGGGCCTTCGCACCAAACATCATATTCAGGCGCAAACAAACTTTCAGGCTCAACTTCAGTTGCATTAACATTACTTGAGTTGATAAACAATATTGTACAAATGCAAGCTAAGCCAGCCATGATAAAAAATAAGCTTTTGATTTTGTTTTTCATAGTAATATGAATTAGTTCAAATTAACGAATAACTATAAGTATAATTTTTTTTTTACAAGTTATTTATAGTAAGTAGTTGAATCGCCTTCTTCAGCAATATTGAATGAAGTTATAATTCTGATGGTTTGGATAGCACAACACTAATGTTATCCCATGAGATGGCCGTATTTATTCACAACATAGCTACATCTGTTCCTCCTCATGCTGTCAAACAGCAAAGGATACGGGAAATAATGAAACAGCATCTTGCTTCAAACCGAAAAACGAAAGCTATTATTCACCGTATTTATAGCCAGTCCGGGATTGAAAAACGCCATTCGGTTTTAGAAGATTTTATTCCCAATAATAATGGGGCTTTGTTTTTTAATGGGGAGGCCAAAACCCCACCTGGCACCAAAGCCAGGAATGATATGTATGAGCAAGAAGCCACTCCCCTGTTTCTGGATGTCTCCCAAAAACTATTGGATGACAATAAAACCTTCGATAAAGATGATATCACTCATGTGATCACCGTTTCTTGCACCGGCTTTTTTGCTCCCGGCCCTGATTTCCAAATTGTAAAATCGCTGGGACTTAAACCTCAAACCCAACGCTTTCATATTGGCTTTATGGGTTGTTATGCGGCCTTTCCTGCGTTAAAAATGGCACAATCTTTCTGCATGGCAGATCCCAAAGCTGTGGTTTTGGTTGTCTGTGCTGAATTATGTTCGCTCCATTTTCAGTTTGGAAGTAATATTGATGAGTTGTTGTCAGGTTCTGTATTTGCAGATGGTGCAGCTGGACTTCTGGTTTCTTCAAAACAACCTGAGAAGCCCGCTTTTTCTATAGATAAATTTGCAACCTCTCTGGTATTTAAGGGAGAGCAGGATATGGCCTGGAGTATTGGCGATTCAGGCTTTGATATGGTACTCTCTACCTATGTACCCAATATCATTCGGGATAATATTGAAGAAGTAGTTCAACCGTTGTACGATCAATATGAAGCTCAAAAAGAAGACATTGATTATTGGGCACTGCACCCGGGCGGGCGGGCAATTCTGGATAAAATTCAGAGCAACCTTCAATTAAAACCCCCTCAAATTTCCGCTTCCCGAAAAGTACTCGCTGAATATGGCAATATGAGCAGTGCCACTGTTTTATTTGTATTAAAGGAATTGTTGAATACTCAACTCAAAGAAGGAGACAAGATTCTCCCCGTAGCCTTTGGGCCGGGCCTGACCATCGAAAGCGGCTTACTCACTTTTCACCAAACTTATACAGAAACTGAATAGTGCCGATTTTTCTCAAATACAGACAGCCGCACCTCACGGAGTATATGGATCAAGAAAACTGCGACCCCGAATTGCTTGAGAATACTTATCGGCAGTTTAATACTGTTAATATGCTCCTTTCGCAGTGGAAGCGGATCTACAAGTATTATTTAAAACCCCGCATGCAAATTGGAAAGCGTTATACTTTACTGGATATAGGTTTTGGCGGAGGCGACATACCTATAAAAATAGCCCAATGGGCAAAGAAAGATGGGTTTGATCTTTTGATCACTGCTATAGAACAAGACCCCCGGGCTATAGAATTTGTACGCAGAAAAAAGGCCCCTTCTAATATCAGGTACCGGCTTATCTCATCCAGCGATCTACTGGAAGAAGGAACCCGCTTCGATTTTGTGATTTCGAACCATCTGCTTCATCATCTTTCAAATAAGGAAAAAAACCGACTCTTAAGAGAATCCAAATCGTTGGCAAATCGCCTGGTTCTTTTTAATGATATTGAACGAAGTGATCTTGGATACCTTCTCTTTAATATCTTTTCAAGACTTATCTTCAGACGCTCCTATATTACCGCTGATGGGCTTACCTCAATCAAACGAAGCTATACATTAAATGAGCTCATTGAGCAAACTCCTTATAACTGGAAGGTAAAAAGGATGTTTCCCTTTCGAATTCTACTGATTCATGATAGCAATCAATAAACATATACCTGTACTGATTGTTGGAGGAGGCCCCGTTGGTTTATTCCTCGGGATTAGTCTGTTAAAAAAGGGAATAAACTGCCGTATCATTGAACAAAGAAAAAAGGTAGTCCCCGATTCCCGTTCGTTGGGCATACACCCTGTATCTCTTGAGTTATTTGATGAACTGGATATTGTATCATCCTTTCTGCAAAAAGGACTGCCAATCAAAAAGGGCATTGCCTTATCGGATACCAAAGAACTGGGAACTATTTCATTTCATTCCTGCAAAAAACCTTATAATTATATTCTTTCGTGTCCACAGTTTTTTACTGAGACTATACTTAGAAAAGAGCTGAAGAAATTAAATGCTGATGTACTGATTACAGGTACCACTTTTAAAGCCTTTCGTGAGCATCCAAACAATATCACTACCCATTATTCTACTTCAGAGGGTAATAACCATATGCTCAAGAGTCAGTTTTTGGTAGGCTGTGATGGCAAAAACAGTGCCGTACGACAACACGCTTCTATTCACTATTCCGGTAAACGCTACCCCGACACCTATATAATGGGAGACTTTAAAGACACTACCGATTTTAAACATAAGGCGGCTGTATTTCTCCCCCCGGCAGGACTTATTGAATGTTTCCCTCTTCCCAATGGTATGCGGCGGTGGGTTGCTAAAACAGACCGGTACATCCCCCATCCCAATAAACAACTGCTTGCTGATATCATAGAGAAACGTATTGGATATTCGCTTCATAACACCAAACATGTGATGCTCAGCAGCTTTGGTGTCCAACATTATATGGCAGAAACGCTTACGAAAAACAACCTCTTTTTGGCTGGAGATGCCGCCCATGTTGTGAGCCCTATTGGCGGGCAGGGTATGAACCTTGGCTGGATTGGGGCAGCAAAATTGGCCGCTATATTATCATCTGTTCTTTCCGGGCGATCAACTCCTTCCCGTATTGCTGATGCCTCATCCACATATACGACTACACAAACACGGCTTGCCAATAAAGTAGGACGCCGGGCTGAAATCAATATGAGGCTTGGGAGAAAGACCTCAGTGCCTTTCATAAGAAATGGAATTGTTCGGCTAATGCTTAGTGCAGCTTTTAATGCTAAAACAGCCCAATTCTTCACCATGAGGGGTTTAAAACAAGGATGGCTCTAAATTATTCCTTTTCAATAATACAGCGAATAGCAAACATGGAACCTGAGGTTGTATTTCTTTCCATATGTATTTCGGCTTCCAGGGAGTTTGCAAGATTCCGCAAAATAGCTGACAAATCTATATTACTTTCCTCTTCAGCTTTGTCCAACTGAATGCCATCTCCATCATCAGCTATTTCAATGGTCAGGTTATTATCTTCTTTCCGGCCCTGAATATGTATTTTTCCCACCTCATCTCCCTGGTATCCAAAGCGAAATAACAGTACCAGTATCTCATTTATGATCAACCCAAGGGTTACCGCTTTCTCTGCCTGCAGATGTATTTCTGGCAGATCAATATCTACTTTAATATTCTTTTGGCTGGAAAATACAGCTGAAGCTGAAGCAAACAGTTCGTTAATAAAAGCCTGGATCTCAATTTTCCCTACTGAATCTTCATTTCTCAGTAAGAAATGTGCATTTGCAATCGTAAGTACCCGTGCACTGGCCGACCGCAAGATATTCCGGGTTTCACTTTCTCCTGATTTCTCCGCTTCTATTTGTAATAAGGAATTAATGGCAATCAGATTTTCCCGGAGGTCCTCATGCACCTTACGTATACGTTCATCTCTTATCTCTATTTTCTTTCTCAGCTCATCTACTTCTCTTACTTTTTCTATGCCTGCCGACACAAAAGAAGCAAAAACCTCAAACAGTTGTTGGTCTTCTTTTGTGTATCCCTCGTCTTCCTTTTTATTAAGTACCTGCAGTACCCCGAGGGTCTCCTGAGTTCTTGTTAAAAGAGGTACACAAAGTATATTTCTGGTTTTAAAATCCGGACTTAATTCTTTCCAAAAAATGTGGGTTTCTTCCGGCTCATTACTTAAAAAAGGCTGTTGGTTCTCTGCCACCCAGCTACTTATCCCTTTTCCTTTCGGAATACTTAACCCTTTAATTTCATCCCCCACCGGACCGGTAGGAATACTTACACTAAGTTCGCCCGTCATTCCATCTACCAGCATTAAGGTACTGGCCTCCGATTTCATCAGCGTTTTGGCCGACTCCATACTTTTGGAAAGCAGTGATTTCAACTCCAGGGTACGGTTTACCCCTTCAATAGCATGTATTAGTAATTTGATATGATCTTTACCAAAATCTGAATCCATAATAGCTAAAGATATAGTATTATCAACAGTAAAAACCCCGGCTAACTTATCAGCTAATCTGTTTTTTTACTCTTGAAAATAAGTTCAAGGGAAGTGCCGCTGTTTTTATTCTCCCTAATATTAAGCTCACCGTTTATTTTATTTGTGAGTGCTTTAACGATGTAGGTACCATGCGTGTTATCTTCATTATCATGAAGAATGGATTTCATTCCTATACCATTATCCGAAACTGTTATTTTGACTGTATTATCTCCAATATCTCTGAGCTGAAGGCCAATCTCTCCTTTCTCCATTCCCTCAAAGGCATGCTTATAGCCATTGATCAGAAGCTCATTTATGATAAGCCCTGCTGTCATTGCTCTATTGGCTTCTATCTGTATTTCATCCAGGTCTGTAGTTATCGAAATTTCTTTAACCGGCTCCGAAAAAATATGTTTAATATTCTGAGCCACCCTTTGTATATAATTTCCGAGCTCTAATTCTCCCAGGTCTTTCTGGTCATAAAGCAAAGAATGTACATCCGAAACCGAGCGTATACGCGAGCCGGTCACCTTAAGCAAATCTCTGCAATTTTCTTCACTTAAATCTGCCAGATCCAGCTGAATTAAACCGCTTATAGTTGCAAGGTTGTTCTTGAGGCGGTGATGTATTTCTGAAAGCTGAATTTCACGATCCTCAAGACGTTTCAGCATTTCTTCATAATTTCTTGCCCGATCTATAGCTATCGAAATGTGCATGGCCAGAGCTTCAAACACAATGACATCTTTTTCAATAAAGTCTCCCCCACTCTTCCTGTTAACTGCTTGAATAACCCCAAATGGTTTACCTGACGACACACACAAAGGAACACAGATTATATTTTGGCTGGTAAAGTCATCGGTAAGGTCTTTCCAAAACAATTCACTCTTGCTAATATCATTGCAAAAATAGGGTTTGTTATGCCGAAGTACCCATCCACCTATTCCTTTATTTTTTGGAATGCTGATTCCTTCAATATTCTCTTGTACCGGCCCAGTGGGGATACTTACATTTAATTCTCCCGTCTGTTCATCCAATAGCATAAGAGAGCTAGCCTCAGTCTGCATAACTGTGCAGGCTGCACGCATACATTTTTGAAGCAACTCCTTTAATTTAACCGTGCGGTTTATTCCTTCGATTACATGTAGCAATAACTTCGAATGATCCGCAGGAAGCTCTTTTAACCTGGTATTTTTCACTGATTCCTTAATAGACTCCTCAACAATTTAAGTAATCCTATATACTAAAAAGACAGGATAAAACCCACAAGAACCTTATTATCAACCCACCTTCCGCGATATATTATCTACTCGTTCATTTTCCTATGTATTTAAGTACATACAAACCATTAACGAATAAATAGTTAAAAACAATAAATGCTTTTATCTGTCGTCTTCGCTGCTAAACCGATGCTTTTTTTTAACAAAATAAAAAAAAGGACGCAGAGCAATTCTGCGTCCTTTCGAGCTTATACAAGAGTCTTTAGCTTTTGCTTTTCTTCAGGTAATCGAGCAGTACGGTGTGCAAAATTCCACCGTTGCGATAATAATCTACCTCAACTGGTGTATCAATACGGCAGTCGGTTATAAACTCAATGGTTTTACCTTCTTTTGTAGTTGCTGTTACCTTTATTTCATCCCGAGCCTGAACATTATCATCTACATGGATATCAAATGTTTCCGACCCATCTAAACCTAAGGCATCTGCACTTTCGCCTTCTTTAAACTGAAGGGGAAGCACTCCCATCTGGATAAGATTGGAGCGGTGAATACGCTCATACGATGTAGCAATCACCGCTTCTACCCCTAATAATGCAGTACCTTTGGCTGCCCAGTCGCGAGACGAACCTGTACCATATTGTTTGCCTGCCAAAGCAACCAAGGGGGTATTGGATTCTTTATACTTCAGCGATGCTTCATAAATAGTGGTTATCTCATTATCTGGCCAGTAATTGGTATATCCACCTTCTGTTCCAGGAGCCAACTGATTCTTAAACCTTACATTCGCAAAAGTTCCGCGTGTCATCACGCGGTCGTTACCGCGGCGTGAACCGTAAGAGTTGAAATCTGATTTTTGGACACTGTGATCTTTCAGGTATTTCCCTGCCGGAGAATCTTCCGCAATATTACCTGCGGGTGATATGTGATCGGTTGTGATGGAGTCTCCCACCTTAACCAATGCCCTGGCACCTGTTATAGGTTTGATGGGGTCTGGAGTTTCTGACATCCCCATAAAGAATGGAGGTTCCTGTATATAGGTTGATTCTTCTTTCCAGTCAAACAGATCTCCGCCTGAAACAGGAATAGCTTCCCATGTGGGCGATTCAAAGATATCGCTGTACATAGAATCAAATAGGTCTGGGCGTATAGCATCGTCCAGATGTTCAGCAATTTCTTCTGTTGTTGGCCATATTTCTTTCAGGTAAACATCCTTCCCGTCTTTATCTTTTCCAATCGGATCCTTACTGAGATCAATATCCACACTCCCTGCCAGAGCATATGCTACTACCAGCGGTGGAGAAGCCAGGTAATTGGCTTTTACCCATGGGTGAATACGTCCTTCAAAGTTTCTGTTTCCTGAAAGTACACCGGCAGCAATCAGATCTCCTTCCCTGATAGCTTTTTCTACAGCTTCTGGCAGCGGCCCGGAATTTCCTATACAAGTGGTACATCCATACCCCACCAGGTTAAAGCCAAGCTTATCCATATAATCTGTCAAGCCTGCTTCTTTCAGGTATTCGGTTACAACCCGGGAGCCCGGAGCCAGTGATGTTTTCACATATGCGGGAACTTTAAGTCCACGTTCTACCGCTTTTTTGGCCACAATACCGGCACCCAGCATTACACTTGGGTTCGAGGTATTGGTACAGCTGGTGATGGCAGCAATAACTACATCGCCATGCTTCATTTCTATTTCCTGGCCGTTTTTATACACTCCTTTATTGGCCAGTTTTTCCTGCTCCAGGTTGAAGCCCATCGTTGGATCATTACTGGTCAGGCAATTCTTAAACGTCTCTTTCATCTTGTTAAGCACAATACGGTCGTGAGGCAGCTTTGGTCCTGCAAGGGAAGTCTCAACAGTACTAAGATCTAACTCCAAGGTAGTAGAAAATTCAGGATCAGGTGTATCATCCGTTCTGAATAATCCCTGGGCTTTAGTGTAATTTTCAACCAGTTGTACCAATTCTTCTGAACGTCCGGTTCTCCTCATATACCGGAGCGCCTCATCATCAATTGGAAAGAATCCCATGGTTGCACCATATTCAGGGGCCATATTCGCAATGGTAGCGCGATCAGGAAGGCTCATATTACTGAGACCGTCTCCATAAAATTCTACAAATTTACCAACCACTCCATGCTTACGCAGCATTTGCGTAACGGTAAGGGTAAGGTCGGTAGCAGTAACACCTTCTCTTAATTTACCGGTGAGTTTCATTCCGGCAACTTCAGGAACCAGCATGGAAATGGGCTGCCCCAACATAGCGGCTTCTGCCTCAATTCCGCCCACACCCCATCCAAGAATACCCAAACCATTAATCATGGTGGTATGAGAGTCGGTTCCTACAAGAGTATCGGGATAGGCCGTTGTTGACCCATCTTCTTCTTCACGGGTAAATACACCACGTCCTAAATACTCAAGGTTTACCTGGTGAACGATTCCACGTCCCGGGGGTACCACCCGGAAATTATCAAAAGCTTCTTTCCCCCATTTCAGAAATTCATAGCGTTCATTATTTCGCTCCATTTCTTTTTCAACATTGAACATGAGAGCAGCTTCTCGCCCAAACATATCTACCTGCACAGAGTGATCAATAACCAGATCTACAGGAACCTGCGGATTAATATCGGTTGCTTTTCCGCCCATGCGTTGCATGGCAAAACGGAGTGCGGCAAGATCTACCACAGCAGGTACACCAGTGAAATCCTGCAGTACAACCCTGGAAGGCTTATATGGAATTTCTCCCTGCGGGTTTTTAGGATTATAGTTTGCCAGGGCTTCCACATCCCTTTTAGTAACGGAGTAACCGTCCAGCTCTCTCAGGACTGCTTCCAGCAATATTTTTATAGAAAAGGGGAGCTTGTCAATATTATCGTATCCCAGTTCCTTCAGCTTGGGAAGACTATGAAGAAAGGCTTTCCCTGAACCGGTATCAAATTCTACTCGGGTTTGTTTCAGTGTGTCGCTCATCGTTTATATAAAATTTTTGAATTTCGTTCTATAGCAACCAAAGGTACAAATCTTTTGGCGCTTTGTCTTGTACCAACTCTCTATTCATATTGAGTAAAAATACGGCCCGTATGCGACTTTTATAAAACCATAAAGAGTGTGGACCTGCCGGCTACCTACAACTAAATACAACTTCAAATCGACTCTCCTGCTCTTCACTAAAAAAATCTATCATTTTGCTTTACATGCTATTATATAAGCCCGTATCTTTTCCGCTCACAAGGTTGGGGGTGCTTGCATTGTGGGCTGAGATCATACCCTAATACCTGATCCGGGTAATACCGGCGAAGGGAAACCTATTCCGCAAAGGTACGCAAGTTTACCTCCTCCATTAATCAAGTAGTTTTATAAATGGAGGAATTCATGTTATCAATTCAAAAAAAGTCGGTTCTTTCGGCTTTTATACTATTATTATTACCCATTCTGTTTTCTCAGAATGCCTTTTCACAAACCATAACCGGAACCGTCCTGGATGTGCAGAACAGGGACCCGCTTGCAGGTGCTGCCATCAAGCAATTGGGCACAAGCCGGGGGGCGGTAACCAACGATGACGGTTCGTTTGAACTTACCCTTTCCGATAATGGCCGCCAGCAAATTCGGGTTACTTTTCTGGGATATAAAGACCAGAAACTTGATGTATCATCCACGCAAAAGGGACTTGAGATCTTCATGTACCCTGATACCTATGTAGCTGATGATGTATTTGTACAGGGGGTTCGGGGAGATGAATCAACACCTATCACTTATACAAACATTAACCGTGCCGAAATAGAAGAGCGGAATATGGGACAAGATGTTCCATACTTGCTCCAAAACACTCCTTCGGTAACTACCACTTCTGATGCAGGAGCCGGTATTGGATATACCGGAATTCGTATTCGCGGTGTTGATCCGGCACGCATTAATGTCACCATTAATGGTATTCCTGTTAATGATGCCGAATCGCATGGGGTATTCTGGGTTGACTTGCCCGACCTGGCTTCATCTATAGAGAATATCCAGATTCAACGCGGTGTGGGTACTTCAACCAATGGCCCTGGTGCTTTTGGTGCTACTATTAACCTGCAAACCAGTCCTTCATCGCCGGAACCGTATGGGGAAATAAATACAGGCTTTGGCTCCTTTAACACCCGCAAATATAATGTTAAGGTAGGTTCGGGTCTTATGGATAACGGATGGCAGTTTGAAGGCCGCCTGTCCAAGATTGATAGTGATGGTTACATCGACCGCGCTTCATCCGACCTGGGGTCCTATTTTCTTTCAGCCAGCCATCATGGAGAACGTAGTTTACTTCGTGCTGATGTATTTACCGGCAAAGAACGTACATATCAGGCATGGTATGGCGTTGAGGAAAGTGTACTGGAAAACGATCGCACCTTTAATGAAGCCGGCACTGATAAAGATGGAGAACCTTACGAAAACCAGGTAGACAACTACCAACAGAATTACTACCAGCTGCACTACTCTTACCAACTGCAGCAAAACTGGCTGGTCAATACTTCTCTTTTCTACACCAAAGGGTTTGGCTATTACGAAGAGTATAAAGGAGGAGAAGACCTGGCTGAGTATAACATTGAACCCGCCAACCCCAGCGATCCTACAGAATCGGATTTAATTCGCCGACGCTGGTTGGACAATGATTTCTACGGAACTTTATTCTCTACCAAATACACTCATTCCGACACTTGGAATATCACCTTTGGCGGCGGGTATAGCTACTATGAAGGTGCTCATTTTGGGGAAGTAATATGGGCGCGTTATGCCGGAACCAGTGAGTTTGAAGACCGCTACTATGATAATGACGGCATCAAAAAGGATTTCAACTTCTACAGCAAGTTGCAATACAAACTTACTGATCAGCTAAATACTTATGTTGATGTACAACTTCGGGGAGTCAACTATCAGTTTCTCGGAAATGATATCATACAAACAGGCTCTCAGCCAAATGTACAGGACAGTCTTATTTCGTTGCAGCAGGAAGAAGATCTTCTGTTCTTCAACCCTAAGTTTGGCTTAGTTTTCAATCCTGGAGAAGGTCAGCGATTATATGCTTCTTTTGCAGTGGGCGGTAAAGAACCCACCCGGGATGAATATGTAAATTCTACCCCAGACAGCCGCCCTTCTGCTGAAAAACTCTATAATGTTGAAGCGGGATATCGTGGTGATTTCAACCGGTACTTCCTGGGAGCTAATATATATGGAATGTTTTACAACGATCAGCTGGTTCCTACCGGGGCTATTAATGATGTAGGTGAAATAGTACGTGAGAATGTAGCTGACAGCTACCGTATTGGACTGGAACTACAGGGCGGGGTGAGCCTTACTGATCAATTAAGTGCTTCGGTAAATGCTACCTTCAGCCAGAATAAAATTGTTGAATACACCCAATACACGGCTCAGTACGATGCCGGCTTTAGTTATATCGGCCAAAAAGCAGAGGTTTATGAAGACACCGACATTGCCTTCTCCCCTTCGGTCATCACCAATGGAGTGCTTGGATTTCGGGAAGGCGGATTCAATGCTGAGCTAATTTCCAAATACGTATCGCGGCAGTACCTGGATAACACCCAAATCCAAAGCCGTTCTATTGATCCTTATTTCGTAAACGACCTGAAGATTGATTACTCTTTTTATGACATATCTTTTCTGGAAGGCATAACAGCTTCTCTGAAGATAAATAACATCTTCAACCACAAGTACGAAACCAATGGCTATACCTTTGGCTGGTTGTATGATGGCGCACCTACCCACTATAACTACTACTATCCGCAAGCGGGAACCAACTTTCTGTTCCAGGTTAAATGGAAATTTTAACCCCCCGGTTCGTACATTTTAACTGATCATTTAAAGGGTGCTTTTTAAAAGCATCCTTTTTTATTTGCCGGATCATTAATCATTTCTTGACGTTACCGAACCCTCCCTGACTCTACCCCGATTATCGGGACCTCCCTGGTCTTGCTTCACTGCGAACAAGGAGGAAGTGAAAAGGGGAGCTTAAATTCAAATCACCAAGGCTTTAACCAAGCCCCAGGTTTAAGATCCCCAATAAAAAAGGGGACATGGTATCCCATGTCCCCCGTCATCAAAAACAAATATCCCGTTACATCTCTGGAATAGTAATTGGTACGGCAACTTTTGTAGTTCCCCAGTGTAGGTTCAGATGCCCCTTATTGTTAGAAAGTGTATCAAAATAGATCGTAAACCGCTCCATATTTGACGCACCATTATCTATCACTGCAGCATCAACACGGGCATAATCTTCAGCAGAATCATACTGGGTACCCCAGGAAAGTTTACTGTTAATGATTAATGTCCAGCTATCGCCGTTCGGAATAGAATACAGGGAATAGGTTCCCGCTTCTATTTCTTCTCCGCCAAATACTACATTATCAGAAAAAGTTATAGTTGTAGATTCATTGGCTCCTGTACGCCATACACTTCCGGCCGGAGCAAGGTCGGCTCCTTCTTCAAAATAAGAGCGCCCTTTAATACCGGGACGGCTATATCCCACGGTTACCACAGTAGTTCCAACGGTCTGGCTTACTGTTGCATTAGGACTTGGTCGTGCACTGTTGTTTCCCCGTTCCTGGGCTACAGCAAAATCGGCAGCAAAGAACAAAGTCACAATCACTAAGATAGAAGTCGTTAATAGTTTTCTCATGGATCGATACTTTAATTAATGGTTAGTTATTAGTTTACATTTTCAAATAGAGACTTCTCTATTCCTGGCAAAATACGCAAAGCGTTTTTGTAGTATATTTTTTTCAAAACTTCATCCGGCAAATCCAATCCATACATTTGCCAGAAGGCATGGCGTTTGCGGAAATAATCAAAATATTCGTCATCACTTTCCAGCACTCTGAAATAGGTCCAGTATTCGTGAGGGCGGTAGGTATCTTTTCCAAATAGCAGACGATCCTGGTACTTGATGAAAAATTCTTTCGCAAAACGAGGCTGCCTCCCCAATTCTGCAATGATTGCGGCCGTTTCGGTATATACATTGGGAAACTCATCCAGGTGTTGTCCCAGCCGAGCCAGATCGTTAGCCATCCATCCAAAATGTGCATTTATAAAAGTTGTGCCGGGATGCTTGCGGAACACATTCCACTGCTCCTGCATCACTACCTCCCAGCTTGGGTAACGGGTAGAATCGCCCCGGTGGCGGCGGGGAAAGTTTTTCATTTCCAGCCAGCGTTCATTTTTTTTATTGATGGGAGCCCAAAACACGGCAGGTTCACCGGTATGAATGAGAACCGGCATTCCCAACTCACCAGCCTTGGCCCATACAGGATCCAGGCGGGGATCATCGGTGTGCACACGACTTCCTTCCGAATCGGTGACGGTGAGGCCCAGGTTTTTGAAAATCTTGAGTCCGCGGGCTCCATTGTTATAATCCTCTTCCAGCTGTTTAACCGTACGCTCCGTCCAGTCCGGGTCATCAATACCATCAAAATTCAAATTCGCAAAAATGACAAACCTGCCCGGTGCCTGTTTTTCAGCCGCATCCACCATCGCCTTTAATTGATCTCCGGAACGCCCGCTCAGGTTTACCAACACTTTCATATTCAGGCTGTCCATTTCCCGGGCTGTTTCTTTAAGATCCATGGAAGCCATACGCCACAGGTGGCTGTGTACATCAATAAAAGGATACTTGGCGTGCTCAATAATTTCTCCCGGCACCACCAGGGTAGACTCTGGGTCGTACTCTTCAAAAGTCATTGTGGTATCGGGCTGTTGAGCAAATACAACACTGCTTGTTATCAGCAGCATTAATAATAGGCTTATTCTTTTCATTCTGTAGTTAGTTGTAGCATACATGTTATAGGTGCCAGCCCATTATACAGGTAGAATGATTATAAAGAAAGCATCTAAATCAAGATTCCTGATCTTTTAACAAATACTTAAACTCTTTTTTGAACTTCTTCACCTTGGGAGCAATCACGTACGAACAGTAACCTGCATTGGGATTATTTTCATAATAATCCTGATGGTAGTTCTCGGCCACATAATAGTTTTCAAGTGGTTGAATCTGAGTTACTATAGGATCTTTCCATAAATCAGATGCATCCGTTTTCTGAAGTGATTGTTCGGCAATACGTTTTTGTTCCTCATTATGATAGAATATTACTGAGCGGTATTGAGGGCCCACATCATTACCCTGGCGATTTAGGGTAGTTGGATTGTGTGTATGCCAGAGCACTTCCAGCAATTCCTCATATGAAATCACTTCCGGGTCGAAATGAATACGGGCTACCTCGGCATGCCCCGTTGTTCCCATTGTCACCTCTTTATAGGAAGGATTCTCAACATGCCCGCCTGAATAACCGGCTTCTACATGGTCAATACCTTCAACGAGTTCATAAATGGCTTCCACACACCAAAAACATCCGGCGCCAAATGTTGCTTTCTCCAAATTTTTCTCCTTTTCCTGTGCAAATAATGAAAATGTTGTCAGGCTTACTATAAGGCCTGTAATTATTAAAGACTTCATAACAGCGTTAAATTCGTTTCCGTTTAATTTTTTTCAATAACAGTATAGAACGGTCTGCCCGGTTTTGTATCACAAATCCGTAACAAAACCCATCGAGGTCTTCGTTTCTTTTTGGATTATTGATCTAAATGGAGCATTATTCCGGTAATATCCCCTTATAAACTATACCAGCACTCCATGAAGTAAAGTATGCAGTATTATCCTCTGGGTTAATATCTATATCGTAACCGTAAGTTGCATTTTCTGGCATGCTGTATTCAGCAACAATTTCGCCTTGTTTGTTGAGCTTTACTATATATTGAGATCCGCCGGAAGGGCGTGCTGTCAGGATGAACATATTATCTTCGATGATCAGAAAATCGGCTATATAATTGAGAACAGGAATAGAACGAGCATTGGTATTCTCTTTGGCGCTTTCAACAATATCCTCAAAAATTTGTTTATTGTTTGGGAGATCAATCATACGGCTCCATAGTAAATTTCCGTGCAGATCATATTTCTGAAGTTCACTTAGTGCTTCAAAAAAAGCATATATATGTGTTCCATCTGAGTTAAGAATCACCTTGTTTTTAAAAAAGTTCGGAACCTTTCCTGCCTTTAACTGCCGTTTACTTTTCTTCAAATCCAGCCCCTGTTCTTTCTCAGCCTTGGGAGTACCAAAGTTAAACACAGAATCTGATTTGAAATTTTGAACCTGCAAGAGAGAACCGCTGACACCTTCAATTCCTATCACGTATAAGCTGTCGTTAATAAGCGTTGTTTCCTTGTTCATACTGGCTGATGAAAACGACTCACTCCGAAGTAATTCGCCCGAATAATTAAAAACCACAAGCCTATTTTGATGACTATCATACACCGAAATATGCTCTCCTATAGTAAGAATATCCCTGATGTTGAGAAACTCTCCCGGTCCACGCCCTTGTCTGCCAAAAGAATGAATTAGCGAGCCATCCTTCTTAAGTATACTGATGGTTTGCTGGCCGTAATCTGCTATCGCTATATGTCCGTTTTTCAAAATCTTCACATCAGAAGGCTGAGCAATGTCATGCGTTTCAAAACTGGTAAAGACCTTAAGCGTGTCAATTTCAAAGTTCTGAATAGTGATTGGTTTATCAGCCGACTTTTCATTCTGATTGTTGCACCCCTGAAAAGCAACAGAAATGATGATAAGAGCAAGAAAGAAATACCTGTATTCACTGGGAGTCATCTTCATAAAAGATAGTGGATCTGGTTTTAGAATAAATGCTTTGTTCTTCCAGTTCACCGGTTAGCCAATATTATAACCGGTGAAATAAATGGTACAATCTTGGTAGATGGAGTATCAATTCCAATAGGCCTAAATAATACTAATTAAATAGTAATATATTTAAACTAAAACCCAAAACCATTAAACCGATTCACGGAGTGACGACAAAGCTTCTTTTCCGGTTTAATGGTGATGGGGAAATAGATAGGATATTTGTGATGAATTGGGGAAAAGAGAAAGCTGGGTAGCTTAAATTTGGAAACCGAAGACGACTTCTAGTTGTGAGACCAAGGAATACTTTGAAAAGTGAATAGCAGAATTGCTAAGTTTGCGAGAATAATATTTGAACACCAGAATTTGACTCTATTCTTATGAACAATCTTTATTCCGGCATACCAAAGGGCTTTTTTCTGTTCATTGTTATTCTTTCCCCCATCCTTTGTAATGCCCAAACCGATTTTCGCCAGGCTTATGCCGAGGGCTTAAAAGCCCTGGAGGAAGGAGATTACCCAGCCTTTCTTAAACATCTCATACTTTCCGATTCCCTGCGCCCTAACCATCCTGTAATCCTGTATCGGCTGGCAGCGGCTCATGCCCTCAATCAACAGCCTGAAAAATCCCTGGATGTACTCGGGTACCGGGCCGATTTTTATGCCCTTGATGATTTTAGCGAGGATAGCATATTTACCCCACTTACCTCACGTCAGAGATACCGTGATCTTCTTGCAAGTATCGAACAGGCAAATACTCCCCAACAACAATCTAAGCTTGTATTTAAATTCGATCGTACCGGTTTTCATCCCGAAGGTATGGTCTATGCTCCCAGTTTCAATGCATTTTTACTGAGTGATGTCCGGTGTGGAAAAATCATCCGTGTTGATTCTAAGGGGAAAAACATACAAACTGTATTCGATTTAAAAGAACATGGATATTGGGGAGCTATGGGCATGGCTATTGATCCTCGTAATGCAGATCACCTCTGGGTAAGCAGCAGTGCCCTGCCCAATTACTGCCAGTATAGCGAAACCCTGGAAGGCGCATCAGTGATTCTCCTTCTTAGTTTAAGCGAGCAAAAAGTCTTAAAGGAATTCACTGTAGAGGGAAAGCATGTATTTGGCGATTTAACGATCTCTGAAAAAGGTGAGGTCTTTTTTACAGATTCCATGAACCCTGCTGTTTATCATATCCCAACAGGAGCAAGCAGTGCCCGGGAATTTGTACAAGACCACAGGTTTTGGAACCTCCAGGGCCTGGCTTTATCGGCTAATCGACTTTTTATATCGGATTATATCACCGGCCTGTATGCGATTAACACAACTACATCAGAAGTTAAATCCATTACCGACCAAAACCAGAAACTGAGAGGTACCGACGGTTTGTACTATGCAAACGGGCATCTGTACCTGATGCAAAACGGAACCCGTCCATTCCGGCTATCCTCTGTGCAAGTTGATAAGCGGGGAATGGCTGTTGATGGATCTCTGGAAGTGATTGATGCCTCGCACCCTGATTTAAACGAACCAACTCTTGGAACCATCCACCATGGTCAGCTTTATTTTATATCGAACAGCCCCTGGGCCTTTTATGACAGTGAAAATAATCCCGAATTAAAAGATTGGCCGGTTATCCAAATTCGGAGTATCGAAGTTCAAGAATAAAAAAAGCCACTGCTCTATCTTGATGAATAGAAAGTGGCTTCTTATTGAACTCTCCTGACCAACCAATAACAAGAGTAACCGGCAGGTCATTTATTACAAATTATTTATAATTAGGTTTATGTTTTCCTATCATCAAAGAAGAAACAGAACTTCCAGTATTATCGCCTTTACCAAGTGAACATTCTGCCACATTTCTTTGATTAGCTAATACTATTCAGGCCAATGATTTACAGCCGAACCAACGATTTGGTCAGCATGGTTTATTGATCTTTTGATCATCTTTTATCCTGAGATAATGGAACCATATTTCATCTGGAATGGCTGGGAAATTACGTTACATCACATACAATCCTACCATAATTATTGTTCATTTTTCTCTGATGTGTGCACAGTTTCTGCTTGAAAATTCTGAATTGACACTACCAGGTTGCAAAGTTGCCAGAGCATATTCTAACACATTCGTTTCAACATTTTGCCGAATGTACTCTTTACAACATACGCCGAAAGAATATGGGAGAAAACCTGTGTATATAAAATAATATTTGGTTAATAATAAATTACTCCTCCAACGAACTCACAATCTCCCGGAAACTCTCCAGCCCCGCCTCGATATTTTCCACAATTTCTACTGCAAGGATATCAGGGTCGGGCAGGTTTTCCAAATCGGTGAGATCATCGTCTTTGATCCAGAAGATATCCATGCTGGTTTTGTCCCGGTTGGTGATCTCTTCGTAGGTGTACTTTCTCCAGCGACCATCGGGATTGTCCTCGCTCCAGGTTTCTTTGCGTTGGTGCCGGTTTTCCGGATTGTACAGCTCTACAAAATCTTTGAGATCATCAAAGCTGAGTGGGTGTTTCTTTAGGGTGTGGTGGATGTTGGTTCGATAATCGTAATACCACACTTCTTTGGTCCAGGGATCTTTGGAGGCGGGTTTGGCATCAAAGAAAACTACGTTTGCCTTTACTCCCTGAGCATAAAATATACCGGTAGGCAATCGGAGTACCGTGTGGACATCTGCATTTTGCAGAAGTTTCTTTCTTACCATTTCACCGGCACCGCCTTCAAACAATACATTATCCGGAATTACTACCGCCGCTTCTCCATCCGCTTTCGACATGGCATTGATATGCTGAACAAAGTTGAGTTGTTTGTTGGATGAGGTTGCCCAAAAATCCTGACGGTTGTAAGTGAGGGCTTCTTTGGATTGGGTGCCGTCTTCATTGGTGACGGTGATACTGCTTTTCTTTCCAAAAGGGGGATTAGCTAACACATAGTCGAACTTCTTATCAGGTTCTGAGATCAGGCTATCATTTCGGACAATGGGCGGGGTTGAATTGATATCCCCAATGTTATGAAGAAAGAGATTCATAAGAGCCATGCGAGCTGTATTGGGCACGATCTCCCAGCCTTTAAAGGTGTTGTACTTTAGAAACTCCTTTTGTTCTTTGTCGAGATCGTAGTTTTCGAGCAGATAATCATAGGCGGCAAGGAAAAAGCCTCCGGTTCCGGCTGCAGGATCGGCTATGGTTTTCTGGGGTTCCGGTCGGACACACTCTACCATGGTTTTGATCAGCGCACGGGGCGTGAAGTACTGTCCGGCTCCCGACTTCGTATCCTCCGCATTCTTCTCCAGCAATCCCTCATAGATATCTCCTTTAACATCCGCACCCAACATCACCCAATTTTCAGCGTCCAGCATTTGGATGAGTTTGTAGAGCTTGGCCGGGTCTTGAATTTTGTTTTGGGCTTTCACGAAGATCTGTCCAAGCATCCCGTCTTCTTTCCCTAACTCCCGAAGCAGGGTAACATAGTGTTGCTCCAATTCGGAACCGCTCTTTTCCACCAGGCTTTCCCAGTTGTATTCTTCAGGAATGTTGGTATCTCGGTTGTAGGGTGGCTGACTGTATTCATGCGCCATCTTCAAAAACAGCAGATAGGTAATTTGCTCCAGGTAATCCCCGTAGCCCACCCCATCGTCTCTTAGAGTGTGACAGAAATTCCAGATCTTTTGCACAATTCCGTTTGTGGTCATAGTCTATTTCTTATTTTTAACTGTGATGGGTGTGATATTTTTGATATCCATGATGGCTCGGATGTATCACAGATTATCTCGCCTATCACAAATATCACAGTTTATTTTTTTTATAATTATTATCTTTCAACCGCAGTCCCGGTACTTCCTCTTCCGACTCCCATATCGGTTATGAAGCCGGGTTTTTTTGTCTATGGTTTTCATTGCCGCCTATTAAACACCCTTCTTTAGCTATTCTTGACAAGTGACAGAAATTCCAGATCTTTTGTATGATTCCATTGGCGGTAATATTCAGTTTTAAAATTCTGAGTTAGATTGAGGTTTTTTACTCAAGTGAAATGCTTTCAAATTTTTTATTTTTTAAAGCGGGGTTAATAAAGAAAAACTCATTATTTAAAGGACTTTCGAAACCAAGATTTTGGTAATAGTGATATAGTTTATACTTCACTTTTTCCTCATCTCTTTCTAATTCCTCCAATGCTACTCTTTTCTTCCAATCATCATCCAAACCTCGTCCACTTTCTAATTGCAAGGGGAATGCTTTTAGAGCAATTAGTCCAGCACAGAACGAAAATCTTTCTACAATATCTTTTATTACTCTTTTCCCAATTCCAAGCCCCCTGTATTCTTTTGCTAATTCCAGTCTTTCTAACAAGAGAATATTCGGATATAAGATGTCATCATCATAAAACTGTCTAATCTCATCTATTATCTGTCTCTCATCAAAATCATATATTTCTCCACCAAGCTCCATTGTAGTATGAAAGCTGTCAAATACATTAAACATATCGAAGTGATCATTTACAGCTAAACTCTCCAGAATAAGTCTTACTTCACCCCTACCAATTTCATAGTATTTTTCTTCTTCTAATGTGCTTGCCAATACACTCAGCTGGTATGTATTAATGTATCTGTCAGGTTCATAATTAGGCACATCTGATACCATTTTATATTCTACCTGTAGGAAGTATTTCTCACTCATTTTTTGATTCATTTCATTTACTGTTTCTCGATAGAACTCTTTTACCTTTTCCAGCTGGAATTAACCCATTTTTTCTCATCCAGGGCAAGGCTTTAAAGAATCTATGCCTTTTAATATTTAACTTTTGCTTTGACCAGTCTTCACGGGCAGCACGCACAATCTCTTCATCAGATGGTTGATGGCCATCAATCAAAAAATTATTCCAGGCTGCATAAAGTGTAGCTACTATTTCCGCTCTTTCTTTATCCATTTTTAGAAAGAGGCCTATCATCTTATCAATGGCTTCCAAGGGCAATCCTTCTATTTTTTCCAGATCTGATATTGCATATCCCAAACTTTTTTTGGGTTTATAGCCATAGCCAAACTTTCCCCCAAGAGATTTATCCTTCTCAAACCAATTTTTGAATTTTGCTCTGTGCTCTATCTTTTTCAGTTTAGGAAAATCGTCTGGACCGGCAGCATCTTTTACTGGTTTTCGCTCCAGTTCAATTCCTTCATGTGATTCGAGCATGTGGATAATCTTTTCACATTTCACATGATTCAATTTTTGAAGATGCTTTTCATTTTTGTAATGGGCATCTATAATCTTACACATTAAGCCTGCATGTAGATCTGTTGGTTTATTCTTGTAATATCTTTGTGGAGATTGTTGAAACTCAAGGATTTTAGCAGGCTCTTCTTTCACCAACTCCCCACCAAAAGCCTTCTTCAAAATACTCTGCCGTAGAGCCTCCGCTTTTTGCAGGTTTTCTTTTATGGTTTGTTCTAATTGATCAACCACGGAAAGGCGGGATTCGATTTCGTTAACGATTTCTTTTTGTTCTTTAAGTGAACAAAGAGGTACTAATAAATTTTCAAGAGTGGTTAGATTGATATTTTTTTGAGCAGTTGCAGGAGCAAAAGCTTCCAATCTTTTTTGTACAGATTGGATAAAGTAAAAGACAAAAAGTTTATCAGTAATTGAGGCGTAACTCGTATAGCCAACAATACTATCAGGAAAACAAGCATTAATATCTAAAATTGCAGTTTCAGCTATGTTGGCTGCAATGGTTATGCATAAAGTACCCTTTGGCCATAATTTACTTTGGCTTAAACCAAACTCATTATAAGTATCTTCAAAAGTCCTAAGGTATTTTGTAGCGGCTTTTACTTCTCCTGTTTGTATGAAAGGGATTGTTCCATCTTTGAATAACTTATCATCATTTCTTGGTCTATGCTTAGACTTACCTCTTCCAAGATCGCCAAGGTCATATAAATATGTGTACCTCCAAGTAGATGGGATTTCCGGCAAGGAACTCAAGTCATCTTTCGTAATCTGAGGTAGATTTTTTGGTTTACTCGGCTTCCTTGGTTTCCTCCCAGGCTCACCATCCTTCTCCCATTGCTCCACTTCCTTTTCCCATTCGGTGAGTTCGCGTTGGCGGTGGGCTTTGCGTTCAGCTTTGATTTGCTGAAGAAGTTCTTCCGGGGTGGGCAGGTCATCTTGTTGCTCCCGCCATTCCTTGGTGAGCTTGCCTTCAAAGGCATCCTTCAGCACCGCCTGCCGGTAGATCTTGAGCTGCTTTTGGGCTTTCTTCAGGTTCTCTACCCCATTATCCAGCTCACTGAATAGCTCTTCTATTTTTTCTACGATACGGTTTTGTTCTTCAATTGAAGGAACTGGTACTTCTGTTTCTTCAAATTTCCCTTTAGTTACATGAACCATTCCTGAGCCATGCGTTTTAGCATACAGTTCTTCAACTACATTAGTCAAACAGTAATACAAATATTTTTTGTTTATAGATTCATCGTGATCTACTCTAAAAATATGTTGATTTAACCATGCATCGCCTCCTTTCCAAATGTATGCACCTAACGATGCCGACCATGCGAATAATAGATCACCATTCTTGACTAAATATTTATCTTTGTGTTTTTCATCTGAATAATTGTAGGGTGCTGTTTCATCATTAAGGTTTTGAATACGAATAATCGGTAATCCACTTTTTTTCCATTCTTTTGGCTTAAAGGCTCTACCATTAACATATTCAGCTACTTCACCTAACTGCTTTTTTTTCCACATAAACTAAGCTGTTGCAAATTGTTCAGGCATTTCCGGCATCTCATCCCATGTCCGTTTCATCAATTTCCTACCGTTTTTCTTTTTGTTTCTACCACCCCATTGTTTAAAGAAGAACGGTACAGAAGCATTCTCACATTGAGCTTTAATATCAATAACCCATTCAGGTTTCATAGGGCGGGGATTATGACCACTTTCTCCACCAACAATCACCCAATCAATGTTCGATAAATTCATATCTGTTAAAGGCCCGATAAGTGGCTCACAAGAAAGAAATTTTGTGTGTGCGTTGGTCTTACTTAATACATCAATTCTTTCTTTCACACGATTGTCTTCTACAGAAGTCCCCATCCAAATATTATCAGTCCAGTTCAAGAGTCCGGCCTTATCATATTCTAAAAGTAATTCAGTTCTTTTAGTTAGAATTTGAAATACATGGCGTGGATTATCATTCATTACTTTAAATACATCCTGAATGAACTCGATGGGTACTTGAGGGTGGAATAAATCACTCATTGAGTTAACAAACACTACTCGTGATTTTTTCCACTTGTAGGGTTCTTCAAGTGTGTCTGGATGAGTTCTAACTTTAAACCCGTCTTTATACTTTTCTACACCCATTGCTTTAAGTCGCTTTGCCATGACTTCTGCATAGCAAAATTTACACCCTTGTGATACTTTTGTGCATCCTGTTACAGGATTCCAAGTTAATTCTGTCCATTCGATTGATGATTTTGACATAACTATCTCCGTCTAATAACTATGATTTTTGAAGGCTCATCTCTGAAATATTCATAACCAGTATAAAATGCACCTCTTCTAATTTTACTTCCATCTGTTTTTTCAACTGTTATAATATCATTTATCTGATACTCTTTTAGAACTGAATTGACATGCTTAGGTAGAAATCCCTGCTTCAAACCAAATTTATACAGATCACCATTGGTTCTTTCCTCTTCAAGATAATGGTAAAGGGCAGATTTTAATTTTTCTGTTTTTGCAATTTTTTCTTGATCTGCAAATAAATCTGTCCTCATGCCTTGTTTCCAACTTCTGCCTTCTTCTTCATCAATGGCCCATTTAGCCTCAAGCATTTTTTCAAAACCACGTATATGACTGGTGAAGAAGAAGAGGCAAAAGTATTGGTTAGTATCTCTTGTGATAATAAAAGAGTCGGCAAAATATTCAGAACCTAAATATTCTCTGAATTTGTCGAGTAATGTTTCAATAAAATTAAGCCCTGTTTCACTTTTAGGCCATTCTTCAATTGGCACAAGTTCAGAGATGAATCTTTGTAAACTTTCCGGTGTTCCCTTAGTTTCAAATCTGAACATATTCTGTGTTGGCAAGAAAAGAAGAACCTCAGAGTTGTTTGATGAAAGAAGTCTTTTAATATCATCTGCCTTTATTTCTTTGTAACCATAGGGATCAATAAAAATGAAAGCTTTCTCACTTCCTTTAAGCTTTTCCAGGATTGAAACTACTTCCTCTAATTTATCTTTATAATCCTGGTTAGAGATTTTCAGGGTTCCCATTTCTTCATAATGGAGATTCTTTTCTTCAATTGAAGCAGTTAATTTTAAAAGTTTTTCATCGTCTAAATCATTGAAAAAGCAATGAAAATCAACATGAGGATGAGATTTCGCCTTATTTACAAAATGAAGATTTTTGATTTTTTCTAAAAAGATAATTGGACTGCCTTTTCCTCCATTTGGATATATACCTTCTCCACAGAATAAATCGTATAAATGAACATCATGGATGTAGCTATTCTGATTCATGATGTTTAAAAATCTATCCATATATTTACTTAGCAACTCGATTTTAGCTTCAGAGTGCTCCATCATGTTCATTTGTGAATCTTTCATTTTTGCACCTCTTGTTTGATGATAATTACTAAGAGTGTCAACCCCCGTCACCCTTATTCCAATGTTCTTTGGTTTTTTAGATTAAGAAATTCCATAGTCCAATGGACTGGAATAAGAATTACTTAATGATGTCGAGCAGGGCATCAAAGGCATATACCTGGTTTCTTTTCTGTCCGGTTATTTCCCGGATAATTCCCGCTTTCTCAAATTTCTTCGTCAAATTGTAAATGGTTTGGGTACTGGGCTGTTCGAGTCTTTGCGGTATTTCCTTTCCGGAGATGATCGGTCGTTCAAACAGCAAATCAAGGAATACCTGGGCATATTGAGAGTTCATCGTTACAATCTCCTCTTTCACCCGCCCATACAGTTCATACATACTTACCACTTTTGCCTGCATCTGTATGGCCGTCTCTTTCACCGCTACCAGGAAAAAATTAACCCAGGCATCCCAATCCCGTTCACGGTCCACCAACCGCAAAGCTTCGTAATACTCTGACCGGTGCTGTTCAAAATACTCACTGATATAGAAATAGGGATAAGGGATCATTTCCTGTTCAAACATAATGATAGGGATCATAAGCCTTCCCACCCGGCCGTTTCCATCCATAAAAGGGTGAATAGCCTCAAACTGGTAATGCGCAATCGCTACCTTTATCAACAAATCCATGTCTGAGTCATGCACAAACTCAACCCAGTTCTTCATCAATCCGGTAATATCATCCGGTTTAGGCGGGATGTATGCTGCCTCATCCACTTTACTTCCCGGTTTGCCAAGATGAACCGTTGCCCTCCTGAAATTGCCTGGATCTTTTTCCTTTCCTCGTACCGAAGAAAGCAGGGTTTGATGAAGCGCCTTTACAAGATTTTCTCCTGAAGGCTTTTGCTTTAAATACTCTATGGATTCATAAATTGCCTGCCGGTAATTCAATACTTCCAAAATGTCGGGGTCTTCTTCTTTACGATCTCCGGCTTCATATCGCAGGACTTCTTCAACGGTGGTTTGCGTCCCCTCAATTTTTGAACTGGCCACCGCCTCTTTATTCAGAAGCGGTCCTACAATCAAGTTGGGATTTATAACATCCCGATACATCCTTCCCTTTAGTTCACCGATTGCATGGTAAGCTTCTGTGATCAGCTTCAAAGGAGGTACAACATCCTTTTCAGGAGGGAGCAGAGGCAGATTGTGGTACTTAATATTTTCCATATTCTAATGCGTTGTATTATAAAATCATTTATTCTAATATATGTTGTTTCATTAGAATAAGGAAATCTATATTCCAATGGGCTTGAATAAAGGTTTGGGTATTCGCGCCAAACAATCGGTCAGACGGACTTTGAGCCGTCAGACCGAAGTGCCTGAAATTAACCTCCGAACCCGATCTGACGGCTGATTTTACGCCCCATACTTTCAAATCCTGCAAAGAGCCGTCTGATCGATGAATTAGGGTTAAACTGTTGGCATAGTTAATTCCCCAGTCAAGCCACCAACTCTTCATTCATCTCTTCAATAATGCGATCTATCACATCCCCGAATAGCTGGTACATTTTCCCAATCCCGCCTTTGGCATCAAATGGAGCATAATCCAGATCATCTTTACTGAAATGTACGGAGGTGGCAATATGATCTTTGATCATCCGCAGCCAGTTCATTTGCTCTTCGCTGAACTTGGGCTTTCCGGCATGTTTGGCAAAGATCCAATCCTGGAAGTTCTTGTTTACGGTTTTATCGTAAGGGGTAAGCTGCTCATCAATCCCCGAGGCCGTACGAATTAGTGAAACCAACGCTATGAGTTCATTTTTAGGGGAGGTGCCGTTCGCACCTTTCACCTGCTCCCAGGCATTCCATACATTCAGCGGAGCCATCTGAGGCTTCTTTTGCTTGATCAAATCCAGCACTTCTTTCAGCATCTTAAAAGTGACTTCCCGGCGCCGGTAGGGTTCGTTATAGAAAATGGAGAGTGCCGTAATTTCATCTTTGTGTTCTTCCAGGAATGCTTTAAAGTTTTCAACCAGGGTTTCCGCCTGCTTCTTCTGTTCTTTGTCCCATCCGGCATAAGTGACTTCATCGGTATTCACCACATCAATGATTTGTTCTTTGGTCTTCCGAACATTGTCGATGTAGTCAATGATATCACCGGTAAAAATAGAAGAGGCTTTTTCAATGAGTTGTTTCCGGGCTTCATCGGGTTCAATTCCTTCACTCTCTGCCAAGTCCTCAATGGCATCCGGGTTGAAGGCATCTAGCAGTTCATGCGTTACCCGGTTAATGCTCTTGCCGGTTTTCTCTTTAAAGTCTTCCTTATCGCTGTCATCCAGTTGTTGTTCAAGCCGGGCCAGGCGGTTAGCTGCGGAGGTATAGAAATCTTCATCTTCACTTCCCATCATAATGCCAAAGAGTAAGTCTTTAAGCGGAACGGTTCTTTTCCTTTCTAAAGGGCGACTATCGGTTTTCACGGATTTAGTCACTCCAACCGCATCAACGATCACAAAATGGGTTTTATCGGTTTTGGCAGAGGGTGTTACTTTGATCAGTCCTTCTTTATCAAGGGTTCGGGTACCCCGACCTTTCATCTGCTCGAAATAGTTCCGGCTCTTCACGTCCCGCATAAACAGCAGGCACTCCAACGGTTTCACATCCGTACCGGTGGCAATCATATCTACGGTGACTGCAATCCTCGGGTAATACTCATTCCGAAACTGGGCTAATACTGATTTAGGATCTTCCTCAATTTTGTACGTCACCTTTTTACAAAACTCATTTCTTTCAGCAAATTCATCTCTCACCTTTCCAATGATGTCATCGGCGTGACTGTCAGTTTTGGCAAAGATGAGGGTTTTGGGAACTTCATTTCTTCCGGGAAAAATTTCAGGCAGTTTATGTTTAAACGCCTTGATGATGTTGCGTATTTGACTGGGGTTCACAATGTCTTTATCCAACGAGGTGCCGGTATATTCCACCTCATCTTCCAGCTGTTCCCACCGGGTCTTTCGGGTAAGCTTTTCCCGCTTATCTACATATTCTTCTGCTTCAATCTTAGCGCCTTCCTTGCTGATCTTTGTCTCGATGGTATAAACATCATACCCAACATTCACTCCATCGGCTACAGCTTTTTCATGGGAATATTCACTCACCACATTTTCGTTGAAGAAGGCAAAGGTGCGTTTATCTGGTGTGGCTGTTAAACCAACAAGAAAACTGTCAAAGTAATCGAGCACCTGTTTCCAGAGATTATAGATTGAGCGATGACACTCATCAATCACTATTACATCAAAAAACTCAATAGGCATCTCTTCATTATAAACTACCGGCAGCGGCTCATCCGGCATATGTAGTTCATTAGGATTTTTCTCCTCTTCCAACTCACCAATTTCTTCGCCTTTCATCATGGAGTAGAGTCGCTGAATGGTACTGATCGTCACTTTATTATCAGGTGCGATATAACTGGATTGCAATCGCTGAACAGGATACAACTCGGTAAACTTTCTGTTGTCATCGGAAGGCGTGTATTGCATAAACTCCTGCTCCGCCTGCTCCCCGAGATTCTTTGTATCCACCAGGAAAAGTACCCGCTTGGCACCGGCATGTTTTAGCAGCCGATAAATGGTGGTGATAGCTGTGAAAGTCTTCCCTGAGCCGGTCGCCATCTGAACCAATGCCTTTGGTCGGGCTTCATTAAAAGACTGATCAAGATTATTGATGGCTGTGACTTGGCACTCGCGTAACCCATCAACATTCAACTCGGGTAAATCCTGAAGTCGATCCCGAAGGGAACGCTGTTCTGTTCTTTTTAGCAATGTTTCTGGTTGATGAAAAGAAAAAACCTCACGGGCTCTTGGCTTGGGATCTCGCTGATCGGTAAAACGTGTAATCTCTCCGGTACTTTCATATAGAAATGGGATTTCAACTTCCCCAAAGTGTTTCAGCTCACTGGTGGCATACCGGGTAGTTTGTTCCTCAACTTTAGAGATGCGATGTCCTTCATCTTCCCGTTTAGCTTCAATCACTCCAACGGGCTTTTTATCCACCAACAACATGTAGTCGGCAGGACCGGTATTGGTAGGGTATTCCCGAACCGCTATACCTTTTCCGGCTTTAAAATCAATTTTTCGATAATCCTGAACTACCCAACCGGCTTGTGCAAGCATACGGTCTATCTTTTGACGAGCTTTCTGTTCAGGCGTTAAGGGCATTATTTATTTGTTTTATTTTGTTTAGCCCTTAGTATAATCAAATATCAGACAAGTTTGCTGTGAAATGATATTCTGTGTAAATAACTAATCAAAAAAAGGGACAGTAATGGATAAATATTATGTGAATAATGATGCTCACGAAATTCATAAATCAAGTTGCTCTTGGTTGCCAAAACTGGAGAACAGAACATATATGGACTCTACTCAATTCGTAATACAACCAAAAATATATTTCGCAGTAGAAACCAAAGGATCACTCTTCAATAATATCCTAAGAGCTGTAGAAAAAAAGGTTGAGGAAGAAAGTACTTTTCAGGTGTAGCCTACGAGGTAGCCGATAATTTTGATAGGTTTTGGGCACGGGCGAGGAGTCAGAGTCGCGATGTAGTTGCACAAAAAATGTACAAAAACTCAACAATAAAAAAGCCAAGTAACTAATATAATGTTACTTGGCTTAATTATTTGGTGCTCACGAGAGGAGTCGAACCTGCCTTTGCCGGCAGGCAGGCCTCCACGGCCGTTAGGCCACACGCCCCTCAAGCGTGCGGTAACTAATGTGCATCTATTCTTTCTTCTTTACCAAACGTTTCAAAAACTCTTTACCAGAACCCGATTTTAGATACTTTTCATACTTCCTGGCTTCAACTCGGGTATCAAAGCCTTTTGTATAAATCAACTCAAAAGGAGCATAAGGCTTAGTAGTTTTGTTTTTACCTTCATTGTGCCTCTTAAGCCTTTCGGGCAGCTGCGAAGAGAATCCCACGTAAATATAATTTCGGGAAAGACTGGATATGGCATACACGGTATACATCACTAAGCTTATAATACCAGATATAAATAAAAAAGTCTGTTCCTTAATTTTTAAGAAACAGACGTTAAAAAGTGTGCTCACGAGAGGAGTCGAACCTCCACGGCCGTTAGGCCACACGCCCCTCAAGCGTGCGTGTCTACCAATTCCACCACGTGAGCATACATGGGATAAATAAGAGTCAGCAAGTAAAACAAACGAGCTTAAAACTATCATAACCCGCCTTCCGAAATATTTGTGGAGGGAGGCCCTGTCACAGGAACATCCAGAAGGGCAACAAAGATAGCACTTTTAGTTTTCAAAATTCAATGTAATCCTCTAAAAATATTCCCTTTTAAAAATGAAGGGGATACCGGGCTTTTCTTGAGCAAAAGCCCGGTACAATTTTAAAAGTGCTACTGTAAACTATTTTGAAATATTATTTATAATTATTCTAAATAAAGTTGTTATTAAAAATAAGTCTAAATAAATTTAACGGCGGAATAATCCCGTTAACCTGCAATCAAAAACTGAGCTGATGCAGCTTAAAATTACATTTAGCTTTCTGCTTTTATTGTTTTCCATTTCTTCTCATGCACAAAATATTCCGGGTATTGTACAAAATGAAGATGGTGATCCATTCGAAAAAGCGCATGTATATATAAAAGAGTCCGGGGAAACCACTATCACCACTTCGGGGACCATGGTGATCACAGCTACCCGCACCCAACATTCTATCGAAGAGGTGAATATCCCGGCAACGGCAGTTTCCAATAAAGAAATTAACCAAACCGGAAACATGCCACTCAGTAATATTCTGAGTGAGCAATCAGGCCTGAGTATTCTAAATGATCACGGAACCGGAATTCAGGTTCAGGATTTTATCCCCGGTTATATGCTCATCATGATTGACGGAAAACTGGTTATTGAATGATCAATCTAAAAAACAAAACCATGAATTTATTTACCAAGACCATGAATATATCTACAATAAAGAAAATGCTGGCTTTTGCATGGGTGATGCTGATCTCTGTGTCCGCTTTTGCACAGCAGGATAAAACAGGTTTCCTTGTACTTGCCCCTGATCGTGGTTTTATGGGGAACCAGGAAATCAGAGACCTGCATGCTGGCTTTGATGAACACTATACCACCAGCCTGGCTTTTATCACTCCAGAAGAAACCGACCGGTTTCTTGCCGAGGCAGTTAAAAAGCTCCAAAACGAAGATGTAAGCAAGCTGGTGGTTATTCCCATGTTTTTATCGGATAATCATCCGCTGTACAAGTTGGGTTTAGAACGTTTAAATAATGGGAATCTTACAAATCTACCCATTGAATTTGCAGAACCCATGAGCCAGAATTACCTGGTGGGAGAAATTTTGGCGGACCGTATCACTGAGCTTAGCCAGCATCCGGAGAAAGAAGCTTTAGTGCTGGTAACCACCGGCGCTTCTACTGAAGAAGAGAAAGAAGCCATAAAAGCTGATCTGGAACAGGTAGTGCATATGAATCACGGCCGGTTTGCTTTTAACAGTGAAGCCGTGGTTGTTTTTGGTAATGAGGGCGCCCGTTCGGAAAACTCCCAAAAAAAGCTGGAAAAAAACCTTTCCGAAATCAAGAACAAAGGATTTACACCAGTTGTTATTCCATTCGGCCTGACCCAAAAACTGGATGGCATGATGGCATTCAGCTCCAGAATCCAGCCTTTAACGTACAAATATGGGGCGCTTTACAATGGAAAAGATCTTACTCCGCATAAAGATGTAGAGCTTTGGCTGGCCAAACAGGCTAATAGTTATTTGCCGGTTACCAAAGAAAATCTCGGAGTGGTGTTTATGCCTCATGGCTCCGATTATAACTGGAACCGGACCATGATGGATGCCATTGCCGAACTCCACAATGAGTATAAAATTGAGTATGCCTTTAGCATGGGCGATGCCGACCTGATTGAACAGGCTGCCCGTAAACTGGAGAAACGCGGAGCTACAGCCATAACAGTACTGCGGATTTTTTCCCTCGAATCCAGCTTTAAGAAATCCACGGAATTTCTTTTAGGCCTTCGTAAAGATATCGGCCGTAACGCTCACATGATGCACGGCGCCGGAATGCCCCCAAGAATAAGAAGTGGCAGTATATTTTATACCACCGGCGGCCTCGAAGATTCTCCGCTGTTTGCTGAAGCCCTGCTGGATCGTGCAATAGCACTGAGCGAAAACCCTGAAAAAGAAACCATAATACTGGTGGGCCATGGTACCCGCACGGAAGAAGGAAATACGCGCTGGCTGGAAAATCTGAAAAGCATTACGGAGCATATGGAAAAAACAGCCAGAGAAAAAGGGTACCAATTCCGCGGTTTTAAATACGAAAACTGGCGTGAAGACTGGCCGAAACTGAGGGAAAAGCGTATTAAAAACGTTCGAAGCATGGTAAAAGAAGCGGGGAAAGATGGTGGTACGGCCATTGTAATCCCGGCTCGGACAACTCAGGGCGGACATGCCCGGCGTTGGCTGGGTGACCTGGAATTCAGACACGATGGGGAAGGTTTTGCACCTCATCCATTATTTGTACAATGGGTAGAGGGACTCATTCAGGAATCACTGGATTACTTCAATAACGGAAAAAATGTACCCACCGGAGTGAGCCACTCACCTACAACAGGTGCAGAACGTCATCCCTCCCATTAAGTAACAAGTTTACAATTGTTAACCCAATGAAAACCCCATTCCTTAATCGGGTGGGGTTTTTTGCTTATTAGCAATCAATTGCCAGGGTCCAAACCTTGGGGGGATTAGGAAAAGCCCGTTAAACTCTCTCAATTTCATTGTGAAGATCCGAGAGGCAGGGAGGATTTAGTGAGAGCAATTTCTGCTTTACTACAGGAGGAGTAAAGCACCATGTGTTACTCTGTATACAAAAACCCCGTCCATATGAACGGGGTTTATCGAAGTACATCCTATCGGACATAACCTTCAGGTTTAGGCGAAGTTACTATTCATAAGAGAGACGACGCCTTCAATCCCATAGTTCTAACCCGATAAAAATGTTAAAATACATCCCCTTCTTCTTCCAACTGTCGCCGGGCATAGTCGTTATCGGGGTCAATTTTTAAGGCCTGTTCGTAGTAGGTTCTGGCTTTATCTTCCTGTCCGCCCTTTTTAATCATATCGCCCATCAGTATCCAGTTTTCGGGATCCTGGGGACTTTCCTTAATGCGTTTAATAAGGTAGGGAATTGCATCCTGCCCGCGGTCGGTCATAAGCATCAGCATTACTTTGTTACGGTGTGCCGCCGGGGTATCATTGAGTTCAATAGCTCTGTCAAAATCCTCTTCAGCTTCGTCAAGCTTTTCGACTTGCATGCGTACATTTCCACGCAGGTTATAATACGCAGCATTATCTCCTTCAATCTCGAGTGCTTTCTGAATGGCTTTGGTGGCCTCTTCGTACTGATTGAGCTGTTGCATAACTAATGCCTCTAAGTAATGAGCCTCATGAGATTCGGGATCTTCTTTCTGAAGTTCCCTGGCTACATCTAAAGCATAGTCGATTTCTTTTTCTCTTAGTAATTCAAATCCTTTGTTTAATTTCTCTTCGAAATTCATACGTTTTTCTCTTTATCTGAAATGTCTTCGTATTCAGCTTCTTCTATTTGGTCTATACTTTTTTTGCGAGTGTGTCCGCTTCTCGGACCTTGTCCTCTAAAAAAGTTGAACTGAGTTGTTTTTTTCTTAGTGGAAGGTAAAAACAATCCACGTATATATCTTACCAGAAAGTACAACCCAATAAGTAGTATTAAAGTCTTTAACATTGCTACGGTGCTATGTGTAGGTGCGTATTGGTATGTATAGGGTTTTCAAATATCTGTTCTTCTATATAAACCAGGTGCTCCTGATTATCAACAAAATCAACCTCGGTAGCATTTAAAATAATCAGCGGAGATCGGGTATAATGGTGAAAGAAATGATTATAAGCATCATTTAATTCCTGGATATATTCCCGCGATATTTGCTGCTCATATTCTCGTCCACGATTATTAATATTCTCCATCAGCCTATCTACCGACGATTGTATATATATAATAAGATCGGGCTGGGCAGCTATACCTGTCATGATGTTGAAAATATTATCATAAAGTGCCAGCTCATCCTGATCCAGGTTCAACCGGGCAAAGATGCGATCTTTTTCGAAGATATAATCCGAAATTGTGAGTTCATGAAACAGGTCTTTACTCATCATATTGTCCTGCTGCTTAAACCGGCTGGCCAGGAAAGCCAACTGTGTCTGAAAAGCATACCGTTCACGATCTTCATAGAACTTCGGCAAAAAGGGATTATCTTTGAATTCCTCTAATACCAAACGGGCATTTTGTCGCTCTGCCAATAACCTGGCCAGAGAAGTTTTCCCCGCACCAATCACACCTTCAATAGCAATAAAGTCAAATTGATTGGGCATTACCTACCATTCTAATGTCGTTTGAGATATCTTTATTTCCGGAGCCTGTTTTATCAGTGTATCAATATCTTGTGCGGTTGCCGGGTCTGTCCATTGGGGCAAAACATCCCTCAGAGGTAATAGAACAAACAATCGCTCAGTATATTCCCGATGGGGTATGATAAGACTATCTGTTTCAATGACCAAGTCATCATAGCCGATAATATCGAGATCAATTGTCCGGGCGGTCCACTTGGGGTAGCGGGAAGGGCGTCCTTGTTTTTGTTCCTGCTCTTTTAACATCTCCAGAAGTTCATTGGGAGCATCCCCGGTTTCAATGATCACCACCGCATTTAAGAAATCGTGGTCGGCAGGCCCCACCGGCTCTGATATATATATAGGTGAGCATTTAACCTCCGTTTCTGAGATGGAAGATAAGAATTTAAGGGCTTGTTGTAATTGCTGATGGGGGTTATTCAGATTTGATCCAAGTGCCAATACTACCTGGGCCATCTCATCCTCACTTCGGTATAATCTGTTTCTGTGCCAATTGGAGGATTTAGTTTTCGGATTCGCACTTCAAACTCATTCAGGAGGGCAAACATTTCCTTCATTTTGGAACCCAGCTGCAGAGCCAGGTGCTCAATCAGGTTTACTGAAGGGCCTTCCATTACTTGTTTTGCGATCGCTTCTATTTGCACATAATCAATGGTAGCGGAAAGGTCGTCTTTTTTTGCAGCTTCCGAAAGATTACAATCAATAATTACATCTACCTCGAAGTCGTTGCCCTCTTTCTTTTCATGAGCGTGTACTCCATGAAAGCCCCGGAACTTCATTCCCTTTATATTAAGGGTTTCCATTTACAAACTGGCTACTTCTATTCGTTGATGTAATTCCTCTACCATCCGCTTGTGCTTAGCGCTGGTAGAAATACGTTCTTCTACAGTAGAGATAGCATGTATTACTGTAGAGTGATCTCTTCCCCCAAAATGTAATCCAATAGTTTTTAAGCTCGATTTGGTGAATTTTTTGGATAGATACATAGCAATTTGGCGGGCTTCTACAATTTCCTGTTTACGTGTTTTTTCCCGAACCTTATTTGTATCAATCCCAAAATAATCACACACATAATTCTGAATAGATTCTATTGAAATCTGCGTGTGTGATTCCTTCACCATATCCTTGAGCACGCGCTTGGCCATAGCCAAGTCAATGTCATCAATGCTTTGCAGAGAAGCATGAGCAAGCAGCTTGATGATAGCCCCTTCAAGGTCTCGAACATTCGACTTAAAATTGTGAGCGATAAACTCTATGATTTCCGGGTCTATTTCTATGCCATTGTCATTCGCTTTGCGTTCCAGGATTGCATAGCGGGTTTCATATTCCGGCATCTTAAGGTCTGCACTTAATCCCCAGCTAAAACGGGAGATCAGCCGCTCTTCAATATCGGGTACATCTTTGGGGGCACGATCACTACTCAGGATAATTTGTTTTCCATCCTGATGAAGTGCATTAAAAATATGGAAAAACTCTTCCTGTGTTTTTTCTTTACCGCTAAAAAACTGGATATCATCTACCATTAATACGTCAATATTTCGGTAAAACATAGAGAATTCGCTGGCCCGGTTATTTCGAATAGCATGAACAAACTCGTTGGTAAATGCTTCAGATGATATATATAGTACTGATTTTTCTTCTCCGAACTTCTCTTTAATTTTATTCCCAATACTTTGCACAAGGTGGGTTTTACCTAAACCGGTAGGCCCATATACAAAAAATGGGTTAAACGAATTGCTTCCGGGGTTATCCGCTATAGCCATAGCAGCAGAACGGGCAAGCCGATTACAATCACCTTCGATGAACCGTTCAAATACATAGCTGTTATTAAGGTTGGAATCTATTTTTGTTTTTCGGATTCCCGGTATTACAAAGGGGTTTTCAATTCTTTCGGGGTAGTACTCGGGGTATCCGTTCGATTCTTGTGGCTCTACCGGTCCCATCGGCCGCTGGGGCATACGAACTGATCGATTATTCTCAAACTGCTCCGATTTTTCCATAACTATAGAGTACTCCAATTTCCCTTCCGGCCCTAACACCTTGGCCAGGGTAGATCTCAACATATTATAGTAATGTTCCTCAAGCCATTCGTACCAAAACTGACTTGGAACCTGTATGGTGAGTGTACCCTCTTTCAAGGAAACCGGTTTTATCGGTTCAAACCAAGATTTATACTTTTGATAACTAATATTATCCTTTACAATATCGAGACACTTTTCCCATGCTGATTCAGCCGATACCACGTGCAATTACTTATTCCTCCAGAAATGTATAAAAATTTATATCCTAATCACTAATGCCAGTTATCCACACCAAAAAACACCTCTACTGGCTTTCTTCGAAGATGAAAATGATGATTTATTGGACACATGTCAAACCATAGTTTAGCAGCGCTTAAAAAGTTATCCACACTCCTTTATATTCCATAAGTCGCTGCTATGCAAAGGATTAAACAAGATTCAATAACTTTGTAAAAAGCAAGTACTCCTGAGTTAATATTGCCATAACACTGGCTGAGCCTAAGTTTGTTTCATCCTGAATTCTTATGAAATACTTTTCCACAAGTTTTCCACATTTTTAATGTAAGTTTTTTTGGGGAGAAAATTTGAAAAATTCCAGTGATTTTTTTATTTACTTGCCTTCAAAAACCTTGGCTTTCTATCGTAGTCTTGTTCAAGGTGAACCTGCCAGTCTTTCTCTGTAAAAAGCTTCTCCACTTGTTCGGCATGAATCTCATGTAACTCCAAATATAATTCTCCCTTTTGCTGGAGATGTTGCCGCGCAAATTTCTGGATTCCTCCATACATTTGTTCGGTAGATGAACAAAAAAGAGCACGCTCGGGCTCATACTTTTTCACCTCTTCATCAAGTATTTCTTTTTCCTCTTTTAATATATAAGGAGGATTCGAAATGATCAGATCGAAAAACTCATCAGGCTCAAAGTATGACGGGTTTAGAATATCGTCTTTAAGAAAGGTAATATTTACTTCATTTAGCGTAGCATTCTTTTTGGCAATCCCAAGAGCATCAACAGAAATATCTGTTGCATATACCTTCCATGAAGGCTGCTGACTTTTTAAAGCAATGGGAATACACCCGGAACCTGTTCCAATATCCAGGACTTTGAGGTTTTCTTGCAGACCATGTTCTCCCAGAACAAGTTCGACTAACTGCTCTGTTTCCGGACGGGGAATTAAAACCCCAGGCTCTACTTTAATAGTTGCTTTGTAGAACTCGGTCTCTCCTGTAATATATTGCAGGGGTTCGTGCAGTGCACGCCTTTTTACCATTGGCCTCAACAAATTGAGCTCATCTTCCGACAGCGGCCGATCATATAACATATACAAATCCAGCCGCTTTACGGATAAAGTTTCTGCTAGTAACCACTCAATACTTAAACGTGGAGAACGAATATTTTTTTCTTCAAAAAAGGCAGTAGCCCATTCCATCATGGATAAAACGGTCCAAACAGATGGAACTTCAGCCATTAAACTACTCTTCTCCTTTTTCGGCTGACGTCTTTTCTTCCTGAAGAGTTAAACCGTGACGCTTGCTGAAATCCAGAATAAAGTCTACTACATCAGCTTCAATATTCCTCTCTTCCGACAACGAGCTTCCTCTGAATCCCATTCGGCCGCCTGTTTTTTTCAGAACAATTTTGTTATGCTTGCCTGAACTTTCAATTATGCAGGTAAGGGTAACACTGGAATTGATCTGTTTTTCATACTCTTCGTAGACGGCTACATAGATGGTTTCGGAACTATCTTCCGGAGAATATTCGTATAGAAATTTGGGCTGTTGTTCTTTAAATAATTTGGAAGACATCCTGCGAAGCGTTGCGGTTGGTCCAAATACAAAATAAGTTGTGTGTGAATTCATGCTTTGTAGCTTGAATTAGTTAGTTTATTGTGAGTTTTATTTTCGAAAATTTTGCGGAAAATAACATGTTATTGACTTAACACAATAAGAAAATGAATTATTTTTCGTTTTTAACGTTACAATATACATCCATGCATACAAAAAACCTGCATCATCCATGAAAAATTCACTACTATTTGCAGTATTATTCAGCCTGCTTGCCTTTTCTAGTTCAACATATGCACAATTTGGAGAGCCAGCCGTCCAGAAAAAGGATAATCCTCGTAGTTTGTTTAACGAAGGATATACAACGGGATTTGGTATCAGCCTTAACCTAAGTGACTTTGGCTTTGGTGCCGGCGCACAATTTCGGAAAGGTATACGTCCTTATAATGAAGCGCTTATAACTTTTAAAATTGCAAGCCTCAAAGATCCTTCCGAACAAACATTCGTCAATTACAGCTTTGGATTTCGAACTATCCCCAATAAATATCAGCGGGCAATATCTTTTCCTTTGTATTTTGGCTTAAAGAAAAGATTCTTTGCCAAAGACATTGCCGATAACTTCAGAGTGTTTTCTACTTTAAGTGCCGGTCCGGTTTTCACCATTTCCTATCCTTATTTCTCAGACGTCAACAACAATGGTTTTAGAGAAAATGATCGTTTTGTTTATGGATTTGAAGAGAGAGTTAATGATATATTTAGTGGATTTAACGAATCTGAAACACACTGGGGCATAGGCGGAGAAACGGCTATAGGCATCGACTTTGGTGAGAACTTCAGCAATCTAAGTACCATACAGTTTGGCTTTACCATGAACTATTACAACAATGGGATACAAATTCTGGAACCCCAGAAACCTGTGTTCGATAATGGAGTCCCTCAGTATAACGATCTTGGAGAATTGATTATGGAGGAAGCAAATGCTCCCCGTAAATATTTTGGTTCAGCCCAAATTACCTTTGTGTTTGGCTGGATGTGGTAATCTATTGAATCGTTTTATCCGGATATCCTGGGAAACCACTGTTCCGGTTTGGCCAGGCTATCAATAATTACATCCGGCTGATGTTTTGCCAATTCTTCGGCATCAAATTTACCTGTGGTTACTGAAACCACTTTCATCCCCGCTTTTTTTCCACAAATTATATCCCGGGGAGTATCCCCAATCACGATAAACCTTGAAGGATCCGGGTTAATGCCCATCTCCTGTTTCACCTGATCAACAGCTAAATACGGTAATCGGTTTCGATCCCGGTCATGCTCTCCAAAAGCCTCTACTGAAAAATTATAATCAATGTTTGCAGCCTTTAACTTTAGTGCGGCAGCAGCGGGATAGTTCCCGGTAAGCAACCCCTTTACATATTCCGTTCCTGAAAAAAACCGAATTGTCTCATCTACATTATTGTGCCTGGAAACATGAGATTCTTTCAGGCGAGTTTTCAGGCATTTAAGGTATCGTTGTTTTAACGCATAATATAACTGCTGATCATAATTATGATTTACCAGGAACGAAGTAAAAATATCGTGATCTGTTCGCCCGGAAAATGTATCCTGCTCCATTTGGGGATAATCAATCTCAAGCTCATTCAGAATCTCCCTCAGCATTGGCCTGCTGAAATTACTGTTTACCGTAAGTAATGTGCCGTCTATATCGAAAAGAATAATCCAGGGATGTTGTTCAGACAAAATGAAAGCTCTTTTATTTTTTGATTTGGCGTAATTTACAAAATCTATCTGTGAATGTGCTTTACGGACATGTTAAATCGCAGTACCTTTACGCTCACTCACAAAATCAAATGGAGACAACATAATGAGTTTTATTGAAGACGTGCATGCCCGGCAGGTAATCGACTCCCGGGGAAACCCTACGGTGGAGGTTGAGGTTACCCTTGCAAGTGGTGCTTTTGGCCGCGCAGCTGTGCCATCCGGAGCATCTACCGGCGAACATGAAGCTGTTGAGCTAAGGGATGAAGACCCCACCTACTATTTAGGAAAAGGAGTTCGGCAAGCTGTTGAAAATGTAAACACCCTTATAGCAGAAGAACTACTTGGACTACCCGCCTACAATCAGGTAGAACTGGATGATCTGCTTTTGGAACTTGATGGCACTCCCAATAAAGGGAAACTTGGGGCTAATGCGATCCTGGGGGTTTCACTGGCCCTGGCCAAGGCCGCCGCAAACGAACTTGGCTTACCTTTGTGGAGGTATATAGGTGGAATAAATGCAAAGGTGATGCCCGTACCAATGATGAATATTATAAACGGCGGATCGCATGCTGATAACAGTGTTGATTTCCAGGAGTTTATGGTAATGCCCGCCGGAGCAGATTCTTTCTCTCACGCCCTGCAGATGGGAGCCGAAGTTTTTCATAATTTAAAAAAAGTGCTCGGTGAAAAGGGATACAGCACGGCTGTGGGAGATGAAGGAGGGTTTGCACCTAATCTCAAATCTAATGACGAAGCTATAGAAGTTATTCTCAAAGCTATTGAGCAAGCAGGGTATCAACCAGAAGAAGATATTCTCATTGCCCTGGATCCTGCCGCATCCGAGTTTTACAATACTGAATCTGGTTTGTATGAATTTAAATGGAGTGACGGATCTGAAAAAGATACAGATGCTATGGTTGAATTTTGGAGCAACTGGGCCGACCGGTATCCCATTATATCTATAGAAGACGGCCTCTCCGAAAATGACTGGGATGCCTGGGAAAAACTTACTCAGGCTATTGGCGACAAAGTACAGCTTGTTGGAGACGACTTATTTGTCACAAATACCAACCGGCTGGCAACCGGAATTGAAAAAGGAATTGCCAATTCCATCCTGATTAAGGTAAACCAGATAGGTACGTTAACCGAGACTCTCGACGCCATAGAAATGGCCCATAAAAATAGTTACACAGCCGTAATCTCACACCGATCAGGAGAAACGGAAGATGTAACCATCGCTGACCTGGCTGTTGCTACAAATGCCGGGCAGATCAAAACAGGATCCATGAGCCGAACCGATCGTATTGCCAAATACAATCAGTTATTGCGTATCGAAGAAAGCCTTGGGGATTCCGCTTTATATCTTGGACATGATGCCTTCGGCCTCTAAAAAAAATCACCTTTATCCACCACTCTTGCCAGAGCCTACTCTACAGTAGGCTCTTTTTATTTTAGCCAAAAAGCAGACTTGGGCTTAGGTCAATATTGAACTTTTCTAATTTTTTATTAATGTAAAACTTTTTTAATGTAAACATACACTTGGGTTTACAGCAACAAATTGGGTTCATATTTACAGTAAAAGAATGGGGTTATGACTAATAAGAAAATCTCCAAATGTGACAGATGCCAAGCAGAGGCTGGACAAGCTCACCCTCTTCATGGATTTAAAGTGAGGCTTGAAACAACGAACTATAAAGGTAAATCTTTATCTGTTTGTCAACGTTGTAAAATTCAGATAGACGTCAAAAAAAAGAAACTTGACGAATCAGATCAAAAAAACCGAAAGCCAATCACTTCTTTTTTCTCCCGACTATTTCGCTTTTAAGGACAATCAGCACCTTTCTTAATTAAAGCGCTTCCTTTTTTTACTTCTTTTCTAAATTCTTTATAGCATTTTTATAAGATTTTGTTATGTTAGCACCGTTGTTTCCTATATTCTTAAAGGATAGATAAGTGCTGATTTTTTAACACTATATTAAATATTTCTTAAGAAGGAACATTGCTTTTTGAAATGTGTTTAAATGAAGAATAACTGCCGGTTTGGTGATTAAGTTATCCTGCTTATAGTAGATCTAATCCTACAAGTTAGAGACATCCTGGATAACCCATCAGTCGGCAGTTTTTTTATTTTTACCTTCAGTTAGGGGACAAATATTTGTACTATTAACATATGCTGATCGACCACCTCGAAATTCTTCATTTTAGAAACCACCACAAAACAGTTATCGACTGGGCCCCTCATCTCAACGTAATTACCGGACCTAACGGCGCTGGTAAAACCAGCTTGATAGATGCTATTCATTACTTGTGTATGTCGCGCAGTTTTGTATCTACTTCTGATATGTACGTGGTACACAAAGGTGAAAGCTATTTTATGATTAAGGGGCACTTCCAGGGACAGATTCGATCCCAGTTTGATGTTTCCTGTTCCTACTCCCGGGGCGAAGGGAAAAAAATATTTGTTAACGATTCTCCCCTGGAGCGCCTTTCTGATCTTATCGGAATGGTACCGGTGGTAACTCTTACTCCCGATGATAAAAAATTGACGCTGGAAGGCCCGGCAGAAAGACGTTCTTTTATTGATGGGTTTATCAGCCAGATTTCACCTGCCTATCTGCGTAATCTCATAGAGTATAAAAAAATAAGAAAGCAGAGAAATACCCTTCTTCAGGAATATCGCGGCCCGTTAAATGTATTGGAATCGTATTTGGAGCCTTGGAATGTGCAGCTTGTAGAAGCCGGCTCTAAAATCATAGCAAAAAGATATGAAGTACTGGAAAACTTTAAAGAATATCTCAAAAAAGACTATGCCATGATTTCGGGCATGGATCTTTCCACAAACCTGGAGTATCAAACGTTTTGCACTCCTTCTACCAATGTGGATGACATTAAATCTCAGTATGAGAAAGAATTAGATCGGGTTTTGGACAAAGAAATTGAACGGGAAATAACAACCGTAGGACCTCACCGGGATGAAATCCTTTTTCTTTTGGATGACTTTGAACTTCGTAAATACGGTTCCCAAGGCCAACACCGGCTGTTTGCACTCTCGTTAAAACTCGCTCAGCTTCACTACTACTCCGATGAACTTGACGACCTCCCCATCCTTATGCTTGACGATGTGTTTGGAGATTTAGACCTTCATAAAACAGAAATACTTTTACAAGCTCTCGAACACCACAAAGGACAGGTTTTTATAACTTCGGCTAACCCTATACCTTTCGGAAATTTTATTGATTTTAATGATCCGGATAATCAATATTATACCGTACAGAATGCTAAAGTAACGCTAACAAATCGCCCATAATTTTATTGGTATATAACCATGCGCTTTGACGATCCCGAAAAAATTGAAGACGTACTCCAAAATTTCCTGGAAAAGTTTCCGCAAAAACGAAAACTGAAGCAGGGAATGGTTCTGTCTAAATGGGAAGAAGTAGTTGGCATCCGTATAGCTTCTGAAGCCGAGAATCTCCATTTCGAAGGAAATAAGTTGGTAATCCATGTAAAAAACCCCTCCTGGAGGCATGAGATTCATTCAAATCGTTTTAGTATAGCCAAAAAATTGAATGCCAAGGTTAAAGGAAAAGTAATTCACGATATAATTATCAGGAGTTAGTTGAATAAGCAGTATCACGCATCTATATTTATTTATGGCCAATCAGCTTCTTAACAGTATCAAAAATCGTTTAAAAAGTCTTCTAAACCCCGGCACTAAGCCTGGGAGCGAAGAGGCGCAGGTGAAATTTGCCCGTAAAGAGCAAATCATCGTTTTTTTAGTTGCTTATATAATGGCCGTTTCGCTCTGGTTTATTGTCAACCTGAATGGAAGCTTTAATATAAGCCTGAATATCCCCATAGAAACCGGCACAGTGAGCCAGAATTTAGCCCTTACAGAGCCTTTGCCTGAATTTGCACAAGTAAGCATGAACGGAGATGGGTGGCAGCTGCTGAACCTGTATAACGACCCTCCTGTTGTAGCTATTAATGTACAGGAAGGAGAAATTAATCTCTTTGATCAAATCCGTCAGCAGCTAAATTACCTGCCGGACGTTGACATTACCAAAGTACAGCCGTTGGTTTTATCCATCAATATGGAGGAAAGGATACAAAAGAAGATACCTGTCAAGATTAATACGGATCTTCGTTTTCAGCAACGCTATGGACTTGTAGGCAATCCCACTCTTTCCCCCGACAGTATTATCATTTCCGGGGCTGTATCGTTGATACAGGATATTAATCAGCTCGAATTACCTGATACACTTTCTTTGACGGGCATTAAGGACGATATTCAAACTTCGGTGCCTGTTGATATTGGCAATCCACTTATCAATGTATCTGACGATCAGGTCACATATACGGCAAATGTATCCGAATTTACCGAAGGGGAAACCACCGTTTATATAGAAACCAGGGACTTACCACGGGGTCAAAACATCAACTATACACCCTCTGCCGTCACCATTCGCTATGATGTACCCCTGGAGCAATATGCCCGGGTCCAATCCATTCAGCCATACCAGGTTTATGTTCCTTATTCCAAAATACTGGAAGATTCTACGGGTTTTGTCACACCCGATATTGAACTCACCGCCACCCAGTATCAGCTCAAGCTTCGAAACTTTCAGCCTAAAGCTATTGCCTACTTTAGCGTACTGGAACAGTAACAGTTTAGCTTAACGCTCAGAATTTATAGAATGAATGATCACATTTATTACTATTTCTGAGCTTCAATCTTTTCCTCAAAAGGGCGTATGATTTCTTCAATACTCCGGCTTCCCTCAAAAAAGTTCAGCACTTTCAGCATGACCTCATCTACCAACACATCCGGGCAGGAAGCGCCAGACGTAATAGCAACTTTTATCTTCTCTTTATGAACGGGCAGCCAGTCGATGGTTGTTTTCATCTCTTTATTCCACTGGTTAAAATGATGTATCTCATGTTGAGAAATTAATTCTTCTGCATCCCGCACATGAAATGTGGGAAAATGATGTTCCAGGATTTCAACCAAATGCATGGTATTGGACGAATTATACCCACCCACTACCAAAGCAATATCGGCATCGGTCTCTGCCAGTGATAAAGTAGCTGATTGATTCTCGTTGGTTGCATAACAGAGTGTATCTGAGGTATCAGCAAAATGATTAACCACCTCGGTTTCCCCGAACCTCTTGATGGCTGCTTCCTTCAGGATATCCATTACCTCCTGGGTTTCGGTAGCCAGCATGGTTGTTTGATTGATCACCCCAAACCGTTCCATATCTTCCAGTGGGTTAAAACCCTCAGTCGACTTATGTCCAAAATATTTTTCGAAGTCAGAGATGGGACGTTCTTCCGTAAGTATCTCTGCCAGTATCCGGGCTTCTTCCGGGTTAAGGACAACGACTACTTCTGAATGGTCGGCGCTGTGAGAGAAGGTAGCCCTGGTTTCCTCGTGGCGATGTTTACCATGCACTACCAAACTATACTCCTTATTCCCCAGCTGTTTTCCCCGCTTCCATACCTTTTCAACAAAGGGACAGGTTGTATTATACTCATAGGGATCTATCCCCTTCTCCTTGAGCTTGTGTTGCATTTCAAGAGTGGTTCCAAAAGCTGGAACGATCACAATATCATCCTCATTCAATGAGGAAACAGGGATACGTTCGGTCCCATCGGTATCGAACAGAAATTTCACTCCGCGCTTTTGCAGATCCTCATTCACCGTGGGGTTGTGAATCATTTCACTCAACAAATAAATCTTTTTATCCGGGTTTTCTTCCACCGTTCGGTAGGCAATGTCAATGGCATTTTCTACTCCATAACAAAAGCCAAAAAACCGGGGTACATAAAACTGCACCGGTCCAAAATCCAAGGGGGATGGCTTCAGGTTTTTCTTTCGGGGATCCATCACCTTGGAGGCCTCCTTCACCTTTCGGATAATGGGAGAATGGTACATTTCGGGGATATCAAACTTCTTGCGTGCCAAATGATTTTGGTATATTGATCACTTTAATTCATCCACAAAATAAGAATTATTAAGGAAAGCGTTCCATCTCATCGGTGGATAGTTCAATTAAGAATAGTACAATTAGGAATGCATTCAGTGACAACTTTTCACCTTTCATTTCTGCCTTTTCAAAGGTTACCCATTCAAGCAGCTTATTACCTTAGCCCAAATCCTCAATCTCATCCATCTTTACCCCCACCAGGCGAGACACCCCGGTCTCGGGCATGGTAACGCCGTACATCATTTCAGCCTTACTCATGGTTTTTTTATTGTGAGTAATAATAATGAACTGCGTTTCTTCGCTAAACTCTTTAATCATCTTGGCAAAACGCTCAATATTGGCATCATCAAGAGGGGCATCTACCTCATCCAGCACACAAAAGGGAGACGGTTTAACCAAGTAGATTGCAAAAAGAAGTGCAATGGCCGTCAGCGTCTTTTCTCCACCCGAGAGCTGCGATATCCCCGAAGGACGTTTGCCCCGCGGCTGGGCTTTAATCTCAATTTTGGCCTCCAATGGATCTTCCACATCCTGCTCAATAAGAAGGTCGCAGTAGTCGTCTGCTTCAAACAGCGTTTTAAACACTTTCTGAAAGTTAACCCTGATGCGTTCAAATGTTTTATTAAAACGGTTTGTGGCCGTTTCATTTATTTCAGCAATGGTTTCAAGCAGTTGCTCTTCTGATTCTGTTAAATCCTGAATCTGCTCTTCATAAAAATCGAGCCGTTCTTTCTCTTCTTTATATTCCTCAATAGCCAGCGGATTTACTTCTCCAATACGGTTCAGTTTTTGTCTCAGCCAACCGATTCGCTTTTTGGCTTCTTCTGGTGTTTTATCCTCGGGTAGTTCCTCCTCCACCTGCTTCATTAAAATCCCATAGGTTTCCCAGATATGATCCGAAAGCGACTGGCTCTGCATTTCCATCTTCTCTTTGGCCTTATCCAGGTGATGCACCAATTCAAGATTCACATCTTTTTTCCGGCGTATTTCCTTCAGCTCTTTTTCAATTTCGTTTATCTTGCCCCGTTGTTTTGCCGCGGCTTCTTCAGCTTTTTTCAGCTTCTCATCCGCTTCTTTCTTATGCTCCTGGTTGTTGGCAAGTTTGTCTTCTACCCGTTCAATTTTGGCAGCAAATTCTTTAATCCGCTTTTCTCCCTGCTCCATCATAGAGGTGCGGCTTTTAATGCGGGATTTTACATTTTCAATTCCCGTTTCAGCCCGTTTAATATCCCGGTCCAGGTTATCCACTTTATTGCGGAGATCCTGGTGCTTTAGTTGGGTATCATTATAGCGGCTTTGAGCAATGGAGCGTTCTTCCTCCAGGCGGCTCAGCAGTTCTTTCTTTTCCTTTTGCTTTTCATCCAGCTCCAGCATTTTTTTCTGTAGCTCTTTTTGTTTGGGATGAATGGAATCCAGCTCCTCCTGGGCGGTACCTTCGCTGCTCTTGAGATGATCTTTACGGTTTACAAGTTCCGTAATGTTTTTCTGATACACCTGCACTTTTGAGCTTAGGCTGTGAAGCTGTTGCTCGTGCCTGCGCACCTCTTGCTCTTTCTCCTTTAGTAACTGGCTTAGCTTGGAAATATCAAGCTTATTGTACTTCTCTACAATTTGTCCCAGGTACTCTTCCAGCTTGCTAATTTCTTTGGAAGTTTTAGCTTCTTCTTGTTCCAGCTTTTCAATTTTATCTTTCAATCCAACGCGAATTCCAGCATTTTTACTCTTGGAACCACTTTGATAAAAACGGGAATCCGTTACCACTTCCCCCTCAAATGTAACCCCTGCTGCGTTGGTGTTTTTCAGCTCTCTATAGGCTTCTTCTACAGAATCATACACCATCACATTTCCAAGCAACAGCTGCTTTAGGGCCGAATATTCCCGCTTCGACTTTACGGAATCGAACAAGCTTCCGCTTTTTACCTCATAAGTAGCAGCAAGCTGATCGAGGGGGATAAAAGTGGCCCGTCCCTTCTTATCCTCTTTCAAAATTTGAGCAGCTCTGCGGGCTTCATCCAAACTTTTAACTACCACATAGTTAAGCACGTCACCCAAAATGGCTTCAAGAGCAACAGCATGCTTTTCGCCTGTGTTAAATATTTCAGAAACAGTAGTCAAATCCTTGAAATCAAAACGATGCTTCTCAATCAGATACTTCACGCTGCTTGGGAATGCTTCATTTGAACTTGCCAGCTCGTTCATCAATTCAATTTCAGATTCCAGCGACGACTTTTTACTGTACAGCGTTCTTAGCTCATCTTTAATCTCATTCTGCTTATCGCTGAACTGTTCTCGTTTTTTCCGGGCTGTTTCCAGTTCTTCTTCCAGTTCATCCCGGTTTTCTACCAGGTTTTCCAGTTTTTTCTCGATGAGTCCCTGCTCTCCATTCAGGTTGTCAATCTCATCGTTCAAATCTATGATCTCATCATTAATACGCTCCAGATCCCCTTCGGTATTCTCCAGTCGCGATTCAATCTTAATTCTTTTCGTCTGCAGCTGGTTTAGTTCATTATTGGCCGCGCTCAGTTCTACTTCAATTTCATATAGTTCCGAGCGTTCACGGTTGTACTGCTGCTGAATTTGAGAATATTTGGCTTTGGAATCCTTAAGTGCTTTCTCCGACTTTTCCAGGTCTTCATCAAAACCTTCCAGTTTTTTCCGGCTGGAATCCAGCAGCTCCACTAACTCCTTCAGATCTTTTTCACCTTGTTCAATATCTTTGCTGTAGTCGGTAATAACTTTCCGTTCATTCTCAATTTTCTCACGGGTTATCCTAAGGGTGGTGTCAGCTTCCCTGATCGCATTATGCAACTGGCTTACTCTGCGTTGAGCTTCCGACTGATTCCTTTCCTTTTCTACTAAGGATGCCCGGGCTTTTTCATCATTTTGCTCCAGTTCCTCAATCGCAGAAGTTATCTCTTTCTTTTCTTTTTCGGCATTCTTAATGCGCTCCTGAAGGGGTTCAAGCTCTGCTTTGGTTTTATTGAATTCATGCAGTGTCAGCCCTTTATCCAGCAGTTCCAGTTCATCTTTATATACTTTGGCTTTTTCTGCTTTTTCAGCCTGAATTTCAAGAGAACGGGCTTTTTTACGAAGCTCAATCAACAAATCATCCAGGCGTTGAAGATCTTTACGCGTTTGATCGAGTTTACGAAGTGTTTTCTTTCGCTGATCTTTGTACCGGGTTACCCCTGCAGCCTCTTCAAACAATCGCCGCCGGTCATTGTTTTTATCATTCAGGATCTCCTCCACCATCTTCAGCTCAATCACCGAATAGGCATCCGAACCCATACCGGTATCCATAAAGAGCCCCATGATATCCTTTAACCGACAGGTCGTATTGTTCAGTAAATATTCACTATCCCCGGAGCGATACAACCGCCTTGTAATCGTAACCTCGTTATACTCAACCGGCAGAACCCCTCTGTTGTTTTCCAGCGTGAGGGAAACTTCGGCCATCCCGAGGGCTTTTTTTTGAGCCGTCCCATTAAAAATAACATTACTCATCGAAGAAGAACGGAGCAGGGTTGGTCGTTGCTCACCCAGCACCCATCGCAGGGCATCAACAATATTGGATTTACCACAGCCATTCGGTCCTACAATAGAGGTAATACCACTATCGAATTTCACCTTGGTTTTGTGGGCGAAACTTTTAAATCCCTGTAAGTTAAGTTCGGATATATACACTGATTACATTTGAAATGACAAAATCCACATACCACAATCCAGTGTATTGGAAGGCGGCAGTTACTAGCTCTGCAAACTTGCCGTTTAAACTTAAACGGTCATTATTTCATCTTCTTTTTTGTTCAACAGCTCATCTACACGATCAATGTATGTATCGGTGAGCTCCTGAATTTTATCTTCTGCTTCGTATTTAGCATCTTCAGATAAGGAGTGTTTGTCTGCTGTTTTCTTTATGTCATCATTCGCATTTCGCCGACTGTTACGAATGCTTATTCGTGCATTCTCCCCGATTTCCTTGGTTTTTTTAACCAGTTCTTTGCGGCGTTCCTCAGTAAGCATAGGCAAAGGTATGAGAATACGATCACCGTCATTATTGGGATTTAATCCCAAACCTGCCGACATGATGGCTTTTTCAATAGCCTCCATCGTAGACTTGTCGTAAGGAGATATTGTTAACAGCCGGGCTTCCGGAGCCGAAACGCTGGCCAATTGCTGCAGTGGGGTTTGGGAGCCGTAATACTCTACTTTTACCCCTTCAATAAGTGCAGGACTTGCTTTTCCTGTTCGGATATGAGAAAGTTCCTTTTTCAAAAAGGAGGTGGCTTCAGCCATATGAAGTTCTGCTTCTTCTACAATTTCTTTTAGTTCTTCGCCTATCATAACAATGAATATTTAAACTGAGCTGGTTGGTTAACTGGACGAAGTTAATAAAAACAGCAATGAGGACAAAGAGAAGGATAATGATCAATGGGTCAATTAAGAATTACTCAATTGGTACTTTTCAAATGCCGGCACATACATTGGATAGATAAGCATAACCTTGCCTTTCTGTCTTAACCTTCCCCAGTATCTATCAAATTATTATCTACTGAGTATAAATACCCATCTATCAATTGGACTAATTTGTTTTTAACCGGCATTGTATAATAATCAGACTCACCTAAGTATTTCATGTTAAGATCATCATCTTTATAACTGTTGATTATCAGAGTATCGGAAGTATTCTTAGTGGAGTAGTAATTTAAGTATTCCCCAAAGCTCTGTATGGCATTAAGCTTTATTTGCCCATTGTCGTTTTCGATAATACTTACTCTATTCCTTTGAACTAAATACGTTTTTGCTCCATCATTATACAGGTGAATACCTTTATCTATTTCGTCAGGTCCCCTACCGCCTTCGGCTACTAAGGTATTTTCAATATCTTTCAACTCAGCATCGTGTGTTATAAGAGTAAGTCTTTGGTCGGTCGGAGAGAAAACAAGCCCATTTCGATCATCCAAACTCACAATATGGAAAAAATCGCCTGCTATTCGATAGTTAGATAATAACCGCCTTTCAGCTTCGGCACTTTTATCAACTAACGTTTTTGTGTGTTTGATTCCATCAACAATATCCAATTCAACATCAAAAGACTCAAAAGGATTGGGCTCAAAAACCACTTCATCAGGTTCACAACTAAAAAAGAAGATCGACAATACAAAAGCCAGTATTGTAATTACTAATATTTTATAAGTCATAGTGGGTATATGATTAGTTGATGTTTTTAATTGATAATTCTTGAATAAAAATATCTGCAGTGGACCGATTCTTTGTCAGAAATCTAATCCGATTTATTTCAGGAAATGTCTTCATCTCAATTATAGCATTTTCAAAATCCCATTCTGCTCTTTGTATTAATACTCCATTATTTTTATTTCTTAAATCTAAATAGGCATTCTTCGTCTCAGGATTGATCCAATAAACTAATAGGTAATTACCTATAATTTCAGAGCTGAATGAAGTTGGGTAAAACTTCGCACTATAACTATCTGGAGTAACTTTTATATGGTCTATCCAAGGTTTTGGAATAACCAAATCTTCGAATTCCCACTTTAAAGAATCACTAGAATCGTAGGCATATATACGATATGGTGCCCCAAGCGTATAAATGATATAATCTTTATCTTTTGCAGCATGTAACTGTGTCAATTGAATAATGCCATTTGGAGTCATAAAAAATTTGCTGAAATCAATGAACTCACCAAAGGAATACTGATAATACCCTTCCATATCCAACACATGTATAAACTTTTGATTATCAGATATACTTCCTAACAAGTAGATTTTATCCTTATGGACAAAAAATTCGCTATTGATTTGAGGCTGAAAATCTAATCTGATACTTCTAATGAAACTACCTGTATCTATGTCAAATAATTGAAACCTAGCATTCTTATAATCAAGTACGTATAGTTCATTTCCTATTACTTCAATATCATTGACATATAGGAAATCTCCTGGCCCCCTTCCCTCTCGACCAAATGATTTAATAAAAGCCCCACTTTCACTGAAATGAAAAACTTGATAGGTGCTGTTATCAACGTAAATAAAATCACCATTGTTTCTAATACTGGAAGCTGATCCTCCACCTACTAAAACTGAATCAGGAACAATAGCTTTACTTAAAGATATCACCTCATAGAATTTACTCGTTGATATATTCTGTGCAAATAAACATGAGGAATATGATGCAAAAAGAAATACAGTAAAAAAGAGTAGTTGTTTCATAAATATTGAATCAAGTTTAAACATCTATCCCTAAATAATTGCAAAAAATATAACAGGCTGTTCTAGAATATAAGACAGGCCTTATCAAGCCTGAGTTCAAGTAATAAAAAGAGAGTTATGATTTTAAATTCATTTAGTTTCCTTTTTTTCTTTCTATTCAGCAGGAGTTCTACCTGTATGCCTCTTGATATATCTACTCAGTACCACCTCATCCTTCAAACCCATTTCTTGAGCAATACAATAATTTAGCTCAGAAGGATTGCTTTCAATCAAGCTTTTAAAAAGCTCAATTTTCTTATGCTTTATAATTTCGCTTGGAAGGAGATTCCAAGAATTTCTAAATTCTCTTGAAAAATATTTGGCACAACTAAATCCCATTAATTCCGCCCATTCTGCGACGGTCAGGATTTCTGTTAAGTTCTTTTCAAGTACATCAACAGCTTCTTCTATTGGTAATTTCATAGATCGATAAATTAGGTGTTAATGTTTCTGCATTAACCCTAAGCTGTAACCAACATTTCCCTATAATAAGCTAAACAGGTGTTGCCACTAAATCACTGCTATTTTATAAAACAAATAAAAATATAAACAAACAATTATAATTATCTATTGAATAAATTTTATTTTTTCAGCCTGTAATTCAATACGACTTTAGATTTTAAGAGCATAGCGATATCCGTTGTCTCTCAGTTCGCCAGGGGCAGTAAAAATGTTGGCATGCTGTACTATTTACCAGATCCGGGATATATGTAAATCACATCGGGCGATAAGTTGGGGGGGAGCAGGTCTATACTTCTGGAATCATCAGAAGTGGAAAAATAACCCCGTCGAAAGGGAATGACTTTAGTTAATAATGGGAGAATTCAGGAATAGAAGAATTGGGAATATTCTTTTCCCCGTCTCATCTATTTTTAATTGAATAATTGAACTATTGTTAATTGGATGATTAAACTTATTCCCAGCTCACAGTTGTTCCCACATCTTCGCCATCCACAACCACTCTCTTCAAATTCCCGGCCTTGTTCATATTAAAAACAATAATCGGGGTTTTATTTTCCCGGCAAAGGGTAAATGCTGTAAGATCCATTACTGAGAGGCGTCGCTTCAGCACTTCATCTCCCGTAATTGTATCAAATTTCTCTGCGTCTCCGTTCGTCTCGGGATCAGAATCGAAAATTCCATCTACCCGGGTTCCTTTAAGTATAACCTCGGCTTCAATTTCGATAGCTCGCAGCGAGCCTGCCGTGTCGGTAGTGAAATAAGGATTTCCTGTTCCGGCTCCGAAAATCACCACACGTCCCTTTTCAAGGTGTCGTACGGCGCGTCGGCGAATATAAGGTTCGGCAATAGCTTCCATACGGATAGCGCTCATCAATCGGGTTTGCACCCCAATTTGTTCAAGGGCGTCTTGCAATGCCATACTATTAATCATGGTGGCCAGCATCCCCATATAATCTCCCTGTACACGATCCATCCCTTTGGTAGCCCCCTTCACTCCCCTAAAGATGTTACCTCCGCCAATCACTACCGAAACCTGAACTCCGGCTTCCTGTATTGATTGAATTTCTTTGGCGTATTCAGTTAAGATGTCAGCGTCAATACCATGCCCTTGCTCTCCTAAAAGGGATTCTCCGCTGAGCTTGAGTAAAATCCGGCTATATTTATTTCCCACAGTTTCCTTGATCGTAATTAGTAGACAAAAAAAAGGCTGTCAAAATTGACAGCCTTAATGTAAAAAAAAATGCGTTAAGCATCTTCACCTAACTGAAGCCGGTGAAACGCCTTCACAAGTGGTGCATCATTCTCTTCTAGGTAAGCCTGAACAGAAAGACTGTTATCTTTTACAAACTTCTGTTCGAGCAGTACTCGCTCTTCGTAAAAGCGACGAAGTTTACCCTTAGCTGCTTTCTCAGCAATGTGCTCGGGTTTCCCTTCATTCAACAATTGTTCTTTGGCGATTTCAAGCTCTTTTTCTACCAGAGAAGAATCTACACCATCGCGAGTTACAGCCAGGGGCTTCATTGCCGCTACTTGCATAGCAACATCTTTACCAATGCTTTCGTCGTTCAGCTCACCGTCAAATTCAACTAACACACCCAACTGGTTGCCAGGGTGAATGTAGGAAATGAGAGTACCTTCGCTTGTAGTAGTAACCACTTTGCTAACTTCAATCTTCTCACCAATTTTGCCCACCATTTCTTCAAGGTGTTTCTCAACGGTAAGTCCATCAAATTCTACTGAAAGCAGGTCGTCTGCATTTTCAATATCATTTTCGAAAGCCACATTCAGGAAGTTCTCTGCATCTCCCTGGAACTCTTCGTTTCGAGCCACAAAGTCAGTCTCGCAGTTAATTTCAATAGCTGTTGCTTTAGAAGCATCATCGCTTACACGGCTCAGGATCAAGCCTTGATTTGCTTCGCGGTCCGCTCTTTTTTCCGAGACTTTCTGTCCCTTTTTTCTAAGGAGTTCAACAGCTTGGTCAAAATCTCCATCCGCTTCATCCAGTGCTTTTTTACAATCCATCATACCCGCACCGGTCATGTCGCGTAGTTTCTTTACATCAGCAGCAGAAATGCTCATTTGTTTTTGAAATTTGTTTTATAAGTTCGAGTTACTAATTAATTATTCTTCTTCGTCAGATGAAGATTCTTCTTTTTTCTCTTCTGACTCTGACTTAGCGGCTTCCGCCTTTTTGTCGTCTGACTTATCAGATTTTGATCTTTTACGGCGAGAACGAAGCTTCTTGGCCTGGGCATCTTTAACCATAGATTCTTCATCTTCACCAGAACCTTTTGCATCAGCAGCTGCCTGTTCCATCACGTCCTCTTCTTGCTGTGCTTCCCGCTCAGCGGTACCTTCAATAATAGCATCTGCAATTAAGGTAGTCACCAATTGTATAGTACGTGCAGAATCATCATTACAAGGAATAATGAAATCCGGAACATCAGGATCACTGTTGGTATCAACCATAGCAGTGATAGGAATATGCAGCTTTATAGCTTCACTTACAGCCAGGTGTTCTTTAATAATATCTACTACAAAAACAGCTCCCGGCAGGCGGCTCATATTGGCAATACCGCCTAAAGTATCCTCGAGCTTATCCTGCTCGCGCTGGAGCATCAGCCCTTCTTTCTTGGTCAGTTCATCGAATGTACCGTCTGTTTTCATACGTTCGATTTCTTCCATACGAGAAATACTCTTACGTACAGTACTGAAGTTTGTGAGCATCCCGCCTAACCAGCGATGAGTCACATACGGCATCCCGCACCGAATAGCTTCTGTCTTGATGATCTCTGTAGATTGTTTTTTTGTACCTACAAAGAGAATAGTTTTACCGGCTCGCGCCATTTTTTGAATTTCGTCGAGGGATTCCTGTAAGTATTTTCGTGTTTTTTTGAGGTCAATGATGTGAATCCCGTTGCGTTGCATGAAGATAAAATCCTTCATTTTAGGATTCCATCGACGGGTTAAGTGACCAAAATGTGCGCCTGATTTTAACAGGTCTTCAATAGATGCAGCTTTAGGCATTATAGTATATATGTGTTTTTAGGTTTATCCTCTATGCGGGTCCTTCCCGGACGTCAATCCCATATCGTTTTTAGTATAAAACGCATGAGACACCCAACGCCGGGTCGCCACATATGTGTGATTTAATTTTGTGAATTGTCATCAGCTTACCGGGATACTCTACCCTGTAACCAATAACGATATTATCTTTTAGAGAACTGGAACTTCTTACGCGCTTTAGGCTGACCGTACTTCTTACGTTCTACCATTCTGTCATCGCGGGTGAGGAGTCCATGGGATTTAAGAATACTGTGTAATTCTTCATTCTCGCCATCCAAAGCACGTGCAAGTGCGTGTGAAATTGCACCGGCCTGGCCAGTACACCCACCGCCACGTACCGTAATCTTAATGTCGTACTTCCCTTCTGTTTCAGTAACAGTCATTGGGAGCAGCGCAATATTACGGCGTGCCTTTACTGGAAAATATTCTTCTATTGGCTTGTGATTAACAAGAATGTCTCCTTTGCCCGATTGGATATACAGACGAGCGGTTGAAGTTTTTCTTCTTCCTATATAATTCGCTTGTGCCATTATTCAGTTATGGATTAAAGCTCTACGATTTCTGGTTCTTGTGCCGAATGAGGATGTACCGGGCCTGCATAAACTCTCAAATTAGTCATGAGTTTATTAGACAGCTTGTTTTTAGGCAGCATCCCCTTAACGGCTTTAGTTACGAGCGAGGTAGGTTTTTTAGCCAGCATTTCTTCTGCTGACACAAAACGTTCACCTCCCGGATAATACGTATGGCGGAAATATTGCTTATCCGTCATTTTTTTACCGGTCAACTTCACCTTTTCGGCATTGATGACAATAACATTATCACCAGTGTCCATATGCGGTGTAAAAGTTGGCTTGTTCTTACCTCTCAATATTGTTGCGACAACAGTACTCAACCGACCCAAAGGCTGGTCTTCAGCATCAATGATAACCCACTTTTTCTCAATGTCAGCGGGTTTTGCCGAGTACGTTTTAAAACTTAAAGTATCCACGATTAAACTCTTATTGAATTTGCTAAGTTGGAAAGTCGAATAAGATAGAAGTTATTATTGTGTATATCAACACTCAAACCACATATAATTTTGATTCTCTCTTTATTTGGTGTGTCCCTCTTCCGGCAGCTAAAAATAGGGCTCCTTTCACCTAAACAAAAGGGATTTTTATTTAATATAATGACCTCATACACTGACTTTTTCCGTAGCGCTTCCCTCTTTTATTTTCTCTCATTGGCTTCACTGTGTGTAAACACGGTCATTCATACGATTTCCAAGACAAAATCTACTCTCCGTTCATTCAAATTCTTTATTGTCCGTTACATTTTTTTGCGACACCAAGCCTATAACATAGATATGCGATTAGTTTAATTGTTTGATTATTATTTAATTCCTAATGTTTCTAATCTGGTAACATCAGAAAAACAAATTAGATGAATACAAATATTAATTTTTCCAAGCTCCTGATTTTCTTCTTCTGTCTGCTCTTTTCTTCTCAAGCCAATGCTCAGTCCATCACCTTAACGGGTATTATTACAGCCAAATCCAGCGGGCAGCCACTGGGTATGGCTAATGTATCTCTGCAAAGTTTAGAAAATAATGCGGTACAGGGTACAGCCACAGATAATAACGGTCTTTATCATTTTAGTACCGTTACCGCGGGAAAATATATATTCCACGTAAGCTATGTTGGATACAAAACGCATATTGACACCCTAAATATTAGCTGGACAAAAGAAAAATACGTACATAGTGTCGCACTCGAAGAAGACGAACTGGATCTGGATGAACTTTACATCACGGACAATCGAAGAAAGCAAGATCTGGATGCCGGGCAACAAAAAATATCCCGTACCGAATTAAAGCGGGTTCCAACTCCGGCTGGCAGTGGAGACCTGGCGAGCTATCTGCTAACGCTGCCCGGAGTGGTGGCAACGGGTGACCGGGGTGGACAGTTTTTTGTCAGGGGTGGAACTCCTTCACAAAACCTGACCTTACTTGATGGTGCCATTGTATATCGCCCATTCCATATTGTTGGTTTTTTCTCTGTCTTCCCTGAAAAAGCAGTTTCTAACGTAGATTTTTATGCCGGAGGCTTTGGTCCTGAGTACAACAGCAGAACCTCCTCTGTGTTAGATGTAAGGCTCAGAAATGGCAACTATAATGAACATAAGGTCTCAGCTTCTGTAAGCCCCTTTGTCTCTGAGATTTTTGCCGAAGGTCCATTAAAAAAAGGAAAAAGCTCCTTTATGATACTCGGGCGGGGCTCACTAATTGAACAAGCCAGCCAGCTATACCCCAGCGGACAGCAACCTCTGCGTTTTAACAGTCAGCTCATAAAAATAAGCAACAAGACCAATAATGGCGGGAATTGCTCTACCATTTTTATGAGAACCTATGACCGCGGTAAGCTGGACTATGAATATGGCAATTCTTTCAGTTGGAAAAATTTTGTTTTGGGAGAGCGTTGTATCGGAATATCCGAATCTAGTTCAGTATCCTTTACAGAATTAAATGTGTCTGTTTCCCGTTCCGTCAATCAGGTTGGAACTGAGGAAAATCCCGAACGCTACTCCAACATCACCAACTTCAATACAAAATTGAATTTAACTCAATTTGTAAAGGAAGTAAGACTGGATTACGGCTTCTTCACAAATCTAAGATGGCTTAGCCACGACATTTCAGATCTGCTGTTCAATACGCAAGAAGATGAAAACGTATTTATAACATCCGGAGCTTATATAAAAACCATGTTCAAGATTGGGGAAACATTAGAAATTCAACCCGGCATTAGTGGGTCTGTTTTTCTGAAAAAATTCAAACCCTCTATCGAACCCCGCCTACAACTTTCCTGGCATCCCCGTCAAAAACCAAGCGAGGAGTTAAATGCTTCTATTGGTTTGTATACTCAACCAATTGCAGGTATCACTGACTTTAGAGATGCCGGCTCCTCTTTTTCGGCCTGGATGCCTATCCCCAAAGGAAATGCTCAAATGCAAGCGGTGCATGCAGTATTGGGATGGAGGCAACCTATTGGCAACTTCCTGGATGTATCGGTTGAAGGGTACTATAAATGGCTTAAGAATACTCCTATAGCGGCATGGAGCACTTTTGCAAAATTCGGCACCCAGCTTGAATTAGCTGAGGGAACCGTAGAGGGGATTGATGTACAACTCAAGTATAATCGTGACCATTTTTATACCTCATTGGGGTATGGATATTCTACTACCGAATATGAAACTGAACAAAGTAATTTTACAACTTGGTTTGGAGTAGAGAAACAAAAATATCATCCCGGACACGATCGCAGACATCAGCTTAATGCCCAAATGGGAATTAACATCAAAGGTTTCTCTTTTAACATGAACTGGAAATATGGCTCCGGCCTGCCCTACACACAGCCGTATGGCTTTGATTCGTATTTGGAATACAATGACTTACTGCCGGATGTAACAAATGAATATGGCTCGCCACGCGCGCTTATCGACAAACCATTTAACAACAGACTTCCTGATTTTCACACGCTAAATATTTCTTTGGAACAAATTTTTAAACTCTCTTCAGCACAAATAAGCCTTCAGGCAGGGGCTATTAATACCTACAATCAAAATAACATCTTCTATTACGATATATACAGGCATAGAAGAATCGATCAGCTTCCCTTCTATCCCTATATGTCACTAAAAATGGAGACGCTATGATATTTCTAAAAAAAATAACCCTCAAAAACCTTTTCATCATATTTATTGGGAGCTTTCTGTTTGTAGCATCATGCGAGAACACCTTTGATCCAATACAGGATAAAGAACTTAAATACTATTCCATTTTTGGTGCTCTTGATGCCTTGGCAGACACTCAGTGGGTTCGGGTTATGCCAATAGCTGATTCCCTTTTCTTAAACAGCCAAAAACCACTTAATGCTACCGTAACATTAACTCGATTAAGCGATGATAAAAAAGTCACTCTTCATGACTCGCTGTTTACATATGACAATGGAGTTCTTGCCTGGAATTACTGGACTGATGAACCCTTATACCCAAAAGAAACCTACAGGCTACGGGTAGAAAGACCCGATGGAGTTTTTAGTGAAGCCACTACCACCTTACCTGATATATTCCCGGAACCTGAAGTTACTTATTCAACAAACAAAGAATTTGGCCAAGTTGTTCTTAATGGTATTGACAGACTTGCCGCCGCACAGGTCAATTATAGGTTTTTTGTCAGAACGGGGCCTACGGGTGAAACTAAAGTCTATTTTGACATGTCTATCCCACATACAAACAGTTTATATGAAGGAGCTGATGGGAAAATGAGGTTTAATATCAATGACATGCTGGCTATAGCCGATTCTATTAAAGTATCACAAAGCGCCATCAACATGGTGTCCAGGGAATTGATTATTGCCGCCGCCGGCCCGGAATGGCCAGACTTTAAAGGATTTAATGATTTTGAAATAGGACTTCCCAGTATACAATCTAATGTGATTAACGGACAAGGGGTAGTTGCCGGCATAATCAGCCGAAGGAGGATGTTGGAATAGGAACCAAACACCTCTTTCTCCGCATATTTCAAAGAGGGATAGTCTCCTGCAAAATACCTAGAATGGAGTATATAAAGTGCCCTAACCTATAATGATATTGATAGCGGCTTAAGGCCATTAACAATGAATATTATAGACTAACAAAGTGGGGATCATATGAAACATCTTTTAATTATACTCTCAGCTATCTTACTAATACCAGCAGCCGCTACTGCACAATATGCCGGCGAAGGATCATTAGACATCAATGCAGGCATTGGCCTTGCATCAAATTTAACGGGTTCAGGTATGCCTTTCGGGCTTTCCGTAGATTATGGAATCAACGAAAATGTAACCATTGGCGGCTACGGCGGCTATGCCAGCACTTCAGAAAATTTTGGCGTTGGAGAATGGGAATACACTCACCTAATCATTGGTGGCCGCGGCACCTACCATAAAGAAATGGTGGAGAACATTGACACCTATGGCGGGCTCTTGCTTGGCTATAATGTAGCATCTGCAGAATGGAAAGGTACAGGTACCGCAAATGCATCCGTAGGAGGATTTACCTATTCTTTCTTTGCCGGGGGCAGGTATCACTTTACCGAAAAGATTGGGGCCTATCTTGAATTAGGCTATGGGATCTCCGTAATTCAAACCGGCCTTACTGTGCGTCTTTAGCCAGCGCATCAATAATATAAATATATACTGTGTCATAAAACCCCGGTTTGGGGTTTTATGATGTTTGGTACAGCTACACATCTTTACCCTTCCTTCGGCTTCTCCTATAGTATCCCTTTTCCCTGCATAACTTCTTCTTACCAAAAACTGTAAAATCTTGGCATTACAATTTCTTTTCTTGTTATTTTGATGATTCGAAATAGCCCTTACATTGTCCCTCTTGTATAACTTGCACAAACAATCTAATACATTCCTCATGCTATCTGTTAAACACCTTCTTTCTGTAGGCAGCCTAATCCCAATATTACTCATCTCCTGCTCACCGCAATCCAACAACCAACCCCCTGCCTCCACCCGTATTTCTGCACAAGATGTAGTTTCACATATCACCTATTTGGCAAGTGATTCCCTAAATGGCCGGGAAGCGGGAAGCCCCGAAGAAGCTATAGCCGCTAATTACATTGCCGATCTGTTTCGTGATTATGGACTTGAACCGGCAGGAGATGACCGAACCTACTTCCAGGAGTTCACTATTAATACTGCAATGCTGAATAATCCTCACGCCAATGAATCAGATTCTGCAGGTGAAAAAAGAATTTCAAGAAATGTAGTGGGAATGCTGCAGGGTACAGGTAAGTCGAACGAATTCATTATAATTGGTGCGCATTACGATCACCTGGGCAAAGGAGCCTTTGGGTCACTTTACAGTGGCGAAGCCCGTATTCATAATGGCGCAGATGATAATGCATCGGGTACAGCCGGTCTTCTTGAACTTGCACAATACTTCTCGGGTAATCGTCCCAATACTGATCTTCTTTTTATAGCCTTCTCCGGCGAAGAAATGGGGTTATTGGGTTCAGCTCATTATGTTTCCAGCCCCACCGCAGACCTCAACAATGCACTTGCCATGATTAACATGGATATGATTGGACGCATGAACAATCAGCAGCTTATGATTTTTGGAACCGGTACTACAGCACAATGGGAGACTATCCTTCAGCAAACAAATCAGGATTCTCTCAGCCTGGATTTAGTTAAAGAAGGCACGGGAGCCAGCGATCATACCAGTTTTTACTATAAGAACATTCCCGTACTTCACTACTTCACCGATACCCATGCCGATTATCACCGACCTTCGGATGATACTGACTATATCAATGCTGAAGGAGAAGTGTTGGCTTTGAAACACCTTGCGCGGGTAATTCAGCAACTCGACTCTATAGATAAAGCTGATTTTGCTTTTGTTGAAGCTCCCGGCAAACAACAACAATCCATGAGCCTTGAAGGACCTACCCTGGGAGTACTGCCAGATTACGGCTATGATGGAAAAGGCATGAAGATAACCGGTGTAACAGAAAACCGCCCCGCTCAAAAAGCAGGTTTACAAGCTGGTGATATCATTATCAAAATAGCGGGAGAAGACCTGGCTGACATCTATGCATATATGGAGGCACTGAACAAGCTGAAAAAAGGACAAAAAACCACTATAACCATCCTGCGAAAGGATAAAGAACTCACCTTTGATCTACAGCTCTGATTAACCTTCATCTATTTTCAACAATCGCATATACCGGCTCAAACTCTCTGACATCTACACCTTTCTGTAAAGAAAAGAGCATCGTGAAGATAGATGGTACATAATTCTCTTATTCTATTATATTTGAGCTACTGAAACAGAGCTCCAAAAAACCTCTTATCGCTATGAGAATTATAACTGCATGTGTTATCCTGGTTGGATTATTGTTTATTTCTTGCACAAATAAGTCCTCTTCTTCCCAACAATTGCCTTTGAATGTTCAAGCGATCTCTCTGCTGGGCGATTCTCTCCGCTCTGACAACCAAACACTTCCCGAAGAACTCGTCTCCCGTATCGACTCCCTCAGCAAACAGGCATTGCAGGATTCTCTTATCACACAACACCTGATCTGGCAAGGGCGGCTGGCCGCTTATAACGGCAACTACCGCTCGGCCATCGATATATATTCGGATGCCATCGAAGATTTTCCAACTGAACCCAAACTGTACCGCCACCGCGGACACCGCTACATCACCCTGCGGAAATTTGATCGTGCTATCAAAGATTTTGAAAAAGCTGCCGAACTATTTAATGGAGAAGAAGATATTATTGAGCAGGATGGGCTCCCGAATCCCCAAAATACCCCGCTGAGCTCACTTCAAACGAATACCTGGTACCATCTTGGGCTGGCTCATTACCTGAAGGAAGATTATAAAAAAGCGAACGAAGCCTACGAAAATGGAATACTGGCTGCTCAAAATGATGACATGCTGGTAGCCTTTCTTTACTGGTACTATATGTCGCTGAGAAGAATGGGAGATGATGTACAGGCGGGAAAGATGCTGGAGGCGGTAGACGCTGATATGGGGCTCATCGAAAATGACAGTTACCATCAGCTCCTGTTAGTGTTTAAAGGTGTTTTTACCCCTGAGGATATTCTTGATGATGATGCCACGGCCCTGGAGAATGCCACCCTCGGCTATGGGCTTGGAAACTGGCATTACATCAATGGCCGTAAAGACCGCGCCTACCAGATTTGGCAGAATGTATACGATGCCGGCAACTGGGCCTCTTTTGGATTTATAGCCAGCGAAGCTGAATTAGCTAAACAATAACCGCCAACGCCACACGCCATGCGTCAATTATCCACCCTTCTGATTTTAATATTGTTTATCGGAGCATGTAGTCATTCTGGAAAAACAGCTTCTAATTCGAATGCTACTTTTTATACAAAAAACTGGGAAGCATCCCTTTCAACTCCTCAATCTTGTAAAGAGAATTTCAAAAAACCTGTATTAACCAATAAGCCAGAAGTAGGCAAAAACATCCGGTATCCCATTGAAGCATTAAGAGGAAAAAAAACAGGACGTATTGTTATTGAGTTTATAGTAAGCCATGACGCTGAAATACTGGACAAAAGAATTCTGTCATCTCCCGATAAAATTTTTGATGAACCTATATTAAAAGCCTTCCATAATGCATGCTTCGAAGCTGCCATCTGTAACTCGCAAGCTGATACAGCCAGTTTTGTTACCTGGGTTAAATTTCAACAAGTAGTGGCCGATTTTTAACTTTCCCTCGTTACGGGACGAGGAGGGATAATAATAAAAGCCTCATCCCCACGGGGAAAGGAGAGAGCTTTTCAATAGATCCCAAAATCTCAACAGTGAGTAAACAATCTATTGGGTAGCCAACAAGTCCTCTCCTCCAGGAGAGGATTTCCCCATAAGGGGTGCCTTCGGCAAGGTGAGGTGAAAGTACACGGCGATCTCCCTGTTCATGGCAATTAACGGGATCAGCGTTGATGTAGATTCCAGGCATATTTTAGGAGATTGCCGCGTCGGTGGGATACCAGGCCTTATTAAAGCCTGAGACTCCTCAAAAGGGACTTTTATATTGAGGGTTCTGACTACCTGTATATCAACGAGTCCTTCCTCTTGCTAAAAGGGAGGGCATTTATTTCCTTGAACAACGCTCTTTATTCCGCCTGCCGGAGAGCCTGGTCAATATCTTCCCAGATGTCATCCACATCTTCAAGCCCTACTGAAATGCGAATCAGTCCCTGGGTAATCCCTACACTCTGGCGTTCCTCTTCCGAGAGTTTGGAATGAGTGGTTGAAGCCGGATGTGTAGCTATGCTTCGTGCATCTCCAAGGTTGGCCGTGAGCGAAAGCATCTCCAGGGCATCCAGGAATGCACGACCAGCCTCCAGCCCGCCTTCTATACCAAAGGTAACAATGCCGCCTCCGTACTTCATCTGCTTCTTAGCCGTCTCATAATTGGGATGGCTCTCCAGGAACGGATATTTAACCCACTCTACATTGGAGTGATCCTCTAAACGCTGAGCTATTTCCAGAGCCTGCTCCGAATGCTTTTCCATACGCAGGGGCAAAGTCTCCAGGCTCTTTGAAAGCAACCACGCATTAAACGGAGAAAGCGCCGGACCCGAATGCCGTGCAAACCCTCCTACTTCCTCAACCAAGTCAGCATCACCCGCGATAACACCACCGAGGCTGCGTCCCTGTCCATCCATATACTTGGTGGCAGAATGGATCACCAGGTTAGCACCGTATTTAATCGGATTCTGGATAACGGGGGTTGTAAAGCAGTTATCTACAATAAAGATAAGGTTGTGTTTCTTGGCCAGCTTCCCAACCATCTCAATATCAATAATATCCAGGGCAGGATTTGAAGGTGTCTCCAGGTATAGAATTTTTGTTTTTGGGGTGATGGCATCCTCCCACTCATCAAAATTCGTCATGGATACATAATTGGTGGTTATATCCCACCGGGGAAATATCTCCGTAAACAGTTTATGTGTTGAACCAAACACCGAACGGGATGAAAGAACCTCGTCCCCGCTGTCGAGTAATGCGGCAAAGGTAGAAAAAATAGCGGCCATCCCCGACGCCATCGCCCAGCCATCCTCAGCTCCCTCAAGCAAACAAATCTTATGTATAAACTCTGCCTTGTTTGGGTTGGAATACCGGCTGTATACATTGCCTTCAATCTCGTTGGCAAACATGGCCCGCATCTCTTCAGCATCTTCAAATACATAGCTGGAGGTCATATACATAGGCACCGAGTGCTCGCTAAACTGAGATCGTTCCAGTTGTGCTCGTATCGCTTGGGTGGATTGTCCTTTATCCTTCATAGGTGGGGAGTTTATAGAATTTTGAAATCGTAATTAATAGTGCAGGTAGGTTCCAGGATTTTAGCTACTGAACAGTATTTTTCCAGGCTCAACGAAATAGCCCGCTCAACTTTCTTTGGGGAAAGGTCGCCTTTCAACACAAAATGCACAGTAATACTTTTGAAAGTGGCAGGCACTTTGTCCTCATGCCGTTCGGCTTGCAACTCTACCCGGTATCCCTCAACTACCTGCTGTTGTTTTTGAAGAATCTTAATGACATCAATAGATGAACAGCCGCCCAGCCCTGCAACCAGTAGCTGCATGGGGCGAAAGCCTTTGCCCGATCCGCCCACTTTCTCAGAAGCAGTAATCGGAAACACAGCCCCACTTTCATTCCTGGCCTCAAAATCAAAGGGCCCGTTCGTCTGTTCTATGGTGATGTTCATATTACCTCAATTTAGCGCTAAAGGTACGGGTTATTTCTCAAATACCGCAAAGCTGTTTGTTCTTAATTTTAGATTGGTTGTTTTGCCGTAGCCATGCCTTGGGCAGGGAGCTAAGAAACTGAGTGAAATTTATAAAGGAAAGGACTAAAAGAGAGAAAAAGGGAAGTAAATGAGAAGCATAACGGCCCGCGCTTAAACGGGTGGGGATTATGATTTGGTTGAAGTAGCGAAATTAAATTCTTGCAATCAAGTTTCGATCGAACCCCGTCCAGCCTGTCCCGAGCATTCAGAGCGCCCGATTTGTCCGAAGGACTCCTTAGGAAAAACGTATTGTTATGTTTTATTTTTTCAACAAATGCATTAAACCAGTTGATAAAGTGTGTCTCCAGTTCAAATGAGAATGCCCGCCTTTGTACTCATTGTAATGCACCTTATATCCCTTTAGCTCGAGAATATCTCTAAACTGTCGGTTCATGCCTACTCTACCAAGCCCAAGATCGTACAGACCAACCTCTAGATAAAATTGAATAGGAAGCTTTTCTGACTTCTTAAAATCATCAAGAAGTTTTCCTTCAAATTCAGGATATATAGGCCAGTTTTCGGACTCCTTAAGCGTATAATAGAAAGAACCAGACTGTGAGAGCACCCCATTAATAATATCAGGATACTTATAGGCTGCCTGGGCTGCTGCAAAACTAGCTCGGCTTGGCCCGGAAACTATAATTTTCGAAGAATCTGAAACAGAAAAATTTTCTGTAACCCAAGACGATACCTCTAATGCAATAAAGTCAGAGAAATTCTCACTTAACATATCTTCAGAACGATTACCCTGATTAATAATGAATACACCTATTATTGGTGATATATCATTTTCCGCAATCAGGTTATCAAGTATCGTTGGCATGGGAGTCCATCCCTGCCAAATTTCTCTATTATTCTCATTACCTAAATAGTTCTGGCCATCGAGTTGAATAACGAGATCATAGGTTGTTTTGTTAGAATATCCTGGAGGTAAATACACAATCAACTTTCGTTCTTCACCCATAAATTTGCTGAACAAGCTTTCATCCCTAAGTTCTCCTTTTGGAATAGCTGACGAACTATTAACATATTGTGATAATGGTGCATCAGGTCCAATAATTGCGCCATCATATACATGATTCATAGATGTTTGGTAGAGGTCACTTTCATTCGAAGAATTTGATCGCTTAAATTCATTAATGCCATAATTAAACCAAGCATCACTGGGAACTATCTGTGTACAATAGTAATAAGGGCTATCACCGATCTTCCGGAATCTTAAGCCGTAGAAATCCGGCCCGCCAGACTGCATGAAATATTCAGTATCATCATTGCCCTTTGCAAAGTACGTTACAACAACTTCATGTGGATTCTTTTCATTTGGTTCAATGATATGCTGCCCGGGCAGTGAGTTATAGAATCTAACTAAGGAATTTTCATCCTTTTGATATTCAAGCCATAATCTGTAAAGAGTTTCAGTTGGATATTCTTGTTTAGCGATATTGTTTTCATCGTCACTTAATTCCTGAGCAGTAGCAACGCTCGTAAGGATAAAAATAAGGCATAATGAAAGCAGAAATATTTTAATCATTCTTTTTTCTTTGATAGCAATGATATTTTGTTATTAACTCTAAATAATTTGACTCCTTACGATCGATCTGATTTTTTGTTTAGAAAAAAGATCGACATTGCGTATAAGCTGCAGGCGCCAACGTGTTGAAAATTGTTACAACTGAAAGGTTAACTAATAAAAGGGAAGCGGGCAAAAATTGGAGAGGCCTGTCCGCTTAATGGGCTTGATCTTTACAAAAAGGATGTCCCCACTTAGATTAGTTATTCCCCAATAACAAAACTAAGGAGGACATCATGATTCACATAAGAATCGATTTACATAGCCGAAATATGACACTTGTAGCCATCAATGACAATGGGAAATTACTGGATGAGCAGAAGCTATCCACGACTCCGGTGAGTCTGGGTCGGTTCTTTTCCCAATTCGGGCAGTCGGTTCAGGCCGTTGTGGAATGCACCAGCTATTGGTACTGGGTGGCCGACTGGTGGAATAGCCACAACCCATAAGCCCGGGCGCATAACAGAGCGGCTGCCCCGCCAGGCAGCCAGGCTCGCACCGTTTGATTGGGACAATGAGTTGTTGGTTCGGTTTTAGATCTGGGATGGTTCCAACGGTTTGGAACAGTTCTGCCCGGAGTGGCAGAAATAAGCCCGTAAAGATGTTTGAGCCAACGACTTCCCTTCGGGGGAACGCCGGTAGCGCCGGAAAGATCACCTGACCGGCCACGCCATTAGAGGATGAAACGGCATTTTGCTATAATGAGTATTAGAGAAACGTAACATCTACGGTGGGGAAACTATGTGCCCTTGACAATGTCCTTTTTAAAGAGGTTATGTTGCGGGAAAGTTTAATACTGATACTCCTTAAAGTCTTGATTCGAGATATTGTCAAAATCATTTAGCGCCAATAATTTTTGCACATCATAGACAGCTCCGAAAGAAGCATCATTACTTACAGAAATAATAAACTCAATGTTATCTGGTAAGTCTTTATTGCTCAATGCGATTTCTAAATCTTCTGGATGCAGTAGATTTCCCTCAAAAAAAAGTTTATCCGTATTGAGTATATCAATGTGAATTACACGATCATCATAGTTGCTAAATTCTTCTGAAGAAAGACCTTTGGCATTAATTTGTTTAACTCCTTTTCTATAGAGTAGTTTTTGGGTACTGGTAATGACGCCAAATGAAACATTCTCATCAAAAATTATTCGCGCTCTTGTACCTTCGGAAACATTTAGCCTTTGAATATGACTAAATAAACCAGATTCACTGATCATGTTTCCGTTGAATCGTACTTGATCCTCTGGATAAATTCTAATGTCTACAATTTCATCAATTTCAAGATCGCTCTCTTGATTCTGCTGAGTTTCCTTAGCACAAGATGTAAATATTAGGACAAGTAGAAGTATGAGTTTTGTTTTCATAATTGAATTATTTTTAAGCAACATAACATAGTATTGATGAACATTTCATCACGCAATAAAAATATGTCTTTCACCCTTAAAATCCAGTCTAAACATTTAAAACCAATTAATTAGCTCAAAAAAGTTCAATAAACACCTTCAAATAAACCTGTCCTCCGAAAGCTATTTTAGCTGAAGGCGGGGCGGCTGAATAATAGTTTATTGAACTTTTTTCTGCCTTCTGCCTTCTGCCTTTTCACTCCATAACCAACCCCACCGTCTCAGGGCAATGGGTGAAGAAGCTGAGGTAATGAAGCGTTAAGACATAAACCACACTGCTGGGTAGCTGTGCATGCTATTCCTTACAGGGATCAATTTAACGAATGTTATTTGGTATGCTTAGTGGCAGAGCAGAGGTGGCACAAGCGGACGCTTGCGCCAGGTGAGGTATTTTATTTTTACTTGCCTAATAGTTCTTCCTTTCGAAAAATTACCATGCGTTTAATCAGTTCTTTTGGTAGAGGTTTGTTAAATGGGAACTTTACAGTCCCTTTTCCCAATTCAAAGTTTTTTAACTCGTCTGAAAAATGGTCTATAGTGGCTTGATAAGGATAAAAACTAACGTATTTAGCATAAGCAACTATCATCATTTGTTGTTCCGGTTTTGTTCCTGGAATAAGAGTAAATGAGGGAACTTTATAATTCTTAATCTCAACTACTTCTGGAACTGCCTCTTTTATTAGACTTCTTAGTTCACGTAAAATTGTTTGTGCTTCTTCTGTTTGATTGGCGATATAATCGTCAACTGTCTTGAAGTTTGGCATTGCTCCTTTTTTTCCCATTTCTTTTTAGTTTTTAAATTATCAATGTAATGTTTCGCACATTTTATATGTGCTACAACAATGGTGCAGAGGTGGCACAAGCGGACGCTTACGCCAGGTGAGTCTACTAAAAAGTGTAAACAACGTTATGCTACAGAATGTGTAAATTATGTCATGCTATTTATCAGCTACTCATTTGAACAATCATTGGCAATAAATTCAATCAAAGCCACGTCTGCGTCCGCCGTTAATGCGGTTGATATTATTCATGGCCTCCTCCCAGCTCGTACATTACGGCTTGGAAAAACTCATAACAAACCCAAGGAGGAAAACCATGAACGTATATACGGGTATCCATTCATATTACTGCGGAATCGACTTAC
>VEMX01000048.1 GCA_009711805.1 Balneolaceae bacterium | reverse complement strand
TCATAAAAGTCAGTTGCTGGCGATCGGGAGGTTGAATGTACGGCATAATAACAGGGTTATTGGGAATAATATATCTTCTGTAAGATACTGAATACCATGAGGTTATCCTATTTTTGGGAGCTAAAAAGTACTTTTTTTACGATATGTATTTGACTTGGTATTTTCTCACAGCCTCCCAAGTGAGGTGGAGTACGCAGCAGTCTCAGTCTTCATATTGTTGATCTAAGAAGTGTCCTTTCCCCTAATACACTTCTTCAAAAGTTCGGGTGGAAGGCTTTACATTGCGTTTCATGTCTTCCCATTTCCAGTCTTCGGGGGCGATCGTTTCCAGTTTGGGTTTAATAACGAGATACTCATCAAATCCCTGAATAGCCAGGTTTTGATAAATCCCTGCTTCCATCCCTTTTAAACCGCAAATGTATATTAAAGTGTTTTCTTTTTCAAAAATTGGGGAAAGCTGATCCTGGCAATCTTCTATAGAGCTTTGAACATATTTTTTACTTCCATCTGCTCTGCGATCTTCGCGGGATATACAGGTTATATACTGAAAGTTGTCATATTTCTGTTCCATCTTCCTGAAAAAATCAGCATAGATAAGATCGGTGCGATAAGGACACCCAAACACAAGCACTAAATCTCCTTTAAAACCGGATTCCAGCAGTTCAATAACCATTCCCCGGAAAGGAGCTATACCCGTACCTGTAGCAAAAAGTACATAATTAAAGTCGTTGGCATTTTGCGGGAGTAAAAATCGGCGGCCACTTGGCCCTGTAGCTTTTACCTTGTCTCCTACTTGCAAATCGGCCAGGTAATTGGAACATATTCCTGTATATAACTTTCCTTCAAACTCTTCGATTGTTCTTTTTACCGTTGTAGAAATCAAGGTTGAATTTCCATTCTCTCCTTTCGTAGGAGATGACACTGAATACAACCGTAGTTTATGGGGCCGTCCCTTTTCATTAACTCCCGGTGGCAATATCCCTATAGATTGCCCAACCCTTACCCTGCCTTCCAGGTCGGTACCTGATACATCAAATGTAAGGTGCCGCACAAAGTTCGGGCTATTCTCGATAGTACAGATATAATTTTCTACAACTGTAACTTCAGTAGGATCTTTGGGTGAATAAATATTGAGTTCTACTTCAGGTAATACAATTTCTTCCGACATTTTAGAGCTTTGTGCTTAAGTGTTGACATAAAAAAATCCCACTATATCGCTATAGTGGGATTGAAAATAATATTATTTCTTAGAAATAAAACGTTAATCCCGCTGAAATAACATTACCACTGAATTCTTTGTCAGCAAGATCATCGTTCCCCTGCAAAAACAAATAACGATAATCTATATTTAAAGCAGCAGCAGCAACATGTAAAGGCAAATCTGCCCCAAACCCCAGGTGGTACCCAACCTTTACTTCAGAATCATCTCCGGGATTTATAAAACCTCCGTCATAATCATAAAAGGTGTAATAAGCGCCTAAACCAGCCAGGGCGTACGGATTAAAGTTTGAAGTTACCGGTATAAATGTCATCAGTGAAGCAGTTACAGGCACTTGTTTTACTGTAAAGTCACCACCGGTGGCCGTATATTTTTGTTCTCCTCTGTACTCAGCAGTAAGTTCGAATCCAATAAATTTTCCCCTCATGCGTGTCTGGGCTCCAATAAACATGGTTCCTTCTCCGGCGTCAACAGCTTTATAGTATCCAATTTTGGGACCGATCCCAGATTTATCTTTGATCATGAATGATTGTGCATAAGCCTCAAAGGTGAGAGCAGAGGCTAATATAATTGTAGATACAATAAACAGTTTTTTCATTGGTAAAGTATTTTATTACATGTTGTTAACTGAAACATGCTTTATACTTTATTGTTCCACCCGGAAGGCATCTGCCCTATTGGTTACTAATTCTATCCCGGATTAGTTCTTCGATGGTAGGTTTGCTGCCTTTTTCATCCATAAGCCTTTCTGCAAGGCCATGGGTAACACCTATACCTCTCATGCGGGTCAATGCATCTATTGTCAGTTCTTCAATGGTATATCCAAGATCCATCATATTACTGGTGAAATATGCTGTAACGTCATTCTCTCTCAATCTCACTAAATCTTCCGGAGTTAATTCATACCCCAGTTCCTTCATCATTCGTGTAAAACCAGTACCGACGTCTGCATTATCCATATTAATAAGCTGATCTATGGTAAGCCCTGTATATCCAATATCAACCATTTCTTTAACGTAGTCGGAGCTTATCCTCTCATTTCTAAGCTTAATTAACTCATCCAGGGTTATGTCAGCAAAACCCGCCCCTTGTATTGTTGTTATATAGTCTGAAGTTACACCTGCATTTCTTAATTCTACCAGTTGATCAAGGGTTATATCCGTGAAACCTGCTTCTCTAACTTCTGAGGTAAAAGTAGCAGTTACTCCTTCTTGTCTCAAATCGATGAGTTCTTCATCGGTGAGTTCTCCATAGCCCATTTCAGCCATCCATTCCCCCATACCGTTCAGCAAGTCCTGGCTCGGCCTGTTCAAGTCTTCAATAAATTCAATGGGGGTATTAAAATTGGAAAAGTCAGCCCGGTTTCCGGCATAAAAAACCAGGGTTGCCAAAAAAGCGAACAGCAAAATATAGCTGGATATTCTATTAGAATGTCCAGCGACTCTTTTTGTGTGGGATCCCGAATCTAAATCCAGTTGATCACTGTCTTCCAGGTCCTCTATATTGTTGCGTAGATTTTGAAACTTTGTGCCCATAGATCTTTCTTTTTTTTCGTAAGCAATGCCTGCTACGATTCAATGAAACAAAAGATGCAAAAAGGCTTATTAAGAAACCAGCTTTAAAGAATTGGTAAGTTCTCTTATTGTGAAGGGCTTAGAAATTAAATCGACACACTCGGTGGCAATTGCGCGATCATAGTTTGATTTATCAGAATTTCCAGTCAGGTATATAACGTGGGTATCTAATTGCTCTTTTATTTTCTGTACTGCTTCAATACCATCCATCTGTCCCTTCAACCGAATATCCATTAGAATAAGATCCGGTTCATGATCCACCGCCAACTGTACGGCATTCTCTCCTGAGGCTGTCTTGCCAATAACCTGGTAGCCCAATTCTTTAACCATATTCTCTATTACAAGAGAAATGATCATGTCGTCTTCAACAATAAGGATTTTTTTAGTCAAAACTGCTCTAACCTAAACTAAATGTTAAATATTAAACCTGTAAAAGATAAGAGTTATGAAACTCAATTATGTTACCATTAAAAATTTTTATACTTGAACAACTCGTCCTCATAAATTTATAATACTCATTATCTAGGTAAAATATTTATCAGTGTCCCATCCATTACATCTACAAATCCAGACCACCCTGCGTAGGCACTTGTGCTACATTCAATAGGTACCTTCCAAACTTGCCTCATCTCCAGCATATCGTTTCTTTTAACGGGGTAATATTCAAGGACTGGTTTGCCCTTCAGGTCTTTTGGCTCTACTGTATATATAGTTTCTTCTCCTGTGTACCCTCTCATATCAAACTTCCATCCAACAAACGATTCTCTTGCCTGCACATATCCATAATTGAGGAATGCCGGCCCTTTTATATCTGAGTACCAATTTCCCCATATTCGGTTTACCCCTTCGGCATCTATCACTACAGAGATGGATGTATTCCGAACCAAATGAGAATCAATCTTCTGTTCTTCAAATGTCACTTTCCATTCTATAGGTACACTATTTACGTCTTTACCTTCACAGATAGTGCACCCAAAAAGAGGCTTTATTTCTTTCACCTTTAAGGCTGTGGTATCTGATACACCTGTGTATACAGAATTGTTGATAAGAGCTTTTTGAGCTGCTTGTACCACGGTGTCTTGATTCGTCATCTCTACCCGCACCACTTCTCTGCTGAGACATGGGTTTTCATTATTTGGAAACAGCACCCGACTGAAGCCGGTCATGCCAAATTCATTTAGGGTGGAACAGATATGATTTGAGTTTTGAGCATGAAATTCGTCATTCAGCTTCTGCAGGCTATCCATGGGGACGGGATGTATCAGATATGGATATTCAGAGACAGGATCATCAACAGAGATTAAATCACATGCACTACATAACCAAAATAAGAGAACTGAAAAGGATAATAGAAATCGTCTCAAAATATGCCGTTTTTAGATGATAGCCTATTATAAGCAAAACATATAATTTCCTACAATTAAATTGACTTAAGATAGTGAAGAATATTTCTAACAGATATAAACAAAATTGGGATGACAAATTTACCTAAACTGATGGTCATTGGCGCCGGTATTAGCGGCTTAAGTACCGCCATTATACTTCAGGAATTGGGGTTTCAGGTTGAGATTATCAGCAAACATCACCCTTTTAAATCTGATATGGATCCTGCCTTTGCCAGCTTATTTCCCTCTGCTTCTGTTATTCCACATTCTGTGTATTCCCCCTCTGCCACCAACCTCTTTAAAGAAAGTCAGCGCCGGTTTAAATACTTATATCAATCCGGATTTCCCGGTATCGGCATTAACCGGCATTTTGAACTTTATACTACTCCCAAACCCCTTCCTGCATATGCCGATTTAATGGAGAACTTCAGCCCATGGGAAAAACTCCATTCCGGATGGCACCCTGCTCATCCCAAATACGGTATACACACCGGCTGGAGTTTTAATTGTTATTTTGCAGACTGGAAAATCTATTTTCCGGCCCTATTCAACTATTTTAAAGAAGCAGGAGGCATCCTCACCATTAAAGAATTAACTCCTAAAACACTTTCTCAATTACAAACGGATATCCTGATTAACTGTTCAGAGCTGGGGGCTTTACAGCTTTTTAATGACCCCAAAAGACTTGTATACCAGGGACATCTTATTAAAGTATTTGATGCCCCCTTGCTTATTGATCCGAATGGACACAGGGTTTCCTATAACTTTACCCCGCCCCGGGAACGGTATCAAAACAAACATGGAAACGCACTTGATGTGTATTGCTATCCCCGAACAGATGGGTGGATTTTGGGAGGCAGCAGATACAAAGGCATTGTTGACCGTGAACTAACATTTAAAGGTGAAATGCCTTCTCCCCCTACTGTACATTTAAATGGAACTGACTTTCCTGCCCAGATTATGTCTATGAATGATGAAATCATCCAATCCAGCTTCGGAATAACTCTCAGTGAATTCCCTCAAAAAAAAGGACTAGTCGGCTATCGATATGTTCGGGATGAGCAAAACGGCCTGAGATTAGAAAGTGAAATAAAGGATAGCAAACTCATTATTCATAACTATGGCCATGGAGGCGCCGGGGTTACCTTAAGCTGGGGGTGCGCTCAAAAAGTAGCTAAACTTATAGCGGAGAAAACAAAGCTGGAATATCCCTGAGTTCATCCATTATGTTAAAACCTCTTACACTTATAGTTTAGCCAGTGCCCCCTGATCAACAATACACTTCCTGCAAGTGTAACTCCTGCTTCCCCATACTCTCCGAACTGCTGGTTAAAGAACCAAGCCACAAAAATAATGAGCAGGCCCCCAAATAAATAAAAGGAAATCTTGCGGGAAGCGTGTCTCTTTCGCAAAGAAATAACAACAGCCGGCACTATTGCTATAAAAAAGACTAAATGAGTGTATTCATGGAACTCTTCGAACGTAGGCCAAAGTGGGATCAGAGATACAAATACCGGAACCAGCAAACAGTGTATTGCACACAAACCTGACAGGCCAATACCTAATCTATCCCAAAAACCCTTACCTTCTTTTCTATTATTTTTCATGCTCTTGATTATCCCTTCCCTCCTATCTGCAACTTGCACAAATACCCGTAACCAGGCTGTTGATATTTTCAGCTGTATAGCCTGCCGGCAATTGTATATCTACTTCCCTGGCCAGGCATTCAACCTTGCCACATTTGTTACACCGGAAATGAAAGTGGTTGTGGTGATGATCGTTTCGCTCACAATCCTCACACAACGCAAAATACTGTTTCCCATTTTCGCTAATCACACGGTGAACAATACCATCTTCCAGGAATCGATTCAAAACCCTGTAGATAGTAGCCCGATCAACTTCAATGCTCAACCTTTGCTGAATCATCTTATGGCTCAGAGCGAAATCAGTGTCCTTCAGTGTTGACAATATTTCTTCTGTAGATTGTGTTTTTCGTCTTTCCATATTATTGCGACTGTGTTGCAATAATAAAACTATTCCCCTTCTAAAGCAAACAATTTTATGTGTAATATGGTAAACATTAGCTGCCCCTGTGTTCCCTATTTAATTTCTTTGCGGCTCTATGAGTCAAAAATTGGATACTCGCAATAGTTCAGAATTACTATTATATACCTGCTCCAGATAAAAACACCCTTCATTATGATGTCCAAAATTCTCACTGTCCTTTTGCTCGCCTGTTTCTTTGCTATCGCTTCCTGCATGCCAAATGGCCCAAAATCCCACAACCAATATGTACTGACCGGACTTAATATTGTGGATACAGAAACGGGCTCTATACATATGGATCAATCCATAGTAATTAAAAACGAAGAAATCGCTGAAATTTTTGAGGACGGCACTCAAACTCCCGCTGCCGATACTGTCATAAACATGGATGAAAAGTATGTAATACCCGGTCTTTGGGATATGCATATTCATTTAAGAGGAGGCACTAAACTAGCTTCTTCAAATAAAAAACTGCTACCCCTGTTTCCAGCTCACGGTGTTACTACTGTGCGGGATGCGGGTGGAGATTTGACATCCTCTGTTATTGAATGGAAGCAACAAATTGAAAAGGATACTATGACGGGGCCTTTTATCTTCACTTCTGGACCTAAACTGGATGGACCTAACGGCACCTGGGAAGGTTCTCTTGAGGTTGAAAATAAAGCCGATGTATCCATAGCTCTGGATAGCCTGCAAAGCTTGAATGCAGACTACGTCAAGATTTATGACAGCCAGCTTTCTGCCCAGGCTTATATGGAGATTGTGCGACAAGCAGAACAACGAGGGCTAAAAACTACCGGGCATATGCCTATGACTGTGTTGATTAATGATGCCCTGGAAGCCGGATTGGATGGAATTGAGCATTTGTATTATGTGATGAAGGGAGCTTCCACCAAAGAAGCAGAAATAGCCCTGGCTGTACAACATGGCGACATTGGCTTCTGGACTGCTGTACAACAGTTATTGAACAGCTATGATGAAGCAAAGGCTAAAGCGTTTTATCAGAAATTGAAAGCGCATAAAGTGGCAGTAGTTCCAACGCTATATATAGATGATGTGCTCAGTTATCTACATGAAGAAAATCATAGTGAGGATGATTTTCTGAAATATATCCCGCAGGACATTCAGCAAACCTATAACAGAAGGCTAAACTCAGCCCAACAGAGAGATCAACAAGCTATAACTTTTGAAGAACGTCTCAATCAACATTTTAAAAAAATCACTAAAGATTTACATGACGCCGGTGTAACCATTTTAGCAGGATCGGATGCCGGAGCCTATAACTCATTTGTGTATCCCGGGCAGTCGCTTCATAAAGAACTTCAAGCCCTGCAAGCGGCCGGACTTAGTTCACTGGAAGCCCTCCAAACAGCAACAATTCACGCCTCAAAATTCTTTTCCGGGCATAATCGTCCTGGAAATATCACCAAGGGGAAGGCAGCAGATCTCCTCATTCTTAATCAAAATCCACTGGATGACATTTCAAATACTACTCGTATTCATGCCGTGATAAAAAATGGACGCTTTTTAAATGAATCTGAGTTGAAGGGTATTTTGGAATAGTGGAGTATTCAGACCGGTTACTATCTCCGGTTACCAAAAATTCTCAGCATAAAGATGAACATATTGATGAAATCGAGATAAAGAGTAAGAGCCCCCATAATAGCACCTTTCCGGCCTTCTTCTGAGTCTTTTTTTATCTGAAGGCTCAATTTTTTGATCTTCTGAGTATCATATGCAGTAAGTCCTACAAACAGTAAAACACCTGCATAACTTATCATCCAATACAGGGCTTCGCTGGCCAGGAACATATTTACCACACTGGCTATAATGATACCAATCAACCCCATAAATAAAATATTTCCCCAGGAAGACAGATCCTTTTGGGTGAAATAGCCATAAGCACTGGTAGCGCCAAAGGTTCCGGCTGTGATAAAGAACGTAGATGCTATAGACGCCGAAGTATATACAAGGAACAGTATAGAGAAGGTAAGTCCGTTCAGGGCTGAATACAGTAAAAATAAAGCGACTGCTTTATTAGACGTCATATGATCAATAGACCGGCTAAGCCATACTACTAACCCTAATTCAGCTATCACAATCATAAAAAACAGAAGTTGATTCCCTGCCAATATGTTCATCAACATTTCTGAACTTTGTGCACGCAAGGCTACAAAACCTGTAATGGTTAAGGCAAGGCACATCCAGCCATATACCTTATTAATAAAACTGGCCTGTATCGATTCTACTTCCTGTGCTGATAATTGATGTGTATTCATGCTTATTTTTTATTTAATCCGTCTTCATCAAGTTCATGTAAACTTTAGAGTCCGGGTTTTATTATAAGAAGGCTTTGCAAAACGGTCTTTTGCCAATGTCTGGTTTTTTCAAAGCTCTCTATCAAACTAACATACTAAAACTTATGACTGATGTATAGCCTGAACCAATATATATTTCTGTTTCCTGCTTAGGTATACAGCTAAAAAAAGGGATGCAAATGGCATCCCTTCTCGCTACATATTTATAAAATATCAGAGCTATTAACTTCCAAACCAATAACTCAGTTTCACTAAAAATATGTTGGTTGGTTTGGCAGAGAATAAACCGTTAAAATCTCTTCCCAGTTGAAAATCTCCGCCTTGGTAGAAGTCGCTGCGTTGCTGCTGCCATACCAGGAATAGCGTTGATCCGGGAGTATATTCCCAACGGAATACTGCATTTCCCTGAACGGATCTAAAATTGAAATCCGGATCACGAAAACTAAATTCAGGTGAAGTTCCTTCAGCATCAGGATCTACCGTGTACTCTCCTTCTTCTTTTGAAATAGTACCCTGTTCGGTGCCGTATTCGTTGAAGTTAAAAGTTTTGGCTTTCTTAAACTCTTTGAATGCTGAATAATCACCTGAAGCGATAAATGGCCGGATATATGTTTGCAAACTCATGGTTGGAGAAAATGTCCAATTTAAACGAATATTAGCTGATAACGATCTCTGTTTGATATCCGCAAATACATATCGGTTCCCAAATGTTTGGTTGGCATTGTCATCTGCTACCGTAGTTACATATTGATCGGTATCATTTTGATAAGAAAATTGCGGAGAAACAGATAGCTGAATAAAAGTAGTTGGTAATATGGTTATCCCACCCCAGAAGTTGTGGTCAAATTCACCTTCTACATCTTTACGCTGGAAAGAACCTAAGTGGAAGGAGACTTTCCTATTTTGGTTTGTATTCAGGTTCATATTAAAATTGATGTCTTCCGGACGCTCCATAATAGGCCCCCCACGGGTTATGCTATCCATATACTGCTTCATATTATAATTTGCATTATAATTTAAAGTCCACAGATTCTTAAAGCTCAGGAACCCACCGGTACTTATATTATTGTTAATTCGGTCTCCGTCATAATTCCAACCTTGTGCGGTGTACAACCAAACTTCATATCGCTGTAACCATTTAGGATTTGTCTCTTTGTAAACTACGCCTCCATGCATCATCCGATAATTTGCGCGATTCTGGAATCCAAGATCATTTGTTTCATAGCCAGGGCTGACATCCGAATAGGTGAAAGAACCCATCCAGTGGTCTTCCCCTCCGCTTTTTTGAATACTCAACTCAGTGGCATACCCGCTAAGACTTGTTTTATTTGGATCCACCGACAGATAATCAGAATCTACACGGTCATATCGCCGAACCGGAGAACGTTGTGTACGCTCTATAGCTTCTGCAGAACCATAAACAGAGCTAAAAACAACATTACCACTTGCTACCCAGTTGCGATTGTTAAAATTATGCTCAAAATCTACCCCACCAACATAGGCTGATGATCTGAGGTAATCTTCAAAATAGGTTCCATCAATATTGCGGTTTACTGCGCTGGCAAATCCACCGAAATATGTATTTCCCCCATTAAAATCTTTTTTAGCTCTTCCTATCATATAGTTGGTTGCAGGTTCTACTGCAAACGCCCCTTCTGTTCCATTTGGTGTAGTGAAATCAGCATTTTCCTTAAGAGTATAAGCATCCATAAAGCCCAGCGACCATCCATTGGCCGTTTTACCACTTACCTTAGCAGCAGCTGCTATCGTTGTAAAACCTGGGGCATCCGTATATTCTGCATTTACTTCTGCACGACCACTACTTCCCTGCGGGCTACGGCCTATCCTTCTGGTATAAAACGTAAGTGGATTTCCCGCCTTGCTAAATGTTTTGGTTTCTCCAAACTGGAATATATCATTCCCCTCAAGGAAGAATGGTCGTTTCTCAGCAAAGAAATTTTCGTTATCCGAAAGGTTGATTACGGCAGGATCAGCTTCGACCTGACCAAAATCCGGGTTAATTGTTGCGGTAAGGGTTAAGTCCGAGGTGAGTCCGTATTTTATATCTCCACCTATATTACCTGTAAATTCATTTCGGCTTACGTATGGATTTGAGGTCTCAAATTCCGGAACCCGTATTATTTTACTGGATACATATGGAGAAATTTCAAGTCGGCGGGGCTCTTCAAGATTTGATATTCCTTCAAGTCGGCCAAATAAAGAAACCATTCCATTATCATCCTGTGATGTAGGCGCCCAGAATGAGACTTCGCCATTTCTGGCAACTCTCCGCTGGAAATTCACTCCCCAGCTCTGTTCATTATTTTTTGAACTAAACCGAAGTTGAGACAAAGGAATACGTAACTCTGCCGACCATCCATTCTCCAATATTTTTGTTTTTGCCTGCCACACCGCATCCCAAAGGATATCCTCGTTGGTGTCGTCATAGTACAACACATCTTTTTGGACTCCTCTGGGGTTTACAGCAAAAGTAAAAGCCGTTCGCTGATCGTTATAGCTATCGAAGCTTACATATACCCAGTCACTGGCTTCAGAACCATCTCTCCTAAAGAGCGAACTCATGATTGAATCGGGTGCAGTGTCATAAGCCATAATACCAACATATACGGCCTCATCTGTATACAAAAGCTTAACTTTTGTTTTTTGAGAAGGTTTGCCTCCATCATTTGGAGTTCTTTGTGTAAACCTGGTTGCAGCCGGGGCAAGAGCCCATACTGATTCATCCAATCCGCCATTAAGATCAATGATGGAGCCATCATCAATACGTACAGCATTCATTTTAGGGTTGGGCTGATCTCCATATCTGAGATCATTCATACTAATTATATTCCTTGTAGACTGGTAAGAATTTTGGGCATTAACCCCGTAACAAAGACATACCAATAGCATGGATAGTAAAACTTTCTTCATAGGATTTAAGTATTTTTGAGTATTCTGAAGCCTATATTTCCCTTTCGGGGTAGTGCCTATAACCTTCTCTTTATTATTTTCCTGTTAGACGAGTGGAAGTAATTTTCGTTACTTCGATTTACTCTTTTTTACGAATTGAAATATCTCCATGAAGGGTTTTAAACAAGAACTCTGTCCCCCCTCCATTCACATCTCCGTATAACCATTTATTTACTGCAACCTTATAACGGCCGTCATCCTCACTCACCTCTTTTGCATTCGATGAGCGATTAATTTCCATATCAAAGTTTGTATAGATATCGCCCCATTCGGTCTTCATCTTAACTGAGAATTTGGCATTAGCCGGCAAGGTTACTTTCATATCCCCATTTACTCCCGTAAACGACATGGGTACATCTGGTGTAATGCGATTGAAATCTACATTAATATCGCCGTTCACACTATTCACCACGGCCGAACCTGACAGGTTCGTGAGATCTATATCGCCATTTACAGCACTTATTTCATGCTCTCCTTCCAGCCCGTCCACTTCTACATCTCCCTGTGTTGCATTTAGTTTTAATGAAAACTTTTTAGGTACATATACCACTAATTCCAGATCACTTGGCATTGGGCTTGTTTGAATGCGAACCTCGTTACCCTCTTCGGTTACTTCCAATCCCACCCCTCCGGTAGAAATACGTCGAAGACCATCCTTATAGGCACGACCTTCATCATCGCCGTCGTCTCCGCTGTAATTAATAACAACATTGTTATCATCATTATGGGTGCGTATCACAATTTCATCTGAAAAGACAGTACTGATTATAAGTTTACCTGCTTTTCCGGGATTCGAAAGTGGTACTTTTAAGTCACTCTGTGCATATACTGAACCTGACAACAAGCCTATAAATAATGCCGCTAATAGATAATATTTCACCTTTTTCATTGTCTTATTTCTTTTTTTGATTATGATTTTCTTTGCCTGATGTAGGCGCTTCCATTTACCAATTTAAAACTCATCTCTGGTCCCCCATCCCCTATTTTTATGGGAGCTGTTTTATGAATTTTATATCGTGTGCCTTCATCATTTAATTTCTTGTTCAGTCGATTGGGCAAATGTTCAATATTTTCGAAGTCTGTATAAAGGTCACCGTGTAAACTCTTAAAGGTTACAACAGTGGATAAATCTTTTGGCGAATAAACCTTAATTGTACCATTCACTGTCCTGAACCAGGTATCTAATGTGGGACTTTTGGCAAACCACACCTCAATATTTCCGTTTACTGTAGTTGCTTCTGTTTGCCCTGCAATCTCTTTTAGTACAATCTTGCCATTTACATTCTTTGCATGAACACCATTGGTCATGTTTTCAACTACCACCTCTCCCCCATTTATGGTAGAAAACGATGCCATAAGGGCATGGGGTACTTTTAATTCAAGCTCAAACTCAAACCTGAGATCCGACTTCTTTTTGTCCTCCCATTTACCCCATCTGCTATCCTCCCAGTCTCCCATATGCACATGGTAATGTAGTTTACCATCATCAATATTTACCTCTACCCCCGGAGCCTGTATATATACATACAAATTATTTTGTGCCATCACCTTCTCCAGATATATTTTGTCGAGATCTTCTCTCGTCAATGTCCCCTTTTTCTTCCAAACAGTTTTTTCACCGCTGATCATAATATCATCACCGCCATAGCCTTTTACTCTGACCGACCCATGTACATTCTTCATATGGAACAATGTCTGTTTGTTAAACTCCTGAGCTGAAATTTTCATCTCTATATCTTCAGTTACCTTATTGGGGTTTCCTGAAGACTGAGCTACAACAGTTGTACTTATAACTCCGAGTAATAATACCATCAATGCATGTTTCATAGCTCTGTTAACTTAATGCAGCAATACTGCTTTCCAATTTTTGTTTTACATTATATTCTAACTCTCGTTCTTCCAACAGCTGCTTAAATTCTTTGGCCGAGTTTTTCAATTCCAGCTCAATCATGGCATCTGCCAGCTCAATAATTACAATGGGGGATTCCTGTTTTGCAATAGCATTGATTAATCCTTTCCGAACATACTCATCCTTGCCCCATCGTTTTAACGCTTCTATAGCCTGAACCCGAACATTTATGCTGGGATCGTTATTCAAGGTAAATAACAGCGCACTCACAGCCTGGTCATCGGCCGAGGTTATCTGAGAGCTTATATGTACAGCTTTCAGTCGATCGGTAGTTGAAGGGCCTTCTAACATTGAGATCATCATCATTTGACGCATCTCCTGCATCTGGGTAGAAAGCTGCTCCATTTCCTCATCATTGTTTCCAAACTGGACACCAATGAATCCTCCTGCTATTAATAAAAGGCAGGCGTAAGCCAGGCGTGGCATGGTGAGTTGGGCTATCCCTTTTTTGAAGAATACAGCTATACGTTCCGTGATGGAAAGGGCCGATAACTGTTTTTGCTTTTCCAACATTTCATAGAAGCGACTACTTTGCTGCGGCCCCGGTTCAGGAACTGGTACCATCTTAAGCTCATCATATAGCTGCTCCATAGCCCTGAAATCAATAAAGTCAATTTCACCTTTAGCCAGCAGTTCTTCTATCTTTTGTTTGCCCTGTTCATCCAGATTTCCTTTCAGATAATCTGCAATCAGTTGTTCATGTTTTTCATTCATCACTGTATTCCTCACTAAGTGTGGTTACAATATCTCTTAATTCTTTTATTGCCCTGAAGACTTTTACTTTTACAGCTCCTTCAGTGGAGTCCTGTATTTTTGCAATCTCTTTGTATTTAAGCCCTTCATACCGGCTCAATACTATGACTTCTTTTTTATCATCATCCAGCTGGTCGAGAGCTTGTTCCAGGATTTCTTTCCTGCGTATTTTTCCATCTCTTTCTGCATACTCAGGTGGAGCTGTCCCTACACGTTCTTCATCAAGTTCCTCATCCGACTCTGCCCTTCTCTTTTGTTTCCGGTAATGGTCGATATGAGCATTTCTTGCAATGCTGAACATCCAGGTAGTAAAAGCTCCATTGCCTGAATATGTACTTCGATACTTGAGCATCCGCTCGAATACCGATTGAACAAGATCTTCGCTAAGCTGAGACTCTTTGCACATACGGTAGAAAAAACTAAACAACGGACGATTATATCGCTCAAACAGCAGACCTAATTTATCAAGGTCTCCCTGCTTAACTTTCATCATAATTGCCTTATCCGAAGTTGAATCCACCGTAGCTGTTTTGTCCCGTTAATGTACACTGAGGAGAACAACAAAGGTTACAGAAAAATTTTACTCGGGTATAGGAAAGATAAGTGAACGCATTGAGCGGTTAGCAATTGCTTTGAACAACGAAGCATTTGCAAAAGACTACCTATCCGAAATCCCAACAGGAGTCATTCGCGAAAAGGAGTGAGAATCTATTTTAATACTCCAGAGGGTATCTAACATATTTGATTGACCGATTTGTGATTTAGCAAGGTAGCGATTTACGGGCGATGGATGAAGTTGAACCAAGCCCGTACCCGATCTGACCGATCACCGGTCGATGAATTAAGAGCAGAGTGTTTCTGTATTAACCCGAATTATTCACGAATGGATGCAAAATGGCGATCTATATACTTGAATATATTATCGTTGAATTGCTTTATGTAATAGCCCAATTTTGAGGTACGGATTAGGTGGCGAAATTTCCCCGTACGCTGCGTTCAAGTGAAAATTGGGGTACTCAGGGTACCACAGTACCCTTCCGTTCCCATTTCCACTTCGCCTTGCCTACGATTAAATTTCTTGGTGAATAATCCGGGTTAAGTTAAGGTGTATAAGCTGATTGCACTACGTTCGGGACAGTTGTCAAGGAAAAATGATCACTACATCCCCCGAAGGGGGCAGGAAAATGGGGTTTGGTAAATAATCCGGGGTCAGTGACTAAATTTTTTGGGAAGATGGTGATTTCATGAATTGAGGATACGATAATCTCTACACCGGCAAACCTTCCATTTCCATAATCCGGAGAGCATTGGTGGAGCGGCACGGTCCGGATTTCAGCTTATATTCAAAACTCATTTTACAGTCTTCAATGGTCTCTTCGAAATGAAAATTACTTAACTGAGGAACTTCTTCCTCAAGTGTTGCAAGTTCCAGGTCATGCGTTGAAACCATTCCCGCCCCATTTTTTCCTGCTACTGCTTTCAAGAATGCCTGGCTTCCAATCAGGCGTTCTTTATTATTAGTTCCCCTGAAAATTTCATCCACGAAAAAGAATAGTGGAATCTCATCTTTCTTATTCAAGGCATTAAGCAATTGTCGCAGTCTTCTTACTTCCGCATAAAAATGGGAAAAGCCTTCGTCCAGAGAATCCACTACATTGATGCTTGTAAAGAGCCTGAACAACCGGGTTTTAAGAGAACGTGCATTAACCGGAGCTCCGGCAAAGGTTAGAGCAAGGTTCACCCCCACCGTACGCAAAAAAGTACTCTTACCAGCCATATTTGAGCCCGTAATCAAAAACAAATCCTGTTTCTTGTGTACCGAAAAATCATTCGTCACTTTCTCGGAGCTGGAGATAAGCGGATGTCCGAGCTCATCAGCATTAAACAAAAACTCCGGATCTTCTTCGATGCATGGGAATGAATAATCCGGATTGAGTACAGCAAAATTTGCCAGCGAATTCAAAGCTTCAAGATCATAAAAAATATCCAGCCAAACGGTGAGTTTAGGCTCCAGTTCCAGTTTCAGGGATTCCAGTCTCATGGAATAGTACATATCCCAGGGTATAACCAAATTCACCAGTGGCCATAATACCTGGTTAGCCTGTAAAGAAGCTGCGCCTGCAATCCTCTTTACTTTCTTTAAAAATACCGAAGGCCTGGCATCTTCCTCATGGTATACTTTTAAAAGTTCATTCAATTCTTTTTTATCAGATATATCAAATCCTTCTATGTGGAGCAGGAGTGCCCGAAACCGATTCATCAGTTTTTCCAGCTGAAAAGCCGCATCAAATAAACCGGATACTTTATCGCTATTCAGCTTGTACGCCGTTAAATAGACAAGCAGAGATACCAGAAAGGGAGTAATCCCCAACACCCCTGCCAGCGCCATAATACCAAAGCTAATATTTAATACAGCCAACGAGCCCAAAAGTATCAGAGGTTTTTTAAAGCCTGTTTTAACCGGGTTGCGCAACCACTTCAGCATTTCCTCCATCGACCAGTCTTTCTCAGAAGTATGTGAGGTTGTATAAAGCCCAATCATCCTCAGCTTATCTCTGAAAAGCTGTAATGGCAACAACTGCTTTACCAACATTTGTCTTCGGCTTACTTCCACTTTATCGGGATGCTCTGTGGTAAGCCACTCCGTTAGTTTTATATGACTTCCTTCATAGATAGAAGTATCCACCAATTGCCGTATAGAATGCCTTCCTATAATATCCAGGTCGTTGGCAAAAGGGTGTTCGCTATTGGTAAATGGAATTTCACTTTCCGGGATATTATCCCAATCCAATTCCATCCGGGCTATATGATCTTCTTTAATTGATTTAAGATGGTCGAACTTTTCAATAGACTGATGAACCTTATAATGGCGGGCAACCAAAATCAGGAAAGCAACTGTACAAATCATTAACCCAAGTAAATAGTACCCATCACTTAGGATCCCATAAAAAAAATAAGCATAGATCACTCCTAAAATGAATACCGCTACCCTTCCCTTGGTAAACTGTGTACTATATTTATTTAGGCCATCGATTTTGCGGTTAATGCGTTCACATTGACCCAGTAGTATATTTTTCAACTCTATTCTGCTCATTCTGAAATATTAGTGGTGTAAAAACGCTAAGAAACGGCCTCAGGGTATTCCTTTTTTAAAAAGAAACCTAAAATAAGTAACCTTTGATAGCTTTTGAAACACAAACTGATATTTCTGCTTTAACAGATAAGTTGCTATACTTTAGCCAATTAGATTTTATCGCAAATTCTAAATTTATTATACTTGGCATAATAGAAAGAGGATTAAGAGGATAAAAATATAAACAATGGAAAAAGAGACTATAGTAAAAAAAGAATTGGGTTCCGATTTCTTTGCCCATGAAACGGCTGTTATTGATGATAACGTAGAGATTGGGGAAGGAACTAAAATCTGGCACTTTTCTCACATCATGTCCGATTCAGTTATTGGAGAGCAATGCAATATTGGCCAAAATGTAGTAGTGTCGCCGAAGGTAAAACTTGGCAGAAATGTAAAAGTTCAAAATAATGTATCTATCTATACCGGTGTTATCTGTGAGGATGATGTATTTCTGGGCCCATCTATGGTGTTTACCAATATCATAAATCCCCGAAGTGCAATAGCACGGCGGGATGAATATGTTGAAACTATTGTACGGAAGGGAGCTTCTATTGGGGCCAATGCCACTATTATATGTGGAAATGAAATTGGCGCCTATAGTTTAATAGGAGCCGGCACTGTAGTTACCAAACCTGTACCGGATTATGCCCTGGTAGTAGGAAACCCCGGAAAACAAATTGGTTGGGTAAGTGAATACGGGCACCGCCTTGAGTTCAATGCCTTTGGATACGCTACTTGCCCTGAGTCTGGCGAAGAATACACCAAAGGTAACAACAAGGTATCCAAAGTAGATTAATTGTTATTTTGCAATTCTACTAACGTAGCTCCCCAGCTGCTGCTGTCGGTAGCCAGACGATATGATTTTACTTTTTTATGCTTTTGAAGCAAAGCATGTACCGTTCGTCGCAATACTCCCTTACCCTTACCATGGATAATTCGCAGAGAATGAATATTCCGCTCAAGACAAGCATCTATATAATCCGGAATTAAATCCCCCACTTCATTGGGATTAAAATGATGAAGATCAAGCACTCCATCAATAGGTAGTTCAATTGGGTCGGGCTCATTACTGCTCATAATCTACTACTCTGCGTTCATTCACCACCTTCTTAATAAAAGCTACTGCTTTCTGATGATCCGGATGTACGGCATAAGCCTGGAGGTCTTCCTTATTTTCACATACCACGGTTAAAACTACATCACAAATCGATTGATCAGCTCCATGAAGAATGTTAATACCCACTTCCACTTGTTGTAATTCTTCAATTTTAGGAGGCAGTGTTTCCAGCATCTCTTTCATAATCCGGGCATTTTCATCCCGGGTTTTACCTTCGGCAACATCTTTTAGTTTCCACATCACAATATGCTTAATCATCGGGAGTTCTTTGTATGAGTGTTTAGATAGCTTTGCAAAACCGTCTTTTGCTCAATATCTGCGTTATCGGTCGGTTGAAATCCTCGAATATGAATTATACCCTGTGGTTTCAGCCTCCCTCTGGCTTTCAGATTGAACAAAATCCCTGGTTTTTCAAAGCTCTCGTTTAGTGAATAATACTTTTTTTATACGACAATAATCTCCATCGATTATTTCAATATGCATATACTGTTAATTGATAGCTGGAACCCTTAACTTTGGGTTTCGGTTTTGCAACCACACAAATACAGGAATAATGTTCCTGTTTCCCAATGAATAAACATTTAGAAGTTTTAAATAATTTGGATTTAGATAAAATTACCGCCGAAGAAATAGGCGAAGACCACATCGGTACGGCTGAACTAACCCCTTTACGAGAGAATGCTTTCGAAAAAACAGATGATGAAAAGATTGAAATCATCCAGGAACATTTTGCACAAATTATGCATACACTGGGGCTTGATCTTGAAGATGACAGTCTGAAAGGTACTCCCTACCGCGTAGCCAAAATGTACGTAAAAGAGATTTTCGAGGGACTTAATCCCAAAAACAAACCCCTTGCCCGCCAGTTCAATAACAATTACGACTACAACGGCATGGTGATCGAAAAGGATATTCAAGTCACCTCTTTTTGTGAGCATCATTTTCTGCCTTTTATAGGAAAAGCTCATGTCGCCTATATATCGTCCGGTAAAAAAGTGATCGGTTTGTCTAAAATTAACCGCATTGTAGATTACTACTCCCGGCGCCCACAGGTTCAGGAACGACTCACATTACAAATAGCAGATGAACTGCAAGAAGCACTCGAAACCGAAGATGTTGCTGTTTACATCGACAGTAAACACTTTTGTGTATCAACAAGAGGCATAAAAGACACCTCAAGTAGTACTATAACTTCTGAATTCAGGGGAGCCTTTAAGAACGAAAATACACAACGGAAGTTTATCGATTTTATAGCAACAAAAACCGACCTATCGTAGACGCAGTGGCTGACCAAGGTAAAAACAAACTCCACGTTTATAATACACTAAGTAGAGAAAAAGAACTTTTTGAATCCCTCAACGCCCCTCATGTGGGAATGTATGTGTGTGGACCTACAGTGTATGGAGATCCCCATCTGGGCCATGCCAAAAGCTATGTATCTTTTGATGTAGTATTGCGCTACCTCCGTTACCTTGGTTATAAAGTACGTTATGTACAAAACATTACCGATGTAGGCCACCTTGTAGGTGATGCTGAAGAAGGTGAAGACAAATTAAGTAAGCAAGCCCGCATCGAACAGGTAGAGCCTATGGAGATAGCTGAAAAATATACTTATTCCTACTTCCGGGATATGGATAAGCTGAATGTGCTTCGCCCCGACATTGCACCAAGAGCCAGTGGACATATCCCTGAACAAATTGCAATGGTTAAAAAGCTCATCGAAAAAGGACATGCGTACAACGCAGACGGAAATGTATACTTCGATGTCTCCTCGGATGAAGAGTATGGAAAATTGAGTGGTCGTAAGACAGAAGACGCCGAGTCGGGTACACGTGTGGATGTAGCCTCAGACAAAAAGAATCCTGAAGATTTTGCCCTTTGGAAAAAAGCAGACGACGGACACATCATGAAGTGGGACTCTCCCTGGAGTATAGGTTATCCCGGTTGGCATGTAGAATGTTCAGCCATGAGTACGAAATACCTTGGAGAAAGCTTTGATATACACGGTGGAGGATTAGATAATCAGTTTCCTCATCATGAATGTGAAATAGCACAAGCTGAGTGTGCCCACGATGCTCCCTTTGTAAAGTACTGGATGCATAACAACATGGTGACCCTTGAAGGACAAAAAATGGGGAAGTCGCTGGGCAATGCTATCAACCTGGATCAGTTTTTCACAGGTAATCACGATTTACTGAGCCGTGGATGGCCCCCTGAAGTGATTCGTTTTTTCTTGTTGCAAAGCCATTACAGAAGTACCACCGATTTTTCTGAAGAAGCTCTTTCAGCTGCAGAAGCTGGATTAAAAAACCTCCATTCTATGGTGATGGCTATAGATAAAGCCGAGCCCGGTAGTGGCACAGCTTTTGACCTGGATGGTTTAAAACATGCTTTTGAAACTGCCATGAATGACGATTTTAATTCTGCACAGGCTATTGCTGTTCTTTTTGATCAGTTAAAGGAGGTAAGAAAAAATATTAATAACGGGCAAGCTCCCGAAAACCTGGATACACTCAAAATTTTACTGCATAGTATTGTTGAAGAGGTATTAGGCCTTTGGCCCAAGCAGGCCTCCGGCAGCAATGAAGAGACGCTAAACGGCTTGGTAGAACTTTTGATTGAAATACGAACGCAAGCTCGTTCCGATAAAAACTTTGAACTTTCAGACAAGATTCGCGACGATCTCGACAAGCTGGGAGTTAAGCTGATGGACAGTAAAGACGGCACAACCTTTACCATTGACTGATGAAGCTGCTGAAATCCATACTCAGCAACCTCATTATCGGTCTTGTACGTTTTTACCAGGCTGCAATTTCCCCATGGATGGGAAAAAGTTGCCGATACTCCCCCACTTGTTCACAATATATGATTGAAGCCGTGAACGAATGGGGGCCCCTAAAAGGATTTTGGCTGGGTATACAAAGAATCGGACGTTGCCACCCCTGGGGCGGCGATGGGCATGACCCAGTTCCTCAAAAAGATTCTGAACACAAACATTGAATATCGAAAATTGAACAAAACCGTCATCCCGGGATGCCAACACAGAGTCCCGCAAAACTGCAGGTTCCAGGCTATAACTCAGAACGACGTACAAAAGATACTATGAGCAATATCAATTTTAAAGAACGCATAACAGTAGAACAGGTTGAAGAAGGTACCGACCTGGCTCCTAAATTTGACAAAAACGGTTTAATACCGGTAGTTACTACCGATTTCACTTCAGGTGAGCTTCTCATGCATGGTTACATGAATGAAGAAGCTTTTAAGAAAACCATAACATTGGGAGAGGCAGTATACTACAGCCGCAGCCGGGAGGTACTCTGGCATAAAGGAGCTACCAGCGGGCTCACACAAATTGTTAAAGAAATGCGCATTGATGACGACCAGGACTGTGTGTGGCTTCGGGTAGAAGTACAAGGAAATGGAGCCAGTTGCCATGTAGGCTACCGTTCCTGTTTCTATCGTAGTGTACCTACAGGAAAAGACTTTGAGAAAAAGCGGGGAGAGCTGAAGTTCGAAGAAGATGAAAAGATTTTTGACCCCAAAGAAGTGTATGGGGATGCCCCAAACCCAACCAAGCTTTAACCCGGATTATTCACCAAGTCCTGACTGATGATGCAATAGATAACATCATGCTACTGAGGGTGGAAGATCATAGACAAAATAAAAGGCCCTGATGGATTCATCAGGGCCTTTTTACTAATGTATTCTTAGATCACTCCTTTTCACTTAAGAATAGGCATGACTTCTGTTTCGTTTCTTTTTGCCTTTCTTGTGGAATGGTTTTTTAGCTTTGCCAGAACTTCCGTTGGTGTCCGGTTTGGCCACTTCAACTCCTACTTCCCGGCCTTCAAACCTGGTTCCATTCATAGAGTCAAAAAGCTTGTTATCAAAACCTTCTTCTATTTCGAAAAATGAGAAGTTTGTTTGGATATCAATTTTCCCAAAATCAGGTTTTTTCCCATGCATTTGTTCGTTTACCACACCCATCAGCCTGGCCGGATTTAAACCGTCTCTTTTCCCTATATTCAGAAAATAACGGGTAAACCCTGCTTCTGCTTTGCGGGGCCCTCTGCTTGACCTATTACGGCTTTTATTCCGATTATTAGATTTATTAGATCTAGATTTAGACTTTTTATTTGATCCTTTGGATGAGGCATTAATATCACCTGCCTGCTCATAATGCTCCAGCAGCTGGTTAAACTCCATAGACACAAAATGCTGAATCAGTTCTTGCCATCCCAGGTCAGATAATTGTTCGTATACCTGCGGAAGGTACTTCTCAATCTGTTCTTCATTTACTTCTGTTGCCCGCAGTTTTTCAACCAAATCCATCATGCGGATACCGCAAATTTCTTCGCCACCCGGCACTCCCTGTTTGATAAATTTCTTACCCGCAATCTTCTCCAACGCTTTAATACGATTCATTTCCCGGGTATGTATTATAGTTGATGAGATACCACTGTTACCGGCACGTCCAGTTCTTCCACTTCGGTGAATATATACTTCCAGGTCATCCGGCAAGTTATAGTTGATTACATGAGTCAGGCTATCAACATCCAGCCCACGTGCGGCCACATCAGTAGCCACCAGCAGTTGAAGTTCTTTGCTTCTAAAACGTCCCATCACTTCATCACGTTGCCCCTGCGATAAATCTCCATTCAACAGGTCAGCATTATATCCATCCTTGGATAGTTTAGATGCCACAGTTGCTGTTTCCCGGCGGGTTCTGCAAAAAATAATACCATAAATATCGGGATTTACATCCGCTATACGTTTAATAGCTTCATAACGATCTTTGGCTTTCACCATATAATAATGGTGTTCTACATTTTGAGCTGCCGAATTTCGGGCTCCAACTTCAATCTCATTGGGATTGTTCATATACTTCTTTGACATCCTCGCGATCTGCCTTGGCATCGTTGCCGAGAACAACAATGTCTGCTTCTCTTTGGGAGTATCCTTAAGGATGGCATCCAGATCTTCCTGGAATCCCATATTTAACATTTCATCAGCTTCATCAAGCACCAGCGACCGAACGTTGGTAACATTCAGTTTCCGGCGGCGGATCAGGTCCAGCATGCGTCCGGGAGTACCCACTACGATTTGGCAACCTTTTTTGAGCGCGCGAATCTGGGATGAAATATTAGTACCACCGTATACCGCCAGCGTCTTAATTCCTTTTATATGAGCGGAAAAACCCTTTAGATCTTTTGCAATCTGAATGGCGAGTTCCCTGGTCGGTGATATGATTAATACCTGAACCTCTTTTGTATTTGGATCTATTTGTTGGAGTACTGGCAAACCAAAGGCCCCTGTTTTTCCAGTACCTGTTTGAGCCAAAGCAACAAGATCTTGTTGTGATGAAAGAATAGTTGGTATGGCTCTCTTTTGTATTTCTGTAGGGGTCTCAAAGCCAATATCCTTAACGGCTTGGCATAATTCGGGTTTTAACCCAAGTTCTTTAAATGGCATAAATAATTTAATTATTCCCGGAACGCGGAATTTTCGTGCTGCACATAATTCTTGCCCGGAATGATTTTATATAGGTGAGCTATTGACAAGAGGCAAGCGCGACTGCTTGATTTACAAAGGCCAGCAATGATTTATAAACCTGAAAGGTTCGTTACATTCGGGGGATTAAGCCAGAAGAGGTCTCAATTTTCCAGTCTTATCGTGGACTCACGATTTTCAGTAAGCCCTGAAGATACGGATAAAAAAGTTATGGTATGAGATTATTCCCGTATAAATTTCTTATGGGGTAAAGCTAAGGTATTAGCCATGCCCCGGATGCCGCCTGCCATATTATGCATTTATTAAACCGGCAAGCTCTTCATCTTTGTTTCTGAGATCCACTCCCCCCTCATATATGGATTTCAGGTTGGCCAGGTAAAAAGTCCACCCCTCTCCACAGCCTACAAACAGTCTTTTTATGGATGCTTCATCGGTAGGAATATTGCTTTGGGTAAGTTCTACCATTACTCCTTTGTCTCCCAAATCTTCCAGCTTAACTTCCACCGGGCAGGTATCCGTAAACATGAACTTCAGATAATCTTCCCCATTCACATCCAGGATAGCCCGTTTTTCAAATACCGAATCGGGATAACCATGCCACATCCAGTGAAAAGTATCACCAGTCTGAAAGGATTCCTTGCTGTCTCTGATTGTACCATCTGGTTTAGTATTTTCTGCACTTCGAAGAAACCATTTCTCTAACTCTCTCTGAGTAGTCCATGCTTCATATAATTTCTCCATTGGAGCTTTAACTACAATTCGTTTGGTGAATGATGTCCACTCTTCGCTCATATATCCTCCGGTCTAAATGAGTAATTTCTAAAATAAATCAAAATCCTGCATCTAAAACCATCAAAAAGTTCGAATATTTTTGGTAAATGCGTAGTTTCATCCAAAAGATAAAACTAAGCTAATATTTGATGTCCGACATACAAAACCTATACCCCAACGCAGTTGAAATCCCCGAAATTGAAACACTCATTCTCAATAAACTTCATGAACACAAATTTGATCTATCAAAAACGATTTGGGGAACTTCCTTTTGCAGCGATGAACTTAACCACTCCCTGATATTTTTGAGCCAGCGTTTTGCAGCTCCCGGCCCTTTTAACTTTGGCGGGCTGGCCGGCTATCCTTTTACCGGTAAAACCGGGTTTAATGCTTTTGCAAGCCATATCCCTGACGATGGAGCTGCCTTCATCATGTACGGTCCTCACATTGGCCTTTCAACCTCCGCTGGTATTGGGCTGGTACAACGAGAAGCCATGGCCAAATCCTCTTTCTGCTGCGGCTCACTGATTGGAGGATTGAACACCATTAAAAACCACGCACTTCCTAAATTCAATGCAAAGGGAGATCAACAACAAGCATTGGTGCTGGATTTATTAAGTAATCACCAGGGTAAAATTCTGGAATCGGATGAACCTGTAGTATCTGTAACCGAAATTGCCTATCAGGAAATCCGCAGGGAGATGCTATCCATCGTTGAAGCTTGTTCCGGAGCCCTTGGCAACCATAAGCTTGTAACTCTGGGTGGAGTCATCATCAACACTGACGATGGATTGAACGATTATTTTGATGTTCGTGATTTCGATGCCTTTTAATACCTCTATCTCTTATCAACAATGTTGTAAGTGATTCCTGTGGGACGAGTTTGGTATTTCATCCGATGACTCCAGTTTGTCTGGTGAATGTGCCATAGACATGCCTTGGCCAGTATATTTGGGATTGAGTATTAAAGTGAAACTTCCTCCCTCCGATTATTTGTCTTCCTCATAAAAATACTCAATCATGTTTCCATCGGGATCGGCCACAAACAAGAATCGTCCTCGTTTTCGATTGGCTGGTCCGCTCATAATGGTAACTTCTTTTTCCCGAAAATACGTTGCCAGTTCATCCACTTTTTCAGGAGAATCCACATAAAACCCAAAATGATCCACTCTGAAATCCCGTGATGTAGGATCGTAGCTCGTTTCCGCTTCTACAATAACCAGTGTATCTTTTTCTCCCACTCTATAAACCGCCATGCTTTGTCCCATGGTTCGTATAAGCTCAAAGCCCAGAATATCCCCATAAAACTCTTTCGACGCATCAATTCTGTTTACTCTGATTGTAATATGATTAAGACCTGTTGGTGTAAAATCCATTTACGTAATATTTAATAATTTTGTGTTTCGAAATCCGTAATAGCTTGTATCTTATGCCCGAATCAATCTAATGCAATATTGTGTCTGTACTATACATCGTAGCGACCCCCATTGGCAATCTGGACGATATTTCTCACAGAGCTATTAATGTGCTTAAATCCGTAGATTATATAGCCTGTGAAGATACCCGGACTTCATCGAAGTTATTTAACGCTTATCAAATCAACAAACTTACGTTTTCGTTTCATCAGCATAATGAACATAAGAAAATTGATCATGTGATGAATATATTAAATGCTAACCAAAACATTGCTTTAGTTAGTGATGCGGGTATGCCCGGCATTTCGGATCCAGGTTTTCTGGCCATCCGCGCTGCCCACAAAGAAGGACATGAAGTGGTAGTGATACCCGGACCCGACGCTGCTACTACCGCTCTTGTTGCCAGCGGCTTACCCTGCGATCGTTATATGTATGAAGGGTTTCTTCCCCATAAAAAAGGACGCCAGAAACGATTAAAAGAATTAGCAGATCAAGAACGCACGATCATTTTTTACGAAAGCCCGCACCGGGTCGTGAAAATATTAACCGAACTTTGTGAACATTTTGAGGAAGAACGAATGGCAGCGGTTGCCCGCGAGTTGACTAAAAAATATGAGGAAGTTGTACGGGGATCCCTTATTGAACTCAAAACTGAATTTGAAAACCGCGATTCCATTAAAGGAGAAATTGTAGTTGTAGTATCCGGAAAGGGGTATTCCGAATGAAAGCATTCTTTGATAACAAATGGGCTGTTTCTATTACAGCGGGAATATTGCTTGGATGCAGCTTCCCCCCTGTTAATCTTACCTTTCTCTCCTTTCCTGCCTTCATCTTGTTATTCTATTTAGCAAATCAGTGTAATTCCTACAAACAAACTACATATTATAGTTATGCTGGTTTTGTAGTGTGGAATACCATTACCACTTATTGGCTGATGATGGCCTCTCTGCCGGCAGGTATTGCAGCTATTCTTGCCAATAGTATGCTTATGACTATTCCGCTTAGCCTGGCAAAATATTTTGAAGATAAGGCGGCTTCTCCCCTCCTTATTGCTTTTTTGCAAACTTCGGCCTGGGTAACATACGAGTTTTTGCACCACCATTGGGATTTATCCTGGCCCTGGCTGGCTATCGGCAATGCATGGTCTAATTCCATCAGTCTCATACAATACATCTCCGTTACCGGTCATCTTGGTATTACCTTTTGGGTGTTGCTGACCTCAGCCATTGCCTGGCAAGCTTTAAAACACCGCCAAAAACAACTCGCCTATATTGGTATTGGTGTCTTTCTGCTGTTCCCTCTGCTCTCGCTTGTGTCCTTCGATCAGGATCATTCTGCAGACAACCAAGGGAAAGTTGAAATTGCCATCGTTCAGCCGAATCATGACTCCTATCAGGATTTTGGAGGAATGAGTGGCATAGACGAAGTGCTCGACAGCTTATTTGTTTTGGCTGAACAGGTACGTACCCCAAAAACCAACCTTATTATATGGCCCGAAAATGCCATCGATGGCGTTATTCGAATGAATTCGTACTCCTCGCAGAGGGTAGCTGATTCTGCCCGTGCCTGGAATACCAGCTTTCTGATCGGGACTTCCTTCCTGAAAACGTATCCAAAAGATACTCAGGAGCTCTATACCGGGCTCTATCAAGGCAAGCCATACACCATTTTTAATGCAGCCCTGTATGTGTATCCTGACGGGCGGAAAGAAGTGTATAAGAAGGCCAAGCTGGTTCCCATTGTTGAACGGCTCCCATTCGTAAATTTCTTTAACACTATTGACCTTTTTGATTGGGTTGACTGGGGGAGTATCCAGCAATTTGGGAAAGGGCAACGTGCAAACAATATCACTTCAGAAGCGCTGGTTACTTCAGGCCTGGTATGCTACGATTCCGTGTACCCCAGTTGGGTTCGCGAGTTCGTACTCAATGAAGCATCCTTTATCACTATCATCACAAACGATGGATGGTGGGGCGATACCAGCGGCCATCATCAGCATTTTGCCTATGCCCGGCTGCGAGCTATAGAATTTGATCGTTGGATAGCACGTAGTGCTAATAATGGGATTTCGGGAATCATAGCTCCTAATGGTGTAGTCATCGAAAAAACAGCATACTGGACACGTACCGCTTTCACCTACAACATCCCCAATAAAACCAAGCTGACTTTTTATGCCCGCTTTGGAAATTGGCTGCCACAGCTCTGTATGTTAACAGCCTTCCTGTTTTTCGGGAGATACCAGTGGAAACATCGATTCAGTACATCAGACTATTTAAATAGTAAATAAAATATTGTACTGAAGCGGAGGATGTTGGAAGGTGAGAAATCAAAATTATGCCATCATTCTATTCAAATCCCTCCCTTCCGGACGCCTGCAATGCCACCCTTCCAGACTTCAATATTCTCAATCATTATCCAAAACCATCGGCGCAACTCAGCGGTACATCTGCGGGCCTCTGCGAGAGAAGAGAAGTTGGGAAAAGGCTGGGGAGGTTGGTTTGGGTAGTATAGTTTCACGCGGAGTTGCGCAGAGTAAGGCGCGGATTTTCGCAGAGGGAGCCGGGGTTTTTTAAAGGATGGTGTAGCGTTGTCCCCCTTGTTATACCAACAGCCGGAAATTACCGCGAACGGATTGCAATCTTGATATTAAAGAGAATATCGTGATTTGTTCGGGGCGCTCGGCTGGAAGCTTTGGGGTTCAGCTTCAAATACCTGTATTCAAAATTAGCTGATATTGTAGAAGAAAACCGATATCCGATCACAGCAGATCCTTCGATACGTTGTTGTCCTGTGATATCCGAATCCAGGGTGAATTCAGATGGGTCAGCCTCTGCTGGTGTTGGAATACGCCCTCCTTCTGCCAACTGGAAAAGCCGTGTCAGATGATTAGCCATGTAGTACGTATTCTTAGTATCTTCAGCTACTTTGGCCGTAATCGTCATATCAATATTGTTCTTGATCTTCGGAAAAAACGGGATCGTGATTTTTTTAAACGAATAGTTGAAAGCAAAATCCAGACCTTGGGTCTCTGTTTCTGAAAGCGTTTTACTTGAAGGGGAAAAGCTTGCCAATTTACTTTTAGTCATCCCAATCTTAGTACTTAAATCAGAAAGCCAGGTTATGTTAAGCTGGATCAAGGGTGAAAATGTCTGATTTACGTTTACTGAAGAAGGATCATATTTCCCAAAACGATCTATAATTGAAAACCCTCCTACCGTTTGTTGATCCTCGTTGCCAAACTGTACATTATACTTCCACCCTACCCTGTAATCTCCTTTATATGAATGTGACAGGGTAGCCCGGCGCATAAAACGCCCGAAAAAGGGAATAACCTTTTCCACTCCCGACCATACCACACTCCAGGTAGGCTGCGGTAATGGGTTGAATCCTTTTTTGCCTATAGTGTTATGGCCCGAAAATAGATAGGTAGACCTGAAGTCCTCCTCCAGGGTACGCAGGTTTAACACCGTCCTGCCATCAGAATTACCATTTTTGTCATCAATAATACCATCCTTAAGGTCGGCATTTGCAGCTTCAACCTGCTTGGTCAGCATCTGCACATAACCATCTCCAAAAGCCCATACCGAAGAATTGATATTTCCACTGGAAGTAAATGAAGAAGTCCTGGACCCGTCCGGGGCAAGGTTAAACTGGGTTGACCGTCTTTCATCCCAGCGGTTTGCCCAATCCAGTTCTATAGAAAAGTTCTTAAATAAATCAATGCTGGTTCCGAGGGTAATATTGTCCGAATAGGTATTGGCCTTGCTGATTGTAATATTGGTATTCGTTCCTGATGATTGTATAAATTGATCCTCGGGTAAAGATTCATGGAGTCCTATCCGGTATCCCAATGGAGGAGAAAAATTACCCTCCCCTATATCATTGAAAGAATAGAATATCTGAGATTCCCCGGTATACCCAGCCTGATTAGCTGTTTTTTCTTTCGAATAGTTAAAATCAATTTCTTCCATACTAAATAATGCCAAAACCAATTTACGCCCTACATATTTCACATTATCAAACAAGTTATAGGAAGTAGAATCCGACTCCGCTTTATTATTCCTGGCTCTGCTTTCGGTTTCATCTGCCTCCATCATTTTGCTGATAAAACCGATTCCTTCAAATATTTCATCCGTACTTATGGAAAAGGAGTTATCGAGCCCCATTCTATTCGATACCGTTGCCCCCAAATTAGAACCCAGCGGACTATTGATCCAATTGTATCCTCCTGAATAGGATGCAGAATATTCAAGCCAGCTTAACGGTTTGATGTTGTTAAAACGGGGTCTCCATCCTGCAGTATAATTTTCGGCATATTGCGATCTTCGGGCATTCTGTTCCCCTCCTACAATATTATTTAATGCCTCAAATGAAGGTATAATACCATACATGGTACTATCTACCCCTGTTTGTCCGGGCAAATCTCTAATACCCGCCTGGGCTAAATCCAGGTTAGTTTTTGTTCTAAAAGAAGTTGTAATAGAAGGGGTTAAGTTATAGTTGAACCCAAAACTGGATGAATTATTGAAAATATGACTTTGCTGGAGTGGTTGTTTATTAACCTCATTTAGTTCGTTTACCTGGGCCCGGCTTCTCTTTTCATCATAGGATCTTTTCAAGGTTGAAGAAGCACTGATGGTGGAAGGTACATATCCAATTTGCAAGCCTGCCAATGCTCTCACAATCGGAATATTCTTGGTGAAATTAAACGGCCGTATTAACTTTACATTTCGAAGCCTCAAGTTATATTGAATGCCCGCTGTATAATTCCAGTTCTCCTTAAACTCAAGTTCCGGATTTCTCGCCGACCCTTCATTGTATACAAAACTAAACTGTATGTTATCCAGCGTATATTGCGCCAACTTACTTTCTGACTGTTTTTTTGAGATATTTGATGCGTTTATTGAAAAACTTTCCCGAACCGTCTGTACATCATAAACTTTACTATCAATAATCTGCTGCTGTTGTTCTTCTGAAAACTCCTCATTATTCTTTGTTGCACTAATAAATTCTTTGAGGCGAATATCTCCCTGATTGGGTAAAAACTTAGGGGTCGATTCATTCCGTCTTTTGGTGAAGGTAACCGGGAAATTCCACCCAAAACGATCAGGAATCAGTTTATGCAAATTCACGGTGGTGCTAACATCATAGCCTTCTACATCTGCCTGGCTTCTATTGCCCAACCTGGAATCCAGGCTACCAAAGCCCGTTGTTTCTTTTGTGAGATTGGTATTTATAGATGCGAAATCAGCAAGCTTGATCTTAGCTTTAGCATTTGCCTTCCAGCCTTTTTCATTGTCAAAGCCTGAAAGCCTTAACTCATTCAGCCAAACCGTCGCATTCAGATGTGGAGATGCCGTATTTTCTGCAGCCTGAGGATCATGAGGATTTCTGATTCCCATCCCAATCTCAGATATACGGTCTAAGGAGGGATTTCCCTTCACGGCTATTACCGCGCCGGGAGCTGTTGTTTCGTCCTGTGTTAAAGGTAGTTCATATACTTGTGTTATATCCGTGATCCCCTGCTGGTCCCTCAGCTGCTTTAATTCGTTTAAGGCAGATAACACAATATTCATACTGTTGTCTTCATACAACCAAATTTGTTCGGCATCTCCTTCCAGGTCTCCTCCGCTGCCAGGATCATAGGACGAATAGTTGTAATTTGGATCAGACGGGGTAATAGGTTGGCGATACTCGTAATAGTTTGAATTTAAGTCGGTACCAAAACGAACTACGAGTTCTGCTTCTCCTCGTTTGTCATACCCCTCCCCATGCACAAACATTCGCATATTAGAATAATTGAGCAGGTTAAGTTCCTGGGTATAAACTTGTTTTATCATTTTAATTTCCTGGGAAGCAAGACCTTCGGTTTCTAATGCAATGGATTGTTCATTAGCTAACGACTGGGACTGAACTCCCCTGTTTAAGGCTCGTATTGAACCCTCTGGCTGGCGATAAGGGATGGGGGAACGATTGGCGTTTTCCTCAATATTAATCGTGGAAACCTGAAACTCAGCTGCCGACCCCTGTGTTTCCTGAAGGTCTACAACCTTTCTCCACTGGCTCCCCACGAACTTAAGAGTAGCAAAACGCACAGTAAATGGTTTCTTATAACCTGCCATCCAAACCCGGATGTAAGATACATTCTGGAATCCCTGTATATCCCCAACTTTTCTCTTGTACTCTGAAAGCGGGATACGCACCAGGTGCCAGCGGTCTTCTTGCCGGTCACCGGGCACTTTATCAACAATAAAAGTTCCTTCCGACCCAATCTTAAGCTGACTAAAATCGGCAGGATTCAGATTTACTTCATATTGGTAATATGAATCACTTTGTTCAATATTCGACTGGTTGATTAATCCTTCGGTATCAGGACGTTTAGTGATAGCCCGGGTGCCATCCCCTGTAGCCGCCGGCGAGTTATCTTCATGATATCCAAGCAGGCGGTAAAAGCGTTGTTGAAGCGGCAATCCGCCTACTCTGGTATCCAAATAATGCACATAGTCATCATTAGAAGGGTCCTCCTCCATTTGCTTATACTTAGAACTGTTCGATCCATATTGCTCGGCCATAGCCGTTAAAAAGTCTGAAAACAAAGCGGTCTCTACTTTATCTCCATCAAAGCCGTTACCACTGGGAACCCCGTCAAGCCCTACATCTTCCAATTCCCTGTTCTCATTCGAGAATTCTCCTTGCGGAGGTGACTGTATGTCGGGTACATACGAACGGGCATCCTCTCCAAAAGTATCCTTTTCAAGATTATTCAAACTATTGGCCAAACCATCCTCTGTATTCAGCAGATTATTTGGAACTATATCTTCTGAAATAGTACCCAGGTCTATATAAATCTTACCATCATAATCTTCAATGTCCTGGGCAGAAGGATCTTTCCCACCAGGCAACACAGGCTGAACCCAAAACTCAATGAACTCAATGTTATTTTGATTCAAATCTTGCTGGCCCGATGGTATAGTCGTCGTCATTCCTCCCCAGGTTCGGTCTGGTTCATTTTCAAGTACATTCTTCAGCTGTTCATTATAATTATAGGGTCCTCTTTCATTAGGATTGTAGTATATATCCAGAGGTATAATTACTTCATCCTGCGGGTTATTCGTTTCTCGTCCCGGAAATACATCTTCAACCAATACCGTTTGGGACTCAGGGGTTCCCTGTACACCAGAGACGATACTTCCAATATTCCGCGGGATTTCATACCAGGAGAATTGGGCTCGTAAGTCGGCCCGATCTTTTTTACTTGTTAAATCATTGGGTGGGCTAACACCGGGATTGTCAAAATAATTTTGGTCTGGAACGTAGCCTGGTACAGCTGCCGGGGGCGCAGCCAGTTGCCACCTGGTAGCATTCTCAAAAGAAATATTTAACTCTGCTGCTTCAAAATCATCTAAAAACACCAAGCCTTGTTCTTCATCCTGAAAAAGCTCATTCCTGTCAATTGCATCCCGTACGGCATTTGTTTGTGCAACCCCCGGTCTTAATTGTGCAAGTTCACCGCTGATACTAATATTGGAAGGTTCTTTTGTTTGTAGTAATGGAACCTTATCAATCAGGCGTGTAATCCAGGGAGTATCAAAATCAGCCTTGGCATCCAACCCAATTACGGTATTATTTATGGGTTCGTTGCCAACCCTTATTTTGTCTGTGGGAGGCTGCTCTTTTAATCTAAAAAAGGTGCCACCCAGCTTTATGTCTTTGGAGATGGTATACTCGGCTCGTAAACCTGTAAAATTCTTCTGTCCTATTGAACCCACTTGGTTATCTTCCGACTCAATTTTTAATTCTTGTCCGGGGGCCAGGTACTGCTTATTTAAAATAGTCACAGTTCCGTAAGAATAATCCACTTCATAATCGACCCCTTCAATGAGTTCGGTACCGTTAGCAATAATACTCACTGAACCTTCAACTACAGTAAATCCTAATGGAAACGTGCTGGCTGAACCGCCTCTGGATGTACCTGAAATTTGGTAGAATCCATTTTTCTCAGATTGTTCAGCATTGTAGATACTTTCATCATAAAGCTCACTAAAAACCAGCGATTCATCGGCTGCAAGTTCATTAATACGCTCCCCAAATGGTTCCAGATAGGGAAACATAATAGTTCCCGATCCCGCATCCAGCACAATACCGGTGAAATCAATTCTGTTATCGGGGCTCAAAGCTCCCTGGGTATTTGTTCTATCCAACCCCAGATCAGCAAGCAAGGGGCTATTCCGGCCGGGTAGATTTTCCTGGCTTACATTACCTTTGGTAAATTCGATGCTCACCTCAATACCATCCGGGCTTAAATTTGAAAGCCCCAGGGAATATACATTCCGCATGGTTAACGGCCAGGCTTTATTCTCTGAAACCAAATTATCGGGCCTTATCAGTTTTAGATAGGTAAGTCCTGTGGATCGGGGATTAATATCACCTACCTGTACCAACGATTCTGTTCCCGAGCGTACAAATGATACAGCCAATAAAGCCCCCGGGGTTAGCGACCGGCGAAGAGTAATGGTACCCAAACCTTTGTTGACAGTATAATCAGTCCCTTCAGTGAGTGGCCTAAAGTAGCCGTTATAAAAATCACTTCCGGATACATTAAAATCGGAAGCAGAGGCACTTCGGTTTCCCTGGTTTTCAATCAGTACATTATCATCAATGCTATCATTTTCAGAATCGGGCAAGCCATAGGTGCCATCTGTATTTTCAACAACTCCCAGATCCGTAAAAGCGGCCGCTTTAAAAGCATCCTCAGCCGTGGTTCCAACCTGGGGTTCAGAAACCCATACTTTTAAATCCTGAATTTGATAGGCCTGACCTAATACCTGAGGGTTCGAAACATTAGCTTCGAATTGCTGTCGATTATAGAAATCAATGAAAAAATGCCGGTTATCTTCATAATCGGTAGGGTGTATGGATATTGTAGTTTCCTCCGAGCCCCCCGTAATTGTTGTTGACTTACTCTCCCCTTTCTGTTGCGATAAAACCGAAGTTAGTTTTAGCGGTCCCAGCTCAGCAATCGATTTAATACCAAACAGGGAGGCCCCTCCAGTAATCAGGGAGTTCCCGGTCTCCATAGAGACATTCCCCATCTCAATTTGCTTAATAATTTCATCTTCATACCCTTCATATACAATTCTCAGGCGGTTATCGAAATCAAAAGTTCGCTCGGTATTCCAATCGGTAGAAATAGTGAGTTTATCCCCAATGGTTCCCTGAATATTCAGCTGCAGATTCTGCTTAAAGGTAGGGTCTACCCTCCTTTGTTGATCCTTTGGCAATTGGTCATCAGCTATATTTTGGATTGTGGCTCCTACATTCATATTAGCAGAACCATTTACCCTCAAATTCACTTCAGGTTTTCCAAATATGGATGTAAAAGCGGAATTCTCTCCCCCTGGTACATTGATTTTGAAATCCAGTAAACCTCGCCGCTCTTCTGCTTCTTTTTTGCCCTCTTCTATTAACCGGTAAGTATTCGTACGTTTATTCTCATTTTGTTTAAAGGCTACATACTCCTCAAAAGACATGATATAGGGAATAGTAACCGGCCTGCCCCCTATAAACCGTTGCCTTCTATAGGTATTTACAGAATCCCATTCTGTTGTCAGGCGATCCTTACCCAGCGAAATATAGTATAGCTTTGCAGGAGAAATAGTCCACCAGTTGCTTACAGGACTTGTAGGCCTCCTGTAAAAAAATTCTATTCCCTGAAGAGTAGTGTCGGCTTGAGTACCCCTTAAGGAATCACTATAGACAGAAGTGGAATCATCTGCTACCTGCCCTAATGCTGTACCATTAAAAAGCGAACTATTTACCAAACATAGAATTGGTAATAAATAAACTAATTTGAAAAAAGATTGCACCGGTTTTTCTTGCTGCTCGGTTATAGCTTAAAAATTATGTAGCGTTATGCGATAGGCTATCAGTCTGATTAATGATGGATTATAAAATTGGGTGCGACCGATAATACCATATATTTGTGTTTCTTGAAAGTATAAATAACTACTTCTTCCTTTAAATAAGGTAGAAAATTCCTATTATTTACGAACACCACACTCAAAAAGTGTAATCCCTAAAACAATTCTATTGAGTTTTTTGATTAATAAATTGCAATTAGACCTCCTAAAAAGGCATGTTGGACCTTTTTTGTTTTGCTTTCTAACACTCATGTTCTTGCTGTTAATGCAGTTTTTGATACTCCACATCGACAAACTCATTGGCAAAGACATTCCTTTTATTGTGATTGTCGATCTTATTATTACCAATCTTTCATACATGGTGGTGCTTGCTGCTCCCATGGCGGTAATGGTGGGAACACTTATGGCATTTGGGCGTTTTTCGGAATTGAATGAGCTTACTGCTCTCAGGGCTTCCGGCATAAATCCTTTAAAAGTGATTGTACCTGTTCTCTTCGCTTCTGTAATACTTTGTGTGGTTTTGGCCTGGTTCTCTAACAGTGTTCTTCCCGAAGCCAACCAAAAAGCCCGATCTCTTTTCATTGATATTCGTCTAAAGAAGCCAGGTTTCGACCTTAACCCAAATGTATTTTATGATGGTATAGAAGGTTATACTTTTTTAGTAGACCACATTAACAAAGAGACTGACAGCCTCTACAATGTTACAGTATTTCAGGAACCTACCCAACAAAGAAACCGCGCATATATAAAAGCCGAAAAAGGATTTCTTGAAAGCAATGGAAGTCAGGCCTTAACGCTCCATCTTTTTCAGGGAAGTATTCTTGAACATCAGGGCAACCGGCGTGGTGTTTCTAATATTGTACAGCGAATGAACTTCCAAAAATATACCATGACAATGGACTTGTCTGATATGTCGTTTTTCCGGTCGGACCCGAGTGAACGAAACAGAAGTGAACGAACCATGAGTGCCCAGGCTATGTTGGTAGTGGTTGATTCGTTGAGAAAAGAAATATCAAAACTCAAAAATAAACTCGCGGTAACTGAGCGTTTATTACCGGCTGAAGAGTACCCATCAGACATACCTCTCTTTAGAGAACGAATAGCACGAGAAGAAGAAAGAGCAGGCGGTGAAACGACTGTAAAAAAACAAGCTATTGAAAGCCAATATATGCTACCCAACAGTTTTGATGATCCTGAGTTGCAGCATTCTTTTATTGATGAATCAGTTCGAAAACTAAAAACCTATAAATCCTCTTTGGAAAATACGATATCGAACATTGAATGGCGGAAAAAAAGAATTAGTCGCTTTTTGGTAGAAGTGCATAAAAAACTCTCTATCCCCTTTGCATGTATTGCCTTTATCCTGTTCGGCGCCCCTGTAGGTATTATGGTTAAAAGTGGAAATTTTGGAGTTGCCGCATTAGTAAGCGCTGTGGTTCTTACCTTCTACTGGGTAGCCTTGATTCAAGGTGAAAAATTAGCTGACCGCTTGTATATATCTCCATTTTCAGCCATGTGGACCTTCAACATCTTGCTGTCAACAATAGGTATCTACCTGATTATCCACATTACCACCGATTATAAAATCACCAAACTATTTACCAAACGTGCCTAAACACTTCGATCGATATATCTTTTTAAGGTTATTGGGGATTACAGTCTTTGTACTGCTTATACTAATCTTCATATTTATCATGATAGATTTTTCGGAAAACAGTGATAATTTTGCTGATCAGGGAGCCACTATGGCTGAGATATTCAGAAACTACTATCTGAATTATATTCCTGAAATGATTCGATTAGTGATACCTGTAGCCGTTTTTACAGCTTGCCTGTTTTTGACCGGACAATTAACCGAGCGGCTTGAAATCACGGCATTAAAAGCCGCCGGTGTAAGCTTGTACCGCCTCATTGTACCCTATCTTGTTTTTGCTGTTTTATGTGCGGGTACCGTCAGTATATTGGATGCATACGTCATACCAAATGCTAATGAAGAGCGCATTGCATTTGAAGAGCGATATATAAAAGATAAATCAGAGAGCCTTGACCGAAGTGATATCTACCGGCAACCTGCTCCTGATACAAAATTAAGAATTAACTACTTCGATAAAAATCAACACATTGCTTATCGTGTTTACCTGATTCAGTTTAATGGCAACGAAGTAATCAAAACCATCCTGGCAGCCAATATGAAATGGGATGAAGAATCCCAGCTTTGGAAAATGGAAAATATTACAGAGCGATATTACGATGAATCTGGATACCAGGAGTTTAAGTACTCCTCCAAAGACACAACCTTAAATCTCTACCCCAGAGATTTAGCACGAACCACTTCCGATATTTATCAACTGACCTATCCCGAGGCTCTCGATTATATAGAATCTATAAAACGCAGCGGGGCCGGTGGCATTGGCATACCCAAGGTACAGTTGATGGGGCGGATGGTATACCCCCTTTCCATCATTGTAGTCACCGTTATTGGCTTTGCCTTTGCATCCGTACGGCGAAGGGGTGGCAAAGGAATCTATCTGGCTGCCGGGCTCACCATCAGTTTTCTATACCTTGCCCTTATGAAGATTATAGAGCCTTTTGGCTATTATAATGCACTCCCGCCTTCTGTAGCGGCCACCATATCTCACATCTTCTTTTTCATTGTAGGTATTGGACTGTTAATTTCAGCAAAAAAATAGGCATTTAAGCGCTCTTACGCCTTAGCCTCGGGCCCTCTATACATTGGAAAGTCTACTTTCTGTTTTCCGTTGATCGTCCCATGCTCACTTTCATATTTTTGCACGTTTTCGCTGAGTGCATCCGCCAATCTCTTTGCATGATCCGGAGTCAATATCATTCGTTTAACAACTTTGGCTTTGGGAACCCCCGGCATTACTGCTATAAAATCGAGAATAAATTCAGAAGGTGAATGTGTAATCATAACCAGGTTGGCATATGTGCCGGTGGCCTCATCTTCCTTTAATTCAATTTCCATTTGGCCAGAATTCATTGTCTGATCTTTTTTTTCCATCATTACCTCTTACTTATTCTTCTAAAAATCCGTTTTCCTTCATCCATTCATCATTATAAATCTTGGATATATAGCGAGTTCCGCTATCCGGCATAATAATAACCATTATATCATTCTCTGTTAAAGGATTTTCCTGAATATAATTCAAAGCTCCTTTCACAGCTGCTCCACACGACCAGCCCACAAACAGCCCATCTTCTTTAGCCAGCCGGCGTGTTGTTAGTGCCGATTCTTTGTCATTCACCTGCACTACTTCATCAATATAATCGAAGTTAATAGCCCCGGGAATAATATCTTCGCCTATACCTTCCGTCATATAAGGTTGTATCTCATTCTTATCGAACTCTCCGGTCTCAAAATACTTCTTATATACAGAGCCAACACTATCGATGCCAATCACCTTAACATTTGGGTTTTGCTCTTTCAGATATCTTCCTACTCCCGAAATTGTTCCCCCCGTTCCCATACCAGCCACATAATGGGTGATCTTGCCTTTGGTTTGTTTCCAAATTTCAGGGCCGGTAGTCTCATAATGCGCCAAGCTGTTGTTCTCATTGTCATACTGATTGGGGTAGTAGGAATTTTCAATTTCCCCACTGAGTCTCTTTGCGACCGAATAATAACTGTCGGGATGTTCTGCATCCACATTGGTTGGACATATTATAACCTCAGCTCCCAGTCCCTTTAAAATGTCTATTTTTGCCTTACTCTGTTTGTCGGTAGTAGTAAAAATACATTTATACCCTCTGGATACAGCTACAAGAGCCAGCCCCATTCCCGTGTTTCCGGAAGTTCCCTCAATAATGGTGCCCCCGGGTTTCAAAAGCCCTTTTTCCTCAGCATCGTCAATCATCTTAATTGCAATCCGGTCTTTAATGCTATTCCCGGGATTGAAATATTCAACCTTGGCTAATAGGGTTCCTTTACTTCCCCCTGTTACTTTATTAAGCTGTACAAGTGGGGTATTCCCTATTGTTTCCAGAATGGATGTATTATACATGAACTAATATTTCTTAAATAGTTTAAATCTATAGATCCCAAAATTAAGAAATAATTCGGCGACTGACACTAATTAAATCTATCTTCCTGTAAGCTCGCAATTCATAACAGGGATATTCGCGCTTCTGATTATAGGAATTCCAAAATTCAGTTTTGGCTTAGCAGTATTAAACTTATCTTTGCATCAACAAATCAAAATTCACCTATGTTTATACACCAGAAAAAACCTAAAGACTTTGATTGCGGTTACAACCTTGATCTTATGATTGCGGCATTACCCCGCATAGAGGACACCAAAGAACGCATTGTCTATGCCAAGCGAGTGGTAGGACTGATTAAACAAAGCCACCCGACCTGGGTTGATGACAACGGTAAAAGTGAAGATGCCTGGAATTACTTTTTTAAGCTGGCAGAGTACAATCCCACCGAATACGGTATCGAAAATCCTTACGCTACAGGACAAGACGACGACGCCGAATAGTCTCCCTACAGTTTTCAATAACTAAGAATCCATATTTGTTTTAATATTTTGTATTTTCAATTTATATTGAAAGTTAAAATCACTTATAAATATGGACGCGGCCATTCCACTTTTCAATCAGCTTGCAGATTGCTTTGAGCAGCAGATCACTCCTGCAGAATTATCTCAGGCAATTACTGCATTCAGAATATCTCCCAAAGAACAGCAAGATCGCTACCTCTCCTGTTCCATCAGTATCACCGAAGTTGATCCTCTGGCCGTATTAGAGCAACATGGGCAAACCCATGCTTTCCAATATTACTGGGAAAAGCCATCCGATAAATTTGCTATAGCCGCTGCCGGTACCCTTGAAAGAATACAATCTACTGGTTCCGGGCGCTTCAAAGAAAGCTCGTCGAAAGGAAAAGAACTTCTGAGCCGGGTACAGCATGTAAGCAGTCTTCAACACCACCTGGCTACGGTACACTTATTGGGAGGTTTTTCATTTTTTGATCATAATATTGGGGACGCCTGGAGAGAATTTGGGGCAGGTTCTTTTACCCTTCCCGAATGGACCATTGTAAGAGAAGGTCGTTTTACGGTCCTCACGATAACCAAGGGAATTACTCCTTCAGGAAGCATACAGGAAATTTATAACCGTTTCCTGACCACTTTAAATGAACTTGAAGAAGTATGTAAAGCAGGATCATATTCCATTCCTGCAAAAAAATCATGGAAAACCGATGTAAATGTTCCCGATGCCTATTCCCTTGAAAATAAGCAATGGACTGACGCTATAGAAAATGCCACAGATCTCATTAAATCGGGAGAGTTTAAAAAAGTAGTACTGGCCCGTCAGCTTAAAGTAAAACTAAACCAACCTGTTTCCGATACTCATATTTTAAATAATCTCCGTCATCAATACCCGGACTGCTTTTCTTTTCTAATCCGACAGAATGCAGAATCAAGCTTTATCGGTTGTACACCGGAACGTCTGGCATCATTTAAAAAGAGACTTGTTTTTACTGAAGGACTTGCAGGAAGCATTTCGCGGGGGAAAACAGCTTCGGAAGATGCCGTACTTGAGCATGAGCTGCTACACAGTAAAAAGGATTTAAGCGAACATTCTTTTGTATTGGATGCTATTGAGGAAAATCTGAATCGTTTTTCTGAAGTACTTGAGCATCCCGAGAAACCCAAAATCAAAAAACTGTCAAACGTTCAGCATTTATATACTCCCGTCAGGGCTAAAATCAGGGATGACGTTTCCAGGACTGAGGTATTAGCCAAGCTGCACCCTACCCCTGCTGTTGGCGGATATCCACGTGAACAAGCGGTTCCTTTCATTCATAAACTCGAACATTTTGACCGAGGCTGGTATGCCGCTCCTATTGGCTGGATTAATGCCCACGGTGAAGGTGAGTTTGCCGTTGCTATACGCAGTGGATTAATCAAAAAAGAAGAAGTGTGTTTCTTTGCAGGATGTGGTATTGTCAGAGATTCTGACCCTCAAAAAGAATGGGAAGAGACGAATCTAAAATTCATTCCAATGCTAACTGCACTTGAATATGCCCGAAATTGATCCCAGGAATTCAGCTTTCAGCTGGAGTACTTTATTTGTACGCACACTGTTTGAACATGGCATTGAACACCTTGTCATATCTCCCGGATCACGCTCTACTCCCCTTACACTGGCTTTTGCTTCTCATCCCGGCTTCAATAATCATATTATAATTGATGAACGCTCAGCGGCCTTTACGGCCCTGGGAATCGGAAAAGCTTCGGCTAAACCCGCTGTGTTGGTGTGCACTTCCGGAACAGCTGTAGCCAATTACCTGCCGGCAGTGATTGAGGCAAAACAATCAGGTGTTCCACTTATAATTGCCAGTGCTGACCGCCCTCCCAGGTACCGCAACCTGGGGGCTTCTCAAACTATAGACCAACTTAAACTTTTCGGAAATTATACCGCCTTTTTTCATGAAACGGGAGAACCGGATCATAGCAGCGGTAGCCGTGCGCGCCTGCAACTGGCTGCTAAACAAGCGGTCCAGCTCGCTACAGACCAAGAAGGAGTATCTCACCTGAACTTTGCTTTTCGAAAGCCTTTTGAGCCAGAAACTGATTACCTCAACAAAGTCAGGCTTGAGAACCAGAAACATGCCAATCGTATTTTTTCTGTCTATGAAAAGGAAGTAGGTAAAATCAGACTGGATGAAACATTTTGGTCTGATCTTGTTTCTGCAGAACGCCCCCTTATTATTGTAGGACCTACCTCCCCTGGTGATGCTACTTCATTTATCTCCGATTTAGCTGAAGTTTTGGGAGCTCCACTGTTAGCCGAACCAGGATCAAACATACCGGCCTCCCCAAAAACCATTGAAGGCTTTGACGGGTTTTTAAGAAATAAAACCAACCGGGAACTCCTGAATCCGGATCTGATTCTCCGGTTTGGGCAACAACCCGTAAGCAAGGCGCTTAACAAGCTCTTGGAAGAAGCCGATTCGGCTATGCAAATCTGTTTTATGAATCCGAACCGCTGGACGGATGGTTCCCTTTCTTCAGACAAGCAGATAAGCCTGAATGCACCCCTTCATATTCCTGAGGTTACTGGTTCTGCCAGTCCAGAATGGATACAGAGTTGGGAGCAAGCTGAGATAGCATTCACTAATTTCAGAAGTACTCAATTGGAAACAGCCCCTCCCCTTACAGATGGAATTGTATTTTCAGAACTCTCACCGCTGATTCCTGAAAATGCCTTTACCATGCTTTCAAATTCATTCCCGGTAAGGGATCTATCTCTTTTTGGCACTTTTAATGATAAAAAAATCTATGTGAACCGCGGAGCTGCCGGTATCGATGGAATTACTTCTACTGCCATCGGCTTGAGTATTGCTGAAGACAGACCCGGTGTGCTATTTGTAGGGGATATTGCTTTCTTACATGATTCCAATGCACTGTTAAATGCAGCCTTGGTAACTCAACCACTTATAGTTGTAATTTTGAATAATGGAGGAGGAACTATTTTTAGAATGTTGCCCGTACATTCGGTGAAAGATCATTATGAAACTTATTTCGAAACCCCTCAACAGGCTTCTATTTCGGCACTTTGCAGGGCACATAAAGTCCATCACACCCTAATATCAAAACAAGATCAGCTACAGGAAGTTTTCGAAGAACGACTTTCACAAAATGGGCTTAGTGTTCTTGAATGTATGACAGATGCCGATGATTCGATGATACTGCGTAATCAGCTTTGGAATTTTTCGCTGGGTGAACAAGAATGAACATTCGTATAAGAGGGATATCTTATTATTTCAAGGTACATCAGGAAGACCCAAACCTCCCCTATATTGTTTTTCTGCACGGCTTTATGGGAAGCAGTACAAACTTTGAGCATCTCATCCCCCCTCTTAAACAGTTCTGTAATCCTGTAACTATTGACCTGCTTGGGCATGGAAAATCTGAAGGAGCCGAACTTCACTATCGGTTTTCGGCCAGGGAACAGATAGCCGATCTCACCAAACTAATCAGTGAACAGCTACACATTCCACTATATCTTTATGGATATAGTATGGGCGGAAGATTGGCTCTGCACCTGATGTTGCACCGTCCGGATTTATACAGAGGATTGATTCTTGAAAGCAGTACTTTTGGCATTGAGAATGAGAGTGAACGGCAAGCCCGGCAATCCCTGGATGCAAGACGTTCCGATCATATTATAGGGAATTTCCCTGGCTTTTTGAAAGAATGGAAGTCCAAACCACTCTTTAAATCCAGGCATACCAGCCGGGAGCTACTTATGAAACTCAGTGGCATTCAGGAAAAACAAAAAGCACTATGGATGGCAAATACACTCCTTGGATTTGGAACCGGAACCATGCCCTCAGTAAAGGAAAAACTAAACGAGATCACGATTCCTGTACAACTTATAGCTGGAAAAGAAGACGCTAAATTTGTGCAAATCGCTCAACTGATGACCAAACAAATACCCAACAGCGATCTCTCGCTTATAGAACATGCCGGACACCGGGTACATCTGGATCAGGCAGAGCGTGTAACAGAGACACTGCAAACTTTTTTAACTAATACATAACACTATGAATTGGGAAACTATTAAGACGTACGAAGATATCACCTACAAAAAGAGTAATGGAGTAGCACGTATTGCTTTTAATAGGCCTGAAATACGAAATGCATTCCGTCCAAAAACACTCTTCGAAATGTATGAGGCTTTTACAGATGCCAAAGAAGATAATGAGATTGGAGTCATATTACTTTCAGCAGAAGGACCTTCTCCCAAAGATGGGAAATATGCTTTTTGTTCAGGGGGAGATCAAAATGTAAGAGACAAAAAGGGATACAAAGCTGACGATGGTGTTGCTCGGTTAAATGTTTTGGAACTCCAGCGGCTCATTCGGTTTATGCCCAAAGTTGTTATTGCCGTAGTTTCTGGCTGGGCTGTGGGAGGGGGACATAGCTTACATGTAGTATGCGACCTGACCCTTGCCAGTAAAGAACATGCAATTTTTAAACAAACAGATGCAGATGTTGCCAGTTTTGACGGAGGTTTCGGTTCTGCGCTTTTAGCACGCCAGGTTGGGCAGAAACGAGCTCGTGAAATATTTTTTCTCGGAGCAAATTATTCTGCCCAGGAAGCCTTCGAGATGGGAATGGTAAATAAAGTTGTACCACATGAAGAACTGGAAGATACGGCTTATGAATGGGCGCAAGAAATTCTTGCCAAGAGCCCTACCGCTATTAAGATGATCAAGTTTGCTTTTAATATGGTTGATGACGGCATGGTAGGCCAGCAGGTATTTGCCGGAGAAGCTACACGTTTAGCCTATATGACCGATGAAGCCGAAGAAGGACGCAATGCCTTTCTCGAAAAAAGGAAGCCCGAATTCGACAAATTTGAGCGTTCTCCTTCTTAATCCGGATTATTCACCAAGAAATTTAGCGGGTTGTGTTTCGGCTTTAAGAAAAGCATAGCATAGGCATCGTTATTTAAAATCGGAGAGTGCTACCTCAAAAAGATCTCCCCTCTCGTTGGTTACAATCAGAGTGTTTTCATCATCAAAAGCAATGGCCTCGGTTTGTCCGCCCCTTTTATATGGCAGCTTTTTTACCGTTCCCGAGAAGAAATCAGTTCCTTCAAAGTCAGAAAAGAGCCAAATAGTTGAATAGCTAAGTACAGCCAGTATGGCCTTTTCAGGGTATATGTCCGCCGCCGTTACTTCATCATCAAACTGAAACTCTGCTTTTTCTTTAAGTACATTAACTTCATTCTCAGAATACTCCTTGAGTTCAAATAGTCGTGAACTGTTCCACCCGCTTACTTTTGTAATAATATAGATTCCCTCCTTCCATTCGAATACAGCCTCAGCATTGTAACTGGGGCTATCTAATAACCCCCATAGCCTTTTTTCTCCTGGATACTTAATCTTGATTCTTTTCCAATCATGGGTGGCAGAATCAGAAGAAGCAGGTTCCGGGAAAATATACAGTGATAAATTCTGACGGCAAGTACAGTTATTTCCAATATCTGCCAGAATAATATTACCCTTGGTATCTGCTGCAATATCCTCCCAGTCAATATTTTGTGTGTTCCCGATTCTCAACCCCTTGTAGTCTTCACCTTCAAACATCTGACCTTCTCTGTTTACTGCATATATCTTCGGCTCCGTTCCAGAATCTCCATGTACCCAATACAATCCTTTATGCCGGCGGCTTTTTATTATTCCGGACACCTCATCCCGACCAGGTTTATCAATCCTCTTATAGGATTCCAGTTTTACGGTTTTGACTGCTGATGATTGAGCCAATACGAAAACCGAATTCCCCCAAAAAAGCAGAAGCAGTAGTGGAAATAATCCAGAAAATTTACTATCTCGAAATATAGTTTTAAGCTGTATCATTATTAAATTTAAGAATATTACTTGGTAAGAGAGATATTATTTTCTTACTTCAATAGGAGACACTGGTATGGATATAAAACATCATGAATCCGGGCATAAAGGTCTCTTTTATTATAAAAAAGATACTCACCATATTGCCGAACTATCTTATACCGTAGCCGAAGATGAACATATTGTTCTGGAGCATACCAGCGTAGTTGAGGAATTCAGAGGACAGGGTTTGGGCAAATCTTTGATCTATTATGCGGTTGAATATGTACGCCAAAACAATTTAGAGATATTACCCAAATGTCCTTATGCTAAATCTGTTTTCAGAAGATATCCCGATTTACAGGATGTGATTTCAAAAGAATAACAATTATTTAGCATGTGCCTGTAAATTAACTAATTTTTGCGAGGATATTCTTCTCTTAATTCATGAATTTCGTTTCGGAGGGTATCTTCAAATTTCAGCATGGAGCGTTCATTGTATTTAGCATTTCTCCATGCAGAGATTCCGCTACCTATTCTCGTCCTGAGCAGTTCATGCATATAGCGCTGTTGTCTTTTATATCTTCGTTTTAAGATGAGTGATTTCTTGCGGTATTCGTAGGTGCTCCTTCCTTTATATCTCCTGCTTAATTCTTTTGTATTCCGTTTACTATACTTAGTTGAACGGCCGTCTTTCCCTTGTGCCAAGCGTTCAAAATAGTTCATTTTCAATCGGGTTTGATGAATTTCATCTTTCATTTTTCGAATAATGGTCATCTTGATCAATCCCGCCTTGGCCCATTCTCTGTTATTTGTCAATATCACAAACTGATCTACCTCCCGCTGTAACTTGTTTAGTTCTCTCAGCTCTTTTCTAATATGATCAGCTTGATGTATTCTGGTTTGTTCCTGATGCATAAGACCAGATCTGTAATGCATAAATAATGGGGCTTGAGCTTGTACATCAAAACTGCTTGCAACTATAATTGTGATGACTAAAAATGAGCGCTTCATACTCTCTCCTTTTTAAGTTTGGGTAAACTACATCCACCCACTTAAAGAAACGAAGAAATCTATTTTATCTTTCTCACATCTTAATGTGACTCCTCTCAAAAATGAAGTCACAGAGGCACTTCATTTCATCACTCATGTCGTATAGCATCTACCGGAGTAAGCTGTGCTGCACGCCAGGCCGGATAGGTTCCGAAAATGATCCCAACACAAATTGCTATAATCAGAATAACTATTGCACTTCCCATACTCACTGCTGCATTAAATCCTACATCTACAATGCTGTTTACGATGGGCACAAATATAAACACACTTGCGATACCCACTATCCATCCTACAATACAACCTACCATAGAGATTGTCACGGACTCTGACATAAACTGTAAAATAATATCCTTCTTCTGGGCTCCCGTTGCTTTTCGAATTCCAATTTCCTTTGTTCGCTCTGTAACCGATATCAACAACACATTCATAATGCCAATCCCCCCTACCAAAACTGAAATACCTGTGATAGCTCCCATTATCAGTTTAAATAACAGAATACCTTTTCCAAACTGTTCAACTCTCATCTGATTGGTAGATACTCCAAAATATCTGTCTGAATTCGCATAGTTCTCGCTTAACCAATGTTCTATATCGCTTTTTATAGTAGATACATCCTCGATATTTACTGCCTTTACTATTATATCGGGGTATCGTTTCTCTTTACTGATAGAATTAAATTGCGTAATGGGAACTGCGGCTACCAGCTGCTCCCTGCCGTCCTCCGAAACACCAACTACGGTATATTCATCTCCTTTAATGGATATTTTCTTATTCAGCATTTCTTGTTTTGTATCGGCCCATTCCAAGGCAAGCGCTCCCGAAATAAATACTTCCTCACCATTTCCCTTATGATACCGGCCTATGAGTTTATCTTCCAAAAAGTCTCCCGCTTCCTTTGTATTGCCGTATAGGGTAATCCCTCTCAATGAATCCTCAAAAGCTACGATCTCTCCCTTTTTTGAAGAGATATCGACAATCCCCCGATCTCCCACAATCCTTTTTATATTCTCATGATCATTAAGAGTGAACTGGTGAACAGTGTCGAGGGGAACTCTAATACTGTTTTTAACCCGGTACTGATTAGGTGAAACGGTAATAAACTGAAGAGAAGTTGTGCTTTCAATTTGTTGTCTTCCGGTTTCCTCAAGTCCGTCACCCAAAGCCAGTATAGCTACCAGAGCTGCAACTCCTATTACAATACCCAGGGTAGAAAGAAATGTATGAAGAGGATTTGCCTTAATATTTTGAAGGGCAATAACGACAGATTTAAAAATTTGCTGCATGTAGAAAATGATTTCATTACAATTTAAGCCGACTACGGTTTAGCGAAAACGAGGTTACAGTTCTTTATAAAAAGAATTCATACATAAAATGTTACTCTTTTTTGAATTTTCTTGTAACGTTTCGGGGTACCATTGCATCTCAATAATAAAAACAGGAATTCATCATTGATCTCGGCTGAAGAAGAATCAGATTTTATATCTCAGGCAAAAGCGGGCAACCAACAGGCTTTTAGGAAACTGTATGAAAGCCATGTTGATGCCTTATTCGCTTTCATGTCTCAGTTCTCTGACAATCGGGAACAAGTACGGGAATGGACCCAACGCAGTTTTATCAAAGCCTTTGACAAGTTGGATTCTTTCAAGGCTGCATCCCGGTTTAAAAGCTGGCTCTATACCATTGCTCTAAACGAAATGAGGATGGATATGAGAAACAACATTGATTTTGAAGAATTTGAACCTCAGAAGTTTGGGGATAACCATGATCCCGACACAGAAGTACCAAACAACTGGACTGAAACTAAAGACGCTATTAAAGAACTGGATCCTGACAAAAAAATCGTATTTCTCCTTCATATTGCTGAAGAATATTCTCACCGCGAAATTGGAAGTATGTTGCAAATTTCTGAAGGAACATCACGAGTGATATTACATCGAGCTAAAAAAAAATTACGCCAAATTTTAGAACTATGAATGAACTATATAACTCATCCGATTACCCTGATGCGGCTGAAAAGAAAGCTATGTGGAATACTATATCCACAAAGCTGAAAAACCATCACTCCCCTCCTGTCTTATTTCATTGGAAAAGCTTTTGGCTGGGAAATGCTGCTGCCGTAATCCTGTTGTTCGCTGTTATTGGAATATATGAAACTGCCTCCAGCTTTATGGGGGGGACTGTGACTCAACAGCAAGAAGTTTATGAGGGGCTGAATGAAGCAACTCAACGATTAGATAAAGTAGCTCCGGTGATTCTACAACAGGCTAATGAGCAAGACAGAACATCTATGGAGTCTACATTTTCGGCTATTCGCGAAATAGACCGACTGATTGAGGAACTCAAAAATGAAATGTTAATCAACGGAATCACCCCTGCAAAAAAATATAACCTCAACCGTTTATATGCTACTAAACTGGATTTCTATAAAGAACTTTTATTAATCAACCGGGAACAATCATGAAATTTCGAATATTCATTTTACCTATCCTCATAGTCATACTCACAACTGCTACTGTATACGCACAATCCGGACACAAAGAAGATCATTTTGATGCCTCTTCTCTCGACCAGCTCACCATTCGTATAAACTCAGGAATGGAAATTGTAGTCGAAGGAACCGATACCCCCCAACTCAGTTATACCTATGACTTTGAAGGAAATAAACCGGCTTATGAACGGTATTTTGTGGGATTTAACCCGGAGTTTGAAAAGAAGGATGGATATGGTGCATTTTCTATTCGGTATCCTGAGCAATCCACACAGAATGTTTCTTATGAAATAAAAAAGAACCGACTGGTCATTAAGCTCCCAAGACAATTAAAACTGGAAGTAAGTACTCAATATTCCAGCCTCCACATAAGTAATATTGACCGGGATACGCACGTCTACAACCGAAGTGGTTCGGTAACCATTGAAAACATTGGGCAGGCTTTACAGGTTTCTAACGACTATGGGGATATTTCGGCCCGAAATATTCAGGGAGATGTAACACTCAGGGCACGTTCCTCGCAAATCAACCTAAGCCAGGTAACCGGAAGGGTCAATATTGGCAGCCCCTATTCTAAAATGAGTGTTTCACAAATAGACGGAGATGTAGAAGTTCAAAATCAAAGTGGAACTATCAATGCTTTTAACATTCAGGGCTCATTTTCCGGAAAAGCTGATTACACTGAGTTTAAACTCACTAATATAGAGGGGAGAACCCGTCTATCGTCCAAAAGCGGTAATGTAACCGTCGATAACATCCGGGATTTCTCCTTCGAAGGGGAATATACTGATGTGTCTGCAAGGAATATCCGGGATGCAGATCTTGTGGACATTCGGGGCAGATCCGCTACTATCACCCTTGCCGTAATAAATGCAAAAACATCTGTTCAGGGTGAATATTTAGATATCCAGGCAAACGAAATCGTCAGCGATATAGCCATTACAAACCGTTCGGGGACTGTTCATCTTAAAGATATACAAGGCATGCTAAAGTACGTGGGATACTATACAGATATAGAACTCAACAACTTTAACGGGAAAGTTATTAGGATGAATTCTAAAAATGGGAGCATCAAAGGAAGGGGAATCAAGGGTATCTCAGCCATTAGCATACAGTCTGAATATGGAGATATTGATTTAGACCTTGATCAAATCTTTGAGGGGCAGCTTCACCTTATAACTACTTACGGTTCCATTAAGCATAACTTTGATCTTACAAATTCCAAAACAATCCAAAAAAGTCAGAGAAATGTAGTTCAAGGTACGGTAGGTACAATCTCTGATGGAAATTCTTCCAATAGAATTATGATACAGGCAGCCAATGGAAATATTAGAGTAAATGCTAATTGAGTTTTATTGAATGCGTGTTTATGCTTTGGGAGACTATAAACCTGGCATCTTCCCAGGAAGCTGGCCCAAAACGCCCGCGTGCGTTATTTGAAAAGCCATAATCTTCTTTAGGGATTCCCAGAAGATTCGTGTCCATCTCACCATTCATATTTTCATCGTGGTATACGGCAATAGCATATTCGCCAAAAGGGAACTCAGCGAATTCCCAACTAACCGTATCACTTTCTACCGAAACTACCGCAGAGCGAAAAGAATCTTTTTTATCTGCATAAGTCTCTTTAGAATTGAAAACAGCAATTCTCACCTCTCCCTTTATCTTGTCTATGCCATGGATCTTTAAAATGAAGGAGGAAAATTGATTTCCTTTCTCTGGATAAGAAGTTTCTTGCCCGAACGCTGATGAACAAGTGAAAATTATTAAACTTATAGTTCCGGTAACTAAGAGGCCTGTTATTCTCATTGTTATATAACTTTATTAGAAAACAACTGAATACACGAAAACCTACAACCAAATGTTACATGAGCTTTAGTCCACTCATGCATTCTTTGTCTGGGACAGCCAGAACTACTTCTCCTTCATCACCATTCATAAACCCCGTGACCAGGCATTCACTTATAAAAGGTCCGATTTGTTTAGGAGGAAAATTAACAACTCCTATTATTTGTTTTCCTTCCAGTTCTTCGGGAGTATACAAATCGGTAATTTGAGCCGATGATTTTTTAGTTCCTATTTCCTTCCCAAAATCGATGGTCAATTTGTAGGCAGGCTTATGAGCTTCAGGAAAAACTTGTACCTGCACTATAGTTCCCACTCTCAATTCTACCTGTTCAAAATCTGCCCACTCTATTTCCTTCATTTATCCTTGAATTCCCTGTGTTTAAGTTCAGCAATTTTTTCCAACGATGAAGCTACAGACTCATGCGCTTTCACAAATCGATAAACAAGATAGATACAGAAACCAATGACGATCAGATATACAATCGGGATTAATACAAACAGACCAGAATCGAACATAGATAGAGACATAGTAATTAACTGTTTAAATTAATAGTTAAATAATAAACGCTATTTATTTTCTAAATTGCAATCTTATAACTGATCTAAAATATAAAACCCTGTCTTCCGTCTAAGAAGACAGGGCATCCATATTGTAACACATGGATTTTTTATCAGTTTAAGAAACCGATTTCAGAGTTTTAATAATTCGGCCAGCCACCTTATAAGGATCGGCATTTGAAGCCGGGCGACGATCTTCTAATCTGCCTTTCCACCCGTCTTCTATGGTTTGTACAGGAATTCGAATTGATGCTCCTCTATCTGAGATTCCATAACTAAATTTATCAATGGACTGTGTTTCGTGCTTACCGGTGAGCCGTTGATCATTATCGGCCCCGTACACCTCGATATGCTCTTGTATATGCTCTCCAAAAGCCTCGCAAACTGTAGTCATGTATTCTTCGCCGCCTTTATTGCGCATCTCGGCATTTGAAAAATTGGCATGCATTCCTGAACCGTTCCAGTCTGTATCTCCCAAAGGTTTAGGATGCCAGTCTGCAAGTAAGCCATATTTTTCAGCTGTACGTTCAATCAGGTAACGGGCCACCCATATTTCGTCACCGGCTCCGGCTGCTCCTTTAGCAAAAATCTGAAACTCCCATTGCCCGGCAGCCACTTCCGCATTAATTCCTTCAACATTTAAACCTGCATTCAGGCATAACTCCAGGTGTTCCTCAATTACTTCCCGGCCATATGCTGAGTCGGCTCCAACCCCGCAGTAGTATGGTCCCTGAGGTCCGGGGTATCCACCAACCGGAAATCCAAGCGGGCGGCCTGTTCTGGTATCAATTAAAAAATACTCTTGTTCGAAGCCAAACCAATATTCCTTGTCATTTTCAGAAATATGCGCTCTGGCGTTGGTTGGATGCGGTGTACCATCTGCATTAAGCACCTCGGTCATCACCAAATATCCATCCCCAATTCTATCCGGGTCTGGATACAGGGCTACAGGTTTAAGTAAACAATCTGATGAGCCGCCTACTGCCTGTTGAGTTGAACTGCCATCAAAATCCCAGATTGGAAGATCTTCAAGATTGCCACTAAAGTTGTGAATTATTTTCGTCTTACTTCTCAGAGTTTGTGTTGGGCTATTCCCATCCAGCCAGATGTATTCAAGTTTTGAAACCGACATGTAGATTTTTGAACTTTTTTAGGATTTATAATTTTAAACAGCCAAAATATAAGGCAATACAAATCAAACACTCAACTTTTTTAATAAAAAACTTTTTAACAATTTATTAACATAGGTATTATTCAAATTGAACTTAAATTTATTTTACTGAAACCGCTTTTATGAAATAATGAGCCTAATTTATTTTGATGAGGAAGCCTTATACTTCATTTTTTTAGCATGAGTCAAAAATGATATCTTCTGCAGAATCCTTTTTCCACATAAACACCCAAACCTTTCACGCTTGAAATCACAAAAAATCAGGCTTTGGATAGAAGCCTCGCGTCCCAAAACTCTTGCTGCCGCTTTTATTCCTGTACTTATTGGCTGTGCCTTAGCCTGGCGCGACGGTCAATTATCATGGCTTAGTTCTTCCGTGGCATTAGCCTGTGCTTTCCTTATCCAGGTTGGCACCAATTTCGCCAACGACTATTTTGATTTTGTTAAAGGTTCGGATACTGAAGAACGCATTGGTTTCCGAAGAGCTACGGCTGCAGGTTTAATATCACCCCGGCAAATGCTTACCGCCACCACTCTTACCATGGGATTCGCCTTCCTGTTGGGACTCTACCTGGTATGGGTTGGCGGAACTGTTGTTCTGATCATTGGCATACTGTCACTCATTTTTGGAATCCTCTACACCGGGGGACCTTATCCCCTGGGATATAATGGGTTAGGAGATATTTTCGTATTTATATTTTTTGGCATTGTAGCTGTTATGACCACCTATTATATCAATACCCTTGAATGGTCGGAACACTCTTTCTGGGCTTCCCTGGCGGTGGGGGCATTGTGTGTTAATATTCTTGTTGTTAACAATCTCAGGGATGTAGAGCAGGATAAAAAATCAGGGAAAAGAACCCTTGGAGTCCTCTTTGGAGAAAATATGTTGAAATGGGAGTATATGTTTATGATTTTAACAGCCTATGCTATACCCTTATTTTTTCATCTGCAGTTTAATTACAACGGCTGGACTTTATTGCCCTTTCTCATCTCACCCTGGGCAGTCATTTTAATAAAAACTGTTTTCACAGAAACAAATAAATCAAACTTGAATATCACACTCGAAAGGACCGCTCAGTTTATGATGTTTTTCGGGATCTTATTTTCAGTTGGAATTACCCTTAACTAATGCTTCAGTACTTAACATACTCTCTGCCTTTTAATAAGCCATTTGTCACGCAGGATAAGGAATTTACCCATCGGGAAGGGATTATTCTTGTTTATAAAGAAGGAAATATAATTGCTTACGGAGAGGCAGCGCCCCTGCCCGGCTTCTCTGAAGAATCACTAAATGATGTACGAACGGTATTAACCACTAATCATAAGCATCTTGAAAAAGAGATTCGCAGTGGTGACGGCAAAGATACATTGCGGCTGCTCACACAAATACATCGATTCCCCTCACTTAGCTTTGCTCTCGATACTCTTTTGCACGATCTGGATGCCAAACGAGCCGGTAAAACTTTAAGCCGGCAGCTTTTTAATAACGAGAAGGGAACTATTGCCTGTAATTATACCCTTTCTATAATGGATAAAGAGCTTGCATTACTCTCTGCAAAAAGTGCCTATGAATTGGGCTTTTCAACCATTAAGGTAAAAACAGGATCCGATTTTGAGCAAGAGTATTCGATAATCCAGGAAATCAGAGATCGCTATCCGGATATCAAGATAAGGATAGATGCTAACAGCTCCTGGAGTGTAAAAGAGGCAAAAGAAAACCTCAATGCCCTTAAATCTGAAAACATTGAATACTGTGAGCAGCCCATAGCAAAAGGAAATTTGGAAGGAATGGCTGAAATCCGTAATTCTGTAAATATCCCTATTGCAGCCGATGAAGACGTCAGAAGCAAAAACGATGCGATCAGAATTATTGGAGAAAAAGCAGCTGATATCCTAATCATAAAACCCATGTTGTTCGGTACATTCCGAGATATTAATGTAACAAAACAGCTGGCTGATACTCATAATATTGAGTTAGTGTTTACAACGTCGCTGGAGAGTGTGGTTGGAACTACCACCACAGCAATATTAGCACACGGATTGGGCAGTAAAAAATATGCCCATGGTTTAGCTACCGGCCTTTTATTTGAACATGACATTACAAGTACAGATTTTCTTAAACAGGGAAAATTTCATCTGAATGATAAAACAGGTACCGGAGTCCCCATCGACATAAAGTCTTTGGACAAAATGTAGGTTAGATGTTTAAGTCACGGTTACATAGTTTTGAATTTAAGCAAGAGAACCCTCCCAGTGTATTTCTTGCTTCTCAAAATGGGTTATACACTTATAGTGACTTGCGTCGTTTTACTTCCTTTCTTAAGGATACTATCCTCCAAAAAACGGACGCTCTTGACAAACCGGTAGCCTTTCTTACTGAGTCGTCTGATATGCTGATCTTTGCGATTGCTTCATGCTGGAAACTGAACATCCCCGTTATCCCCCTCAATCCCAAACAAACTGATAAAGAGCTCAACCGGCAATTAAGCAAATTAGAACCAACCCTCGCATTTTGTGACAGCAATAACCGGCGAAGACTGAAAGATATGCCTGTTATTCATATGGACGACAACTTTTTCCTGAATGCCTTTACTCATGATACCCGGAATATTGATCTTCCCAATGAGGATTCTTTTGATCCCGAAAGTATTTTTGGCTATTTCTTTACCTCAGGTACCACCAGCCGTCCTAAGGTTGTACCTCTGCAAAGGCAGCAAATGATTACGGCGGCTGTAGCTTCCTCCAAGAACTTCAAACCCGATCCAAATCATTACTGGTTATTGTGCCTGCCGCTAAACCATATCGGGGGTATTTCTATAATTTACCGTTCCCTGATATACGGTTCGGCTATTTACCGCATGTCTAACTTTAATGAAGTGATGGTAAAAGAGTTTTTAGGTGAGAATATACGCTTCCAGGCAGCCTCCCTGGTCCCCACAATGCTAAAGCGATTATTAGACGATTCTCTTTTTAAAACCCATCGCGACTTTAAATCCATACTTCTGGGTGGGGGTGCCGTCACTAAATCTCTGCTAAAAAAATCTGCAGAAAGAGGTATTCCTATTGTCTCCAGCTATGGGATGACAGAAACCTGTGCCCAAATTATAGCAAATCCTTTGCTAGCCCCTTCCGGAATGTATACCCCACTTAAAAGTGTAGGCCGCCCCTTCCCTCCCAACCAGATGGAGATCAGAAGTGAAGAAGGAGAGAAACTGGGCAAAAACCAGTCAGGTATACTTTGGTTAAAAGGATTACAGGTTTTTACCGGTTATTTTGATGAAGCCAACAACAAAGGGAAATTCGATAGCCAAGGATGGTTTAACACAGGCGACTATGGACATATAAATGGATTTGGACATCTTTTTATTGAATCCCGAAGAACAGATTTGATTGTAACGGGAGGAGAAAATGTAAGCCCTTCTGAAGTTGAAGAAGCCTTAAATAAAATTGCTTCTATCAAAGAAGCGGTTGTAATCGGCCTTCCTGATGAAGAATGGGGCCAAAAAGTAACAGCCGTGGTAACCCTGAATAACGGTAAAGCTCCTTCCATTGAATCTGTAAAACATTCCCTAAAGAAAACCCTTACAGATTTTAAAATTCCCAAAGTCCTGAAAATAGTAGATCACCTTCCCAAAACTTCTACCGGTAAGGTAAAGCGCTGGAAATTGATGGAAGAACTAAAAGAGAGTTTCTAAATAGCCCGGTGTATATATATCAAGACTTCTTTGAAAGCCTGAAAATTAGTTCAATCCTACCCTTTCAAATATCACATCTACATTACGGGTATGGTGAGCCAGGTCAAAAGCATTATCTATTTCTTCCTGGCTTAGTTCCGAGGCTATGGTTTTATCAGCCTCTGCCAGGGGTTTAAAAAGAACCTGTTCTTCCCACGATTTCATGGCTAAAGGCTGTACAGTATCGTACGCTTTTTCCCGGGCTATCCCTTTATCAATTAGCTTGTGCAGCAATCGCTGCGAAAATACCAGCCCCTGTGTTTTCCAAATATTGGCTTCCATATTGTCCTCAAACACCACCAGTTTTTCCATAACTCCCGCAAAACGGTTTAGCATGTAATCCAGTAAAATTGTCGCATCCGGAAGAATAATCCGCTCTGCTGAAGAGTGGGAGATATCTCGTTCATGCCACAGAGGGATGTTTTCGAACGAAGTCATCATATAGCCCCTCAGTACCCGTGAACATCCCGAGATATTCTCTGAACTCACCGGGTTTCGCTTATGCGGCATAGAAGATGACCCCTTTTGCCCTTTGCGGAATGCTTCTTCAGCTTCTCTCACTTCGCTTCGCTGCAGGTGGCGAACTTCAACCGCCATCTTTTCCATGGTAGAACCGATTAATGCCAACGTTGCTAAATAGTAGGCATGCCGGTCTCTCTGCAAGGTTTGGGTAGATATAGGCGCCGGGCTAAGCCCCAGCTTCTCGCAGGTATATTGTTCTACTTCGGGAGGAATATTGGCAAATGTGCCTACCGAGCCCGACAGTTTTCCAAATTCGACGTCCGCAGCGGCTCTCTCAAAACGTTCAAGGTTTCGCTTCATTTCGGCATACCACAACGCACATTTTAGTCCAAAGGTAGTGGGTTCAGCGTGTATTCCATGGGTTCGGCCCATCATCACTGTGTACTTATGCTTTTTTGCTTTTTCAGCCAGTACATCAATAATGCGTTCCAGCCCTTTTTTCAGGATGACATTCGCTTTTTTGAGCCTGACTCCCCATGCCGTATCCACTACATCGGTGGATGTTAAACCATAGTGTATCCATTTCTTTTCCGCTCCCAGGGTTTCAGAAACTGCACGGGTAAAAGCTACAACATCGTGGCGGGTCTTTGCTTCAATTTCCTTAATACGATCTACATCAAAAGACGCTTTTTCATACAGTTTGTCTACATCTTCCATTGGGATTTTCCCCAGTTTGGCCCAGGCCCAACAGGCCGCAAGTTCAACATCCAACCAAGCCTGAAACTGTTGTTCATCAGACCAGAGTTCGTACATTTCTTCCCGGGAATAGCGTCTAATCATTGAAAAAAATATTTGGTTTAAAATTTACTGGACGAAGATAAGACATTTACCGCAGAGGGATAAACAATGATTGTCTCATTTTTGATCTTTTCTATTCAACAAGCCCCTCCCTTTATAAATGGAATAGTCTGCATAAAAAACTTTGAAAACCAATAATTTTGTACAATGAAAAGCCAGAAAGAGGTTGAAAGCACAGCTATAACCCATATTCGATAATTTCAACCGGCGGATAACACAAACATTGGGCAAAAGATAGCTTTTGCAAAGCTTTCTACATGTTTTATGAAACACTCTGCACCTAACTATTAAAACTTCTCAAGAGGAAAGACTTTACTTTATTTATTAAAAATTTCTAATAATTAAAATATTTAGTACATTCATAACGGATTGAGGTTCATCCTAATAGTGCTACATAGAGAAAAATAAACATACCATATACCTTTGGCTCAATATAGCTTTAGGTAATCATCTATAAAATAAATCAAGAAACACTATGAGAATTGCTACAAAACCCACCAAATTTATTGTTCTATTTGTTTTAACCTTTTTGTTTACTGCTCCGGACCTTTTAGCTCAGGTTGGTATTGGAGCCGATGTGGTAAGCCGCTATGTATGGCGTGGTACCGATTTTGGTAATGCCCCTGCCGTTCAACCATATATGGAAGTTACTTCCGGTGATTTCACTATTGGTGCCTGGGGATCTTATGAACTCAGTGCCAACACCGGCGGCACCGAGGCCGATCTATACATATCGTATAGTATAGACGATTTTAGCATTGGCATTACTGATTACTATTTTCCAAGTGTGTTTGCTCCCGGTAATTATTTTGATTTTGAGGACAGCCACACTTATGAATTAAATCTTGGCTATGGCATCGATGATTTTAGTATTTCAGCCAATTATTATTTTGCTGGAAACGCTAATGATGATCTTTACTTTGAGGCCACTTATGCGGTTTCCAATGTAGAATTGTTTGCGGGAATAGGGAACGAGAGCTATTCTACGACCGGTGATTTTGAATTTGTTAATTTCGGCCTGACAACATCTAAGGATATTAAAATATCAGATGAGTTCTCACTTCCTGTATTTAGTTCTTTCATATTGAATCCGGATAGTGAAAGAATCTTCCTCTTATTTGGCTTTTCTCTTTAAAACCATTTAAGAACCATTTTTAAGCCGGTCATATCACATATGACTGGCTTATTTTATTGGACCGGCAATTTAAGAACCGTACCTGCAACTATGTTTTCATTAAGACCTACCTGGTTAATAATAGCAAGGTCTTCTGCCGTTATATCCATAGGCAGTGTTGATGGAAGTAACTGATTGAAAGGAGCTGTGGACGAAGCCTCAACCAACTGCAATCTAACAGGCTCAATCGTCAACACGGATACATCTGTAAGCCGGTCGAAGCCAGAGGATATACTCATGAAATCATTCTCGTACTGAGAAAACTGTTGCTGATTGGTATAGCTCAAAAACTGGTAGATACGATCGTTATACTTCAAGGCCGTCATAATAAGCTGCACCGTTGTTCCATCCTGTGTTTCTGCTGTGGCTTCAGCTTCGTAGGCATTATAGCCTGTTCTGTTTATATCGCCTTGTTCAATTACAGTGATACCTTCTTGTCCTACAAAACTCTGGACCGACGCTTTTGGCGTATTATTTTCTGAATCGATTGTAAACTGTGTCACAGCATCCTGATCTTCATTTATCAAAATCACAGCCGAAGTCTGGTTAATCACATTAAATCCATCGGGCACCGGAAACTTAAATTCCAGTTCCGGATGATAAAATACTCCGTCCCTTTCAAATCCTTCGCGGGGATTTTGGTCATAAATAATGTCATCCAGCATTGCCATAAACTCATCCTGGTCTAATATGGTCTGCTCATATCCTTTTTCTTTCCAGCTTTCAGCAAGTTCCGGGATTGTTGCTTCCCGCTCACCAGGGTCCGGGTGTGTTGAAAGGTGAGAAGGAATGCCTCCTCCCTGCCTTTCAGATATTCGTTTCAGAGATTCAAAAAATTTGGCACCTTCGGCTGCCTCATATTTGTTCATTGCAGAATACTCTACCCCCAAACGGTCAGATTCACGTTCATTATCTCTGCTGTATTGCAGAAAAAGCAATTGGGCCGTCTGGCTGCTTAACTGGAGGATATTACCTCCATCTAATCCTATAGATTCACCAAGTAAGGCTCCTCCTATAATGGCTAACTGTCCGATCTGCTGTGTTGCCGCTCTTTGGGAAGCATGACGCGCGGCAACATGCCCTATCTCATGCCCCAGTACTACGGCCAGCTGGGCTTCATTATTCAGGTGTGCAAGCAGACCCCGTGTTACATATACATAGCCACCGGGCAGGGCAAAAGCATTTACTACCGGGCTGTTAAGTACCCTGAAGGTGAATTCTGTATTTTGAAATTTCTCAGCCACCCCCTCTCTTCGCAAGTGACTATCTTCCAGCAGTAGCTGTCCCAGCTCTGAGACATAATCTGAGAGGGCCTCATCTTCATATACACCATATTGGGCTACAATCTCTTTGTCAGCCTGGCGTCCTATCTCAATTTCCTCTTCCCAGCTGTATCCATAGGCCCGCTTATTCCCTGAAACTGGGTTTACCTGGAGGGTAAGGCAGGCATTGAGCATTATGGCAGTAATAAGTACCGGTAATAGTTTTATATATCTAATCTTCATTTTTGTAATCTATTTCAGTCATTAGTAATACACATAGAGCTTTGAAAAACCAGGTATTTTGTTCAACCTCGAGGCCAGAAGGAGGTTGATACCGCCGCATATAACCCATATTCGAGGATTTCAACCCACCGATAACGCAGACAGTGGGCAAAACCGATTTTGTAAAGCTTTCACACACTTAGAAAAGGATATATCCTGTCACATGTTCCCAATTTATCTTTAAAGAGATAATCAAATAACATTAACTTCTGGCACCAGCTCTACTCCAAATTTTTGTTTAACTGACAATTGAATTTTTTGAGCGAGATTCCAGATTTGTTCTCCGCTTGCATTGCCGTAATTAACCATTACCAAGGCCTGCATCTCGTGTACGCCGGCATCTCCAAATCTTTTTCCTTTCCATCCACATTGATCGATTAACCAGGCAGCTGGTACCTTTTTCTTATCCCCAACCGGATATGAAGGGATACCGGGATGTTTCTCTTTCAATAGCTGAAATTTGTTTTGGGAGATTACCGGGTTTTTAAAGAAACTGCCGGTGTTTCCTATTTCGGCCGGATCGGGAAGCTTACTTTGTCGTATTTCAATAACAGCTTCACTCACATCTCTAATAGTGGGGAATTCTATCCCTTTTTCAGTAATTTTTTCTTTTAACCCTTTGTATGATAGATTTACATCAGGTTTTTTCTTCAGGCGTATCGTGATGGAGGTTACTATAGTTTTTCCTTTCAGCTCATTTTTAAAAATGCTGTTTCTGTAGCCAAAATCGCAATCTTCTTTCCTAAAAGTGCGTAATTCAGTGGTCTGTATCATCAGGGTATCCAGCTTCACAAACACCTCTTCCAGCTCTACCCCGTAGGCACCAATATTTTGGATGGGAGCCGCTCCCGCCAAACCGGGAATCAATGAAAGGTTTTCAATCCCCCCCCAGCCCTGTTCTACACAATACATAACCAACTGATGCCAATTCTCTCCGCTGCCCACCTTTAACAGTACTTCTTCTTCAGTCTCAGAGAGTATTTCCTTTCCCATTATTTGGTTATAAATAACAAGCCCCTCAAAATCATGAAGAAAAAGGATGTTACTACCTCCACCTATCACCATTTTGGATTGACTCTGAAAGCGGGGATTAGTGAGAATTTCTTCCAATTCTGTTTCGGATGATACCTCAACAAAAAAACGGGCCTGTGCTTTAACTCCCATGGTATTGTAATCCGCAAGCTCTACATATTCTTGAATTTCGACTCCCGACATACTACTCGTTCCCTTCTTTGGCCGCGGCTTCTTCATCCTTTCTATCAATTGTCACTCTTACTTTTCGAATTCTATTATTTTCTACTGAATGCACCGTTAGTTCCAGATCTTTATATAATATGCGCTCACCTACATTCGGCAGGCTTTCAGTGAGGTGATAAATTAATCCGCCAAGGGTTTCAAACTCATCGGATTCTGTTGTTAACTCAATCTCCAGTATTTCTTCTATATCGTCCAGGTCAACCTGGGCATCAAAAATATAGATACCGCTTTTAAAACGGGTATACATATCTTGCTCTTCTCCATCATCATCAGAGATATCCCCTACAATTTCTTCAAGAATGTCATCCATTGTTACAATACCTTCGGTCCCTCCATACTCATCCACCACAATAGCGATATGTGTTTTTTCCTGCTGGAAGTCTCTGAGTAGGTCATCCAGTTTTTTGGTAGCAGGAATGAACAGTGCCTTGCGGGAGATGGTTTTCCAGTTCAGGGAAGGCTCTTTTTCATCGGCATTCAAATACGGAAGTACATCTTTGGCATAGATTACCCCGATTATATTATCCAGGTCATTATCGAAGAGCGGCATTCTGGACAGACCATTTTCACGAATATTGGTAAGCACATCCTGCAGAGAATTATCAATAGAAACAGCAACTATATTAACACGTGACGTCATAATTTCCCGAACGGTAGTCGTCCCAAATTCAATCACATTTTCAATAATTTCCCGTTCGTCTTCTTTGATTGAACCTTCTTTTTCACTCATTTCGGCCATAGTTCGTATGTCATCGGAAGTCATTTTGGAGACGGGTTTGGGAAGATACCTTTCCAGGCTGATGGTGCTGTCAGCTATAAGTTTAGAAAAGGGTTTTAATAAGATGAAGAGTACATAAATAGGACCGCTGTACAAGCGTGAAATTTTAATCGGATTATTAATGGCTATAATCTTCGGGGTTATTTCACTCAATATTAAAATCATGAATGTTAACACGATCACTTCTACGGTAAATACCACCATTTCCGATAAACCATAAAAGGCAACGATCTCCCCAGTGATGACAGCAGCCAGTACCGAAGCTATAATATTGGAAAAGGTATTCCCGATGAGAATGGTAGCCAACAGGCGGCGGGGTTTATTTAACATCTTAATAATGCGATCATCAGATGATCCTAAACTTTCGTCCTGCTTTAAATCCTCGAGACGGTTGGCCAGCGAAAAGAAAGCAACTTCTGAACCTGAAAACAAAGCCGAAAGCGCCAATCCTATAAAAAAGATAACCAGCTGTACAGCCAGCAGAAAGGGATCTAATCCCAGGATTTGTGATCCTTCTTGCAAGAAGGCAAAAGTAAAATAAAAGATACTAAAAGGGTCGTTGGCTGTTTCCAATAATACCATATTTAGAGTTTAGCAAAATTTAATCACCACAGAGTATCATACAAAATAAAAAAGCGGGAATGTGTGAATAACATCCCGCTTTTTATCTTGTCGTTTATAGATAGTTAAAACGGGAGGTCGTCATCCATATCGTCAAAATTGCTACCTAATTCAACATTGCTTGACATAGGCTTACTCTGACTTTGTGCATTGCCTCCTCCTTGAGAAGCTTCGCCTCCCTGACCTCCACCACTGCTGCCTTTACTGTCGAGCATGGTCATTTGCAGGGCTTTAATCTCGGTCGTATATCTTTTCTGGCCTTCTTTATCTTCCCACTTGCGTGTTTGAATGGGGCCTTCAATATATACCTGTGATCCTTTCTTCAGGTACTGCTGGCATATCTCTGCAAGGCGCCCCCAGGCTACTACACGGTGCCATTCTGTGCGTTCCTGGTATTCCCCGTTGCTATCTTTATAGCGTTCGCTGGTTGCAATACTTAAAGTTGCTACTGCTGTGTTAGACTGTGTATATCGTACCTCAGGGTCTTGTCCCAACCGGCCAATCAACATTGCTTTGTTAAGTGAACTCATATATACCTCATTTTTTATTGTTTCGTTTATAAGGTAAGACTTACGAAAGAGTAATTCCTTACAAAAAAATTTTATCCCTTCCTCTTCATTAAGTATTAATACTTAATGAAAAAATTTTATTTTCTCTCCCAGCCAAACTTTTTCCTCAATAAACTGATGGTAATCGCATGCTTTTCTGTGCCCCTGGTTCCAAGAAGAAATCCCACGGGTTTAAGGCTTTCGATATTCTCACATACAATCTTCAACATCCCCAAAACAGGAATCACCATAAACATGCCGGCAAGTCCCCATACAAGCCCTGCTGCTATAAGTGAAAAAATAATCACCAATGGGTTTATCTGCACATAAGACCCCGTAATGTTCGGCGTTAGAATGTTATTCTCCAGAAACTGTACCCCAAAAAACTGGATTAAGATCCAATAAGCAAGTGAAGGGGATTGAGTGGTCATTACCACCAGGAATACGATCCCATAGCCAATAACAGTACCCAGGTAAGGAATCAGGTTAAAAATAGCTGCAACCAATCCAAGCAGGAGAGCATATTCAACCCCTATCAGGTAAAAGCCCAAACTATTTAGGCCAACCAAAATAATACATACTGTAATCAATCCTTTTAAATACTTGGGTACCACTTCCGAAGCACGCTCAATAATATTATGGGCATTTTCTTTATTCTTGGCGGGGACGAGCATAAAAATGAAATCCCCAAATTTGTTCCTATAAAAGAGCAGCAAAAAGGTATATACAGGTATTAAACCTAAGCCAACGAGAATATTTTTAAGATACCTGAATATCGCAGCTACAAATTCATTCTCCCCTCCAAAAAATTGTGATATCTTCAATTGTTGTTCGCTTGAAATACCCAGCACACCCGCCAGTGTACTTTTAAATGCTTGCATATTTTGCTGAAACTGTTCTTTTAGTTCCGGAAAATCCTGGGTGGCTGAAGCTGTGAGTACCGATATCAGATATATAGTACCTAACACTCCAATCATGAAACACACAATCACTATAAAATTGGTAGCGATCCGCGGAATATTATAATTTTCCAGCCTGCGGGCGGCGGGATATAACAGATAGGCCAATAAAAAGCTAAATACCAACGGAACCAATAACTGCTCCATGATAATAAGAATGGTAATAACAGCAAAAAGCAGTAACAACCGGATCAAATAGCGCACCGCCAGCGGGTATTTTTCCATTCTGGAATTTGTTTAAATATTCGGATTATGTGAACTGTGTCCTTATAATTATTGAAGCTGTTGAAACAGACTAAGTTCCAATAAATATTATAATATCTTAGCACAAAGTTCAGCAACAGCACAATAGCTAATATAATAAAGCTGATGTTGTCATTTACAACAAAAAATATTCTCACTTATTCTAAGGGCATAAAGGATATTGTAATTTTTATCCTTTAAAAACCTTATTCAAAATTTTGTGAGAAATAAAACACCTCTCTTCTCACCGGGTCTGCCCTGCCTTTTCATGCTAGTAAAAAGTTAAGATTAATATCGGAACTTTTTGATAATTCAACAGTCCAACCTCATACTAATTTGTAACACCCCCCGGCCGTTACTTCTCTTTTCAACATAAATCAGGAGTAGATCAAATTACCGAATATATGTCTGTTCATTCGATACAAAATAAATTCCCAAACTCCCCTCCTTCTGCTGCACAAGCTATGCCAGGCTTGGAAACTTATACTGGTCCATGGACCAAAACTCAAGCAGCCCACCTGATTCGGAGAGCTCAAGTGGGATTAAAAATCAACCAGTTAAATTATGCCCGCAGCTTCGACCAGGCTGAAACGGCTGTACAGGCCCTAATAAACAATGCTGTTTCCCAGCCTCTCCCGGATGATCCCCAATGGTATACTTCCGGCAACTCAGGAGATGTACAAGATATCTATGATATTCAGTTTCGATGGATGGATACCATGTACAACGGTGGTTTGCTACAGCCTATGATGCTGTTTTGGACTAATCACTTTGCCGTCTCCTATAATAATATGAATGCCCTCCCCGACAAAGCTCCCGACAGTTATGCCAGCCACATATACAAATACTGGAAATTACTCTATCAGTATAGCTTTGGAAATTTTAAACAATTATTGCGACTGGTGAGCAAAAATTCGGCCATGCTCTACTATCTCAATAACTCTAGCAATCAGGCTGGACAACCCAATGAAGATTTTGCACGGGAGCTGCTGGAGCTTTTTACAATGGGAACCCATGACAAAAACGGCAATTCCAATTACTCCGAAACAGATGTTGCAGAAGTAGCACGGGCTGTTACGGGATGGAGGGTTAGCGACATCAACCTCACGGGATATTTCGATAGTGGTCGCCATGATAACACCGACAAAACCATCTTTGGGAGAACCGGAAATTATGATCTGGATGGTGTCATAGATCTTATCTTTGAAGTTAGAAAAGAAGAAACCGCCTGGTTCTTATGTAAGAAATTGTATGTGTTTTTTGTTAGTGCAGAACCCAATGCCGTTGTTATAGATGATTTGGCAGCTTATTGCATTCAACAGAATTTCGATACAGCTGCCGTTGTAGCCAAACTGTTGAGCAGTGCCCATTTCTATGATGAATCTTTTTATGGATGTAGAATTAAGAGTCCATCCGAGATATTCCTTGGCTACCTCAGAGAATTAGAAATTGTACCTGATTCACAATTAAAAGAATACCTGCGTTTGCGAATGCAGGATTTAAATGAGGAACTGCTTAGGCCACAAACCGTCTTTGGATGGGCCGGATATAACCCTCCCGATTCGGATGGAACCCCCGGCCATTACGCCTGGCTTAACACCAACCTGCTTCCCTCGCGCTGGGATAACCTCAAGGATATCATCTATGGCTATGATGAAGCCGGTGATGCCTATAATCCTATTCGGATTACTGAAAAAATATCCAATCCTTCGAACCCTTTCGATGTTGCCGAAGATATAGCCCAACACTTGTTGGCACCTCCACTGGATAAAGTAGGCGTCCGGGAAGTTGAAGAAGACTTTGCCGGTAACCCAAATCTGGCTCCTGACGTTTCAGGTTTCTCTAATCACAAAATTAATTTAACGAAGATTTTACTGGGCAATATCCCCTGGTATGAATGGACTGCTAACTCCGACCAGGAGGGGAATTTATATTATCAAGCCACCTTTGCTGAACACCTGAGAGCGTATATCTCTTATCTGCAACAGTTACCCGCTTATCAACTCACTTAGGTCAAAAAAGGATTTTTAAATATGTGCCAAAAAGATCAACATAAAACTAATTCACATACCCGCCATGGAGGGAGCCTGGAAGATGGCGAAGCTCACGAAAAAGATCACAGATCATGGTCGAGACGTAGTTTTTTGAATGCCCTTGGGTTTACCGCCTTTGGTTCAGGAATGGCTCTTGCGGGGATGCCTGTACACACTTTTGCACGCACCTCTTTCCTAAACCGGCTGATGAAAGCCGACAACGACCGGGTGTTAATCCTGGTGCAGCTAAGCGGGGGAAATGATGGGCTAAACACCATTATTCCCATCCATAATGATATCTACTACGAAAAACGACCTATCATAGGGATCAGTAAAAACGATTCCATCCTTTTGAATGATGATATTGGCATGCACCCAGCCATGAGCTCGCTTGAACCCTTTTGGGGAGAAGGAAATATGGCTGTGGTCAACAATGTAGGCTACAGCAACCCAAATCGTTCGCATGCCCGCGCCACCGATATATGGACTTCCGCCAGTGCCGAACAGAATGCTACTACCGGTTGGGCAGGCAGGTTTTTAACTCAACAGAATCCTGATTTAATATCTGATCCTCCCCAATATCCCCTGGGACTACGCATTGGTGGGTCCTCTTCTCTTTTTCAAAGTCAGTTTGGGAATCTCGGTGTCACTTTTAGCGGGGCCAATCAGTTTGCCCAGTTTATTGAGCAAGGTGGCTTTTATAACGAAGATCAGGTACCCAACTCTCAGTTTGGTCGTTCTTTATCCTTTGCCCGCAAAGTGGCTAACTCTTCATTCCGATATTTAGAATCGATACAACAGGCCGCAGATAGTGCCTCCAATATGGGTGAATATCCAGGCTCCTCCCTCTCACAAAGTTTGGCAGTAGTTGCCCGGCTTATTCGCGGAGGCCTTAAAACCCGGGTATTTCTGGTATCCAAAGGGGGATTCGATACACACAATAATCAAGGGGGCACCGAAGGAAGTCACGCCAATTTGCTTGCTGATATCTCTGATTCGGTACAGGCATTTTATAACGACCTCGAATCTGACAACTTACATAACCGGGCACTCACCATGACTTTTTCTGAATTTGGACGCACTCTGGATGAAAATTCCTCCCAGGGAACCGATCATGGATCGTCAGCACCAGTTATGGTATTTGGTCCGGTAAACGGAGGCATTTATGGAGAACATTCGGATCTTACAAACCTGGATTCATCCGGGGATCCGGTGTACAGTACAGACTTCAGGTCTGTGTATACATCCATACTCAACAGCTGGTTTGGATTGGAAGGCCAGGAAACCAATACGGTATTAAATGGAAATTATAATACCCTTGGCTTTGTGGACGAAACCGCTACTTCAACCGATCCGAAACCAGGAACACCGGCTCATTTTACGCTGAAACAGAATTATCCGAATCCCTTTAATCCGAAAACCAATATCTCATTTACACTGGACAAGGCAATGGTTGTTCAGTTAAACGTCTATGATATAAATGGACGTCTGGTCCAACAACTGGTTCATAAAAAGATGAGATCTGGAACACATACCCTCTCTTTTAATGGCCAGCACCTGGCAAGTGGCACCTATTTCTATGAACTGAAAACACCGGCTGCCACAGAAACCAAAAAGATGACTCTAATCAAATAAATTGAATGCAATATTTTACGAATCATACCAAACTGTTATGCTTCCTGCTCATTGTTATGGCAGCTTCTGTATATGGCTGTAACCTTGTTGACAGCCTAAGCGGGGAAAAAGATGAAAAGGAAAGCACTCACATTTATCCAATTCTGCTGAACGAACAATGGGGGTATATGAATGCTGAGGGAAGTATCGTAATTGCTCCCAGCTTTGATGAGGCCCGGGACGCATCCGGGCACATGGCTGCCGTACGTACAGGTATTTTGTGGGGCTATGTAAATACCGACTCACTTAAACAGGTCATTCCGCCCACCTACACCTCGGCCAGTGCTTTTAATGACGGACTTGCTCCGGTTCATGCTGAAGGCAAAGGCTTTGGTTTTATCAACAAAAAGGGAGATCTGGTTATTGAGGCCCAATATGATTTTGCCGCTTCTTTTTCGGAGGGTAAAGCTGCTGTCCGGGCAGATGGCCTGTGGGGATATATCAATACCAATGGGACTACAATTATAGAACCCAAATACAGCGAAGCCCGCCCTTATTCGGAAGGACTGGCCGCTGTAGAATCCTTTAATGGATGGATATACGTTGATGCATCCGGGGATGAAGTTATAGAACCTTCCTTTCAACTAACATCGGCCGGCACATTCTCATCCGGCCTTGCACCTATCGAAACAGCAGAGGGCTGGGGATACATTGATACGTCTGGTAATACTGTTATCACTCCCAAATATGATGAAGCCGCTTCCTTTTCAGAAGAACGAGCCTGGGTCCGTAAAGATGATTATATCGGCTATATAGATCCGGATGAAACCGTGATTATAGATCCTCAATTTAGTGAAGCCAAAAACTTTTCAGAGCATTTAGCTGCGGTAAAAATCCACAACAACTGGTTTTACATAAATCGCGCCTCCGGCCTGCTTGTAATAACAGAAGGACATACCAATGCCGAAAGTTTTAACAATGGCCTGGCCCGGGTACAAATTGGAGATGAAGAACCCCGCTTCGGTTACATCAATAAAGCCGGAGAATATATCTGGTATCCATCAAATTAAGCGTATCATGAATTATTCAAAACCAATACTATTTTTTGTTTCCCTGTTTCTATTTACATCCTGTAGTGTAATTGATTCTTTTAATAATGAATCTGACAGCAGTACCAAGCTCTACCCAGTTTTGATGGATGGTGATTGGGGATATATTAATGCGGATGGACGTGTAGTCATTGAACCCCAGTTCCAAAGAGCAGGCATCTTTAGCAATGGACTGGCTCCGGTGCGTAAGTCCTGGAAATGGCAGTATATTGATGCCCGGGGCGAAACTGTGATTGAGGGGGACTTCAATGGGATTCGTCCTTTTTCGGAAGGCTATGCCGCTGTTCGGCTTGATGGGCGCTGGGGATATATAAACACAGCTGGAAATTTCATCATAAACCCAAAATACCGGGCTGCATTTCCTTTTTCTTCAGGCAGAGCTTTTGTACGCAGCCTTGATTACCGGGACTTTAAATACATCAATATCGATGATGAAGAAATAAAATCAGTAAACTCACCGGATGACATCGACTTTACGGAAGAAAACCGGTTCAGCGATGGAAGAGCACTGGTCAACAATGATGAACTGTATGGCTATATAAACAGGGATGGTGACACTACAGTTGAATTAAAATATGCTGAAGCCCGACCTTTTTCGAACAATATGGCTGCTGTTAAAATCAGTAATCGCTGGGGGTATATTAATACTTCTGGTGATGTAGAGCTTTCTCCCAACTACATCAGTGCAGGAGATTTTGGAAATAACCTGGCACCGGCACGCAAAACCTCCAACCAGTTTGGCTATATCGATAAATCGGGTGCTTTAGTTATTGATGAACAGTTTGATGAAGCCCGTACTTTTCATGAAAACAGGGCAGCTGTTCGGCTCGGCAACAAGTGGACCTTCATTGACACTAAAGGGAAACCGATAGCTCCGGCTACCTTCGATGAAGTCCAGCCCTTCCATAGCGGACTGGCCAGAGTCCTCATCCTTATCCCCGGCGAGGAAGAACCCGAAAAACAAATTGGATACATTGATAAGAAGGGAGAATTTGTGTGGTACCCAACTAATTAAGGCTTGCAATAGCATGATCAAATTTCAAACCATGCACAGCTCAGTCTTCGGAAACATGTAACCTTCTTATAGATGTGAAATGTGGGATTAAAGATATAAGGTATGAGAGCAGAGGGATTCTCAAGCAGTAAGGACACATTGGATGTGCCCGGGTACAACTCATGGACAGAATCCATCTTTTTACCTTTGGCGGGGTGATAGATGAAAAAAAAAAAAAACGAATTTGGTGCAATACTACAGTATAAAATATA
>VEMX01000019.1 GCA_009711805.1 Balneolaceae bacterium | reverse complement strand
TAGATTTTTGAACGGCGTAGACACTGGTAAGCTACGAGTTCAAGTCGATAAAAATTTTAATAGCACTTATTCCATTGTACAACAATAAGTTACAAGAATTTATAATTTGCTTAACCGGACACTACTGATATATGATGATAAGTTGTACAGGAGGCTTGATGATAGAAGAGGAGGATTTTATTATTATCCAGATACAGGAAATATGGAGCTTTTTGATCTATTGAATTATCAAGTTTATCCATTTGAGTTGATGCCTTCAATAAATATAAATGCTCGTTCTACGAAGATTTCTCCCGATCGAAGCAAATTAGCACTAGCCCATTTGTATAATCCAGTAATAGAAGTGTATGATATTAATAATAAAACTCTAAAGACTTTTAACTACTCTAAGGATAATAATATTAAAAAGAGATTTAGTGTTAATAAATATAACAGTGACAATCTTATTGAGTATTATGATTTCATTGACGTTACAAATGATCATATATACGTATTATATAGGGGGGAGAAATATACTACAAAAAGTAGGTCTTGTTTAATAAAGAAATATAATTGGCAGGGGAATCTAGTCTCTATATTTAAAATCAATGAAAAATATGATATTTCTAAATTTTTTATAGATTCATCAAGTAATGTATTAATAGCTCAAAGCTATAACAATGATTCAGTATATAGGTTTAAATTGCATTGATTTGGGATACCATGATTTCAAAAAGGCTGTGTTCAAGTCATTACTGCAACAGCGCGGTGTTTTAGGGTTTGTTGAATGGGTGAAAGATAATCAAACTTTCGTATAGGTCTATTGTTGATGTGACGTTCGACGGTTTTAATGCGTTGCTCCGATACTTCCCGCAGATCCGTACCCTTAGGAAAGAACTGGAGGATCACTCCAATTCTGTTTTCCACCGTGCCTTTATCTTGTGAGATATAAGGGCGGGTAAAGTACACATCGGCGTCTAATTTGCCGGTGATCGCCTGGTGGTTGGCAAAGGCCTTATCATTATCGAGCGTCAGGGTTTTGATAAACGCTTTTGGAATCCGTGCCAGCATCTGCTCAATAGCTGCTTCGGAGTGATCTGCCCGGCGGCTGGTATCCTTTTTCAGGCGTGTGCGCTCCTCGCGATGGCACTTGATTTTTTGTGGGAGCACAGTTATCGGGGCGATTTGCAGACTTTGTTCGAGTCTCTGCTACCTCCTCGGTCTGACGGCTCCAAGTCCGTCTGACCCGATGGGTGAATTCGAACTCCTGTGCCTTATCTATCGATCAGACGGAACGTTGCAGGATTTGGAGGTACTGGGCAAGTCCAACCGTCAGATCGTGTCCAGGCTTTTTTGATATTTCGTTGTGTTGCACTTATTACTTGAATTCAGAAAGTGTTAAATTTTATAATAAAATGGAATCCCTTTTTAGTTCTATTAATATGTAATAGCTATGGGCCAAGTGAATTCCTATTCTGATTTGTACACATATGATGTGTGATAAATAAAATTATTTTAAACAACCGCTTTGCGGATACGGTTTTTGAGGGCTGTATACAGAGCCGGGTTACTTGGCTTAAAATCTTCGATTTCTTCAATGTGAACCCTGTCATAGCCTTGTATATCGGCCTGGCGGAACTGATCGAATAGTTCCCTGGATAGTTTTTTCAGATCACCGTTATAGCAGACCACATTTGTTGAACCTGAAGAGTTGTTTTGGGTGAGATAAAGGGTGTGCTTGTCCAGGTCCGAAATCTCTCCATATACTACTTTAGCTTTGGGTTTATAGTGAGAATATTTTTGTCCGGGACTTTTGGGAGCAGATTGTGATTCAGCTTTATCTAATATCACTTTTTGTCCTATAGCCTGTTCAATTTCTGAAGCTCCGATCTTACCCGGCCGAAGGATAACAGGTGTATCACCGGTGATATCCAGCACGGTAGATTCCAATCCTATGCGGGAGAAATCTCCATCGATAACCGGGAAGTCCGCTCCGAAATCGTGGCGCACATGGGTTGTTTTGGTAGGACTGGGTCGCCCCGAAGTATTGGCACTGGGAGCTGCCAGTGGCCCTGTCCGTGAAATAAAATCGATAGCGGTGGGGTGATCGGGCATGCGGATGGCCACGGTACCCAGTCCAGCTGTAATAATATCGAGGACTTGTTGCTTTTTAGGGAATATCATGGTGAGAGGGCCGGGCCAGAAATGTTGTGTAAGTGTTCGGGCGATATCCGGGATTTCATCCACAAACTCATCCAGCTGCACAATATCAGAGATATGGACAATCAAGGGGTTATCGGAAGGGCGGCCTTTTACTTCAAAGATCTTTTGTATGGCCTGAGCATTCCAGGCATCAGCTCCCAGTCCATAGACGGTCTCGGTGGGGAAAGCTACCACGCCTCCGTTTTTTATAATATCGATATATGTTTGATCTACGGTCATTTTTGAGGATAGAAAATAGGGAGTTTTTTGAGGAATACATATTCTTTGACGGGAGATAAATGGGAGAGATAAAATCGTACCTACTGCACTTGCAGATCCCGCATACGAGAGAAGCGGCTTCTTATGGTTTGATTGGGATGGAGTTGAAGGCAGTGTTTGTTGGTGTGCTCTCAAAACAAAGAGGGCAACGCATGAGAAGATTCATCTGCCGCAGACATCCCTTGGGAGCTCCGCTGAATGAAACCTTGATAGAGAGATGGGTAGTTCGAGGCTTGGGAATGAAATCCAATAAACGATCCTGAGACAGAACCATCGGGAAATTCTTTGATTAAATGCCCGGCCGAGTCACGCAGAGGGTACTGCCTCCCAAGGATCCCTTTGGGAGAAGCGTATTCTCATGGTTTGGTTGGAATAGATATGTGGGTGTTTCTTATTGGAGTGCTCCGGAAATACCCCAAAGGGGTTATTTGCCAAAACAAACCTTCGCTCCGATGAGTTACATCGATACTTCCTTCCGAAGGTTTGACTATGGATTGTTTGCGGAAGAATATCGACATACGGTACAATAGAAGGGAGGGAGTACCCTCAATGAAGCCTTGATGGGAGAAACAATAATTCGACTTGAAGATCCTTTGTTCCTCGATCTCCTCTTTAGGTCTTGTAATCACGCCTCAGTTTGATAATACTCAATCAAATCAGGCATGAACTTTATGAGAAGCCAGTTCTTTCAGGAATTGATAGGCGGCTTCAACATCTTCAATTTCATGGATCACAAAACGAACCCGGTCTTTCTTTTGGATTAACCTGAATTTATCGCCTTTGAGAGCTTCAATTTTTTCGAGCATCTCCTGAAATTTACCGGAATCGAAGAAATGCCGGCCAATATCAGAATCTTGCTTGGGGCACAACACCCACATTCGATTCGATCGTATGGTAGCCTTGGTGAAGAAATTTCTGGAACCAAATAACTTCACCTTACTTGCCAGTACAAGAAACTTAGTTTCTTTAGGTAATGGCCCAAAACGATCATTGATCTCTTCTTCCCAGTCTTCAATTTCTTTTTCAGTTTCTGCCTGGGCCAGTTTTCGGTATAAATTCAATCGCTCTACACTATGCGACACATAATGGGAAGGGAGCAACGCCGACTGATCAAACTCCACAATTGTTTCCGGCAGATCCACTTCCATTTCCACCTCGTCAAACATATCGCTGAACTCAGATTCTTTGAGTTCTTTGACGGCATCATTCAGGATTTTGGTGTAGAGGTCAAAGCCGATGTCATTGATAAATCCACTTTGTTCTGCACCCAGGATGTCTCCGGCTCCGCGTATGTCCAGGTCCCGCATGGCAATGTTAAAACCCGAACCCAAATCCGAAAACTCTTCCAGGGCAAGCAGCCGTTTACGGGCCTCGGGTGTCAGCGTTTCTACCGGTCGGGTAACCAGGTAGCAGAAGGCTTTACGGTTTGACCGCCCAACACGCCCCCGAAGCTGGTGAAGCTCGGCCAGGCCAAAGTGATCAGCCTGGTTAATGATGATGGTGTTGGCGTTGGCGATATCAATGCCATTCTCCACAATATTGGTTGACACCAGTACATCAAATTTATGTTTATAGAAATCACCGATGATTTTTTCAAGTTTGGAAGGTGACATCTGCCCATGCCCAACCCGCACCCGGATATCGGGTACCAGGCGGCGGATCATCTCTGCAGTTTCTTCAATATTCTTTACCCGATTATGGATAAAGAAGACCTGTCCGCCCCTCGATATTTCCTGAATGATGGCATCCCTGATCAGTTCTTCATTAAAACTGTGAATCTCGGTGTATACCGGCTGCCGGTTGGGAGGAGGGGTGTTGATGACACTCAGGTCCCGGGCTCCCATCAGCGAAAATTGAAGTGTACGGGGGATAGGAGTGGCTGTGAGTGTAAGCACATCTACCGATGCCCGGAAATCTTTGAGTTTTTCTTTGGCTGCCACTCCAAAACGCTGTTCTTCATCTACAATGATGAGGCCCAGGTCTTTGAATTTTACATCCTTGGATAGCAGGCGATGGGTGCCTATAACTACATCTACTTCTCCTGCATTGAGCTTTTTAATGACCTCTTTTTGCTCTTTATTGGTTCTGAAACGGGAAAGAGCTTCTACACGCACCGGAAACTTTTCCATTCTTTTTTGGAAGGTTTTTGCATGCTGTTCGGCCAGTATGGTAGTGGGAACCAATAAAGCTACTTGCTTATGATCGGTTACAGCTTTAAATGCAGCGCGAACGGCCACTTCGGTTTTCCCAAATCCTACATCACCACAGATAAGTCGGTCCATAGGCTGCTCGCTGTGCATGTCCTGTTTAACGGCCTGTATGGCATCATCTTGATCTGGTGTTTCTTCATACTCAAAATTGGCCTCCAGCTCAGTTTGCCATTCATCATCCAGGGAAAAGGCAAAAGCCTTTTGTGACTTCCTTTTGGCATATAGTTTAATGAGGTCTCTGGCTATATCTTTTACTTTTTTCTTGGTACGTGCTTTTTTACGCGCCCATTCTCCCGAACCCAGCTTGGTAATGCGTGGAGCTGTACCTTCTTTTCCGGAATATTTTTGAAGCTTATGCAGACTGGATACATTCACATATAGTACCGAGTCTTCTTTGTAACGAAGAACCACCACTTCCTGCTCGGTATCTTTAACATTGATTTTTTTGAAACCGGCGAATTTCCCAATTCCATAGTCTACATGAACCACATAATCCCCGATATTCAGATCCTTCAATTCCTTGAAAGATATCCCCCCATGAAAACGTCTTTTTTTCATTTTGGGGCGGTGATACCGGTTAAATACCTGGTGATCGGTATAGAGGGCAAAGCCGGCTTCTTCCAGTATGAATCCCTCGTGTAGTGATTCTACAAAGACCTTGTAATCAAATGAATTAGAGCGTTCACCCAAAAGGTCATTAAAACGGTCTCTCTGGCCTTCACTGTCGCAGCAAATAAGGGTCAACAACCCCTTTTCAGTATTTTGGGAGATGTTTTCGCGAAGCAGTTTAAAATTGCCGTGAAAATCAGGTTGGGGTTTACTTCCCATAGTAAGAGTATGAGAAGAACCGTTGGTGGTTCCAAGACTCCCGATTAATAACCTTCTCTTGAATAAGCTTAAATCTTCTTCAAAATCATTTTGAGAAAGATATAGCTGATGGGGTGTTTCCTTCTGTTCAGAATCTTCTGGTTCGGTGTAGGCTTCTTCAGCTTTTTCGAACCGTTCATGCACCTTTGCTTTAATCAGTTCTGGCTCTGAGGATAACAGCAGGGTGTCTTTGTCAAAGTAAGTCAGAAAGCTGCTTTTCCGGCTTTCCGGTAAATTGGTTAAATCCGGGATAATCCTGGCTTGGTTGAGGAAGGCAACGGATCGTTGTGAGTCAGCATCAAATTCACGAATTGAATCCAGTTCATCTCCAAAAAATTCAAATCGCAGCGGATATTCCCCTGAGTAGGGAAAAACGTCCAGAATCCCTCCACGCATGGCAAATTCACCGGGCTCATCTACAAAACGTACAGTTTTATATCCCTGATCGGCCAATTGTTCTTTGAGTTTATCCAGGTTGACCTCTTCTCCCTTTTTTAGAAGAATGCTAACTTCGTTTAGCACAGAGGGAGGGGCAATCTTTTCGCTGATTGCTTCTATGGAGGTAACCACAATTTTAGTGCGATGATCATCAATGGATTGCAGCGCTTCTGAACGTTGTACCAGTAGTCCCGAATCTACCAATTGTTGGTTATCATATGGTTTATGATTGGTAGGGGGAAAATAGATAACCGGGATTTGAGTGATAATTTGCAGATCGGATTTAAAAAACCGGGCCGACTCATCAGTTTCAGCAATAAGCAGTATCGTATGGTTATCCTTTGCCAGGAAGTCGATCAGGAAACTGTTTAGGGCACCTATACTTTTCTTTAGGTGGGTGGTTGAGTGTTGTTGTATAGTTTGGGCAGCGTTGCTGAACGAAGATGTTTTAGCTAATTGATCTCTGATGAAAGAAATGCTCATTTAAGAGAAAGAATGAATTTAGATACGATAATTTTTACCAAAGATACGCTCTTTAATACTGGATTGGTAAAAGAAAGCTTTGCAAAACTGATCTTTTACCCAATGTCTGCCTTATCCAGTAGTTGAGATCCTCGAATACAGGGTATATGCTGCGGTTTCAATCTCCATCTGGTCCGCTACGCTTGAAGGTATTGTGGACGCTTCAAGGTAGCTGACTTTGGTTTATTCCTATAGATCATCCATTACTTCTCCCAAACATTGAACAAAATTCCTGGTTTTGCAAAGCCCTCTAAAAGCAAATTGGATAGACTATATTCACCCTCAAGCACATTTAAAAGTAAGAACAAACACTAACTATATTCGATGCCGTGAAGCAGCGTTCTGTCCAGAACAAAACTTAGGAATATTAATCCCAAAGCTCCTCCTAAAAAATATTCATACAGATCTTTGTAGTCGGTGTAAATGAGTTCTTCTACCTTGGATTTTTCGAGTTCATCAATTTGGGCATATATGTTTGAGAGCTGATCGGTGTCGGTAGCGCGGAAGTATTGGCCTCCGGTCATATTAGCGACCTGGGAAAGCATTTCTTCATCAATATTGACTTCTATATTGGTATATCGGACTCCAAAAACAGGGTCGCGGGAAGGGTAGGGGGCTGTGCCGCGGGTTCCGGCTCCGATGGTATAAATTTTAATGTCATAAGTTTTAGCAAGATCAGCCGCCGTTACCGGATCTATCTCTCCGGTATTGTTTTCACCATCGGTCAAAAGTATGATGACTTTACTTTTAGCTTCACTTTCTTTTAGCCTGTTAATAGCCGTTGCAAGGCCCATGCCTATGGCTGTACCGTCCTCTATAATTCCCATCTCAAGATCTTCCAACAGGTTTTTGAGGAGGCGGTAATCGAGTGTAGGGGGACAAACGGTAAAACTTTTACCGGCAAAAGAGATGAGTCCGATACGATCGGAGATGCGTTTATCAACAAAACTCTTGGCTACTTCCCTGGCTGCTTCAAACCGGTTGGGTTGTAGGTCTTCAGCTCTCATAGAAGACGACATATCCAAAGCCATCACAATGTCAATACCTTCTGCATTCCGTTCTATTGTGGTGAGTCGTTCGCGTGGGCGGGCCAGGGCAAGAATGAGCATAGCAATACCTCCCCACAGTAAACCAGCTTTTACCCAGTGTAAATGTGTTTTCCAGTTTCCGGGCAGGTCGTCAAATAAGTCGAGATTGGAGAATGAGAGGGCAGCCCGTTTGTTCCAGAAATACTGGTACAAATAAAAGCCGATAATTACCGGAAGAATCAGAAAAGCCCAAAACCATTGTGGATTCGTCCATTCCATATCTATTGTACTCCTTCTTTTATAATGGTCTCTTTTTCAGCGTTAAACTGTTGATTGAATTCCCTTTTGAGTCGCGAAATACGGCCTGAGTCAACCTGACGGGCCCTGTCTCTAAAATGGATGGCTAAATCGTAGGTTTTCCAAGCATCATCGAGGGTAGGGGTAAACTTGGCGAATTTTACCATATCAGACCTGTTAAGTACTTTGCGTGTGGTGTCTGTCATTTCATGGTCTACTCCATAAGCCTCCAGGTACCGAAGTAATTCTCGCGTAGTAGACTCCAGGGCTGGTATCTGATATAAATCTTCGTAGTAGGTTCGGATGGCATCCGATACCTGGCTGTAGAACAGTTTAAAATCTTTAGTTTCGGCGATTCGTGTGTTTTGACGGATCTGTTGCAGGTCGTTTTCAAGTTCCTCCAGGGGATTGTGAAATACCACAGGTTTTGATACTTCCTCAATTTCTTCGAATTCTTCCTCTTCACGATAAAAGAACCACCATATGAGACCCGCTGCAAGTGCCAGAGCTGCCAAAAGCCAAGGCCAGATTAAGCGGGGAAAATCAAAGATATTCTTTAAAGGTTTAAACTCAGATTCCTGTGCCTCTTTCGGTAATACCGTTTTAAAATAAAGTTGTACCGGTTTAGTAAACAGCTGGGTAGTATCTGTTTTTGATATAATGAGTACCGGAAGAGGAGGGATTATGACATCTTCTGTAGCGAAAAACTGTATTCTGTAGGAGAGGCTGTCAGAAAATGTTGAGAGTTTAAATTGTTGCTGTCCAACCAATTCGAGTTCTCCGGGGAAGGCTGAGGTATCCGGAAATTGTATTCGGTCGTACTCTTTGTTAAGCTGGGTGAGAATCGAAAAATTAAATACATCGCCTGCTTTTAAAGAATCAGCAGAAGTATAGGTTTTGATATTTTGTGCTGACAGTGAAGCCGACAGCATCAGCGTAACTATAAAAAAAATCGGGCGTAAAGCTTTTCGCCTCAGCAAGGTGAAATTCATTAAATGAGATTCTGTATGAACTTAAAATTCAGTGCTAAAAATATAACATTGAGTTGTAAATATTCTACAAAAGAAACCAACTCTTAATTTTATGAAATGAAAGTATAAATTCTTATCATTTTTGCAGCTTAAACAACCCTTATCATCTGTAATGGCTTTTAAAATTGTACGACTCCCGCTAATAACAATCACTCTGGTTTTTTTATTTTTCACATCTTGTGGTTTTTTTGATCGAAACCCGCAGCCACCAGAGCAACCATCTGTTACTCAACATCACTTTGAAGAGATTCAAGAAACGAATCTGGATGAGTATGGATATGACCGAGAAGCCTATGAAATAAGGCAGGGAGTTGTACAAAGAAATGAAAGCCTGTATCTGATTCTGAGAGACATGGATGTATCCCCACAACAAATTCATCAAATCAATAAAGAGGCCAAAGGGATATTTCGTGAGAACAGGTTAAAACCAGGGCAGCGGTTTATTGCTTATGCCGATAAAGAGGATCATAGCATTTACCGTTTTATTCTTCATGAGAATGCATTGAATTATGTGATCTTTGACTGGGAAAATGACATTGTGGTTAGCCGTGGGCAAAAAGAGGTAGAAACTGAATTGATGGAGGCTGGCGGGATTATCAGCTCTTCGTTATATGAAACACTGGCTGAAAATGGAAATACCACTATATTGGCAAATAGGCTAAGCGAAGTTTTTGCGTGGCAGATTGATTTTTTCCGACTCTATCCCGGAGATAGTTTTAAAGTGATTTATGAACAGCAATATGTTGATGGTAATCCATTTGGTGTGGGCAAAATACGAGCGGCCGAATTTGTAAATAAAGGGATTGCTTATGATGCTTTTTATTTTGATAACGGAGAACGAGCCGGGTATTACGACAGTAATGGAGATGGCGTGCAGAAAGCCTTGTTGAAAACCCCATTCAAATTTTCTCATCGTATCAGTTCTGGTTTTTCATACAACCGTTTTCATCCGGTTCATAAAGTACGGCGTCCGCATTATGGGGTGGATTATGCTGCTCCTCTTGGCACCCCGGTGTTATCAGTGGGAGATGGTGAAGTAGTGGAAGCCCGGTACAGGGGAGCCAGCGGTAATCTGGTTAAAATTTACCACAATGGAACTTATACAACAGCGTATCTTCATTTAAATGGTTTTGCGAGTGGTATTCGCAGAGGTCAGAAAGTACGACAGGGACAGGTAATAGGATATGTGGGGAAAACGGGAACAGTTACCGGGGTACACCTCGATTACAGAATCTATAAAAATGGACAGCCCGTGAACCCGCTTAGGGTTAAACTCCCAGCTTCAAAATCAGTTGATGAAGCAAGTCGCCCGGATTTTGAAGACCTCAGAAAACGCCTCCAGGAAGAACTGAATGCCATTAATAGTGAGACGAAATCAATAGCATCAGGAGTTTAGGGTTCTGAAGTTTTGAATTATTCCACTTCGACAATCACCAGCTACTGTGGTTGGGTGAGGTTGATAACAATTTTGATGTTTATTCATACCTCCGACCTCTCCTAAATCCTCTCCTTCAGCAAGGAGAGGACTTCTCAGGGCCTGATAATAATTTGGATGGTTATTATGTCTATGATTTTTAACAACGGGTTTTTCTCCCTTTGCGGTGAGAGGAAACAAAAGAAGCCGGAAAAGTTCGGTTTTGGTTCCATTATGGTACTTAGGAATCTCATGGTTGTTGATGGTTAGGGTCGGAATTATTTGTAGTTCAAAGCCTTTACCTCCGAGCTCTCCTAAATCCTCTCCTTCAGCAAGGAGAGGACTTCTCCGGGGGCTGATAATAATTTGGATGTTTATTATGCCTATGATTTTTAACAACGAGTTTTTCTCCCTTTGCCTTTTTAAAACCATGGCTTAGCTATGCCTTTCTCGGAAGTTCCATTCAAAGAAAAGAAACCACACTTCGTTATTATCCGATCGGTAACAGGAATGCACCTCTTTATTTAATATCGATTAACCCGTCTTTGGAAAAAGTTCATTAAAGGTTCTATGTATGATTGGTTGGTTTGAACCTCAATAGAATCGATTTTCATTTTCAACAGCATTTCGTGTAAGTTTTTTTTCTGTTGTTGACGACGGGTTTTATACACCTCTCTTACTTTTTTGGAAGAAGTGTCGATCAGTTTTTCTCTTCCTGTTTCCGCATCTTTGAGGGTAACAACCCCCATATGCGGCAGCTCATCCTCCAGGTGGTCACTAATAACCAAACTAACCAGGTCGTGTTTTTGATTTGTTATGCGAAGCTGTTTCTCAAAGTCTTGGTCCTGAAAATCAGAGGCCAATACTACAATAGCGCGGCGATGGAGCAGGCGGTTAATGTAGGAGAGTGCATCACCTATATCGGTACCATGGCCGGTTGGTTCGGTAGTATAGAGCTCCCTGATAAGCCGAAGTACATGTGTTTTCCCCTTTTTGGGTGGAACTACCTTTTCGATATGATCACTGAATAATACCAGTCCCACTTTGTCACTATTCTTAATAGCGCTGAAAGCGAGAACGGCACAAAGCTCGATGGCAAGATCCATCTTGCTTTGACGGTTACTCCCAAAAGTTCCACTCTGAGATATATCGATACAGAGCATAAGGGTTTGTTCCCGCTCTTCCTCAAAGATCTTAATAAAAGGTTCGCCGGTGCGAGCAGTTACATTCCAGTCTATTTGTCTGATATCATCCCCATAGGTATAAGCGCGTACTTCCGAGAATTCCATCCCACGACCTTTAAAGGCCGACTGATATTCTCCACCAAACAAAGTGTTTACTATACCTTTGGTTTGAATTTCAAGCTTCCGAATTTTTTTGAGTATCTCTTTTGAAATCATATCTGAATATAGAAGGAGATGAGCATCAGGTCAAAGCAAAAAAAAGCAAAATCTAAGTTGAGCATTAGAATCCATTAAAGAGTGTTAGAAAGGTATAATATTTTGCTGTTAAATATAATCTAATAAGCGACTTATCATTATAATATTTTATAAAAGGCTTTGTTAATTACATTTAATGGGTGAGTTGTTATAGGAGGTGTATTTTTGCGGCAGCCCGACGGGGTTGAATCTAAATTCAAAATATTGCGCAATGAAACACCTATTCTTTTTAACAGTGTTGCTGTTGAGTTCAGCAGCTGTAGTTACCGCTCAAGATGCTGCAGTCTCTTCTGAACTTAAAGCTTACCTAATTACAGTTGATGAAAATGGTAACGAGAATGCTACTGAAGTTACCGAAGTAGAGCCGGGACAAACTATTGAGTACCGGTTAACATATCAAAACAATTTGCCAGAGGGGATTTCGGACCTGACTCCTATCCTTCCAATTCCTCTTGAAATGATTTACCAGGAAGGCTCAGCCGATCCTGAGGTCAGCAAAGTGAGTCTTACTCAAAATGAGCAAGATTTTCAGGAAATACCTATTACCCGGGAAGTTACCCTTCAAAACGGGGAAGTAGAAGAGCAGGTAGTACCTGCAAGTGAGTATCGCCGATTACAATGGGTTATCCCATCACTTCAGTCCGGCGAAAGTATAACTCTGTCCGCGAGGGCTAAAGTGATAGAGAACTAATTTTATGGCAACAGATACGCCTCAATTTTCGACAATAAAACAACATTCAAATTATAACCAACACAACCAACATAGGTTAACTATGACAAAACAAAACACATATACAATTTGGAGCAAAGCATTACGCTTTGCGGGGATTGTATTGGCTTTGGGGTTGTTTGCAGGGCTTACGTCTAACGTAGCATTAGCCCAGCAGGCACCGCCCGTGGATACCAGAATTGGTAACCAGGCCAGTGCATCCTATACAGATAGCGGAGGTAACACCCGAACCGTTACTTCTAACACCGTAGAAACTGTTGTACAACAGGTTCCCGGTGTCACAGTCTCAGCAGGACTTTCAAAAACAGTGAGTCCTGGTGGGCAGGTTTCCTTTACACATACTATTACCAACACCGGTAATGGTGCGGATCAATTTCAACTTTCAGCCGACTATAACAATGGTTTGACGAATGATGATTTTGACTATACTTCAGTCAGTATTTATCCGGATGCGGATGGAAACGGAACACCAGATAACTTTACAGCTATTACCATCACACCCAACGTGGATGAAGGTGATAATTATGGTATTGTTATAGTAGCAAATGTCCCGGCATCTGCCGTAGATGCAGAAGCAAGTGATATTGAGCTTACTGCAACCAGTACTTTCAGTAGTTCTACCAGCGATGATGCAACCAACACAGCTACTGTTGAAGAAGATGCTGTAATAGATTTTGTGAAGAGCGGTAATAAATCAACTGCCGAAATAGGAGAAACAGTAACCTACACCATTACTTACTCAAACAATGGTAATGCTCTTGGAGAAGACATCATTATTTATGATCCGCTTCCTTCTGGTGTTACCTATGTAGCCGGAACAGGTTCATGGAGTGGTTCTGGTACTTCCCTTGGGGATAATGTTGGGGGAGGAGACGACCCGAGCGGAATTTCCTATTGGGAAGATAATGGAGTAGTAGTAGCTGTTATCGATCAGTTATCAGCCAATGCCTCCGGTACTCTATCATTTAATGTCACGGTAGATTCGGGCACCGAGGGTACTTCTATTACCAACACGGCTGAATACAGTTTTAATGATGCCTATTATGCAACTAATCCTTTTGCTCAAAACAGTGATTACCAATCTGCGAAGTTTACCGATACGAACCCTTTTACGGTTACAGTAGAAGAGACATATGGTATTAACCTCAACGGAACAGCCGATACTGTAAAAGTTGCTTCTGCAGATCAAGGGGAGACCGTTACCTGGTTAAACGAATACAAGAATACTGGTACAACCACCGATCGGTACAATATTGAGATTACTGATGTAGCAGCTTTCCCTTCCGGGACAACCTTCACGCTTTATAAAGCTACCTACGATGGTAGTGAGTGGGTGGCAAGTAGTCCATTTACGGATACCAATAGTGATGGTATACCCGATACAGGGCCTATTTCTCCCAATGGAGTTATCAGGGTAATACTACAGGCAAGTTTACCCTCAACAGGTTCCGGGGGCCCATTCAAAGTTAAAAAGACGCTGACCTCTATTGGTGATCCGGGTGAATCAGCAAATCATGTTGATCAGTTGACAGAGATATTAGCTGTAACCGTAGATTTAACTAATGATGCTGCTTCAGGCGATACAGGAGCACTCGGCGAAGGCGACGGTCCTGAAAGTTCGGCCGTTAAAACCCTGAGTGCAGATCCGGGAAGTACGGTGAACTTTACATTGTATGTGAAGAATACCAGTAGTATTGATGATAATTATGATCTGGCTTATTCGAGTTCTGTATCCGGAAGTAATCTTGGTAGTCCAGGTTCACTTCCATCAGGATGGGCTGTTAGTTTCCTTGACCCAAATAACGGAAATAGTGTTATTACCCAAACAGGTACACTTTCTGGGGGTAGCAGCAAGGAAGTTACTGCAAGAGTAACCATACCTGCAGGCGAAGATCCTGGTGCGGTTAGTATTTACATACGCACCCTTTCGCAGGCTACAGGAGCCAAGGATATTATCCACGATCAGGTTTCGGTAAATGTATACCGGAATGTTTCTCTGACTACCAACCAGAACGGTCAGATTTATCCCGGTGGTTCAAAAACCTATCAGCACACCTTAACTGTCAATAGTAACGTGCCGGAAAACGATCCTGGTTATTCTACTCCTTCCGACTTTCAGCTAAATCTCGGCAATACCGATGCTACCCGATTTAGCGCTACCGTATACTATGATGTTAACGGCGACGGTTCGGTAGATGGTGGTGATGAATTGATTACCACTGCGGCATCAGGAAGCGTCGATCTTACGGATAATACTACAATAGGAGCATTGAGTTATGGTACCCAGCTCAAGTTCATTGTAAAGGTGACTGCAAACTCAGGTGCGCAGGATGGTGCTACTAATACAACTACCGTTACACTTAGTGATGACGAAGGGGTCTTGTCCGACAAATCTAATCAGGATATCACCACCGTAGTAGCTGGTCTGCTTACAGTAGATAAGTTCCAGGCATTAGATAATGGATCTGGCAGCCCGCAAACCTATGCCAAAACAGATAAGGACATTCTTCCTGGTGAAGTAGTTCACTACAAGATAACAGTAACCAATAATGGTGCTGCTACAGTTACCGGGGTTACGGTTTCTGATGATGTTCCCTTTTATACCACTCAAAATACAGCAGTCGCTGTTTCTGGTGATGGATCGCCAGCCATTTCCAATGAACCTGGTGTAGGAAGTACCGGAACGGTTGAGGTTACATCTGCTTCGCTGGCTCCGGGAGAATCATTCGACATTACATTTTCTGTAATAGTAAATAACTAAACAATCTTATAAATAACCCACTTGGGGAAGGGGTTGACCCCTCTTCTCCTATTTAAAACAAACAACAAATACTTGAAACACTTAAAGCCATACATAGCGTTGATGATGTTCCTGCTGGGGACAGGTATGGTAAAGGTGTATGCGCAACAAACTACCCCCCCTCCGGGTACAGCAATTATTAACCAGGCTAAAACAATTTTTAACGCTCCGGAAGGAGATGATGGGGTAAGCATTCAGTCGAATACAGTAAAAGTTATAGTGCAGTCTCACCCCACCTTCTCTTTAGAGCCTGATCATGTCATAAAGACGTTTAAAGGGCGAACTCAAAGCTTGAGTCATGTGCTTAAGAATAAAGGCAATGTATCATCTTCATTTGAATTGGCTATCTATAATTTGCCCGGTGATGACTTTGACCTGGACAATATGGCTTGGGAGCACCAGGGCAAATCAAAACAACTAAGTGATGACACGCTAAGAGCATCGGTTACATTAGGTCCCGGCGAGCAATTTGACTTCACCTATTCCGGGATGGTGAGCTCAGCTCTGATTAATGATCAAATTGAAGCTGTGGTTCAAGTAGAAGCTACCTCAGCTCAGTATGGAGTTACCCTGCAGAATACAGATTCCATTAAAGTATTAATAGGAGCCGATATTGAACTCCAGAAGGAACAAATCGGCGCTGACGATATACAGGCCGGCGATACCTTTACCTATTCTATAGCCGGGGTAAATACCGGAGATGTAACCGCTATTGGCCGGGATGTAACCATCAATAGCCAGTTACAAAAGAAAGTAGTGCTTGTAGACTCGGTTCCTGCCAATACTTCACTGGTTGGCTTCGCCGATCTGGAAAAAGGAACAGCTTTATTTCATACATCCGGTGATGGTGCATTTGAATTTTCAATGTCGCCCCCGGCAGACCTGGATCAGGTTGATGTTGTAGCCGTAGCCTTCGATTCTCTGAAAGTTAATGAGAGCTTTGAAATATTGTTTGATGTAAAAATAAATGACGGGGCTACCGGCCAAATTGAAAATACAGCCGAGATTTCATTTGTAGATCCCAACGGAAATGTAGAAACCGAAGCAGCATCCAATACAGTGATAACTGAATTACCTGAAAAAGATGCAGACATTGATTATTTCACAGACGACACATTTACCAATACGACAGGTACATCTACCATTGGTGCCGATTTACATCTCGAAGCGGTTGCTTCTGCCTGCAATATCTCCCGAAATGAAGTAGATATAGCTACGATAGAAATTAATTCTCTGATTACCGGCGATAAAGAACTTTTTAATGCCACTGAAACAGGACCTAATTCCGGCCGCTTCCGAGTTAACAAAAAAATACCCACAAGAGACGGACTGGAACATGAAGTTATACTTGGTAATGAAATTCTGGAAACAGTTGAAGGTGATGAGTTAGAGGCTATTCTTAATTGTGAAGGTCTTGACAGCGATAATGGCGGCAATGGCAGTGGTGGTTCCGCTGTTATTAATGCCCGAGTGGTCGTTGACCCATCAGGTATAGTGTTTGATAGTGAAACCAATACCCCTGTAAGCGGCGCTGAAGTACGCATTATTGACGTAAATGGAGTAACCAACGGAGGTATTGCCGGCGGCCTGGCGGAAGTGTTGGATGCCGACGCAGAAAAAGCGATTGAGAATATCCAATACACCAACCAGGAAGGTAAATTCGAATACCCTTACTTGCTGCCGGGCGAATATAGAATAGAGGTTAATCCTCCCAGCGGGTATAACTTTGCTTCTGAGTTGAGCCCGGATCAACTTCCGGAGGACAGGGAGATAGATGCGGAAGGATCATATGGGCAAACATTTGTATTTGAGGAAGAACCACAGGGAGTTGATTTTGACATACCCCTGGATCCCAAAGGAAAGGGAGTGCTGTTTGTTGAAAAGAAGGTGAATAAGAAAGTGGCAGAAATTGGAGACTTCATCTACTATACACTGACTATCCGAAGTGAAGCCGTAAATACGATTAATGACCTTACTTTATATGATGAGCTTCCATTTGGGTTTGTATATCAGCTTGGCTCGGCACGTATTGATGGAGAACGAATCGATAACCCCGAAGGAGGCAAAGGGCCGGATCTTAGCTTTAGTTTGGGGGCAATTGAACCCGGCACTTCTTTAGAACTTATGTACCAGGTGTATGTTGGACCGGGCTCTGAAAAGGGAGACGGCATTAACACAGCAATAGCTGAGAGTGATGAAGCTATTATCAAGGTAAGTAATAAAGCACAGGTAAAAGTAGAAGTTAATGGCGGTGTATTTACCGATGATGGCTATATAATAGGTAAGGTATTTCTGGATTGTAATAAAGATGGCATGCAAGACCGGGGAGAGGCAGGAGTGCCCGGTGTAAGGCTGTACCTGGAAAATGGTAACTATGTAATTACCGATGGAGAAGGGAAGTACTCGTTCTATGCCATAAAGCCAAACAAGCATATCCTCAAGGTAGACAATTACTCCTTGCCAAAAGGAAGTGAACTGTTGGTTATTGACAATCGCCAGGCCAACGACCCATCCAGTCGTTTTGTAGACCTGAAAAAAGGAGAAATGCACCGGGCTGATTTTGCCATCTGTAACTGTACACCAGCTGTACATGAAGAGATTAACGCTCGAACAAAAGCATTCCAGTCTGTTTCTGATCAGATGATGGAAAAGGATATTACCAAAAAGCTGAATGTAGATAATCGATCCAACAACGCTAAAAATGTTAACTTTGATAAAGCCAGTGGAACTTTAAATGAAATACAAACTCCCGAAGCAGAACAAATAGTTCCCGGCACCTCAGATGCTCCGGTCGATTCAGCTGTAGCCAAGGCAGATTCGGTAGAGCTGAATAAAATGGAATGGGCTCTTTTAAAAGCTGAAGCCGGACTAGGGTTCCTTAATATCGTTGATGGAGATACGCTTACTTCAGATCAAAACACATTCTGGGTCAAAGGCCGCAGAGGAGCCAACTTTGTACTGTCAGTAAATGGAAAGGATACAGAAGAAAATAAAATTGGTCAGCGGTCTGTTTCCAGCCATAAAGATCTGCAAGTGTGGGAATTTGTAAGTATTTCACTTAAACCGGGCATAAACAATATCACCCTTAAAGAGGTAGATCCGTTTGGCAATGAACGAGATACAGAAACGATCCGTGTTTACGCCCCCGGAGAACTTCATGTACTGAACGTAAATATTCCGGTGAATGATGTATCTGCCGACGGTACATCAGCCGCCGTAGTACGGGTTGAACTGCTGGATAAGCAAGGAATACCCGTTGGATCCCGTATTCCGGTAACATTGGATGTTTCATTTGGAAAATGGAATGCTGAAGATCTGAATGACAAAGAATCAGGTACCCAGGTATTTGTTGAAAATGGAAGGGCCGAATTTGAGCTTATATCAACCATAGAACCCAGAACCGTAACTGTACGAGCACATGCCGGCGAACTTAGCGATGAAGCGAAGGTTGATTTCCTCCCCGACTTAAGGCCGCTGATTGCAGCAGGTATAATTGAGGGGAATATCCGGCTAAGAGATCCGCTTAATATTGCATCTGCCAAAGGCGATGATGGCTTTGAAAGAGAATTGAAGTCGCTGACCTATGATATGAACAACTTTACGGGCGATGGGCGTGTATCTTTCTTCCTGAAAGGAAAAGTGAGCGGTAAAACCTTGCTCACCGCCGGTTACGACTCCGAGAAAAATAAAGAAGATGCCCTCTTCAGAGATATTAATCCCGATGAATTCTACCCGGTATATGGTGAGTCATCTATCAAAGGATTTGACGCACAATCCACCAGCCGACTTTATATCCGGGTTGACAGAAATAAAACCTATGCGCTTTATGGCGATTTCATCACGCAGAAAAGATCTCAGGATCGTCAATTAGGGGATTATAGCAGGGCACAAACCGGGGTTAAAGCACACTTGGAAAATGATAATATGGAAGCCAGCGCATTTGCCGTAAGCTCCTTTTCTACAAACAGAGTGAGAGAATTCAGAGGACAGGGTATTTCTCGCTACGAACTTCCGGATGATGATATTATTGAAAACAGTGAAATTATTGAGATCGTCACATACGATCGCGATCAACCCGAAGTGATCCTGGATGTGAGAAGGCTTACAAGGTTTACGGATTATGCTATTGAGCCTTTTAACGGAGTAATTACATTCCGAAATCCTGTATCCAGTGTAGATAAAGAATTTAACCCTGTATTTATCCGAGCTACTTACGAAGTAGAAAATGATAAAGAACGGTATTTCATAGGAGGAATTGATGGAGCTGTTAAACTGGGAGAGTCGGTTGAATTAGGAGCTAATATTGTTCAGGATAATAATCCTCAGGATCAACTTACGCTGACTTCCGGAACAGTGAGTATGGAGCTGGGTGAGAAAACGCGCATAGTGGCCGAAGTAGCCAACACCCATACAGAATCGAAAGGTTCCGGAAGTGCTGGACGAGTTCAAATAGAAAGACAGGGCGATAAACTTGATGTAACAGCTCAATTAGGCAGCTCTGATAAGAACTTCAACAATCGAAGCGCCACCCTGGGACAAGGCAGAACGGAAGCTAAAGTTAGAAGCCGGTTGAGTGTAACTAAATCGACTAACCTCAATGGTGAGTTCCTGTTTTCAAGAAATGATACTTCAGGAGCCGAAACAATGGGTGGGGTTGTAAATGTGCAGCAGTCATTCGGCAAGTACATGAATGCAGAAATAGGAGTACGCCACTCTGAACAAAAACAACCAACCTCCGGAGACACTAAGAGCACAAACTTGAGAAGTGAAATTATAACGGATTTACCGTTTGTTAAAGGCGCTTCAATATCTGCTGAGTATGAGCAGGATCTGCACCAGAAAGCCCGTAAATTAATGGCGATAGGCGGCGATTATAAAATTAAAAATATTGCAAAACTGTATGCACGCCATGAGTTTATATCAAGTACAGGAGGGCGGTATACCATGAGTGGAAGCGCCCGCCGTAATAACTCGGTATTTGGGGTGGATGTAGATTATATGAAAAATGGGCAGGTGTACAGTGAATATCGCATTGATGATGCTATGGACGGGAAAAGTGGTCAGGCAGCCATAGGGCTTAGAAACCGTTTTGAGTTAAGTAAAGGTTTTGGATTGAACGTTGGTTTCGAGCGTATATTTACCATAAAAGGGCCCTCTTCTAATGATGGAACCGCAATTTCTTCATCGGTAGAGTACACCGCAAATCCAAACTGGAAAGGTACGGCAAGAGCCGAGGCTCGTTTTAGCAGTCAGGCAAATACATACCTGAATACTTTTGGAATAGGATACCGCATAAGCCCAAACTGGACATTCCTGGGGAAAAATATTCTTTCATTAAATACGCAGGAAGGAAAAAGCGGGTTAAGTAAAGTAGCCGAGCGATTCAGAGTAGGGGCGGCTTACCGGGATTCTTACCATAACCGCTTTGACGCTCTTTTCCGCTATGAGTTTAAATATGAAAAAAATGCCAATATAGCGGATGAGCATTTCCGGGCTGCCCATGTGATGTCAGCTCATATGAATTATCATCCCGAAACCGACTGGACATTTTCGGGTCGTATTGCAGCCAAGCGATCTGTAGAGCAGGATGATCTGATTAAGTCGGCTAGCTTCCTTGAGCTGGTATCCGGTCGCCTGACTCATGATATTAATGAAAAGTGGGATGCCGGCATTAACGCAAGCCTGATTGCCAACAGTGATTTTACGATTAAGGATTATGGCTTGGGTGTTGAGGCCGGTTTCCTGGTAGCTACCAATCTCCGCCTGGCGTCAGGATTTAATTTCTTCGGTTACGAGGATGAAGATCTGGCAGCAAACAACTACACCCAGCGAGGGGTGTATGCCGGTTTTAGTTATAAATTTGACGAGCAAATATTCCGAAGCCTTGCACCCCGAAGAAGCAATTCAATATTGGATGAATCCAGGTATTTAATATGTGCTGAGGAATGTGAAAAACCAGCTGATAAGTTGATAAAGTATTCCTTCCCACAGTTTAAACTTCCAGGCATTACTACACCATTGGTGGCAAGAAATATCAATTATGGACAATTCTATATACTGCCGCGTTTAATTCACTTCAACAACAATAGCACATATATAAATAAAGCCGCCGCAAACATGTTAGACAAAGTGGCCAGTTTCCTGACTAATGAAGATGAATACTACATTCGTTTAACTGGACATACCGACACTAAAAGCTCCTATTCCTATAACATGAAGCTTTCTGAAGAGCGGGCCAAAGCAGTACGTGCATATTTTGTAGCTGCAGGTGTAGATCCGAAAAAACTAAAGTTTGAGGGTTTAAGCTACAGCGAGGAAGCCCGAATAGAGAATGACCGGGTAGATATGGCCGCCAACCGCCGGGTAGAACTTGAACTTAATATTGACAAGCTGAATGTACGATTCATCGATCAGATTGAAGACTTGCAAGTGAATGAAGCAATAGCCGGTATTGGTGATTGGGATTATGTATTTACTGCTCAGCACAATGCCGTGCCAGGGGCATTTAACGTATCCGGTTCTTCATTCAACGAGGTTCATACCTACATGACCCACAGAATAGGAATTGTACTCCATCAGTTTGATAATGTAGCACTCAATATTACAGCTAAAAATGCACACCTGGCTGAAGCTATTGCTTCTATTCTCATAAAAGAAGGGATAGAGAAAGAACGGTTTACAACACGGGTTAATCCTGAGCTAAGAGGGGTACGCTTTACCTATTCTAATGTGAACGGTTTAAAAGTATATGCACAGCAAGACGATATTAAGTTCGCTCAAAATAAGCAGGCACTGGAGATGATGGATAATCTGTTGAGCATACTGAGGAAACGTAAAGACCATTTACTGACAAGTGCAGACATACAGACTATGATGCTTCCTCAGAATCTGATATTTGAAAACTATATGGCAGATCTGAGTATCGAGAACAAAGCCATGGTATCCAGAATCGGCTCATTCCTCAACCGGACTCCAAAAGCAACAATAGAGATTCAATATAATGGGAAGGGTATAAATGTGGAAAGGGCAGGAGCTATTTACGGTTATTTGGTTAGTTGGGGTATAGGTAAGGACAGGATAGGGCTTGTGACTGATACAACAGTAACAGCTGATCAGGTTGAATTCAGTTATGAGGGAGCTGATGAGATGAAGCTGATTAATCTTGAGAATGTGAATGTCTCTGGCAATGGAGGTGAATAGGGTTATGAGGAAATATAGAATAGCTACATATCAAATATTGAGTGTTATACTGCTGCTGGCAGCTTTACCAGGAATTACTAATGCCCAGTATAATGATAATACATTATCGTTTGAGGGCCCCTCTCCGCAACAAGAGTTTATAGTAGAAGCAGAGTCCCCCGTGGGGAAACCGGAATTTTCCACAGGTTTTTTAGGGATACCATATAAGAACCCAACAACACGAGTGGCTGGCTTTGCTCCCGATCCCTGCCCAATTATTAACGGGCAGGATGCTGCATGGGCCTGCTTCGATGGAACTTATGATGGCACAACCATGAGCGCAATCGTAGGAGATGCCACTATTGGTACGATTACGGCAGTTGGCCCCCAAACAACTTTTGCCCCCAATGCCCTTCAGGAATGGGCTAGTGGAGTTTTTTCTGGGGATAAGTATAATGGCCCACAGGTGAATCCCACCGGTAACAGCGGAGATGCTACTTCTTTTGATATTGAGATTCCATCAGGCATACCATCCGATGCTGTTATTCTTGCGTTTAACAGGTTACGCCCGGCTTCGGGTAATACGTCGTACACACTGGAAGCCTACGATTCCGGCAATACCAAACTTACGGTAAACGACTGGTTGACGGGACAGGGTACCGATGGCGGAGTATGTACCAACACTGTTAACCTGGTGTATACCAACGGAAATACGACGGTTGAAATCAGACCCACAGTATCAGCTAATTCTGCCTGTAGTTCATCCTCAGTACCCGTTTGGTTCCGAATCACCGATACAAATGTAGACAGAATCGAAATCAGGAAAGTAGATTCTCAGCCCGATAACATTCATTTCGGAATGGCTATAGTGGCCGACTTTGGAGATGCCCCAACTTCTTACTATACCCGTTACAGTGCAGGAGCGGTATCCCCGGCCTTTCATTTTCTAAGTAATAGTGTTTCTCCAAGTGTATATTTCGGTGCTGGTGTTGATGGAGACGGTAACGGAGCTCCCGGTCCACAATCACAGGGAGATGATAATGAGTCATCAGGTATGGGTAATGGGGATGATGAGGATGCTATTTCGGTAATGCCCGGGTTAACCACCGATCAGACATCCTACAGCGTAACCCTGGTGTGTACTGATGGAGGTAATGTAGGAGGTTGGGTAGATTTTGATCGTTCCGGTTCTTTTGATGTGGGAGAGTATGATTCCGGCACCTGTGCTTCAGGTAGTGTAACCTTAAACTGGAGTGGTCTTTCCGGTTTAACGACTGGGACGTCTCACGCCCGGTTTAGAATTGCTTCTTCCTTGGCGGAGATCTCAAATCCTACAGGAAATGCTACTGATGGCGAAGTGGAAGATCACGAGGTTACTATTTCAGTTCCTCCCACGCCTGATCTTAGAATCACTAAAACAGTTAACAACTCTAAACCCATTGAGGGTGAACAAATTACGTTCACCATCGGGCTTAAGAATACTTCAGACACATTCGATGCCTCCGGAATTCAGCTTACCGATCAGTTACCGCCTGGTATTACCTATGTGTCGTCCAGTACCGACCAAGGCACATACACATCGGGGACAGGAATCTGGGATGTAGGTTCTGTAGCTGCTGAAGACAGCGTAACCCTTCAAATTTCGGCTACCGTTAATACGGGAACATTGGGGAATGTAATCACTAATACTGCCCAAATTACCGGTTTAAATGAGACCGACCCTGAATTATCCAATAACAGCCAGTCGGCAGGTATTACGGTGAGTCCCGAAAAAGCAGATATAGCCATTACCAAAAGTGCAGATAAATCGGCACCCACCGAGGGGGCATTTGTTGATTATACCATAACAGTGGTGAACAATGGCCCTAAAACAGCTACTAACCTCGAGATTATAGATCAGTTACCCACCGGCCTTGAGTATCTTGATGATACCCCAAGTACCGGCTCTTACAATACATCTACAGGGATTTGGGATATTGGTACTCTCGCCAATGGTGCAAGTGTAACGCTTACCATAGAAACAAGGGTAGAGAGTAATACCGAGGGCAGTGCCATAGATAATACTGCGGCCCTTCATAATCTTGACCAGGAAGACCCTAACGCCAGCGATAACTCGGCCACGGCAAGTATTAATGTGGTGCCTCCGTCTACACCAACCACTTGTAACGACCGCCCGCTGCTAACATTTGAGAATGAAACCCTCATCAGTGGGATAGACGGACAGGTAGGGGCAGTGTATAAATTTCCAAACGTGATGAGTGGGGTGTATGCCGAAGTAGAAATTATAACCATTTATAACGCCGACCTTAAAGATATTGATGATGAAGGAACCAGCGGCTTGCCCAATGATTTTTCTCCTTTTATTGAAAATCAAAGCGGAGATGACGGGTACATCGATTTCGAGATTAGATTTTATGATAACAGCACTGACTTTTCGAGATACTTATCTTTTACTGCCACCACATCAGATGTTGACGGTACCGGAAATCTCCGTGACTTTGTAGGTTACGAAAACCTGACCTCCTTTACGGTTGAAAATACAACTGAACTGGTTACCGGCGCGGAAAATATCTACACCACATTTGTTTCCAACAACTATAATGATACCCGGCCGGAGTATTCCAATTATTCGGAATACAAGGTATATGCTACCTACACGAACGAACCAACGTTTAAGTTAAGAACCGGAATGAAGTCAGATGGTACGGTTGATGACCGGATTGTCTCAGTTAACTTTGATCCATGTGAGATTAACAATTTCAACAATCCGGTGACTACCGATGTAGTGGATATTGCCGTGACCAAATCGGTAGATGATAACTCTCCTGAAGTGGGCGATACCATCACTTATACCATTCAGGCTACAAATAATGAAGGTAAAACAGTAAATGATGTAGAGATAAATGATGACTTACCATCCGGGCTTACCTTTGTTTCTTCTAACCCAAGCCAGGGTACGTACAACAGCTCAACAGGTATTTGGGATATTGGAAATATGTCGGGCTTACAAACAGCTACTCTTCAACTTTCGGCAACCATTCAGAATGGAGAAGAGGGAGAAACTATCACCAATACGGCTTCGCTGTATGATGTAGATGGGCTGGACGGTTTTGAGCCTAATAATTCTGCATCGGTAGATATCCTGGTATATGATTCGGGATCGGGATTGAGCTGTAATGAACCTCCGATGTTTTCCTTTAATGGTTACACTCTTGAACAAGGGGTGGATAAACAGGTTAACGCTATTTACCGGTTTAATAATATAGCTTCCGGACTGGACGCCCTGGTTAAGATCAAGCAAATAAGTAATGCAGTGCTTAATGAGCTGGATAACAACAGCGTTTCCGACAGTCCTGCTAATTTTAGTCCATTGTTTGAAACCCAAAATGGAACCAGCAATGGATATATCGATTGGGAAATCACGATTGTACAAACGGGTACAACCAGTCCGGTTAAACGAAATTTTTCTATGACAGGATTGGATATTGACGGGTGGCAAACGGGGGGAGAGAGTATCCGCGATTATCTCGGCTTTGCACAAAACGTTTCTAATACGGTAGAATCGGGTACAAATCTTACGTTAACCACCGAAGATGATTTTGAGATATTTGCCTCTTCGACCACCACCGATGCCAGCGGTTCTTTTGATACCGATCACATGGCCTATATCACCTATCAATATACCTCAGAATTAGAGGTGCGAACGGGATCTATGCCTACAGGGGGATACGACAGTCAGCGATTGGTAGACATTGATTTCCGCGGATGTCTGAATGAAGAGTTTGACAATCCTGTGGTTACAAACCGAAATGCCGATCTGCAAGTTATTAAAACGGTTGATGAAGCCAATCCACTGGAAAATGAAACCATTAACTATACCGTAACGGTAACCAACAATGGTCCCGAGGATGCTACAGAGGTAGACATTCACGAAGATCTTCCCAGCGACCTTTCATTGGTAGAAGCAGTGCCAAGCCAGGGTACTTATAATCAGATTACGGACACCTGGGCTTTGGGCACACTTAATTCAGGAAGTTCGGCCACTCTGGCTTTAGAGACTACCGTTAATTCAGGGAATACCGGCTCAACAATCACAAATAAGGCGCATGTGCTTGGGTTTAACCAACACGATCCAAATATAAATAATGATACTTCCGAAGTAGCCGTGGATGTTAGCACCATTATAGAAGGTACCATATTTCACGACTTAACGGGAGATGGTATAACGGATGGAGACACCAACTTTGGGGATGCAAGCGGAGATCAGCAGGCAGCCGAAAATGTAGAGCTTTTGTTATTTAAGGATGGAGGAGATGGGGCAGCCGATGGAAGTGACGACACATACATCAAAACCGAAACAACAGATAACGAAGGATATTACGCCTTCCAGATTGGGGAGAATGGTACTTACTGGATTGCTGTTAATTCCAAAACAGGAGATCTTTCTGATGGCACATCCTGGGCAGAACAAACCTATGCACCCGGGGATGGAATATGTAGCGATGGAGCCGGGGGAAGTTCCACGCTTGGTTCTGCCGGTAACTGCTTTGGAGGTCGAAGAGGTGATGTATCCGATAATATATCTTCGAGTCCTTCAGCAAGTGATGTACTGAATGCAGAACATATCGCCAAAGTAAATATGACCGGATCCCAAATTTCGGATATCGATTTCGGCTTCAGCTTTAATGTGGTCACGAATATTGATGATGGAGATGATGACGGATCCGCAGGTCGGTCCATACAAGGTTCATTACGGCAATTCATCCAAAATGCCAACCAGGAAAGTGGGGCCAATACCATGCGGTTTGTACCTGCTGTATCAACCAATCAAAGCGGCAGTGGAGGCAGCTGGTGGAGTGTTAGTCTTACATCGGAATTACCTGCACTTACTGATCCCCTTACTACTGTAGATGGTACAGCTTTTGATAGGAACGCCCCTCTGAGCGAAGAGGATACCAACACTGGAAGTGTTGGTTCGGGAGGCAGTGTAGGCACAGATGGCCTCTCACTAAATACTTTTGAACGTAAAGAGCTTGAAATAAATTTAAATGATGCCGGAAATAATGCCTTCAGGATTAACAGTACCGGAGCAATAACCGTCAGGGATATTGCGCTATACAACAATTCAATTGCGATTAGCCTTTCTAATACAACGGGTGGGCTAATTGAACACACCCTGATAGGTAGCCGGGCGGATGGTACTGATCCCGGAGGCTCTTCGCGGGTTGACGATGGTGTTTCTGTGAATGGAAGTTCCAGCCTGAATATCCTTATTCGGGAAAACTACATCGTTTATGCCTCTGGGAATGGAGCAGAAGGTACCAATGCGAACTCCGATGTTACTTTTTATAAGAATGAGTTTTACAAAAATGCGTTAAGTGATACAGATGCAGACGGCCTTCAATTCACAGGAAGCTGGACGATAGAGCAAAACCTGATTCACCAAAACGGTAATGGGTCAAGTTCCTCAGTTTCGGGAGGAGCAGGTATTGAATTTGGTTCTTCATCAGCTACGGCCCAAAATGTTACCATCCGGGATAATAGCATACTCCAAAATAACGTAACAGGAATCACAGTAATCGACAGGGCAGAAAGCTCATTGATAGAAACAAACATAATTGCCGGGAATGGTGATAATTATTCTTCAGGTGGACAAAAATTGGGAGCCGGTGTACGACTTAGCTTCCCTAACTCCCAGTCTGTAGAGGGGATAAGAATTTCACAAAATAGTTTTTATAACAACCACGGTATTTCCATAGATGTGGTAACTACCTATGGAGGAGGTTCATCCGGGCAGGCAGATGGGGTAACCCCAAACGATGGAAGCATTGTAAGTGGCACTACCGAGCCCAATCAGGGACTTGATTACCCGATGTTTACTTTGGCTACTATTGAAAGCTCTGACTTAAAAGTAGAAGGATTTATAGGAACCAATGCAACAAAATTGTCAGGCACCTATACGGTTGAAATCTATAAAGCCGACGATGACGGCAACAACGATGGCCTGATTGAAGAAGGAGGAAGCCTGGTTCGTCCACATGGGGAGGGGCGTTATTATATCGGTACTATAACAACCAATTCGGATGGCACTTTTAACGAAAGTATTGCAATCCCGGGTGGAATCAGTCTTGCCACGAACGACCGTATTACAGCTATTGCCATTAACAGCGGAAGCAGTACCTCAGAATTTAGTTCTAATCAGCGTATTGTACCTACCGGTGTTTCTGTCAGCGGTTATGTATACACCGATACTAACCATAATTCGGTGAAGGAGAATACGGAAAATGGCCTGCAGAGTATAACAGTGGTGCTTTATAACGTTTCAGAAAATAACTGTAAGAGTGTACTCACGGATTCTGACGGATATTATGAATTTACCAATGTGTTAAATGGTGACTATGAAGTGATTGAAGCCTACGGACAAAGTATTCCAACTCCGGATGTATGTACGCCTGCTGCGATAGATCCCAATGAGCATATTTCAACCAGCCCTAATGTCCGTCCTGTTGAAGTAAATAATAACCCTGCAACCATGAACTTTGGAGATTTCCTTGGTTCCAGGATTCAGGGAACTGTTTTCAATGATAATGGAATAGGAAGCGGGGTTGCCAACGATGCTATTCAAAATGGTACGGAGGGCGGTATATCACAAACAGGGTTTACCATAAAAGCAAAAGATGCAAGCGATATACTTATCGACGAATCGGTATTGAATGCCAGTGGGGGGTATACCCTATTCATCCCAAAATCTGAGGTAGCCAATGGGGGTACAGTTAAAGTAATTGAAGAATCCCCGGCCAGTTATACCTCTACAGGAGGGGATGCAGGAAATACAGGCGGTAGCTATACCATTGCTACAGATATAGTTACCTTTTTGGTAAATGCCGGCGATGAATATACCGGGGTTAATTTCGCAGATGTTCAAATAAGTACATTACTTACCGACGGACAACAAAATCAATTTCCGGGAGCAACGGCCACTTTTACTCACCAGTTTATAGCTAGAACAGCCGGTTCGGTACTTTTTGAAGCTGAGAATGGAACAGCAAATTCGAATCCGGTTTGGCCCGTTAATTTGTACCAGGATTCGAACTGTAATGGAACAGTTGATTCGGGAGAACCGGCACTGGACGGCAGTACGGCAATTACTGTATCCGCCAACCAAACAGTTTGTCTGGCTGTAAAAGTAACAGTGCCTATGGGAGTGCAAGCAGGGTCAACTAATAATGTAACAATCAAGGCTAATTTCACTCTTGCTAATACGAGTCCGGAAATAAAACAGGACTTGAGCAGAACAGATTTAGTTATTGTAAGTGAGACTCAAGGGGGATTAGTGATTATGAAAGCTGTAGATAAGGCGCAGGCCATTCCCGGGGCTGTACTAACCTATTCAATTGATTATCAGAACAACGGTAATCAGCCTATCACTTCATTGGAGATTACGGATGATACTCCTGCCTATACTTCTTTCCAGTCTGCAGCATGCGCCAACCTGCCTAATGATTTAACAGCTTGTACCATTACCGATCCGGGAAGTGGTCAAACAGGGGTCATAAAATGGGTTTTTAGTGGTTCACTGATGCCCGGTTCATCTGGTACTATAACTTACAGCGTAAAAATTGATGATTAAAAAACAATAGAAATGAAGAATTCAAACAAAAACCGATTATTATTTGTAGTTGAAGACAGCTCGGTATATCGGACATTGCTCGTTAGAGTATTGGAAGCCAAAGGGTTTCGTGTAATGTCATTTGAAAAGCTGGCAGATGCTGTACAATCGCTGAGCATACACACCCCTGATGCATTTATCTCGGATATTGAGATGCCCGAAATAAATGGATTTGAACTGTACAATATGGTTACAAGCTTGTACCCTACATTGAAAATACCCTTCATGTATATTTCGTCTACCAGTTCAGAAGAGTATAAGGTAAAAGCATCCAAACTTGGGGCAACAGCTATGCTCGGAAAACCCGTGTCCAGAGATTCACTGTTTAACTCTTTAAACAAAGTGTTGAATTCGGTAGCTGCATAGAATTTCATTAAAAAAAATTAGCAATTCTCTGGAATACTAATCACTTTTGATAGAAATAACATCTACGTAAAGTGATTAGTCATACCAAAGTTATTCTCTTAAAAGCCATTGATTATCAGGACTCCAGCAAAATACTGACGGTCCTCTCATCCGAACATGGCAAAATTGCTCTTATAGCCAAAGGAGCAAAAAGACCCAAAAACAAATTTACCGGATTACTGGATGTAGGAAATATTCTGGATGTGGTATACTACTATAAAGCCAACAGGGGAGTCCAAACCCTGACGGAAGCTTCCGTTTTTTATAAATCTGATATTTTCAGGAAAGATTTTCAAAGAGCCGCCGTTCTATATGCAACTTTGGAACTGGTGGCTCAGCTTGTTCATGATAATGAAGTGAATAAACCCGTATTTAATTTTGCCGGTAATTTCATTCAATGGCTGGGAGAATCGGATACAACTTTTCCTTCTGTGTTTGCGTATGTCCAGCTTCGCATGGCTGAAATAATAGGGATTGGAATTCATCCTGATATTGAAAACGAAGCAAACCATACATACTTAAATGTTGCAGGTGGGTCAGTATCCAATTCGGCCAGTGAGGAGTTATCCTATAAGCTAACTCCGGCCCAAAGCCGGTTTGTGTTACAAGGCCTCCGGAGCAAAAGCAAAGCGATATTCAATATTGACTTAGAGAATGGAGAGCTAAAACAACTTGTTCATCATTTAGATGTCTATTTCAAATATCATATTGATGGATACAAAGAACGACGGTCTGACACTATTTTTGAACAGATGATTTAATAACGGAATTATGAGAAAAAGAGATTTTCTGCTAACAGGATTATTGCTGGTTTTAATTGGTGTTACCATAGGTACATTAGTTGCCCTATATACAATAAATGATGAATTAGCTCCGCTTGCCGAAGTCAAAACCACAGAGATCAATAAAAGCTCTGAGCCCTTTATAACTGATGAGGAGCTCGAAGAAAAAGATGCCCGATTTCTTTTTAAAAAAATAGCTGAAGAAGTCACCCCAACGGTTGTATATATAGAAGCAATTATACCGGTAGATGGTGCTATACCAAATGATGAAACCCACAATTTTGACAGCGAAGAGGATAATGAAGAAAGCATTTGGGATCGGTTGATGCCAAAAAGAGCCCGCACGGTAGGATCTGGAGTACTTATAAGCTCGGATGGATACATTCTTACAAATAATCATGTGATTGAGGGAGCGGTAAAAAAGGGATTGAAAGTGATTTTGAATGATAAAAGAGAATATATGGCAAAGATAGTAGGAAAGGATTCCAGTACCGACCTTGCCGTTATAAAAATTGAAGGAGAAAACTTACCTACTGTAACCGTAGGCGATTCAGAGACACTGGATGTTGGGGAATGGGTACTTGCTGTAGGAAATCCTTTTAGATTGCGTTCCACAGTAACAGCTGGTATTGTGAGCGCACTCAGTCGCGAGGTTCGGATTATTAACGACCGCATGCGTATAGAAAGCTTTATACAAACAGATGCAGCCATTAACCGGGGAAACAGCGGCGGAGCGTTGGTAAATACAAGTGGGCAGCTGATAGGTATAAATACTGCTATTGCTTCTCAGGATGGAAACTACCAGGGATATGGTTTTGCGGTACCCAGCAACCTGGCCATAAAGGTAGCAGAAGACATTATTCAGTATGGAAAATTCAGAAGAGGGCTGCTTGGAGTTACTATTTCGGGTATAGATCACAGCAGAGCATTGGAAAAAGGAATGAACACCGTACGTGGGGTAGAAATTATAACTGTGGTGCCCGGTGATGCAGCTGATAATTCGGGTATAGAGGCTGGCGATGTGGTATTGGCAGTAAATGGCACTATGGTAAATGCTTCGAACGAGTTGCAGCAGCAGGTTGCTGTTCAACAGCCCGGTGATATTGTACATTTGAAAATTTGGAGAGAGGGAACAGAAATAGAAAAGCAGGTTTCCCTCAAAAAAATGGAAAGGGAAGAAATATCTGAATTGAATTATGATGACGCTCCACTGCAATTGGAAATTCCCGAAAATGAAGGCGCTAATATACAGTTCAGAGAATTTGACCTGGGTTTCAGAGTTATGGCTATTGAAAGAGAGGAAGAAGAAACACCAGAAATAGTAGTAACCGATGTGGACCAGTATTCTGAAGCCTGGAACCGGGGATTAAAAGAGAATCAAAAAATTGTGAGCCTTAATAAAGAAAAGGTTGAAGATCTCTCAACTTTAGAAGAACTTCTGACCAAACAACTCAATAAAAATGGATCGGTTATTTTGGGCGTTATTAATGATAAAGGAGCCCAGGGTTACATCGAATTAAAAAAGGATTAAATGAACTTAGTCAGGACGTTCGTTCTTGGATTGGTATTAAGCGCAGTGGTTAGCTCATGCTCTTCAACTCAAAAAGCATCAACAGCCGTTACCGAAGCAGTTAATGAAGTCGACTCTGTGTATCCCGCATGGTATAAAAAAGCAGGGTTTTTGGCCGAATCAACTCAATATACAGCCTATCATACAGCAATAGCCGCTGATTCAAACAAAGCCATATCTGTAGCCGAAGACTACGCTCGCACAAAACTGGAAAGCAGTCTCGCCGATAAGTTTGAAACCGTTCGTAGTCAAATGGCTTCGAATGGAAAAAGTGTAGCACAACAACGTGATTTTATCATCCTCCTGAGAAATGCACATCAGCAAATTGTAGAAGAAGCTCAGATACAAGTTTCGGAAGCTTCCTTTGATGAAAACCATTACAGAGGTTTTGCAGCTGCACGCATCTCAACTTCCAGCCTTTTGAAACTGATGAAAAAAGGGTTTTCCCAAAACGCATTTTATTGGAAAACATTCAGAACATCCCGGGCGTACAGGGCAGAATTCCACTAAACGGAATTCATTTACAAACTTTTCATCCTTTCTTCTTTCTAAAGACTAAATTATTACGGTTATTTGAAAAGCTATAACCTAAAATTTAGAAAGTGCTATGAAAAAAAGATACATGCTCTATGCGCTATTGATAGCAGGGTTGTTTGTCCAGGGAACTCAAGCCCAGGATACTCCTGCCAATGCGCTAAAAAATGTTACTGTTCATGAAGCCGATGGTTCCGTAACCAAATCTGCGACTATAGTGTGGAGAAACGGGGTCATTGAAGAGGTAGGTAAAAGGGTGAATATCCCTTTTGATGCCTATGTAATTGACGGGGGAGACAGTCTTCACGTATATCCGGGACTAATCGACGGCTACGCAGAATGGGGAAGCCCGGAACCTCCAAAAGATCTAAAAAGACTCCCAAACCCGGGAGAACCTCCTTACGACCGGGCGGGAATTCAACCCGAGCGTAAACCTTCGGAGCTGCTTAAAGAGGATAAAAGTTTTGAAGCAGCAACAAAAGCTGGATTTACAACCGCAGCTTTAATACCTGATGGAAACATGCTTCCCGGACAGGTAGAAATATTCGCTGTTTCACCCAAGAATACAGAAAATGGATTGATCCATGAGAGTATTGCTTTTGGTGGCTCTTTTGAATCAGCTCCCGGTGGTTGGACCACGGGCGCCTATCCTTCTACATTAATGGGGGTGATGGCCAAGTTCAGGCAAACCATGTTTGAAGCAAAAGCCCTGAAACAACACATGGAGTATTACCAGCAAAATCCTGAAATGACCGCTCCTCAACGTGATAAAGTATTGGAGACTCTGTTCTCATTATTGGATCAGAGCAAACCCCTGTACTTTGTGGTTGATTCAAAAGAAGATATTGAGCGTTTATTCAAACTCCAGGACCAGTTTGGCTTTGATGTAGTTATTGTTTCAGGAAAAGAGGCCCATGCCAAAGCAGATGAGTTGAACGACCGAAATATTCCGGTACTCGCCAGTGTAGATTTTACTGATGCTCCTGAGTGGTATGTCAAGTCTAAGAAAAAGGACGATGACAAAGACGATGAGGATAAAAAAGAAGAAGAGGAGGATAAAGAAAAGGAAGAGCTTACTGAGGAAGAGAAAAATTACAGGGAACGACAGTTAGCAGCCTGGAAAGCCGAAGTCACCAATATCAAAAAGCTGTTGGATGCTGGAGTACAGGTAGGATATGCCTCAAACGGTATGAAGCTTAAAGACCTCAACAAAAAAGTAAAAACATTACTCGATGAAGGCGGTCTTTCAGAAAATGAATTATTGGAATTAATGACCCTCAATACCGCCGGTATACTGGGTATTGATAAAGCTTTTGGAGATATAGAAAAAGGCAAGAATGCCAGCTTTTCGGTTTTTGACAAAGAAATGACCGAGAAGAAAGCAAAAGTACTGCATAGTATTTCTAATGGTGAGTTTTATGAATTTAATTAAGAGTATAAACATGAAAAGGATATTAACTACACTGCTTTTGCTGATAGTGACGGCAGCGGGAGCAAAGGCCCAGGAAAAGGGTTCGGTATTAATTAAGAACGGTACGGTTATTACAATAACAGGTGATGATTTGGCCGAAACAGATATTCTTATCGAAGATGGGATAATCACCAAGATCGGTAAGGATCTGAGAAAACCACGTGGCGCCGAAGAAGTAGATGCCACAGGCAAATATGTGATGCCGGGCATCCTGGATGCCCATTCCCATTTAAACGGGGTAGATATTAACGAAGCCAGGAATCCGGTTACGGCCGAGGTAACCATGGAAGAATCGGTGAACCCCAATGCCTTGGGTATTTACCATGCACTGGCCGGTGGCGTTACTACCATTCATCTGATGCACGGTTCAGCCAACGTAATCGGGGGACAGGGTGAAACCCTTAAACTCCGGTATGGCTCCACACAAGAGGGCATGCGTTTTAAAGATGCTCCCCGAACCATCAAGTTTGCACTTGGAGAAAACCCAACCCGTGTACATGGGCAGGGAAGCGGCATTCAGCCCCGAACAAGAATGGGAGTAGAGCAGGTAATACGCGGTTACTTTAATGACGCCCAGGATTACAAACGAAACCGGGAAGAATACCTGGAAGCTAAAGCCGAATACGACCGTAGAGGAAAAGGCACTCCTCCGGTACCCGTTCCACAAAATCTGAGATATGATGTATTGAACGACATTATTGACGGTAAGATCCTGGTTCACTGCCATTCATACCGCGCCGATGAAATCTTAATGTTGATGCGTGTATTCAAAGACTTTGGTATCGAGAACTACACTTTTCAGCATGGAAACGAAGCCTTTAAGGTTGCTCCTGAATTAGCCAAAAATGGTGCACATACTTCCGTATTTGCGGATTGGTGGGCTTATAAGTTCGAGGTGTATTACTCTACGGCATACAATGCAGCCATCCTGAATGAAAATGGGGTGGTAAACAGTATCAACAGTGATAGTGGGGAGTTGATTCGTCACCTCAACCATGAAGCGGCCAAAACCATCCGTTATGGTAAGCTTTCCCAAAATGATGCCCTGCGTATGATTACTATCAACCCGGCTGTACAGCTTGGGGTTGACGATAGAGTGGGAAGCATAGAGGAAGGCAAGCATGGTGATGTGGTAATCTGGAGCGGACATCCGCTGAGCATCTATAGCATTGCAGAAAAAACCTATGTAGATGGAATCAAATACTTTGATAGGGGTGAAGATGCCGATGATATGAGGATTGACATCAATCCCAATGTGGATTTCGACGATGCACGGAACTACAACGAAATCATCTCTGGAAGAGAACACGATAGCTGTATGAAAGATGCTTTCATACTCATGGAAGAAACCCTTCAACATTAAGCGGAGATTATGACAATGAAAAAACAGATTAATTTTATAATTGTATGCTTCTTGCTGGCGGGATTTCAGACGGCAGAAGCTCAGATAACAGACAAACCTGAGTTTGGTAAATTTGCCATTACGGGTGCTACCTTGCATACCGTAACCAACGGGATTATCAATAATGGAGTAATCCTTATTGATGGTAAGGAAATCACTTATGTAGGAGATAATGCTAACACCTCCGGGTATACCGAGATTGATGCCTCCGGCAAACATGTATATCCAGGTTTCATTGATTCATGGACCCGTTTAGGCCTCGTAGAAGTCTCCTCGGTTCCGGTCACCAATGATGCCTCTGAACTTGGACGGTTTAACCCACACGTGCGGGCCTTTACTGCCTTCAATCCACATAGTGCAGCCATTCCCGTTACGCGGGTAAGTGGTGTAACCACGGTCATATCGGCTCCTTCATCCGGGAGTATTTCCGGTAAAGCAGGACTCATGAATCTCTGGGGATATTCTCCGGACTCCATGGCTGTAGCCGGTAATGCAGCCTTAGTGCTGAATTTACCTTCACCCGGCAAAAGAGGCTGGTGGGACCAACGCAGTGAAAAGGAAATCAAAAAGCAGTATGAGGAAAGCCTCAAGCGTATAAATGATTACTTGGACAAGGCTCGTTTCTATAATGAGATGATGACGGCCTACGAAGAGAATCCACGGGGCAAGGAGCAACCAGATATGGATATTGAACTGGAAGCCATGCGTGAAGTGGTAAACGGAGATATTCCGGTGATCATTTCGGTAAGCAGAGAAAAAGATATATTGGCCGCCATCGAATGGACGGAAAAGCAGGAAGGCATGCGTTTCGTATTCGAGGGCGTGCAGGAAGGCTGGAGGGTAGCCGAAGAGCTGGCAGAATCTGGTATTCCATGCCTGGTATCAACCTTGTATAATACCACACGTGGTTATGACAACTACCAGCGGCCATACCAGAATCCCGGATTGCTGCATGAAGCCGGTGTAAAAGTGGCGATTGGAACAGGAGACACGGAGAATGTACGTAATGCTCCATTTCATGCAGGTTATGCAGCTACGTATGGTTTAGGTACAGAAGCAGCGGTAAAAGCTTTGACGATCAATCCGGCAGAGATTTTTGGTGCAGCGGATGAACTTGGTTCTCTTGAAGAAGGCAAACAGGCCACCCTGTTTATTTCGGATGGCGATCCTTTCGAACCTATGTCTCAGATAGAACAGGTATTCATTGAAGGAAATAAAATTCCGATGGACAGCCGGCACATCCAGCTCTACCAGGAATTCCTGGATCGCGATGCTGTGAACGACTAATCATTCATTTACTCTTTACTGATATTTAAAAGCCACCCTCAACGGGTGGCTTTTTTTCGTTGGGTTGAAAGGGGAAAGAGGAGTTTAAAAGGTACTTACCCATTCATAGAATCCGATTCCAAAACCATCGGCGCAACTCAGTGGTTTATCTGCGGGCCTCTGCGAGAAAAGGGAAGTGGGGAAAAGGCTGGGTAGTTGGTTTGGACATTATTGTTTCACGCGAAGTTTCGCAGAGTTAGGCGCAGAGTTTCGCGGAGGGAGATCAGAAGTTGTTTAAGAGTCTGATGAGTGGGTACCCGTTAATGATGATATATTGAAGTTGATACGCTCATATCTACTCACCCATGAATCCAATTCCAAAAACCATCGGCGCAACTCAGCGGTTCATCTGCGGGCCTCTGCGAGAAAAGGAAAGTGGGGAAAAGGCAGGGGGTTGATTTTGGTAGTATAGTTTCACGCGGATTTTCGCGGAGTAAGGCGCAGAGTTTCGCGGAGGGAGGTCAGAGGTGATGAGTAATTCTTTTGATAATGGCATATTGAAATTCATACGCCCATTCTTGCCCATATGCAGAATTCGATTCCAAAACCATCAGCGTAACTCAGCGGTTCATCTGCGGGCCTCTGCGAGAAAGAGGGATTGAAAAAAAGCCGGGAGGTTGGTTTAGGTAGAGTAGTTTCACGCGGATTTTCGCGGAGGGAGTCTGGGCAGTTTAAAACTACTGTTTTGTGCTAATGTGTCTTTTACTTCATAATATCCAACAAAGCTGATTACTAGCTGCATCACCAAACCGTAAAGAACCATTGCATAAGTATTTTCTTAAAATTATTTACAAAAAAGAATAAAGTATTGAGTAAAATCAACGATAAAGACAAATGTTTACTAAACAGTATATGTTTTTATAAATGCCACATAATAATGTAGTGCAAAGATGAAAAATATTTAGTAAATACAATTAAACATTAATCCAAAAAGAGATGGCAATGAAAAGAGGAACAATAAAAAATAACCTTGATTTTGAGATTCAGTACCAGCTTTTGAATTCGCCTACACAGAGAAAAGAGTATTCGGATTTGCAACCGGGGCAAGTAATACAGCTTACAGGTGAAAACAACTTGTTGGTACTTCGAATGGGGGCAATAGACAGCTTCGATTTTAAAGAATTGAGTGATAGAATTACTTATTGTCCTGTGCAATTCAGGGAGGGTACAGATGAGAATGGTGCATGGCGGGTGTATGTATTTGAGTATACCATAACAGACTCAGCTGGAGTTGGAGATGGAGAGGACGATGGAGATCTGGAACAAGCTGATCCTCCCATTCCTCCTCCCCCTACAGAAGCGTAATATTTTTAAAGGCTGGTAATTTTGCCAGTCTTTTTTATTTTGTTTCAAAAATGAGTCGGGCAATGAAGTGGTTAGCTTTTTTCTTTTTAGGGATTCCCATTTTAGTTTTTGGGCAAGAGAAAAATAAAGATGGTTTTCCTTTTATTAAGAATTATACTCCTCAGGAATATGACAGCCATGTGCAAAGCTGGGAATTTTCACAAGATAGTAGCGGGGTTATATATGTAGCTAATAATAATAGTTTATTGAGGTTTGATGGGAAGAACTGGAAAGATATTTCATTTCCTGGATTTGGAGTTAATAGCGTTCAATCAGATATAAAGGGTAAAATTTATATAGGGGGAAGGAATGAATTTGGCTATTTAGCAAAGCCTCTCATTGATACAATAAATACAGTTCAATATTATTCTTTAAAGAAACACTTGCCAGATTCAATTGATGTTGGAAGAATTAATGCTATAAGGGTTATTGACAAAAATGTTTTTTTTCATTCCAGCTATTACCTTCTTAAATATGACGGAAACTCTGTACAAGTAGTACGACCAGAGAAAAGAATTTTTGATATGTTTGTTCGGGATGATAGATTATTTATCTCTGATGGCAATGTAGGTTTAAAAGAATTGAAGGGGACTCAATTAACTACAGCGAAATGGGCTGATGACTTAAAGGGAACTTACATCTATGCTTATGCTAAGCTTCCAAGAAAAGAGATATATTGTACTTGGAATAAGTGCTATGATTATTTGAGTGGAGAATTTTCGGAATTTAAAACTGAAGCTGATGATTATTTTGCTTCAAAATACATAGATGAAGTAATTGCTTTAAGAGATGGCACACTTTTGTTTGGGACAAGACAAGGAGGCATTGTTAATGTGGATAGTACAGGAAAACTTCTCCATATTTTGGATGAAGAACGAGGCCTTATAAATAATACAGTCTACGATATTTTTGAAGACCAAGTGGGGGCTGTTTGGGTAGCTACAAGAAATGGAATCTCAAAAGTTGAATACAGTTTACCATTAAGACGATATGATCGACGGGTTGGAATAAATGAAATGCCAATGACAGTTACTCATTTCAACGAAAATTATTTTGTCACAGTGAATACTGGGGTAATTTATAAGAATATAAGAGAGGGATTCTTTAAGAAGTTACAAATAGGGGAAGGATGTAACGAGTATTCAATTATAAATAGTAATCTATATATAGTTTGTGGAAGTTACACATATAAGGTTAGTGAAAGTGGCTCGAAATTAAAATTTTATGGTTCTTTAAAAGACAATATTAAGCATAGTAACACTATAATGTATTATAGTGGAAACAATTTAGGAGTCGCAAAACAGGTTGGGAATAGTTTTATAAAAAAAGATAGCCTTGAATTTAATATAGAGGGAGTTATACATGTAAGAGATGATGAGTTTAAAAATATTTGGGTGTCAACAAGAACTAATGGGATATTCAAGGTTAAATACAACGACCAGGAGGGACATAAAAAACTAGAGTTTCTACGACAATATTTGAAGAATAGTAGACAGGATAACAAGTCAATTTATTTATCTACAATACAGGATGATATAGTGTTTCTTAATTATGGCAAAGGAGTTCTACGCTACAATCCTCAGAAAGACGATTTTGAAGCCGTCACCGAATATGGAGACTTCCTCACTGACACCACCCGTCAATACTTCAAAATAGAAGAAGACCCAGACGGAGACCTCTGGATACGGTCCGGGCAGGCTTACCAAGGGCTGTTAAAGAATGAGGAGGGGAAGTATGAGCTGTATGAAGGGGTTTTGAACCGGATAGATGACCGACAAAGTAACGACATTTATCCCGACCCTTACGGCTATATTTGGTATGCTACCGATAAGGGGCTGGTGCGCTATACTAAAGATCATAATTTTGATCACGCCGCCCCTTATTATGTGGGTATTAATGAAGTACTGGTTCGCAACGACTCCCTGATAAATGGCGGGCTCAACCGGAAAAAAGATGTGCTCAAATATGCCGATAACGAACTCAGGTTCACCTACGCAGCTGCCAGCTATGATGACCCGGAGAAAACCCAATACCGCGTTAAACTGGAGAATTTTGATGAGGATTGGTCGGCCTGGACGTCCGAAACACAAAAGGACTATACCAATATTCCCGAAGGAGATTACAGTTTTAGTGTGCAAGCCAGGAATGTGTATGGAACCGTGAGTGAATCTGTTTCTTTTGAGTTTTCGGTGTTGCCTCCCTGGTATCGTAGCTGGTGGGCTTACTTTTTATATGTGGTATTCAGCGGGGTATTTTTGTATATGGTTTATCGTATCCGGGTGAATCAATTGTTAAAAGTACACCGCATGCGCGACCGTATTGCCAGTGACCTGCATGACGAGGTGAGTGCCACGCTCAGTAGTATCAGCTATTTTGCCCAGGCGATCGAAGATGACCGGCTTAAAAATAAAGGCCGTTTTGTAAAGCTTATTCATGACAGTGCAGGAGATGCCAAGGAAAAGATTACGGATATTGTTTGGGCCATTAATCCGGAAAACGATGATTGGAGCTCATTTTTGTCTAAATGCAGGCGATATGCATCAGATCTGTTGGAAAGTAAAAATATAAAATACAGCCTCAAGATAGATGAGCATATTCCCGGAAAACTGGATATGGAACTTCGCCAAAACCTATGGATGATTTTTAAAGAAATGCTCACCAATGCAGTACGTCATTCCGAGGCCGACCAGCTTGATGTGATTTTAACACATTCGGCAAATGGAATACAACTGGTAGTTCAGGATAATGGAACAGGCATGGAAGAAGAGATAGTGAAAAAAGGAAACGGACTCAATAACATTCGTAAACGAGCCAATAAAATCGCGGCTGATATCACATTAGATTCAGACAAAGGGTTTGGAACCCGTTGGACTTTAATAGCTCCATTATAGCTGCGAATGATTTATTCGGGTGTTAACGATAAATACCACATTAACATGTAGTGAGATACAACAAGCTTTTGTATATCTTTACTAAAGTCCAATTTAAACACATTTTATTTTGATCAGAATAGGAATTGTTGAAGACAATAAATATATGCGGGAGGGATGGGAGACATTCCTTGATTTCGAAAACGATTTGGTTGTGACCGGAAGTTTTGGTTCCTGTGAAGAAGCCTTTGAGTTTGAGAAACTCGAAAGCATTCATGTTATGATTATGGATATTGGCCTGCCGGGAATGACCGGTATTGAAGGTGTAAAATATCTAAGGGAACACTACCCGGATATAAATATAATTATGGCTACGGTCTTTGATGATGATGATCATATTTTTGAAGCCTTAAAAGCGGGTGCCGTCGGTTACCTCGAAAAGAAAGTTACACCGGATAAATTGGTTGACGCTGTTCGTGATGCTCATGAGGGAGGTTCACCTATTACTCCCAACATAGCCCGGAAAGTAATTGGCACTTTTCACGCTACCGGAAACCTGGAGGAGGAACTCAACGACCGTGAATTGCAGATACTGCGCCAGCTTGCTACCGGGAGATCGTATGCCGCTATTGGCAAAGAAATATTTTTATCCGTTGATGGAGTTCGGCACCACATCAGGAAAATCTACCAGAAATTGGAAGTACATTCCCGGTCCGAAGCTATCGCCAAAGGCATTTCAAAACGCCTTATAGACCCTGAATAGTCTTTTTTAGCCCTGCCGGAAGGTAAGAACCACATCCTTATGTGGTTCATAACAAGTAAATCTGCTTTACATTATAGCAGTTTAAGTCCTTCCAAGACTTGGCTAACCTAAACTTAAAACCCTGTCTTTTGAAAAAGGCAGGGTTTTTTATTTCAATGCAGTCAGAATATCCCGATATTCAGCCCGAATTCTGTAAGCATTTAAAGGGTTTAACCTATATGAAAGATTTTATTCGAATCGCATCGGGACAGGGCTTTTGGGGGGACTTGCCAAATGCCCCCATCAATCAGGTGAGAAAAGGGCCCATTGATTATCTCGTTATGGACTACCTGGCCGAGGTAACGATGTCCATTATGCAAAAACAACGCATGAGAAATCCTGAGTACGGCTACGCACGAGATTTTGTGCAAGTAGTATCAGAAGTATTGCCTGATATTTCTGAAAAAGGAATTAAAGTTATCAGCAATGCAGGTGGGGTAAACCCAATGGCCTGTAAAGATCAAATCCTGAAAACAGCTCTCGAGAAAGGATACACAGACCTTAAGGTAGCTGTTGTGAATGGAGATGATATACTCCCCAATATTGATCAGCTTATTGCTGATGGGTACGAACTGGCTAATATGGACAACGGAGACCCCATTAGCACGGTAAAAGATGAGCTATTGAGCGCTAATGTTTATTTCGGATGCCGGGCGGTCGTACAGGCTTTGGAAGAAGGGGCCGATGTAATAATTACAGGGCGGGTTACAGACACCGGCCTGACACTTGCCCCCATGATCTATGAGTTTGGATGGGATTACGATGATTATGATAAAATGGCTACAGGTACTATTGCCGGACATATCATTGAGTGTGGTGCTCAGGTCTCAGGAGGTAATTTTACCGATTGGGAACAAGTAGAAGATTTTACGGATATTGGTTTCCCAATCATTGAGGCTTATCCAGGTGGAGATTTTTATGTAACCAAACATGAAAATACAGGCGGATTGGTTAATGCGATGACCGTTAAGGAACAGCTCTTATACGAGATAGGGGACCCTTCCGAGTATATAACTCCTGATGTAATTGCTGATTTTACTTCCGTTCAGGTAGAAGAAACAGGTACTTCCAATCGGGTAAAAGTTTCAGGAATAACAGGTAAACCAGAAACGCCTACCTACAAGATTTCGGCAAGTTATAAAGATGGGTATAAACTATCTTCTACCCTGGTATACAGCTGGCCCGGTGCACTTAAGAAGGCCATAAAAGGAGCAGACATTCTTGAACAAAGAGCAAAAGCGTTGGGCTTATCCTTCGAGGAGTTTAACAAGGAGTATATTGGCTTTAACGGTAATTCCGAAAAACCAGTGGATGAAGATGCTCTGAATACCGAATATGATGAGATTCAAATGCGGATTTCGGTATCCGGTAAAGCAAAAGAAGACTTAAACAGATTTGGACAGGAAATGGCCCCTCTGATATTGACAGGACCCAGCGGGGTTACTGGTTTTGCAGGGGGAAGGCCAAAAGCCAGCGAAGTAGTAGCTTACTGGCCGGCCTTATTAGATAAAAAAGCAGTTTCGCCAAGAGTAACAATTTTTGAAATTAACTAATTAAATAAGGTTTAGCGTACAGATGAAAATTGGAGTAATCGGAGCAGGAATAGCAGGTTTGGCAGCAGGAAGGGAATTAGCCAAAGCAGGGCACGAAGTTATTGTATATGAAAAAAGTACAGACATTGGCGGCAGAATGGCCTGTAGATACGCAGGAGAGCAGAACCAAATAAGGATGGACCATGGTTTGACATACCTGTCAGCAGAAAGTTCTTGGTTTAAGTCTTTTCTTGAAGAACTTCAGGTGCACAATATATTGCAAAAATGGGAAGGGGAGTTTGCCTACAGAAATACAAACGGAGAAATAAGTCTTTACCACCCCGAATGTCCTTACTTTATAGCTCCGGAGGGGATGAATGCCGTTGGTAAACACTTAGGGAGAATGCTTGATGTGAGAACGGGAACAAATGTAGGTGGTTTCACTCATATTGGTGAGCATAGTGCAAAAAAGAGAACATGGATGATTAATTTTTCATCGTCCCGTACAGAAGGAGTTGATGCTTTAATCATTGCCACACCCAGCCGGCAGGCGTATGGTTTATTGAATACCACTATAGATGAGATAGAAACGCTAAATCTTGTAAAAGAGATTGACGAAGTAATATATAAACCTCAATTTGCAGTGCTGGCTGGCTATGGCAATACAGACTTACCCGATTGGAATGCCTTGAAATGTGAAGACGATATAATAGAATGGGTATCCAATGAATCTACCAAAAGAAAGCAGGAATCAGGGAATGCGTTGGTAATTCAAACTACGGGAGAATTTGCTGGTAAGCATGCCACTGATAATAAAGAGGAGATATCGGAGATAGTTACTGACCGACTGGGTGAAATGATAGGAGGCTGGGCGGCTCTTCCTGAATGGAAACAAATTCAATTATGGAAATACAGTCAGTCTGAAAATCCGCTTAACCACGATTTTATGGAAATTGAAGGTAAAGATACGCCGCTTGCACTTGTTGGAGATTATCTGAACGGAAACACCATTGAATCTGCTTATCTATCTGGACTTAAACTTGGTAAGCACTGGTGCAAAAAGTATCCGGTATAAAAAGCTGAATATGAACATATTGTACGATCGTAATTCATCTTGAGTGCACTAAAAGAACTAAATCACTACCTGAAAAAGTATAAAGGTACCATGGTACTTGGTGCCATTTTTCTGACTGGAGCAAATTTTTTCCTTGTTTGGATTCCTGTTCTTATCAGGCAGACCATGGATAGGGTAGAACAGCTATCAGAAAACAATTACCAGGTTCCTGACCGTATTTTAGAGACATTGTTTACCACCGAAGCAGCAGAGGTGCTTGGTTGGAACTCCCTCATTTTGATAGGGACTGTTTTTATGTACGGGGTATTGCTTTTTGCCACCCGTCAAACACTTATTGTAACGTCCAGAAAAGTTGAGTTTGATATCCGTAATGATATCGTTAACAAGCTGATGAAACTCCCACAAAGCTTTTACTCAAGATATTCATCCGGAGAAGTTTATGTACGGGCAACAGAAGATGTAAACAAAGTGAGGGAATACTATGGTCCGGTAATCATGTACAGTATTAATACAATTACAAGAGCTGGATTTGTATTAACGATGATGTTTCTTGTTAATACTGAACTGACATTGTGGGCTCTGCTTCCATTACCTCTAATTTCATTTTTTGCCTACTGGATTACCGGTTTCATTCATCGGCATTCAACTATTATTCAGGAACAATACTCAGTGCTGGCCGGCAGAGCTAAAGAAACATTTTCGAGCATACGATTGATAAAAGCATTTAACCGTCTTGAATATGAACAAAATCGTTTTGAAAAAGAGAGTGAGTCGTACCGGGTAAAAAAACTCAGGTTGGATATGATTGAATCCCTTTTTCATCCGGGCTTAAACTTCCTGATTGGAATCTCCCTCATTATTGTAATTTGGAAAGGAGGAGAGATGGTGATCGCGGGGACATTAACAATTGGAAATATTGCCGAATTTTTGATTTATGTAGCGTATTTAATTTGGCCGGTAGCTGCCTTGGGATATACCACCAATCGTTTTCAACGGTCGCTGGCGTCATGGGAGAGGATATCAGAAATATTAAATCTGGATGCTCAGATTGAGAATAAAGAAGAGCCCATAACCAAAGAAGTTGAAGGAGCAATTGAGTTTAGGAATGTATCGTTTAAATACCCTGAAACAGAAGAATTGGTATTAAAAAATCTTAACTTAAAAATTCATCCAGGAGAAAACGTAGCCATTGTTGGAAGGACCGGTGCAGGAAAAACCAGTCTTGTTCAGCTAATACCCCGTCTTTTTGACCCTGTTAAGGGTAATATAAGGCTTGATGGCATTCCTTTAAAAGATTGGTCGCTGGAAAAAATTAGAGAGTCTATTGGTTTTGTACCACAAGAAACATTTTTATTTTCAGATACGATTGGCGAAAATATTGCGTTTGGTGTACAGGGTGCATCCCAAAAAATGATAGAAGATTCAGCTGAAAAGGCTCAGGTAAAGGATAATATTTTGGATTTTGAGAAAAAATTTAAGACCATGCTAGGAGAAAGAGGGATAACCCTGTCAGGAGGGCAAAAGCAAAGGACAGCTATTGCAAGAGCTCTTATCAAAGATCCAAAGATTTTAATTTTCGATGATTCATTAAGTGCGGTAGACACTAAAACTGAAGACGCAATACTTAAACATCTTAGAAGCGAGTTGAGTGGCAGAACAACTATTATGATAAGCCACCGAATATCTACTATAAAGGACGCGGATATGATTTATTACATAGAGGAAGGACAAATTGTGGAGTCTGGAACACACGAGAATCTTTTAGCGGGAAAAGGCCACTATTTTGACATGTATAATAAACAAATGTTAGAAGAAGAATTGGCGGAAATATAACTTACAGGGGCAAATTGTATGAAAGCAAGGAACCCCAAAAATAAATGGGTGATAAAATGATTGTAGTACCATTAGGAGTAGCCTCAGCAACACCAACTGCAGTAAGGCATCTGCCAGCTGTAGCACTTTGGAGAGAAGGAAGTGTTTTTCTCTTTGACTGTGGAGAAAATGCTCAAATGCGTATGCTACAGGCCGGCATTAAACGATCTAAAATTGAATGTGTATTTATTTCACATTTTGATGTAGATCATTTTTCAGGCCTAATAGGCTTATTATCAACTTTACAGCTTCAACGCAGAGACAAAAAGCTAACACTGGTTGGTCCAAAAGGCTTACAGGAATACGTAGAGTGGAATTTAGATTTTGCTGGCATCAATCTCGTCTATGAAGTCGAGTTTGTAGAAGTAGAAGAAGGATTTGAAAACGAAAGGGTAGTAGATGGCGATGATTACTATGTAGATGCTCGTCCGTTAAACCATAGTTCGTTTTGCATCGGATATCGATTCCAGGAAAAGGATAAACCTGGAAAAGTAGATGCTGATAAAGCCGAACGATTGGGAATTTCTGAAGACCATCAGTACAAACAACTGAAGGCCGGAGAAGATGTAACACTGGATGACGGTACTGTCATAAAATCGTATGAGATTGTTGGGCATCCACGCCCGGGCGACAGTTTTGCTTATATCACAGATACAAAATATTCCCCGAATTCAGTGAAGCTGGCTCAGAATACAAATATCCTATATCATGAAGCCACCTTTGGTAAAGAGCTTGCTGACAAAGCTGATGAAACAGGACATTCCTCTACTTCAGATGCGGCACGTGTAGCTACCGAAGCTCAAACCAAATTGTTGGTTATTGGTCACTTTTCAGCGCGGTACACCAATGCACATGTTCTGCTCAAAGAAGCAAGAGAAGGGTTTTATCCCGCATGGCTTGCACACGAATTGAGACCTATTTTTACCGATCCCACTCACGAAAGAGGCATCTTAAGCCCTAAGGTTGAGATTCAGGAACTGAATAAAAAAGGGGATGGTAAAAGTAGAGGAAGCAGTAATCGCCGAAAAGGGCACAGCGGCGGGAAAAAGAAATACCGCTCCCGAAAAAGTCGTGATTCCGGCGGAAAGAGCAGAAGATCAAAACGATCCAGAAGCAGCCGAAGTTATAGAAGCGATGATAATAAGAAGAAGAAATATAAAAAGACCTACGGTAGCAATACCTATAGTCCTAACATAGAAGATAAAAAAAGCGACAAATCTGATTCTGATTCTCATAAAAAGATTACACCAAGGTCTTCTTATGATGATTTTGACAGGTTTTAAAAATACTATTTGTGAGTAAAGACAAACATTCAAAAGCCGTCGACAGGACTCTCCTCCGGCGGCTTTATTTTTTCATTAAACCATATCGTTACTGGGTTCTGCTGGCCATTGTATTAACACTTTCAGCCTCATACCTGGGAACCATTCGCCCCAAACTAACGCAACTTGCCGTAGATGATTATATCGCTAAAGATGATTTTGGCGGGCTGTGGTGGATTATAGGGCTGTTGTCGGCAGCTTTAGTGGGAGAGTTTATTTTGTTGGTTTTTAATACATATATAACCCGCTGGTTTGGCCAAAATTCTCTGTATTCCCTCCGGAATGCTGTATTTAAAAAAATACAGTCGCTCAATGTTCAATACTTCGATAAAAATCCTATAGGCCGGCTTATAACCCGGACTACCAGTGATATTGAAGCTCTGAGTGAACTTCTTTCAAACGGAGTGGTAGCCATTATAGGAGATATGTTCAGGATTATATTTATTCTCTACTTCATGTTTAGCATGAGTTGGGAGTTGAGCCTGGTTACCATTGCGGTACTTCCCTTACTTTTCTATGCTACCTTCTGGTTTAAGGCAAAAGTACGGGTATCATTCCTTAAAGTGAGAGATCAAATCTCTAAAGTAAATTCATTTGTGCAGGAGCATATTAACGGGATGGATGTAGTTCAGCTCTTTAACCGGGAAGAGACACAAATGGAAAAATTCAAAAAAATAAACGCTGGTCACCGGGAAGCGTATGTTGAAACTATATTTTACTTTGCCATTTTTTGGCCCTTTGTAGAAATAACAGCCAGCCTTGCCATGGCTCTGATTGTTTGGTATGGGGGAGGACGAGCTTTGATGGGTGGAGTATCTTTTGGGGTGTTATTGGCCTTTATACAATATGCCCGGCAGTTTTTTCAACCCATCCGCGGGCTTTCAGAAAAATTTAACACTTTGCAGTCTGCCCTGGCTTCTTCCGAACGCATCTTTAATGTACTGGATACCGATACCCGGGTTGTACAGACAAGTAATCCCAAATCAATAGAATATCCCCGTGGGAAGATTGAATTCGAGAATGTATGGTTTAAGTACAATGAAGGGGAAGATTATGTACTCAAGGATGTTTCATTTATCGCAGAACCTGGAGAGGATATCGCAATTGTTGGTGCTACCGGGGCAGGTAAAACCACGATTATCAATTTGCTGTTTCGGTTTTATGATATTGATAAAGGAAGCATAAAACTGGATGGGATTGACATCAGGGATTTGACACTGGATGAACTCCGTTCACACTTTGGGTTGGTACTGCAGGACAATGCCCTGTTTTCAGGTAGTATACTCGAGAATGTAACACTGGGGCATCCCGATATAAGCAGGGAAGAGGTGATAAAGGCGGCTCACAAAGTAGAAGCCTATCGATTTATTGATAAACTGCCGGGCGGCTACGATTTTGTGCTAAAGGAAAGAGGAGCTTCATTATCGATGGGGCAGCGGCAGCTGATCTGTTTTGTTCGGGCACTGGTGTACAATCCTGAAATTCTAATCCTGGATGAAGCTACCTCCAGTGTAGATTCCGAGACAGAAGCCCTGGTGAATGAAGCCAGTACGGTTATGATGGAGGGACGAACCTCTATAGTAGTTGCACACCGGCTTTCCACTATACAGCATGCCGATACTATTCTTGTAATGCATAAAGGAGAAATTCGTGAGTCAGGGACTCACCATGAACTTATTCTTCAGGACAAGGGCATCTATAAGAAACTGTATGAATTGCAGTACAAAGATCAGGTTGCGGCAGAATAGCTTTTATACCATTCGGTTAGCCCGTTTTTTCATCCTATTAATATCGACTGAACTATCACCCAAAGCTGTCACCCTGAGCGTGAAATTACTGGATGAAGGGGTGGAGTAGGATCGCGAAGGGTCTCAAATAAACAACATGGCAGGTAGTTCAGCATTTGAGATCCCTCCGTGTTACTATTGATACCTAGAGCTTTTATGGGGCATTCGGGATGACAGCCTTGGGGCAGTAGCTTAGTGATTGAGGGGCTCCATTTATCTCAGTCCTGAAGGGACGAAAGCAAAGAGCCCCGGATGCAATCCGGGGATACGGAAACCGGTAAGGACAAACCTTCGCCCCGATGATGGTAAAAATCGATACTTTCTTTCCTCCAGAGGAGTGTCTACGACAGAAGGTTGGGCTATGGGTATTTTGAGAATAGATGTTGATATACCGTGTAGGTGCAGATCATAAGAAAATTCATCAGGAGTACCCTGAATGACAGGGTTGGCGTTGGTGAAGACCAGAAACGCCGATAATGAGAATTGAACTTCACCTCAGGCGCATGCGATGCGCCCCTACGGGATTCCTGTTTCATCACTCAATCCCAAATCAACCAATCGAGCCTCTCTTTAACTCCTGGCGGGTCTTTTTTGTCATTTGTATTTGAATAAAACACTAGCACCCAACCTGGAAAAGGCAGAAGTGAAAGGTTGTCACTGAGTACTCCCCATTCCTAATTGAATAATTCTTAATTGAACTATACTAATGACATTTAATCAATAGAGTTCATATTCAAGTAATCGTGCGTCAATGGTGGAATTGTAAAACTTAATACGTTGATTGGTTCTCAGGCCAATGCGTTTGGCCAGTTCAAAATTCCCCGTAAAAACATACCCCCAGTATCCGGTGCATTCCTGCTTAAAGAAATCTCCAATGGCTTTATAAGTTTCTTCCAGGTCCTTTTCATCTCCAATACGATCTCCATAGGGAGGATTGAGCATCAAAACACCGTTACCGTCAGCAGGAACTTGAGTGTCTTTGAAATCACATTGTTTGATTTCAATCAAATGATCTACTCCAGCGGTACGAGCATTTTTTCGGGCCGCTTTTATTGCTCTGGTATCATAATCGGAGGCAATGATTTTTCCTTCAAACTCTTTAGAGGCTTTATTCTTTAGTTCTTGCCGTAAATCGTTCCAACGTTCTTCATCAAAGCCAAGTATATGCTTTATGCCATAATTAGGACGTAAGAGACCAGGAGCTTTGTTCAGTGCCTGAAGAGCTGCCTCAATGGCAATGGTGCCACTTCCGCACATGGGATTTATAAAATGTTGCCCGGCTTCCCATTTACTGGCCAAAACCATCGAAGCCGCCAGTGTCTCCTGCATAGGGGCAGTATGGCTCTGGGTACGGTAGCCTCTCCTAGAAATTGACTCACCGGAAGTATCAAGATAGATTTGGGCGTCGTTGTTTTTCCAGAAAAGGAAAACAACCGTCTTATTTAGGTTGGGACCCGAATCAGGCCGGCTCCCGGTTTTTTTGCGAATACGGTCAACGATAGCGTCTTTTACTTTAAGGTTGGCAAACTGAGTATTGGTTATGGTTTTGTTCTTGATAAAAGAGGTTACACTCACATAACCGTGGCGGTCGATATACTCTTCCCATGGAATCCCCATCAATTTTTCATGGAGCTCATCGGCGTTGCGGGCACTAAATTTTTTAAGCTGAAAATGAACACGATGGGCTGTTCTGAGAGAGAGATTCAATAACATACAGTCATTTAGTGAACCCCGGGTTTCAATACCTGCCAACCGCTCTTTCTGGATTGGGAAACCCAGGGCTTGTAATTCCTCCTTTAAATAGGGAGTAATACGTTTAGGACAGGTGATAGAAATCGTGTCTTTAAAGGAAAAATCAGCCATGTATAGAAAGTAATTAGGTAGTGAAAAAACTGTTTATAAAAAAAGAGCCCCATACGGAGCTCTTGAAAAACTTAGAACACAACAAATGTGTGTCTTATTCTTTATCGAGAATGTCAACCAGCTCGATGTCGAATGTCAGGTCTTTACCTGCCAATGGGTGATTTGCATCGATCTTGATTTCTTCTTCTCCAACTTCAGTTACCTGAACCGGAACAGGTTGACCATTAGGTTGGTTTAGCTGAAGTTGCATTCCAACTTCGGCTTCAATGTCTTCTGGTAGTTGTGATTTTTCAATTTCTAACTCAAGGTCGTCTCTTCGAGGGCCATAAGCTTCTTCTGCAGGAATATTTGCCGTAGTGGAATCACCAACTTCCATCCCAATAACGGCTTTTTCAAAACCGGGGATCAATTTTCCCTCGCCTAATGTTACCTGCAGTGGATCTCTCTCGACGGAAGAATCAAATACGGATCCGTCGGATAACTTTCCAGTGTAGTGAACTTTTACAATGCTGCCTTCTTTTACTGTTGCCAAAATAATACTTTAATTTAATTACAATTATTAGAACGGTGTAAAGATACTGATTATTAAAGACAATTGATGGCTAAACCCCAGTTTTAATGGCAAACCAAATTTCATCATTAAAAGAGATACTCACAGAAACAAAAACGATTGCGATTATTGGATGCTCTCCAAACCGATACCGTACCAGTAATTATGCGGCTAACTTCTTGCAGGAGAAGGGGTATCGAATTATACCCATAAATCCTAAAACAGATCAGATTATGGGAAAACCATGCTATGACCGCCTCATTGATGTACCCGATTCTGAAGAAATTGATGTGGTTAACATCTTTAGAAATAAGAAATACACCGCTGATGCCTTAAAAGATGTAGTTAGATGGAAAGAGAAAACAGGACAAAGTCCGGTAGTGTGGACTCAACTGGATGTATCATCAAAAGAAGCTGAAGAGATCGCTGAGCAGCATGAACTACCCTATATCCGTAACCGATGCATTATGGTAGAATGGGATCGAAATATTAAATAAAAATCCCAAATCCTATATCTCATATCTACTATCAATCCACCTCTTCATATTCATCGAAGGATTCGTTCTCAATTTTTTGTGCCATTTTTGAAGAGAGTAATTGTTCAATTTCAAGATGATCGTCATCCGGAACCATCGTTTTAAAGCTTTTAACTTTTTCATCCTTTAGGTATTCAATCTCTATCACATGCTCGCTATACCATGAATAGGCAAACAATTGATCCCACGATATAAGCCGGTCGATCAAAATAATACCTTTTGCCCTGAACTCAGGTACCAGCCGTATCGTAAATCCCCAGCAGCCAACGGCCAGAATAGAACATCCTGAAGTAAAACGAATAGGGGTAACCGGCAGGTCGCCAAGTAATGAGGTGCGCTGAATACCAAAAAGGATTAATCCTAAGGCTACAACATTTGGGAAAATATCAGTCCAGAAAGAGTTATGGACATATTCTATAGGTCCACTGCTGCTCTTTTGTCGAAACTGTTGCAGAGCCGCTCCCCCAAAAAACCCGCCGATGGATGCATACACCGAAGTCATGGTGCCTGCAGCAATTTCCTGGGGAAACCATCCCAGCGAGTGTAATAGTTGAAGTACTAAAAAGAGAGCCAAAATTAAAAGCAGGCTTATTGAAAGGTTTCTTTTGTTGATTTGATCGAGGTATACCAATCGGGAATATCCCAGATATATACTAATCAGTGCAACTAAAGAAGCTGATATAATTATCCAGAGCATTGCGTATTTTTGCATTAATAGTAAAGACTACAAAAGGTAACAATCAATGGAGCAATCAACCACCCCAAAGAGTATAGAAGTAAGCAATAAAGATCAGGTACTGGAAATTACCTGGAGTGATGATCAAACTTCGGTGTATCCGCTGTTTGGGCTGCGTAAAAACTGTCCCTGCGTTACTTGCAGGGGAGGGCACGGCAGTATGGGAGATTTTGAACCGGAATCTTTTTTTGAGGATGACCCTTCTCGCATAGAAATTCGGGATATTGAACAAGTGGGCAATCATGCCATAAAAATTACCTGGTCCGATGGACACAACAGCGGCATGTACCAGTGGGAGACCTTGCGTTGGCTTGATCCCGAGAACCATAAGTAGCAACCTCAACTACAGCTGATTTAACACATCCCTGTACTCTTTTTTGAGCAGATTTTGGAAATGATACACCCCAACTTCTCTTTTGACTGAGAACCGGCCTTTGTGATATGCATCAGATGCTAACCCATGCTGAACAGCCTCGCATATTTCGATATCCTCTAACTGGATTTGATGGCTGTAATCAATATCCTCTTGAATAAGTCCACTTTTTGTTCGTGATGCCGCATCTTCATAGAAGTAGCTGAAAACAACTTTACATTGATCAGCCGACACGGGGATTACCGAGTTCACTTGTAACCTGCCCGGTAGTATATTCAACATGATGTTTGGATATACAAAATAGTAAAAAGCCTGCCCTCCTTTTGATGAGTACATATTTTCACCCTTTTTAAAAGGGCTGTGCTGTAAAGAATACCATTCCGCCGTTTCAGTTGTATAAGCTCTATAATCAAGTAACTTAGCAAGTTCGGGATGCACAATGGGAATATGATAGCCCTCCAAGAAATTGTCTACATATACTTTCCAGTTACAATGGATGTCGTAAACTTGCTCGGAATGGAATTCCATATTTGAGAGTGAAAGGGGCGCTATAGCCTCAGGGATACCACCCAAAAGTTGGTTGAGGGAAGGAGAAGCTTCGTTTAGTTTCACGAATATTAATCCATGCCAGAGTTCAAAAGGTATGGGGTCCAGTCCAAAATCCTTCGTATCAAATAAATCTACTTTATTCCAGTCGGGAACTCCCCTGAGAGAGCCGTCATCCAGATAAGTCCACCCATGGTATTGGCATTGAAGTACAGTTTTGGTACCCTTCTTGATTGCAAGAGGTCCACCCCGATGTTTACAGACATTATAGAAGCATCGTATCTGATCTTCTGAGTCTTTGAATACAATAACGGGATTTTGCGCTATGCGGCTACAATATGAGGAACCGGCAGCAGATATTTGATCTGCATGACATACATACTGCCAGTTTTTTTTGAACAGATACTGTTGTTCCAGTTCAAACACCTGGGGCGATGTATACCACTGAGAAGGAATAGTATGGGCTTTAGCAATGGGATCAATGCCGAGCTCACTGGGTGAAATAATTTTTTTTACCTGATTTTTGTCCATTAGTTTAGATTAGTTCTAAATAATGTGGTAATTTCTGCACGCAACTAACATTAATAAATACTCCAAATAATGAAATTAAGAATACTAGCAGTTATTGCTTGTGCAACTCTATTTATTGCTTGTTCAAACGAGAAAAAAGCGAATAGTGAAAAAATAGTTAATGTTTATTCAGCCCGGCATTACGATACCGATGATGCTCTATATTCCGAGTTTACAGAAAAAACAGGAATAAAAGTAAACCTGATTGAAGGTGGTTCTGATGAATTAATTGAAAGGGTGAAAAGTGAAGGAATTAACTCTCCAGCAGATGTCCTCATTACTGTAGATGCGGGTCGTCTTTGGAGAGCTGAAGAAGCAGATATCCTTCAACCTGTAGACTCTGAGATTCTCTCAGAGCGTATTCCTTCCTCATTTCGGCACCCAGAAGGATTGTGGATGGGACTTTCAAAACGAGTACGAGGTATTGTAGTAAATCCCGAGACCGTGGAAAACTACGAAGAACTTACGTACGAAGATTTAGCTGATCCCCGCTTTGAAGGGCGTGTATGTGTACGTTCGTCCAATAATATATACAATCAGTCGCTGGTAGCCTCAATGGTTGAAACTAAAGGCGTTGAAGCGACCGAAGAGTGGGCTGAAGGCCTTGTCTCTAATTTTGCCAGAAGTCCGCAGGGAGGCGACCGCGACCAGATCAGGGGAGTGGCCACTGGTGTTTGTGATGTAGCTATATCAAACCATTATTATCTTGCGATTATGATTACAGGTGATGATGAAGCCGACCAGGAAGCGGCATCAAAAGTGAAGTTTGTATTTCCCAATCAGGGTGAAGATGGACGCGGAGCTCATGTTAATATCAGTGGGGCAGGAATACTTAAAAATGCTCCAAACAAAGAGCATGCCGTACTTTTTCTTGAGTATCTGACAACCACAGATGCCCAGCAATATTTTACAGCCGGCAATAACGAATACCCGATTAATGAAGAAACGGAGCTGCCAGAAGTATTAACCAACTTTGGTGAGTTTGAAAGCGATGCAGTAAATGTTTCGGCATTGGGAAAAAATAACCCGGAAGCTATTCAATTGATGGATAGAGCTGGCTGGCAATAATCACAATCACATTTGTTTCTACAATAACAGGGGATGCAGTAGCTGATATTGCATCCCTTATTATTTTTTAGTCTCTGTTTTGCGTGATCGGGCAATGGTTCTGCTAATTACAATCACCGGGATAATCCCTGCCAATACAATCATAAGAGCTGCTCCGGCCGATTCAGTAAGCCGTTCATCTGAGGCATATCTATATACCTGAACAGCCAGTGTATCAAAATTAAAGGGGCGAACAATAAGGGTAGCCGGAAGCTCCTTCATCACATCTACAAAGACCAGTAGTCCTGCCGTTAATAACCCTCCGGACATCATGGGGATATGGATTTTTCGGAGAACTTTGGAAAAACGATATCCCATGCCCCGGGCTGCTTCGTCCATACTTGGAGTGATTTTCTCCATGCTTGCCTCTATACCTCCAAATGAAACCGATAAAAAGCGAACGATGTAAGCAAACACCATCGCAAAAAGTGTCCCGCTTAGCAATAAACCGGATGAAAAACCGAGGTTTTCGCGAAGAAAAGAATCTATGGCATTGTCAAAGACTCCAAAAGGAATCAGTACCCCTACGGCAATAACTGAGCCCGGAATAGCATATCCCAGCGAGCTGATTCTGTTGAATGTTTTTACCAGTTTTGAAGGATTTAGACGCGCTGCATAAGCCATGATAAGGGCAATACCAACGGCTAATACCCCGGTAATACCTGAAACGGTGACTGAATTAAAGGTCAGCTCAAGAAACTTACTATCCATCAGGTCCAGGTTCGAAAAGAACATCACAAGCAGCAAAATCACAGGGATCACAAAACCAAGCAATACCGGTAAACCTACAACTGTAAATGCAGCTATAGCTTTAGGGCCTTTCAGGTTAAACCGACTTAATGTTTTAAACCGGTTTGTACTATGCTGTTTTGTACTCATTTTATTGCGAGACCAACGTTCCAGAACCAGCAAAACAATTATAAAAGTCATTAAAAAAGCAGCAAGCTGAGCTGCTGCCGGACGTTCCCCAAGACCAAACCATGTTCGATAAATGCCAGTTGTAAATGTTTGCACTCCAAAGTATTGCACGGTGCCAAAATCGTTCAGTGTTTCCATGAGGGCCAAGGCAAGGCCGGCTGCTATATTTGGTCGTGCTACCGGGAGGGAGACCTTGAAAAAACTTTTTAAGGTGGAATACCCCATTACTCTGCTGGCTTCCAACAGGGAAGTAGATTGCTTCAGAAAAGCCGAGCGGCCCAGCATATATACATAAGGGTAGAAGGCCAGGCTCATAATTAATACAGCTCCCTGTATGGAGCGAACCTGGGGAAACCAATATTCATCTATCCCAAGACTAAAAATGGTACGGATGGTCGTTTGCAGGGGACCGGCAATGTCCAGGAAGTCCGTATAAATGTAAGCCATCAAATAAGCTGGAATAGCAAAAGGAAGCAGGGAGGCCCATTCGAATATCTTTCTCCCGGGGAAGTCGCACATCGTAATAAGCCAGGCCGATGAAATTCCAAAAAACAAGGCCCCGGTTGAGACCCCCAGAAGTAGAATGAGGGAATTGAGTACATAATCATCTAAAACGGTGGAAGCCAGGTGACTCCATATTTCTCCTGCCGGAGTAAAAATGGAAAATACAACGGTAAGTACCGGTATGGAGATTAAGAGTGCTATAAACAGACTCAGCAATGTCCATCGGTTCGTTCCTTGCTCGGTCGGTTTGTTGGTCTTGGATAAGTGTTGAATCGTCGTGTGTAAAGCCTTAAGCATAGTAAAAGATAAGCTTCTTTAAGCTTTTGTCATTAATAAAGACCAAATTCCTTTTTTAATACCGAGGCAGCGGCATGATATCCGCACATGCCGTGTACGCCACCGCCAGGAGGAGTAGATGAGGAGCAAATATAATAACCTTTTAAGGGGATGCTGTACGGATCCCATTTTAAAACAGGGCGGGCAAATAATTGCTGTATCATTTGGGCTCCTCCATTAATATCACCTCCTATATAGTTGGAGTTATATACTTCCAGCTGGCTGGTATTCATGGTATGTTTGTTGATGATGGTGTCTTTAAAGCCCGGAGCGTACCGTTCTATTTGTTGTTCAATTGCTTGCGACATATCCCGTTCAGAACCGTTGGGGACATGGCAATAAGCCCAGAGCGTATGTTTGCCTTCCGGGGCTCTCTCAGGGTCAAATAAGCTGGGCTGAGAGAGAAGTACATAGGGAGTATCCGAATGCCTTCCTTGCCATGCATTCTGTTCAGATCTCATTATTTCTTCCAGCGACTCTCCAAGGTGAAGGGTGCCTGCTTTAAGAAGTTGTTTATCTTTCCAGGGTACAGCTTCAGAGAGGGCAAAATCAATTTTAAAGACGCCTGGACCATATCTGTAATCTACTAATTTGCTTCGGTAGGATGAAGGAAGTTTATCAGCAAGTATTTTTTGAATTTGTTGAGGTGTCAGATCAAAGAGTACAGCTTTGGCGGAAGGAATATCCTGAATATCAGCTACTCTTTTGTTTGTTACTATATTGCCTCCCAGCGATTTAAACAATTTAGCCAAAGCATCAGTAATTGAAGCAGATCCTCCTTTTGCTATAGGCCAGCCTACCGCATGAGCCGAAGCACCAAGTACAATACCAAAAGAAGATGTAAACAGTTTATCCAACGGTAATATACTATGTGCTGCACAACCCGCGAACAGCGCCCTGCTCCGGGGACTATTAAATAAGCGTGTACTTAATGTACTTGCTGAAGGTAATCCGGAGAGTCCAAACCGGGCCATTTTTAGTGGATATGCAGGTACTCTCAGCGGTCCAAATATATCTTCAGAAAGCGAGCCCCAATCTGCTACAAACCGATCATACAGCTTATGATATGCTTTGTTATCAATACCAAGGTTTGTAGCCGTTTCTTCAAGTGACCTGGATACCACGACACTTTCGTGGTTGTTGAGTGGATGAGCAAAAGGATAAGGCGGGTGTATCCATTCCAGCCCATATTTACCTAAATCCAGTTGGTTGAAGTAGGGAGATGATACAGCTGTAGGATGAACTGCTGAACATACATCATGTTTAAAACCAGCTTCGGTAAGTTCCTTGGTGCGGGTACCGCCGCCTATGGTTTTTTCAGCTTCAAGTACAAGAACATTCAGTTTTTTGCTGGCAAGCCGGATGGCTGCGGTCAATCCATTAGGACCTGACCCAACAACTACCGCATCGTATTCATTGTTCCGATTATTCAATTAACCCCGTTATTAATTGTGGATTCTGCCAGTTTCAATGCTTGTAGAGCGTTTACAATTCCGCCGCTGGCCGATAATCTTTCAAAACTAAGGCTCTGAGTCGATCCGGGTTTATTAACTTCTTGATCTACTTTTATGGACGAATCCAATAAAATCTGTTTTACTTCAGAAGTTTGAAGTTCCGGATAATATGTCATAATCAAGGCCGCAACCCCAGCTACCACAGGAGCAGCCATGCTGGTACCGTTTTCCATTTTATAGGTATGATTGGGATAGGTAGAATATATATCAACCCCCGGAGCGAAAAGGTCCACTTTTGTTTGCCCATAATTACTAAAACTGGCTGCAAGGGCAGAATCTGGTTTCCATGATGAAGCACCAACCATCAGGTAGTTATTTGCCTTGTTTCCATCCGCATAGTAGCGGGAAGGATAATTATTTTTATCCTCAATGCTTTCGCCATTATTTCCGGCTCCTGACACCATAAGCACTCCGGAACGGTCGGCAAGCCGTATGGCCTCATCTACATATACCTTATGGGGCGAATACTCTTTCCCAAAACTCATATTTATAATATCGGCTCCATTTTCCACGGCATACCGAATGGCATTAGCTACATCTTTATCCCGCTCATCTCCGTCTGGCACGGTTCTGATGATCATAAGTTTGGCATGAGCACTAATGCCATCCATCCCAAGGCCATTATTCCTGACCGCGCCTATAATTCCGGCCACATGGGTACCATGTTCACTGGCGGGACCTTTTACATCATTATTACCATAAAAGCGGTCGTTAAAATCTTCATAATTGTCGCCTATTGTTTTGCGGGGATTGAAGTTCGGATTTAAGCCATAATCTCTTTTCCTGATGAGATGTTCGAGGTATTTCTGAGTATCGGAGACTGTGGTTTCGGTAACGCCATCCTGTTTCAACAGCTGAAAGATCTGTTTTGCTTGCTTTATAATCATCTGATCGTTCGGATCTACTTTCAGCTCTTCTGTGGATGCAGAGTCAATACAGCTAATGCCAAGTATCTGCTTAGATACATCAATCGCTTTTACGATATCACTTAGTTCCCGGATCTGCTCTTTGTTTCTCTTAACCCTGCGCTCGAATCTGGATTTTATTTCCAGGTATTTTTCATATTCTTTTTTGTATTCAGGAGCAATATCAGAAGGTCCTTTGCTACCATATTTCCGGGATAGGCTGGAATACATGCGAGTAAGAACATAGGTATCCTTTTCTACATGTTGGCCGTTGGGGCCTCCAATAAAATTCCATCCATGGAGGTCATCTATATAGCCATTGTCATCATCATCTTTACCATTATCCGGGATTTCATCTTCATTAACCCAGATATTAGCCGCAAGGTCTTCATGCTCAATATCGGTTCCGGAATCAATAATGGCTACAATGACACTCTTTTTGGGCTGTTTATCTGCAAGAAAATTATTGTAAGCCTGTTTGGTACTGATTCCATAATATGGACTGCTTAAGGGGTCTTTATGGAACCAATCATTAATTAGGGTAACCGTTTCAGTCGTGTTTGCCGTACCTGCTGCAGGGGCGGTATCATTTTGTATAGCTTTATTTGTGGTGGTACACGAGGCTAAGCCGAAAAACGGCAAAACCGCAGCCAACCCAAATATTAGATGTTTCATAACATGCCCAAAAGATAGATTATTATTAGGGGTTTCTCCCCTGTATAGAGTCTGTTGATGATTTATGAATGAGGTGATCTGTGAGTAAAGTAAGTCCCAATATGGAACCCAATAATGTTAAACTAACTAATGGCTCCCAGATTATAAAGCCTCCAAATGTACCTAATACAGCTCCTAAATACTGAATGTATTGTAACTGATCGTTGCTGGCATTTTTTATCAGTTGTTCCAATCTTTTTTCATCATACTGCCTCAGGTTATCTTCAACCAGGGCATGCACATCCAATTGGTTAACTAAACGGTAGAGGAGAGAGGTTACAACCTCTTCAATTATCTCGCTGTGTTCTTCGAGTTTTTCCGGGAGGCTATCAAGATAAATATCCATTCTGTCCAGACCCTTTTCGATACCGCCGGGAAGTTTTTCGAGGGCATCTTCTACCAGGTGCTGCATTTCTTGCCCCTTTAAGAAGCTGTAAGCTTTTAATGCCACTTTTTCGAAAGAGTTTTCTTCAATGGCTTGATCAAGATGTTCAATCACTGTTTTGGCAAGCCTGGACCTGATTTCGGGGTCTGCTATCATTTCATTTACATAGCCGGTGACCAATGTTTTAAGGTCGGTCCGAAATTCAGGTTCATCAATGATATTCTTAACATAGACGGTTGCTTTTTCCCGGTATTTACTGATTGCCTGAGATTCATGAATTTTTCTTTTAATGATCTCTGGGTTAATGAGGTCTTCGGAGACAGCCCGGGCCAGTCGATAGGCTATACGGTCTTTTTGAGCCGGAATAAGTCCCTGTCCTAAAATGGGGCGTTTATGTGTGGGACGGAATAACATGGTAATAGCCAGCCAGTTTGTTAAAAAACCTATCAAACCACTTATGCTCAAGATTCTAAGGAGGCCTTCAAAGTTTAGGGTAATCCCAAAGATGGTCTTAGAAATCCCATCAAAATCCCAAAAAAACGATCCCGCAAAAATGGCGATTAACACATAGGGCACCACAAAGAGAAGGGAGAGCAGCCATTTGTGTTTACTTTCCTTTTTAGGAGGGATGTAACGCTCGATGAAAGGCTCATCTTTTTTCGATTGCTTATCGATTTGAACACGTACAAGCCGCCAAAACTGAGAAGCATATTGCTTGCTTCTCTTTACGATGATATTCGTTTCCTTTTGTTTTTCCATCCGTAAATTTTTGAGCTTATGTACGGAAGAAACCTCAATTAGTTTTTAGCCAATTTTAAATATTTATTTTCTAGGGAGGTCATCTTCTTTTTCTGCTCTTTTGAGCCATCTTCATAACCAATCAAGTGAAGCAGGCCATGAATAAAAATTCGTTTAAACTCTTGTTCTTCCGATTCTGCAAACTCTTCAGACTGTTCTTGTATACGCGGAGCACAACAATAAAGTGTTCCTTCAATAGCGGCGTTTGTTTTGTCTTCGTCGTATCGGAAAGAAATAATATCTGTCACATACGCCCGGTCCAGAAACTCACGGTTAATTTTTATGATGTTCTCTTCAGTTACATAAACAAGTTCCAGCATCTCGAACAGAACTTTTTCTTGTTCAGAAACCCAGTTTAGTATGGTTTCAAGCTGACGTTGCTGAACTGGTATATCAATTCCGCTTTCATTAAAAAGCTGAAGTATGGGCGACTGTGTAGCCAAACTGATACAATTAAAAACTGAAGTCGTCGTCCATTGACTCTGTCAGCGACAGGGCAATGCCACACATCATAAGGTCTTCAGGGAGTTGAGTAAAGTCTCCTGCGATAATGGATTCGTCTACATTTGCATATAAACTACATCCGGAGGCTTTTTCTACAATAAGCCCTGAGGTTTTAGAGCCTGATTTACCGAAAAACGTAACTTGTTGAAGCATATCGCTGGCAACAAAGGCCGTACAGTTGTGGAGTTGCAAAAATGTACTGTATGCGTAAACAGAAACCATGTTCATGGGTTCTCCATTTACATCCAGTCCCAAATGGATTTCAAGCGCTAATTTCCGCTGCTCTTCGTCGTTTTTAACTTCGAAACGAAATACGTCATTGCCCAAGGGTTTAGGGGTTGCTCCCAATACCTTACCGATGGTGTCGATATTCTCTTTAGTAAATTGATGAATCATAATTTCCTCGAGGTTGTGAACCCAAATATACGATACCTTAACCTAACTTTAAATAGAATGATTTTTATAATCCGTATCTGGATACTTCTTTTTCGCTTTCTTCAAGTGAAGAGGGCATAGCTGGAAATTGCGGCCCCAGCAGAGAGTCGATCTTGGTTGCAAGTTCATTAGCTGCTTCTGTTTTGCCGGCTTTATAGAATATATACTGTATCAATATAACAGATTGTCTGCTTTGAGATATGGCACGGGCAACCGATTCGTACCTGGATGCCAGGTTGTTCAATGCTGATCGTAAACTGCGTTGTTCACTAATATTCCCATTTGCTTGTGCCAACTCCATCTCTTCTTTTTGAGCTGCATACTTCGACTGAATATCCAGAAGGGTAGAGTAGCTGGATTCCATATTTGTAACTGCTTGATCGTGCACCGAACGGGCTAAGCGTAAAGCTTCATCGCCTAACTCAGCTTGTATATACTTAATCGCATAATACAATTTTATGGAATTATTCTGCTCATCTTTTCTGAATGGAATTTTCTCTTCACCGGTTTTCAGCCAGTGGCCGGCACTATCAGGTTGATTTTGTTCCAGGTACTTATCAGCCAGTTGAATGAAGTTGAATCGATAATTACTGAGCATTCTTCGAATATTTTCATCCAGATATACCCCGGGTTTATTCCATTCGGTAAAGCTGAACTTTTCCAGCCGATCTATGTGAATATCAATATCCAGAGTGCCGCTGCCGTCATTGCTGAATTTCTTGGGTACAATGCGGTATGCTTTACCTTCGGTTCTGAAATAGTTTTCAAGATCCAACTGGCTTTGGCTGGATACTGTATTGGCAAAATACATAGGGCGGAGCCATGCATTCGTTTTCAGCATATCAAGGATGACACGGTCTTGCGTTTGCAGAATATGAATAGGATTGCCTTGTTGATCCTGCCCATACATGCGTCCCTCAAACTCCCATGATACGGTATCATCTAAAGAATCAACGGGCATTTCGTAGTCTACCCCGGATCTGAAGATGGGCAGAGAGGTGTCTGGTTTTACCCCTATGGCTTCCTTGTATTCCCGGTCTTCGCTAAATGCATTTCTTAGCATTTCTTTGTTAACGGGGATTTCTATGGTTTGCGGCCTCCATTGTGTAATTCCCTCCGTTAATCGGTCTATCTCACTATCCGACAATGAAATAGGGAGGGGAGCCGATTCATGAGACCACTGATCCCGAAGCTGTTTGATGTACCAATCGGTGTTCAACAAGCTTAAACATACAATGCGTACATCGGTACGAATACCTTCAACTTCCTGTGCATACCAAAGCGGGAAAGTGTCGTTATCCCCATTCGTGAAAATTATAGCATTGGGGGCCACCGAATTGAGCAGGTTTTTGGCATAATCAGGGGCTACGTGTCGGTCGCTGCGGTCGTGATCGTCCCAGTTTTGATATCCCATCCATGCCGGGGATGCGATCAGGCATAAAAGGATGGTAGCAAAACCGAGTATTTTACTTTCGTTCATGTATTCTTTCAACATCTCAATGAATCCTGTGGCCCCTAAGCCTATCCATATTGAAAAGGCAAAGAAAGAGCCCACATAGGCATAATCACGCTCCCGGGGCTGGTAAGGTGTTTGATTGAGGAATATTATAATGGCCAGGCCTGTGACTATGAATAAAGCCAATACGGCAAATGCACGTTTCCAGTCGGATCTGAAATGAAAGATCATTCCGAAAAGCCCCAGTATCAGGGGGATGTAAAAATAGGAATTATGAGCCGCATTATTGGGATATTCGGTTTCTGAAAAGCCAGCTTGCCATCCAGCATCCTGCACATCAGCATCGCGCCCTACAAAGTTCCAGTTGAAATACCGCAGATACATATGGTTTACCTGGTAATCCCAGAAGAAATTCCAGTCAGAATCATAGCGGGAATAGAAGTCTATATGCTGCGGATTTGTCGAATATCTTCTCGGGAAATACTCTTCCTTATTGCGGCTGATTCGGTTGGTAGCAGGATCAAAATTATTACCTTTAAGGATAGGGGTAGCACCATATTGCTCCCGTTTCAGATAGCTGATAAAGGCTTCTACCGTTTCAGGGTCATTTTCATCAATGGGTGGATCTGCAATAGAGCGGATCATAATGACCGAATAGGACGAGAAGCCGATCATAATCATAGCGTAGCAGATCAAAGCAATGTTAGCCAGCCTGTATTTTTTCTTGTGGGTATAATAGATACCCCAGGCTATCAAAATCATAAACAGGAAAATGAAGGTAAGAGGACCAATCATCCCATAGGTTCCTTCGTCTACTCCATTGGCAATGCTTGGCAAGGTTTGAATGGTAAAAGGATAAACAATAAAAAATGAAAGTACAGCTACACTTCCCATCATCAGGAATGATTTCCACTCAAACTCTTTCTTTTTGAAGTAGATAATAAGGGCTACAAAGAATAGTGCCAGCAGGTTGAGCAAGTGAACCCCTATAGCAATTCCAAACATATAGGCAATTAACACTAGCCATTTCTCATTGTAAGGTTTGTCATGATTCTCGGACCATTTGAGAGCCAGCCATACCACAATAGCGGTAAAAAACATAGAGAGAGCATATACTTCGGCTTCTACGGCGCTGAACCAGAAGGTATCGGTTACCGCAAAAGTAAGAGCTCCTAACAATGCCCCTCCGTACATTCCAATTTTATCCATCACATCCATGGAGTCGGGACTGCCTTTCCATTCACGTACCAGCCTCACTATAATGAGGTATAGAAGCATGACAGATAGAGCCGAAGAAAGAGCACTTATAAAATTGATACTCAGCGCGATGTATTCCATAGGCATAAACATGGAAAAAATTCTACCCAGTAAAGAATAAAAAGGTGCTCCCGGCGGGTGGTTAACTTGCAAACCGTTAGCTACGGCTATAAATTCACCTGCATCCCAAAAACTTGCCGTTGGTGCAAGTGTGAGGGTATATATAATCAGTGAAACAATAAAAGTGAATAGAGCGAGATACTTATTGGTCGTTTTATGATCTGAAAACATGTAATATTTTTATACCGACTGAGAAAGTTCTTGGATATTCGTGATTAACATTTTATAGTTGGCTGGCAATTATAAGCACAGCCTTAATCTAATCAAAATAAAGATACATAAGATAACTAAACTTATCGCGCAGTTAACGTGATTTGGTTTATCGTATTCTAAAATAATATTTATTTGCATGGCAGCTAAAACAAATGAACGCTTTTCATCCAAACTGGGACTGATACTGAGCGTACTTGGGATTGCAATTGGAACAGGGAATATATGGCGGTTTCCTCGAATTGCCGCTCAAAATGGAGGCCAGGAAGGTGCCGGTGCCTTCCTGTTTGCCTGGCTTTGTTTCTTGTTACTTTGGTCTATACCGCTCATTATTGCTGAATATGGGATGGGGAGAAACGGCCGTAAGGGAATTGTAGGTTCTTTCGCTGAACTTATTGGAGAAAAGAAAGGATGGCTTGGCGGTTTTGTTGGATTTGTAGCTACCGCCATCATGTTTTATTACAGCGTAGTGGCAGGTTGGTGTTTGTATTACCTGATTACAACCATTACCACTTCTTTGCCGGCCGACTTACAGCAGGCAAACGCAGTTTGGGAAGGGTTTCAGGGATCAAACTGGCCAAGTATAGCACATGGCTTTATTATTGTAGCGGGTGGCTTTGTGGTCATAAAAGGCATCTCAGCTATTGAAAAGGTTAATAAGGTTCTCATTCCTTCGCTGCTTTTGGTGTTGTTGGTTTCCCTGGCGAAATCACTTTCTCTTGAGGGAAGCGGAATTGGGGTGGAATATCTATTTACCCCCGATTGGTCTACTTTGAAAAATCCTGAAATCTGGCTGGAGGCTCTTACGCAAAATGCCTGGGATACCGGGGCCGCCTGGGGGTTGATACTGACCTATGCAGCGTATATGCGTAAAAGTGATGATGTGACTATTAGTGCGTTCCAGACGGGAATTGGGAATAATATGGTATCTCTGGTTTCAGCTGTAATCATTTTTTCAACAGTTTTTGGGACACTTAGTCCTGCTATGAGCAATCCGGAGATTCTCGATATTATGAAGACTTCAGGCCCTGCTTCCACAGGTTTAACCTTTATTTGGATGCCTCAGCTTTTTGCCACAATGACGGGAGGGGGGATCTTTGCGATACTTTTCTTCCTCGGGCTTACCTTTGCAGCCTTTAGTTCGTTGATTTCGATGATTGAACTTGCAGTAAAAGTGTTTGTAGATATGGGGGCAAACCGAAGAAGAGCCACAGTCAGCATTTGTGCAGCTGGTTTTGTATTTGGCTTACCTTCGGCATTAAATCTCACCTTTTTTGCTAATCAGGATTTTGTGTGGGGTGTGGGCTTGATGGTATCAGGAGCTATGATTTCCTATGCCGTAATAAAATACGGTACCACCAAGTTCAGAGAAGAGCTGGTGAATACAGAAGAAAGCAAAACTAAACTTGGAAGCTGGTGGGAGATTATCATCAAGTTTATCGTTCCGGTAGAAGTAGTTACCCTGCTGGGCTGGTGGATGTACTTAAGTGCAACAGAGTACGCGCCCGACACTTGGTTCAACCCCTTAAGTACATATTCTGTAGCTACCGTGGTGGGACAATGGCTGCTTGCCCTGGGATTGGTTTATTTCTACCGAAAAAAGCTTACTCCCAAAACAGTATCGTAATTCACGCACAGCAGAAATTGCGCTTAATAAAGAGTAGCCGGGAAACGGTGTTTTAAATGACCTGAGGGTGTTTTTTTATAACTCTTTGTTTATATAAATCTTGAGCATGCCTTTGTATTACTCTAAGTCATTGAATGTGGATAACTTCGTGGAAAACAGGTGGGAAAGTTGTGGAAAAGTAATACATTTTTTTGTTGACACACTCCCAGGAATTATGCTAATTAATGGGTGAACATAGTCGTTAAAAGTACTACGGTATGATTAACGGCAAGGTCGAAACAACAGTCCGCGACCTTACTGCATGGGAGTTCAACCAGAATGAATATACAGATGTGATCCGGGCTATTTTTTTTATGTCTATACTTTTCCTGTCCCGACCTGGCTTACACTTTATTAATGATTTTCAGTGCAAGACGGGGAACCAACCTGGAGAGAAAGTAAAGTAATTTCACTTTTCCTATTCGTATTTCTTCCTTCCCCTTATGTAGTTTTTTAATCAATTCCGTAACGGCCTCGTTGGGAGTAATGGCAATATCGGGGGTATTGCCTTGGTGCCAGGGAGTATCTACCACCGGAAAAAACACCTCTATAACAGTGATGGGGTGATCCCTGAGCTGGATTCGCAATACTTGTGTAAAGGAATGCAGAGCTGCTTTGCAGGAATTATAGATAGGGTATAGAGCCCTGGGAGCATAAACCAATCCGGTTGTAATATTTATGAGAGCTGGGCATGGATTTGATTCAATAACGGGAATCAATAGCTTAATGAGCCGAAGCGGAGCTAAAAAATTGGTATTGAGCTCATCTTCTGCTTTCGAAATAATCTGTTCATCTTCATAGAAATTTGTTTGGTGCACAATAGCTGCATTGTTGATGAGAGCATTGCATTCGGGATGATTGCTTTTTACCCACCCGGCCAGTTTTCGACATTCTTCCCTTTCTGAAAGATCGCATTGAAAAATATGAATGCCCGGAATTTTTTCTTGTGCCTGTTTTAGCTTATCTATATTCCGGCCACAAATAAGCACTTTATTGTGGGTACTGAACTTCCGGGCCATCTCTAATCCAAGCCCGGAACTGCCGCCTGTAATCAAAATGGTGTTGTTTCTTAAGACCATAAATATTGTGTTTGTTGAATATGTTATGGTTTATGATAGCCGGTTAATGCCAGCAAGTCATTGATCTGTGTTAATGAGGGTAAGTTATTATTGAGTGAGAGGGTGGGTCATTTGTCATTAAGCCACTAAATAAAGAGTGAACAAAGATGCCCGAAAATGGAGCTAAAAATCGAATGCAGCACGCCGAGATGTAAAAATTCCTTTCTCTGCGTATTGCATAGTTTTTTAAAAGCTATTCATGTATCGTTTTCCATAGAAAGATTCATTCACAGAAACGCATTACAAATTTTTTCTGATGCGGCTCAACGACTCGGGGGTGATGCCCAGGTAAGAAGCAATGATATGTTGCTTAATTCTTGAATCAAGTCCTGGATATTGCTTGAGAAAAGAACGGTAGCGTTCTTCGGCATCAAACAGCAGGAATTCCCGTTCCCGCTTCACTTTGGCCAAGTATCCCTTTTGCAGCATAGTAATGATAAAGTTTTGGAAAGACGCTTTAGTTGAAAGCAGCTTAATAAACTTGTTATAGTCTATAATTTCCAGATGTGATGGTTCAAGAGCCTCAATGGTATAATAGGAGGGGCGGTCTTCGAGAATAGCATCGTAGGCTATAAGGATTGAGTTTTGATCAAAAAAACCTTTAGTGTATTCTTTACCGTCATCACTGAGGTAATAATAGCGGAACAGTCCTTTCTTTATATAGGCTATGCTGGTGCAATTTCGCCCGGCTTCAATAAAGTGATCTCCCGGCTGAAGGTGAAGATGGCCGACCTGGTTCTGAAGGCTCTTTTTCAGTTCATCCTCAAGAGGAGAGAGGTGGTGTACAAAATCTGCAAAGGTATTGGTAAGACTCATGGGTGATGTATGGCTGTTTGGTTAATCCCGGATAAACAGTTATGTGTCAATAGATTCAAAACTAAGAGTTATTTTTCATACAGCAAATCCATAATGTGGATAACTTCGTGGAAAACGGGTGGGAAAATTGTGGAAAAGTAAAGTTGACAAGAGGTTAAAAATTATGCTAATTAATGGGTGAACACAGTAGTTAAAAGTACTACGGTATGATTAACGGCAAGGTCGAAACAACAGTCCGCGACCTTACTGAATAGGATTTCCCACCAGAATGAATATACAGATGTGATCCGGGCTATTTTTTTATGTCTATACTTTACTGCACAGGTGTATAGCCATTGGGTTTGTTTCGATTCAATACGTTACAGTTTTGCTAATCAATATCTGAATTCCCGGAATCTATCTTCCCTTCAATCCTGAGAAGTGAGTCTCTGATATCTGTAAGTAGTTCTGTAGTTGAAGTAGCTTCGCCAGAGGAGGGAGTTGAACTGCTTTTGTTATCGGTGACTACATCCCGTTGATCCAGGACCATTTGCCGAAAGTCTGAAGCATTTACAATACCAATGAGAGATAAATCTGGTCCGCCTTGAGCAGAACTTCCTGCAGTTTCAACCCGCAGAATACTTAAACCGAAAGATTTGAGCAAGGGGCCTTCTTTAAAGGTGAGATCCTGAATCTTATCAAGTGGGATTGTTTTTTCAGTATGAAAAATATAGCCTTTCTTAAACCGAAGGGAGCGGGAGGTGAGTTCGCATTCCAGGCGTTCAAAATATTTATTCAGGTAGAAGGTGCCAAAGATCCACCAAAGGGGAAGTACTACAATACCTACTACTGTAATCAAAAGTATAAATGAGCTAAACCACAGCAGATAGGATTTGATTTTTGGGTTGAATTCGGCTTCATGAAGTACGGTGGCTTTGGAATTCATAGTTTGTTTTCGATTAAAGGGGGTGATTATAGGTACAGCTTAGAGTTCGTTCAGGAGGTCAAAGTTTGAACAGATGTTACTATTTTGCTTCCAGGAAAACAATAGAAGTAAAGGAGGAGTTGTGGTTGTTGGGGATGGTTGATGGTGTGCTTGATTTTACCGGAAACAAATAATGACAAAATTCGGAAAATAGCTGTTCACAAAAATTATAGGATAATTTGTAAGATTAACCCTGATGTAATCGAAATTTTAATAGTTTGCCATTTCCGGTAAGATTTTTTTGCTTCCGGGCTTTAGTTTATGCCTTGGTTTGTAATTACACTTGAAGATTTAAATCATACAAAGTGAAAATTCTGAAATTAGTAGTTGTAGTTCTTTTTCTGTCAGTGATATGTATCCGTCCGGCCATGTCTCAACAAAAGACAATTGTATTGCCTGATGATGTTTTGCTTAGCTCGGCTCAACTTGTGGTTAATGATGACTATTTGGGTATATTTGACCGTTCTCAGAAACTATTCCTATTGTATGATCATGAGACAGGTGAATTCCTAACCAAAATAAACGCATCCGACAGTTTCCCGGGATTTAACTGGACTCCCATTCAACCCAAATTGCTTGAGAATGAAGTGTTTTTCACAAATTCTGCACCTTGGGGAGTCTATATTACTTATGACAATACTGTGACACAGGTGGCCGGACATAAATTTTTAGCAACCAGTGCGTATGATTTTGTACATGATTCACTTTACATAGGTTTTTATACCCAACACAATGGTGAACATGAACTACGGGGTGTGGACAGAGATGATCAACTTGTACTTAGATTCGATAAGGTTCAATTGGAATTTCCAAATTTAGCCTATCGAAGTGATGAAAAAAATCAGGTGTTGTATCACGAGGACTACATTTATTTTTTATCGGCCTATACGAACACGATATATGTATTTAATCTCAGTGGTCAGTTAGAACGGTCTTTTGCACTTGATTTGGAGGGGTTTCTTAAACCTGGACGAGATTTACGAAAAGTTCCTGGTGGAAATACTCAAAAATTGATTCAAGATTGGGTTCAAGTAACAAAGGGGAGATCTGTAGTAAATAGGATATATGCACTAAGTGATAATGAGTTACTGATTATGGGGCTGCTTGGGTATGTGGATCAGGGCAAAGAGGGGTTTGTAACCAGGGTGAACTTTGAAAATCAAAACACCGAATCAAAGATAGTAGGTAGATCCGATCTTCCCTCATATGTACACAACGGCAAGGTATATTTTGTGAATATTGAATCAGAACCGGTCATTGTTCGCGTGTTTGCGTTTTCAGATTATTGGCTGAATCCACACAATAAGACCTATTGAGTGTTACAACCTCTTCAAAAAAAGCCATTGTAAAGAACTCATAGTTCCCCGCCGTAGGTGTTACGTTGGGTACTATTCATTATGGTAAAATGCTATTCCCATTTCATTCCAGCCGTTATGTATGCTTATCCAGGTGATACCGGAGGGCCATGCGTATGCATATCATGAGTGGCTTTTGGGGGAGAGGTTGATCAACCGGGAGAATGACTGCCCTGTTTCCTTCAAATTCGAGTACATCCTCAAAAAGAGTTCTATAGGTGTCCACCAGAGTTGTATTGCAGTTTACATACATCCCAATTTGATCTGGTTTTTTAGGCTTCCAGTCAATTCGGATGGTGGTTCCGCTTTTGGTTTGGGAGGGCAAATAGGCGGGTTCGCCCCACTTCAGTGTTTCCTCCAGTTCGCCGACACCCTCAGTGGTCTGTGCAACTTCATAAATCAAGTTACGGAGGCTCTGCATCTTTGGTCGGATGTGGTCGGGATAAGCATCATATTTCTGTTGTACATCCATTTCCATAAGTAGTTCTGCAGATTATTGAAGATATCAGTTCGATGTTTATAGCTCATAAAAAAGCAACATTAATCTTTTAAAAACAAGGGAAGGGATAAATGCCCTGTGATCCATACACCGATAGACACACATAAATTTTCAACGTGTAGCCTATACCAAAGAGAACAAAGCTATGTTCACTGGAACCCTAAGTATCCAGGATTTTATTCCGAAACTAATTTTAGTTTAGCACCTTTCTTGTTACTGAATTCAATCTTTTACTGAAGGCAGCACATCCGCATCTACCTGAGATATATCCCTCAGGCCATTACCGGGGCTGCGAATTTTCTGATGAGCTCTTCGTAATCTAATCTTTTTTCTAATGGGTGATTAAAGGGACTGCGATTACTGGTGAAGAACAGGTATTTTCCATCAGGCGATAATTTAGCACCAAACTCCCAGCCTTCAGAATTAATCATATCACCAAGATTCTGTGGTTTGGTCCATGCGCCTTCCCGGTTATAACTGATATAAAGATCGTAAGTACCCCGGGTATTTTTGTATCCATTGGAAGAAAAGATTAAGAAGCTTTCATCGGGAGCGATATAACCTTCAATATCATTACCTGGGGTATTGATAATGTTCCCCAAATTCTCGGGCTCTGTATATTTCTCATTCACAAGCCTGGAACGCCATAAATCGCTGGTACCTTTCGGTTCGAGATTACCTCCTTGCCGCTCAGAGCCAAAATAGATGGTTCCATTATCGGTTACTGATGGAAACCATTCAAGGTTGTCGCTGTTTAATATTGCTACCCGTTGAGGATCATCCCAGCCTGTTGATCTTTTCTGCATCATCCATATATCGGTACCCTCTTTGGGTAATTGCCCTTCTTTTGTAGGGCGGGTAGAAATAAAAACATTGTACGGCCATCTCGACTGAATGCTAGATCTGCATCGCTGTATTGTCCAGAAAACGAGGCAACTTCCGGCTGGCTCCATCCATCATTTTCAAAACTTGAAACCACAATCGTCCAATGATTGAAAGTAGGCGTGTTCTTCAGAAAGTAGAGAGTCTTCCCGTCTGGGGTAAAGGTAGGATGTGACTCGTCATCGCCGGTAGATATAATTCCGGGGGCAAATATTACAGGTTCAGGAAGGGGGTACGGCGATACATAATGCGGATCGGAAGACTTTACGTTTTGAGATAATAGAATTCCGGTATTTGTAATGATAGTTAAACTCAATAAAAAAATGAATTCCTGAATTCAAGTAATAAGTGCAACACAACGAAATATCAAAAAAACCTGGACACGATCTGACGGTTGGACTTGCCCAGTACCTCCAAATCCTGCAACGTTCCGTCTGATCGATGGATAAGGCACAGGAGTTCGAATTCACCCATCGGTCAGACGGGCTTGGAGCCGTCAAACCGAGATGTCAAAAAAACCAAGAACACGATCTGACGGCTGGTCTTACCTCGTTACCCCAAATCCTGCAACGTTCCGTCTGATCGATTGGCTAAAACACGGGGGGGCGAATCCACCCATCGGTCAGACGGGCTTGGAGCCGTCAGACCGAGGAGGTAGCAGCGACTCGAACAAAGTCTGCAAATCGCCCCGGTAACTGTGCTCCCACAAAAAATCAAGTGCCATCGCGAGGAGCGCACACGCCTTGGAGGCTTGGAAGGGGACCTGATGGCAGAAGGCCCACCAGTCTGCCTTGCTGGTCCTCACCGATCGTGCAAGGTGCTCACCCGACTGAGGAAGGTTACCAGCCGCCGGGCCGATCACACCGAAGTGGCTATTGTGCAGATGCTGGCACGGATTCCAAAAGCGTTTATCAAAACCCTGACGCTCGATAATGATAAGACCTTTGCTAACCACCAGGCGATCACCGGCAAATTAGACGCCGATGTGTACTTTACCCGCCCTTATATCTCACAAGATAAAGGCATGGTGGAAAACAGAATTGGAGTGATCCGCCAGTTCTTTCCTAAGGGTACGGATCTGCGGGAAGTATCTGAGCAACGCATTAAAACCGTCGAACGACACATCAACAATAGACCTATACGAAAGTTTGATTATCTTTCACCCATTCAACAAACCCTTAAACACCGCGCTGTTGCAGTAATGACTTGAACACAGCATTTAAAACTTATTATCTTCATTGCTGTCTAATTCATTTTGCGATTACTGCGATGCAATATGCTAATGTTAAGCCAACTGCAGAATAAAAAGCCATCTACGTCATTAACCGTAAAAACCCATGTTTGTCTTCGAAGGTTAATGTATACGTTGGAGCAAATAGAACGAATTTAGGATAACGTTCTACATACTTTGTCCGATGGATTCCTGAATTGTTAAGTTTGTGCATTACCATTGTAAAAAACATTCCATTTATGACCGTCCGGATCAGTAAAACCGCACCCGTACCAACTTCCCTGAATTTTCTGCGGTTTGCTGAAGATGGTGCCGCCTGCTTGTTTTACTGCTTTTGCCCATTCATGCACTTCTTCTATACTCTCAGCCGACAGGGTGAACATGACTTCATTTCCTTGTTCTAAATCTGCTATTTTTCCACCAAGCGAAGGCTTAAAGCTTTTCTTTGAGAAGAAATGAACTACAAAATCGTCCTCGCCGACCAAAAAACTAGCCAATTCATATTCATTAGGAAATGTTCCATTAGGCCTGAAGCCCAATGCTTTGTAGAACTCATAGGTTTTTTCAACATCATTTACTGATAGGTTTGCCCAAACTTTCTTTACTTTCATAAACAGTTAAGTCTGATAATCTTGTTATTCGTTCTTCTGTATGGTATTGATTTGTCAGGTTTTTTACAGAGTGTAAACACGACTTTATAACGGGGCAATTGCGGCAAGTATAACATGTAGATGGCTATCCTATCTGGTAACGGAGGCCACTCCTCCTGTGTATCATACAAATAAAGCGATTATAGTTGATGTAAAGAGGGAGGAACTGGCTAATTCTCTTTCTGTTTGTAGGAGGCTACTTTTTCTTGAGGCACAAAATCCAATGCAGCAGAGTTCATGCAGTATCGGAGTCCGGTAGGTTCGGGCCCGTCATCAAACACATGCCCGAGGTGACTTCCGCATCGCGAGCACACAATTTCGGTGCGGTTCATAAACCAGCTGTTGTCTTCTTTTTCCTGTACCAGCGTTTTGTTGATGGGTTTCCAGAAACTGGGCCACCCACTACCGCTTTTATACTTGTGTTCCGAGCTGTACAGTTTTTGTCCACAGGCACCGCACACGTAAACTCCTTCTTCTTTATTGTCATTCAGTTCATTCACCCAGGGGAGCTCGGTTCCTCTTCCCCTTAAAATGCGATATTCTTTGGCCGTTAATATCTGCTTCCATTCTTTCTCCGAGCGTTGAAAGGGATACTGACCATCCTTAACGGTATCAGCTTGGGGAGTGAAGGTGAAGGTTGCCGGATGAATATGTTTGTCTATTTCTGATGATTGGGTTGTTGTTGAAGAAAAAGTGATGCCACCTAACACTAAGAGGAGGATTGTAACGGATATGAAATATTTCATAGCAATTATGTTTACGGTCTGTATTCGTTTAATCGTTGGCTGTTACGGTAACAGTATGAATTAACCGAACGTTTGGTTTTTTCAGAAGTAAACAAATATTTCCGGTAAAGGTATCACAAGACTATAAACTAACTCGTTTACCGGTTAGAAGTACCATTTAGAGAACCTACGAGCGTCCGCAGGTCCTCGTAGCGTTCGGCTTTCCAGCGAGAATCCCGTAACGCTCGCAGGGCCTACGGACGCTGCGAGGTTACTCCCTTCCAATACTGTTTTAAGCTAATCTCCAACCGGTAAACGCGTTATAAACTATAGACTACCACTCAATTTCCCAGTCAGGCTTACCATTATCCCAGTTATGAATCACTTCTCTGAAAGGCTTCATTTTCTTTTGTTTGAACAGACGGATTCCCACTGTGAAACCAGCCCAGAAACGATATTGACGTCCTTTCCACTCTGGTGACCAGAGACTGTACCAAGTGTAATCCGATGCTTCTGACACTCGTGACACCTGCATATTGAAGCTTGGGCCGGCGTACATAGAGAATCCACTGGCAAAGCGATTACCGACCAGGAATTTGTAGGACCAAATGGCATTTGTTTTTCGAGAGAAGTCTTCTTCAAAATGATGGAGGTAACTTATTTCCTGGTTCACAAATAGCGTTTCGCTGCTTAGCCGTTCAAAGGAATCTGAAATGTTTTTTTCAAGCCCTACCGCTAAGCCCAAACGATAGACATCCCGGTCTAGGAGGGTGTTATACCCAAACAGAGCCGTGTTGTACACGCGGTAAGTTCCCAGGGTGATTCCAATGTCAGTGAAGCCTCCATCAGAATAGCGCACATCAAAGTTTTTACGTCCATTTCCGTATAGACTTATCATTCCTATGGGCACACCTTCAAATTCTTCCGCATAGTTAATGAGGCCAATTTGAAGTCCGGTTGCTTTTTTTGAAGCATTTAGAATACCGGCAAACTGCAATCCTTCTAATTCACGGGCTATATTAGCCCCTCCTGAAATGACGACTCCTTCCAGGTTGTTGGCGTAGTTGATGCCTCCACTTATCAATAAACCGCTGCCGTCTTTCCCGGCAAAGTTAAAGGCAGAGGACACCATGAGGCCCTCAATATCATCCATGGCAATATTCCCTAACCCAGCTACCTGCAAACCTGATATTTCTTCTCCTGCAAAATTCAATCCCCCGGTAACCTGTAGCCCTTCAACACTTCCCCGGGCCATATTAAAGGCTCCGGAACCTTGCACCCCGGATATATCTTCCCAAGAGGTATTAAAGACACCGCTAAACTGAAGTCCTTCCAGGTCTCCGGTAGAAGAATTTCCTATGCCTGCAAATTGGATTCCACTGCTGCTTTCTTTTGAGAAATTTAAAAGGCCGGCTGCTTGAATTCCCTGAAGTTCGTTTCCGGCATAATTGAATAACCCTGCTCCCTGCACCCCGGAAATGTCATTATGGGCTATATTGGCCAGTCCGGCTATGTTTAAGCCTAACATATCTCCACCGGTCGCATTTGCCAACCCAGCCAGCTGAAAGCCATGGGCGTAGTGTTTATTGTAATTGACAAGTCCTCCTATTTCAGCACCATCGAGCCCACCATGATAGCCCCATAAAAGGTTGATTGAATAACGGGCGGTATATGCTGGTGCTTCTACACCATTTGTACTGAGAGGAGGGAAGAGGGTAATCCTCCATTTGCGATATTCGAGATCATAGTCCGGATTGGTCTGAGTTTGAGCAAACAGGTTTTGAACACCAAATACCGAGAGAAGAATGCCCAGAAGAAAGGTTGTATATTTTTTTTGCATAATTATATTTTTTATTCCCAAAAGCGCGCATGGTTACGAAGCAAAAAAAAGAAAGTTGTATTGAATTAGATTTTTGCCCCGTATTTTTTGTAGAAATGAGCGTTGGCACCGGGCGGCTTCCGCAATACAGATTGAGCTAAAGGCATCGCTTCGCGAGAATCCGGGCCTTTGGCGAAGAAGAAAACACGATGGATGAAGGATCTCCATTGTATGGCAACCAACTAAATGTAATATGGAGCCTCTATGCGGACTGGGTGGTTGGAAACAAGGTTAATCCCGTACCCGATCTGACCGATTATCGGTCTCATATGTTGAAGGTATCAACATTTATCAGCTGGAAAAAGATTGCATACGTACGTTATGATCTTTACCCTCAGCACATTCTATTGGAATCGAGCCAGCCTGGCACCTCTAAGATTGGTCTAA